>JAQULP010000031.1 GCA_028718525.1 Sulfuricurvum sp. | reverse complement strand
TTGATTTAAAACCTAGCATAGTGAGATTTTCACACCCTTTGAGAGACGAAGGGAGGGAGGTAAAGCGATTGTTGGAAAAAAAAGCAATTTTCAGCTTTTTTAGCTTACTCATATCTTCAGGCAGATCTGAAAGGAGGTTATTACTTAAATCGAGAATTTCCAGAGTATCGGCCAATTCAAATATCTCTTCGGGAAACGAGGTGAGTTTTTCCGAGATAGTTAGACGTTCGATCCCTTTCAGCTTGCCTGAACGCAGTTGTGCCAATGTATGCATGAATCCCTTTTCGATCATTTAGGGAATTTTAACAAATTTACCCTTTATCGTTTTGCAGTGTAGCCAGATGATCGATATAAGCGTCGAGATGCTCATCCATCATTTTGTAAAAATCTTTGGTAAAGAGCTCTTGCATTTTTACTTTGTCCATTGCGAGATCAGAGGTCATTCGGGATGCTTCGAATGCACTGTATCGTGCCGCAGCGTAGCGAATGGCTGTCCCCGCCAACCCAGACGTATCTTGCTGCGAAATGGCATTTGCCATGGCGATAAATTGGTCTGCCGCATCGTAAAGCGCCTTTTTATTGGCTTTGTGGTCCATAATTTTCCTTTTATTTTGTAATGATTGTACTGCACTTTGGCAAACAAGAGCATTATCATCAATTTGAACAATTTTATAATCATATCGTAAATAAAAAGCGCTATACTAATAAAAATTCTAAGTACAATACAGAATAAATTTAAAGGGGATTTAGATGCACGGAATCGAAAAATACGCCAATTTACACGAAGTGATACCGAATTTGATGCCGGTACTGGTTGAAGCGATCCAGTCTGAATTCTTGGAAATTAAAAAGATTAATCGTGAATGTGAAAAATTTATCGCATCTTGTGGCCGTTTTCCGGAGCTTCAAAATGCTGAATATGTTATTTTTTCCCAACATATTAAAAAAAATGAGCATAAGAATGAAATATTTGTATTTATTGACAAAGAAGGAGCTACGATTCGTCATCTGACAGGACATGAAATGGAACTTTATGGATTACTGGATTCGTGTTCAAATCTCCATTTGAGCGATGAGTATCTTGAATCTCAAAAACATTGTAACGACGACGATTGCCGTCACTGAATTGTCCTTTTTGTATAAAAGAGATTTCGGAGGGATTGGTCCTAAGTGAAACGAAAGCAGTTCTCCGTTTTAGGTGAGTAAACTCTCTTTTTCCAGTGTATACAGCTCATAGCGGATCTGTTTGAACCGTTCACTCATGGCCGGGTCTATAATCTTATAAAGTTCTTCCAAAACACGTGAGGATTCTTGCCCCCGCTTATAATTTGCAATTAAAATACTGCGTAAATCGGTTCGATTCATTTCACTTTCGGTTGTTGGGCGTAAAACATCATTTATACTGTCCCGTGATGCGAGAAGCAATTCGAGCGGTTCGATGCGACATTGATGACGAAGCGTTTTGAGTTTAGAAGAAAGAGTCTTATCATTGCGGATATATCGTGCATAATCTTCGATAACACGGATACCCTCTTTTAGACGGTTGAGATTGGCATCCACCGCCCGGTAAAGTTCCGGGGGGAGGATATTAGTCGTCACTGCTGCCACCAAAAATCCCGAAGATTTGGAGCAACGTGATAAAGAGGTTGAAAAAATCAAGGTAGAGGGCAATTGCGCCATCCATTGGTGTTTCATAGGCGCCGCGGATTACGTTTTGGGTATCAATCAAAACCATAACACTGATGACAAGCAAGAAAACGGCTTGAATCGCAACATGCAGTAACGGGCTTTTCAAAACAAATACATTAATCAGCGATACGACCATAATGATAAGAAAAGCGATCATGATCGGCTTTGTCCATGTCGTAAAATCTTTTGCACTTTTAATAGCAAAGAAACTCAGACCTCCGAACAATGCCGCTGTCATAAAAAATGCATTTCCAACAATGGTAGCACCACCAGCCATTCCGAGGATATGGCTAAGAAGGGGAGTGATGATCACACCGCTTGCAAATGTAAAACCAAACAATCCGATCATATTAACGCCCGGTTTGTTTTTAATCATTTGAAGACCGAACATTCCAAAGAGCATCCACGGGATTGCAATCCACCAGTAATTAGCGGCAACGATGCCTGCAAAAGGCATCCCTACATAAGCGCCTACACCGCCCGCCAGCATAGATGCGGCAAACAATTTATAGGTCTCTTTGACAAATGATACGATTTGCGCCTCGTTTCGACTAGCGCTCTCGTAGCCAAAAGCACCTTCCCGTGCGTATTCTCGATCATATAAAGCCATGGCTTTTTCCTTATAGTAGAATAATATAAAAGCGATTATACAGAAGTTCGATTAACCATTGGTTGGTAATTGCAATAACTATATACATTAATTAATGAAGATGTAAATACAATACTGCTTTGCTCAACAATTTCTCTAAATTTACAGGTTAGTGCGAAAATGTCTTGACATTTATTATGAATTCCCCTATAATTCCCGTCCACAAACGATGAGAGGCTTTGAGTTTAAGCTTTGAGTTTGAGTTTGCGATCATTGAAAACTAAGTAGGTTAAACGGTTCGGGACATACTCGAGACGTTGACCTTATG
>JAQULP010000030.1 GCA_028718525.1 Sulfuricurvum sp. | reverse complement strand
ATTGGGAGTCCGCCTACAAAGGGATTTTTATTCCCATGCGTTTTAAAGTTTGCTTAAATTCGTTCTACAAGCCTCTACAAATCGTTTTTCCATTTCTGTAACAGTCAGTTATACTGATAAGGCTTTTATCGCTTCCATATCGAATTCATCCTCAATTGGTTTTTCAGTAAAATCGTACTCCCCGTAAAAGTTGATATGCTGCCAGTGTACTATAGAGCCGTTTTTGAGGGCATTGACGATTTTGCTTTGCTGTTCCGGATCTTTTTCTTTGGTCAGCAGGTTTGAAAAATAGAGATAGTTCCAGCAGATGATCGAGTTTTGAATCAGCCGCAGCGCATTGCTGGCAATATCCTGCTCTTCTTTAGTGGCATAGAAATATTCACCGCTGTTACCAAAAAAAACCGCTCTGGAGAATTTGTTGGCGTTCTCGACTTTGTTCAATTGCTTTTCGATCTGCTGTCGCAAGGACACGTCGTCAATGTAAGTGAGTAGAAATCGTGTCTTGATGATACGCCCGAACTCTCTGAGAGCCTGATAGAGTTTATGTTTACGCGAATATGATGTCAGCCGTTTGAGCAGTTGAGATGCACTGACTCTACGCTCCTTTATGGTAAGAACCAATCGAAGTATTTGTTCCCACTGCTCTTCAATGATTTGAGAATTTATTTGCTTAACCGGCAGAAGTGTATAGCCGTTATCTCGATAAAGTTTTTTAGGCTCGAACGCATAGAGTTGCTGGTCCTTGAAATTCTTGATCCGTGGTGCAAACATAAATCCAAGCAAATGGGTCAACGCGAAAATTATCTCACTGTATCCGAATGTATCAGTGGAGTGGATATCACTTTGAATCACCTCCTGATGCATCAGTCCATCAATAACATAAGCCGCTTCACGCTCACTTGCATTGATGACAGTTGTATAGAATAACCGCCCGGATTCATCTGAAAAGGTATATCGAGTCGATCCTCTTCCTAACCCGAAATATTTGAATGAATGTCCTGAATTGAGTGAATCGACGCTGAGATTAAATTTTTGTCCATCGCTGGCAGTATGGTTTTTATGGGGGTTTGATCGAAACAACATGGGCACGTCAAGGCTTTCTGTAAAGGCGAGCACCGCATCATTGGCTTCTTGGAGCATATCGGGAGATAGATACCAAGTGCGGATATGATCAATATCATGTGCTGATATCCCTTTAGATATTTTTGCCATTTTCGGGATGCTGATATTGCAGCCGTAACCGATGATGGAGGCGTACAGTGCATTGGATTTAGGAGAACGGTGATGCAGTGTCCGTGTATGATGGAGGAATTTCGCACTGTAGATTGATAAACGATCAATCTGACGAAGCACATCAATGAGAGGTGTGAATTTCTCTTTTGGTAGATATATACCGATTCCCTCATCCTCCTCTTTTTTCTCCAACTTTGGGGTGTGAACCATATAAGAACCGTCTCCACGCGCGTGAAAAAATGAATTAATCCCCTTGACAATATTGCTATTAACGCTTCGATAAATCCCATCGAGTTCACCTTTGAGATCTTTTAGAATATTTTCATGAGTATGCAACGATTCCATATGATGTTGTTTGAGATAATCAGCTTTAAACTGATGATATTCTTCCATATTAATCAGATAATCGTTAAATGCGCGGTAGCGGTAGGAGTGTTTGAGATTGAGTGATCCTGCTTTGATCCCATCTGCAATGGCAATGAAGAGAAACATTTTATACAGCGATATCCGAAACGGCTCGTCCGTACTGCTTTGCAATAGAGAGTTTCTCTCCTCCTCTCCCAAAAACTCCATTGGTAACTTAGTAGTTATATTGGCACCAGTTGTCCTGAAATGCGTAATCGCCTTCATCAGCGATTTGTCTGATTCTTTTTCATCAAATTCGAGAGCCTTGATGATATCTGATACACGATTCTGAAGTTTACGGGAGCGGATTTCGAGGATAGCATGATAACCGGTGTGATCCTCAAGTTCCTCGTGGGTTTCTAAATATGGCTTTTTCTCCTCTTCATCCGCAATCATCGCTTCAACCTGCTCTCCAATGAGACGAATCTTCTCTTCTGTATCGATATTGGAAGCAATTGTCTTTTGAATGGAGTGCAATTTTGGGATTAGGCTGTTTTTGACTAAGTCTGCGATTTCAGCGGATGCTTTAGAGCGAGACTGGCGCTGAAGAAAATAAACATTTTGGTGTTCACGCAGAGCCGATAGCTTTGCACTTTGAACCGATTGGACCAATATGTCGCAAAGCTGATCACTCCGCATCCTGGTTTGATGAACAACAAAGCAAATCAGATCAAACTGCCATTTGTGCTTGGCTTTTCGAAGTATCTGATGCATGTCGCTTTTCTCAACCCACTGGGCGTAGTGACGAGCAGTATTCTCTTCAAGACCGATATCACAAATAATAGTTGAAAGTGAAGAGTGAATATTTCGGATTGTCTCAAATGTGTGAACTTCCTCTTTGATCTTTGAAGGTTTGAGCGAATGAGAAAACTTTTTGAATCGCGATAGCACATAGCGTCCCGGTAGTGTTTCATCTGTTTGAATCAACAGTTCCAACGGCTGCAACGCAGCATGAGCTGAATAAGATTTGAGCCTACCAAATATATCATTACGACGATGGTTCATCGCATCGGTGATAATTTTTGAGAGAAAGGTATAGGATGGAACTTCATAACGATATCCGACTGCCAATTCAACCAATGCATAAAAAAGTGCTTTTGGTGTTGGCAGCTGTGTAATGAACTTATTAGCGGCGTCTATCAGTTTCTGTTGAAGTATGCCATCTGGTGATTGATAGCCAAAGTGATCGCGAATAAGCCTCTTATAACGGATGCGTGTCTTTATGTGGGGCGGATTCAATGTGCATGGCTCAAAGAGATATCGGCTTTGGATATAAGCGATGTCTTCAGGCATAATCGCACCTGGTTCATAAAAAATTCTTGTTAACTTGAAGTAACCATATAACGCGATAAAAAAAGTTCGGTTTGCATCGCTTTCAAAGTTTTCGAGTTCACGTTGCAATAAATCTGGCAATGCAAAAACTTCATTTCTTATATCGTTATCTAAAACAGGCGGTGTTTCGAACTCTTTTTTCTGGGAATAGCTGAAGATTTGAATAAGTGGCATAATGACCTCAATTTTTTACTAATTTAATGACCATTTGTTTACATAAATGTAAACTATAAATAAGGTCAAATATAAAATACAAATATATGATAAAATATTTAAATATTAGCTATTTTATAGCAAAGAGGAGCTTGTGATGATTTTTGGCTATATTCGAGTTAGCACGGAACAACAATCTTTGCAAAATCAAAAACACAAGATCCTCGAATACGCGCAACAGCATAAAATGCTGATCGATGAATTTATCGAACTGGAAATCTCTTCCAAAAAAAGTCAAAAAGAACGAAAGATTGATATCCTGTTAGAAAAGATGGGTGAAGGCGATATTCTTATTTGTACTGAGCTTTCACGACTTGGACGAAATATGTTGGAAATACTAAATTTAGTCGAAGAATTCAACCAACATCAAATAAAACTCATTTTTACCAATCAGCCCGAGCTCTCAACCAATCAGAATGAGGCACTTTCCTCTTTACTTCTTGCAATATATGGATACTTTGCACAAACAGAGCGGGAAATCATCAGTGAGCGAACCAAACAGGGGCTCTCAGCTGCTCGTGCAATGGGAAAAGTTTTGGGACGGCCAAAGGGGGCTAAAAATAAAACACGAGTACTTGATCCCTATAAAGAAGAGATTACTCGTCTTCTTTCTATCGGTGTTAGTCAGAGTAGCGTTTTAAAGATCATCAATACCAAGCTCGACAAACCGATATCAATAACCGCTATAAGGTATTTTTTGGCAAATGAGATTAGATAAAAGGTTGTCACTTGACAACTAAATAGTTTTGTCGATATACTAACGAATATAAGGAATACTATGTCAAACAGACCAAGACATCCTGATAAGGATATTGAAGCTGCCATTGCTCATGCTGAAGAACTTGGATGGACAGTGAAAAAGAGAACTGGCAAAACTCATGCATGGGGATTACTTTTATGTCCTTATAATGATAACTCCTGCAGAAATGGGATCTTTTGCCAAATAAGTATATGGTCAACGCCTAAAAATCCTCAGAACCATGCAAGAGATTTAAAAAGGCATGTAGATGGCTGTATTAAAGCCAAAGAGGATAATGAAAATAAAGGAGATTTTGATGCGTGAATACGAATTCGAACTTTTGTTCAAAGTAAATTCTAACGAAGAGATGAATGATCTCATCGATCGACTCTATGAAGCCGGATGCGATGATGCTTTGATTGGAAGCGGTAAAAGTGGTGTTATCGGTCTATCTTTTACACGTGAAGCAGCCAGTGCGGCAGAAGCATTTGAGAGTGCCATAAAAGATGTCAAAAAAGCAATCCCTACTGCATCACTAATGGAAGCGAAGCCAGATTTTGCGGGAGTCTCTGATATTGCTGAAACCATCGGATGTTCTCGTCAAAACGTTCTTAAAATATTTGCGTCGACTGAAGCACCGATGCCGATCCATTCAGGCAATACATCACTATGGCATTTGAGCGAAGCGTTAAAATGGTTGAATGATGGAAAAAGAGCTGAACGGTACAATATTCCTGAATGGAAGATCGATGTTGCAACGATCGCAAAAGAGATTAATTTTGCAGTTGAAGCGATGAGAATGCCTGCACATACGTCAATTAGACAGCTATTGGCATAACCCATCTATAATGCATTTAAGCTACTTTTAAAACGCATGGGAATAAAAATCCCTTTGTAGGTGGACACCC
>JAQULP010000029.1 GCA_028718525.1 Sulfuricurvum sp. | reverse complement strand
TCGGTCGTGTTACAAAAGTTGTAAAGGGTGGACGTCGTTTCCGCTTTACGGCTCTTGTGGTCGTAGGTAACAAAAAAGGGACTGTCGGTTACGGTGTCGGTAAAGCCAAAGAGGTTCCCGATGCTATCCGTAAAGCGGTTGACGAAGCGTTCAAAAATCTTACAGAAGTTAAGATCAAAGGGACGACAATCGCTCACGATATCGAAGTTAAATACAATGCAAGCCGCATTTTGCTTAAGCCTGCATCTGAAGGTACCGGGGTTATCGCCGGTGGCGCTACCCGTCCGGTACTTGAACTTGCGGGAATCCAGGATATCCTAACGAAGTCTTTGGGTTCAAACAATCCAAATACTGTGGTTCGCGCAACTATCGATGCGCTTTCGCGTATCAAAGGATAAGGTATGGCACTAGAAAATCTTACACCTGCTGAGGGGTCAACCCACAACAAAAAACGTCTTGGCCGCGGCCAGGGGAGTGGTACCGGTAAAACTGCCGGTAAAGGACACAAAGGTCAAAAAGCGCGTAAAGGTTACAACGAAAAGCGTAACTTTGAGGGTGGACAACAGCCACTTGCACGCCGTTTGCCGAAAATCGGTTTTCAATCACGTGTGATTAAACCGTATGTGATCAATGTTGAGCGCGTAACGGAAGTTGCAGCACTCGAAGAGATCACGATGGAAACTATTCGTAGTGTACATCGACTTAAAAAGTCATGCACAAGTGTTAAACTTGTCGGCGCAAGCGCTAAAGATTTAGCATCTAAAATCAAAGATGAAAACGTTACAACTACTGGTAACTAATGAACCAACAACTTGTAAACAAGATCTTAATAACGATCGGTTTTCTTTTTATATACCGTCTACTGGCATACGTGCCGGTACCGGGTGTTGACACAGCCGTAATTGCCTCTTTCTTTGATTCTCATCAAGCAGACGCGTTGGGTCTATTTAATATGTTTAGCGGTAATGCCGTAGAACGCCTCTCTATCATCTCTCTTGGTATCATGCCTTATATCACCGCATCAATTATTATGGAACTTCTGGCAGCTACATTTCCAAATTTAGCGCAAATGAAAAAAGAGCGTGACGGTATGGTGAAATACATGCAGATTATCCGATATGCAACGATTGCCATTACGATTGTACAAGCGATTGGTGTGAGTGTCGGATTGCAAAGTATGACCGGGAAAGACGGCAGTAGTGCGATATTGGTCGATCATTCGACATTTGTTCTCCTTGCAACGGTTTCCATGCTTGCAGGTACGATGCTCTTAATGTGGATTGGTGAACAAATTACTCAGAGCGGGATCGGCAACGGTGTTTCGCTGATTATTTTTGCAGGTATCGTTTCGGCAATCCCGAGTGCGATTTCTCAGGCTATTACGATGGTCAATACCGGAGCAATGAGTTTTCTGGCGGTATTGGCTATTGTGGCCTTGGTGGTTGCGACAATTCTTGTGATTATTTACGTTGAACTCGGGGAGCGCCGTATTCCCGTGACGTATGCGAAAAAAACGATGCTTCAAAATCAGAATAAACGGGTTATGAATTATATTCCGGTTAAAGTAAACCTTGCGGGAGTCATTCCGGTCATTTTCGCTTCAGCAATTTTGATGTTTCCGATGACGGTACTCTCAAGCAGTACGAATCCGATGGTCCAATCGGTGGCGGATGTCTTGAACCCGCATCACTATTTCTTTAACTTTTTGACCTTTTTGTTTGTTGTATTCTTTGCCTATTTTTATGCATCGATTGTTTTTAATGCAAAAGATATCGCCGATAATTTAAAACGACAAGGTGGCTTTATTCCGGGAGTGCGCCCGGGTGATTCAACCAAAGAGTTCCTGAATGAAACTGCGAGCCGGTTAACCTTTACCGGTGCGTTATACCTTGGTTTGATTGCGACTCTTCCGTGGGTAGCGGTTAAAGCCATGGGCGTCCCTTTCTTCTTCGGAGGGACGGCAGTTTTGATCGTTGTTCAGGTTGCGTTGGATACGATGCGTCGGATTGAAGCTCAGATTTACATGAGCAAATATCAAACCCTTAGTGCGGTTGGCCTTTAAAAATGGCGATTGCGCTACGCAAAAACGATGAAATAGCAAAGCTTCGGGCTGCGAATAAAATCGTCGGCTCGACGCTAGAGTTATTGGCCCAACATACTAAACCTGGGATCACGTTAAAAGAACTTGACGCTATGGGTGAGGAACATATCCGAAGCCTTGGCGCAAAGCCCTCTTTTAAAGGTCTTTACGGTTTTCCCAGTGCTGTCTGTACCTCTGTCAATGATGTGATCATACATGGAATCCCAACCGATTATGTTCTTCAAGAGGGCGATATCGTCGGTTATGATGTGGGAACACAAAAAGAGGGCTATTTCGGCGATGCTGCGATATCGGTCGGAGTGGGAAAAATCACTCCAGAGGATGAAGCATTAATCGCTTGTGCAAAAGATGCCCTCTATTTTGCAATCGATATTATCCGAGACGGTATGCGTTTTAAAGAACTTTCGTATGAGATCGAGCAGTTCATTAAAGGGCGCGGCTTCGTTCCTTTAAGAGGGTTCTGCGGTCACGGAATCGGAAAAAAGCCGCATGAAGAGCCGGAGATACCAAATTATATGGATGGCCCGAATGCTAAAGCGGGACCAAAAATCAAAAATGGGATGGTTTTTTGTCTGGAGCCGATGATTTGTCAAAAAGAGGGGACTTCCAGAATCTTGTCAAATGGCTGGGATGTAGTTAGTACGGATGGGCTGAGAGGCTCTCATTATGAGCATACGGTTGCGATTATCAACGGTAGAGCTGAAATATTATCAATCGCGTAAAAAGGATCATTATGGCAAAAGATGATGTCATTGAAGTTGACGGAAAGATTATTGAGGCACTACCAAACGCAACGTTTCGTGTTGAGTTGCCAAACGGACATGTAATATTGTGTCACATCGCAGGAAAAATGCGAATGCATTATATTAAAATTCTCCCCGGAGATACAGTGAAAATCGAATTAACCCCTTACAGTCTCGATAAAGGGCGAATTACCTATCGCTACAAATAATTCACCCCTGCTTTTGCAGGTGGCGAATTTTTGATAGTTATCGATAGCCCCGGTGCTTTAAGCCAACAAAAAAGAATAATCATTTCACCCGCTTCGTACACCTCCGCAAATCTTCATCACAATAACCCCTACCGTAATTATGAAGGTATAATATAAAATTTTTATCTGTTAAATGAACAGCAGGACGCATGGACGTTTTTTAGAAAGGGAACCATAGGGAGCTTTAGCTTTATGGAATATGCCCGAATAGTGGGAAATATCAGTGAGTTGAAGGAGGAAGCCTCATGAAAAAGTGGACAGCAATCATCATATTCATTCTGTGTTTGACGGAGAGTAGCAAGGCAGAAGTCTATTTGCAAAAAAGGGATGAAAGCAAAAATAATGATATTGTTTGGAAACGCTATACGGATGCCCTTAGAGGAGATAGGGTGGCACAGTACCAGACCGGCGTGATGTATGAGCGAGGGCTGGGGGTAGAGGCTAACGCATCGCAAGCTGCGCAATGGTACAAAAAGTCTGCACTTCAGGGGTATATTGACAGTCAATACAATCTCGGGATTTTATACGCTACCGGACGGGGGGTAGAACAAAGTGACGCATTTGCGATCATGTGGCTGGGGCTTGCCGCAAAGCAAGGAGATAAGGAAGCTCGCACATTGCTTTTAAAATTGATCGATCAGGAAATCACGGATAAGCAAGACGAGAGAACGGATGGATCGCAGGTACAGATGACCCCCATGGTTGAGAATGAAATAGTTATTTCCCCTTTAACGCTGATTTGCAAAGAGGAATGCAGGGTATGCACCCAATACAAGAACGAAGGGGAATGCAGTAGCATGAAGAAAGGGAACGTATTAACAACAAAAGAGAAAAAAGGGGACTCTTATAAAATCAGCGGAATAGTAATGAACGGGAAATGGAAAGCGTACCAAAAAAACGGGTGGGTTGATGAGAACAGTGTCGAAATTCGACACTGATGGTTGAAAAAGTGTAAATTATTTAATATAACTGCAACAATAATCGCTAAGCGTTTTCACTTTAAGATTAAAAGAGCTGTTTGCAGGGACTTCGAATGATTGAGGTCCCACTATCGTGATCCACTCTTCTGAACCCGGAAGCTGAATCTCCATTTCTCCGCTCATTATCTCCATGATCTCTTTATCCCCCGTTCCGAAGGTATATTCGCCTGGATTCATAATCCCCAGCGTTTTGACGGTACCGTCGGTAAAATGGAGGGTACGGCTCGTAACATTTCCGTCAAAATAGACATTGGCTCTCTTATCGATGGTAATATTTGTAAACTGTGACATGTAGCCCCTTTTGTAATAGTATGCCGCAATTATAGCGGATTGAGTTCTTGCTTGATCTTTTTGGGAAGGTGGGCAAACGGAAAATCGGTAAGCGTTTTTTCGGATTTACCATCGGTGATGTGCATCTCGAGTGTCATCGTATCGCGATTAAAACTGATAAGGGTGAAGGTTTGATCGTTTTCACTATACGATAGATTGCGTGCTTTCAGATGGGTAAAAGGGCTTTTTCGAGGTCTATATCCCATAAATTCCATTCTCCTTGACAATAATTTTACCGGCGGAAGTCAACTCCGTCAGGGCGCTTTTAAAATTCTTTTTACTGAGTCCAAAGATACGCTGAATGGACTCCGGATCACTTTTATAGTTATAAGGAAGCATTCCGCCGTTTTTTTGGAGCATTTCATGAATTTTATTGGCGGCATTTCCCGATTTGGCTTTGCCGATCATTTGAAGCGACAAATCAAGTTTGCCATCCTCGCGACGCTGTTTGACAAAACCATTTTTGATTTCGCCGACCCGTACGGATTCAAAAATTTCATTGCTGTAAATCATCCCTTCGTATTTATGATCAACGATGGCTTTGTATCCCAACGGTGTTTTAGCGATGATCATAAAGGAGACCGGAGTATTTGGATAAAACGTTTTGGGAGCATCAATCAACGCCCCGCTGATTTTTTCGGTTCCCACAAGTCGGTTGGTCTGTTCATCGAGGATAACACGCACAAGCCGCTTTTCTCCGACGACAAATGGCCGTTTCTGAAGGGTTCGGGGAACAAAAAGGTCTTTCGGCAATCCCCAGTTAACAAATGCACCGATAGGGGTGGTATCAACTACTTCGACAAATGCAATTTCACCCAGCATCGCTTTAGGCATTACGGTTGTCGCAACAGGGCGGTCTTCGCTGTCGGTGTAGACAAACACATCTATCGTATCGCCGATATGCATAGCGTCTGTTACGTATTGATTCGGCAACAAAATATCGCTCTCATCCAACGCGCGTAAAAAAAGTCCGGGTGTCGTGTCCCGGTCGATAACGAGGATATTGATTTCCCCGATTTTTAGTGTTTCATTCATTGTGAAATTATAGCGGGTTTTGGCTTGCGTCGTCCCCTCTTGTAATCCCGTACTTGATACGGGATCCAGTCTATAAAAATGGGATGGATTCACAAACGAATTAGTAATCAATGTGAGCTACCATTTTCTATATAAAATTTATAAGGATCAACAATAGACTTAATAACTTTTTCATTCAGGATGCCTTCTATGGTATTATTGTTCAGATCAAAATACATAAATTATATCAAGTTATAACAAAACAAAGTTCAATTGTTTGCCTTTTATCATCAATTGCCATTTTCTGAGAAAGTGATGATATAATGCGTATATATCATGCGCATGGAGAATGTAATGGCGGCAATCTATAATCCGAATGCCCCTAAAAAAGCGGCGAATCTAAGTATTAACAGTGAGCTTCTGCAGCAAGCAAAAGAACTGGGTATCAATCTATCACAGTCGCTTGAAGAGACGTTAGCCGATAAAGTGGCACGGCGAAAAGAAGAGTTGTGGCTCGAAGAGAACCGTGAAGCGATAGAAGATTACAACCGAACTATCGAGCGAAGAGGTGTATTTAGTCACGGTTTAAGACGATTCTAATGGCACAGTTTGATGTGTATCGTAACCGTAATCTGCTGACATCTGAAGAAATCCCCTATCTCATCGATATTCAAGCGGAGCTATTAAGCCATCTTTCCACCCGAGTGGTGATACCGTTCTCATCCAAAGCAAAAGCGCTTAGACATCTCAATCCGATATTCGTGATTGAAGGCAAAGAGGTAGTGTTAATGACTCAGGAAATGGCGGGGGTTGAGCAGATGTATTTAGGTGAAAGAATTATTTCATTGAGTGAATATAGAAGTGAGATCATTGCAGCTATCGATTTTATGATAAGCGGGTTTTAATGCGCATAGTCATCACAGGAGCCAGCAGCGGTTTGGGGGAAGCGTTGGCGCTTCATTATGCGTCGAAAGAGAATACATTGGTATTAGTCGCACGCAGGGAAGAGAGGTTGGCGGATGTGGCTGCTCGATGCCGTGAGAGAGGTGCTGAAGTCGAAATACTCGTGGCAGACGTCAATAATTTTAAGCAAATGGGGGAAATTGGAGGAAGATTATGCGAAAAGACGATTGACCGTATCATTCTCAATGCCGGAATTTCGGTCGGGCATAGCGGCGGAGTAACACCGTTTGAGGATTTTCACCGCTTGTTTCAAACCAACTTTCTGAGTGTTCACGCATTATTAGAACCGATCATCCCGAAAGTGATCGCTCAAGGGCATGGAGAAATCGTCTTTATCTCAT
>JAQULP010000028.1 GCA_028718525.1 Sulfuricurvum sp. | reverse complement strand
ACCTAGAAAAATACTCGGATATAAAACACCGCATGAAGTGTTCTTTGCTAAAATTGCACAATGGATTGATGACTCGAAGCTACATTACAAAAATAACGTTGTTGCACTTGAGGGTTGAATGGGCGTAGTAAATAATTTTTTTTGATTATAGGGTGTTTAAAGAGGCTGTTGATAAAGAAGACTCCCCCAGATACCTGCGGCACAAAGCACGTAGAGGTGTGCTGCTGTATTCCTACCCTGACACGGTGTCTATACGCACCCTTGCACAGGTCTAGAGGAGAGATGAAATTATAGCGATTTCAACCGGCAAATGCAAGATGGTATAATATCCCTCATGATTTACCTTATCACCGCACTTGATGCCGAAGCCAGACCATTGTGTGATCGCTATAAACTCAAACGAAGCAACGCGCTCCCCTATACCCTTTATACGGGAGAGAATACGGTGCTCCTCGTAAGCGGAATGGGAAAGACCAATGCGGCCATGGCGGTAAGTGCCCTGCTGGGATGGCGGCTCCCCTCACCCGGCGATATTTTAATTAACATGGGGATTTGCGGAGCTCCGGTAAACTACCCTATCGGAGATGCCCTGTTGATTCATCAGATCATCGACGGAGATCGGCACTATTATCCCGATATTCTCTACGCCCACTCTCTTGCCGAAACCTCGCTCATCTGTGTCGATATACCGCAATCTTCCCCTCAAGAATATCCTGTGGATATGGAGAGTGCCGGCATTTTTCAAGCCGCATCCAAATTTTTTAAACTTCATCAGATAGGATTTTTGAAAATTGTTTCGGATCACTGTGCCCCCGACACCGTGACCAAAGAGGGGGTAATCCGTCTGATCGCTTCTCATCTGGATACACTCGATTACGTAAGCGGATTATTAACGGATGTTCAAACAGACCATGCCCTTTTCTCGCAAAGCGAAAGGGAAGAGATCGATTCTTTTAAATCCCATTTTACCAAAAGCCAGGGGGATATGCTTGAAGATGCCCTCTGTTTTGCACGACTGAAAAACAGTGATTTTTCCCTTGATCTCTTCCCGTCTTCGCTCCCCAATTCCAAACGCGAAAGGGGTATCCTTCTTGAAAACCTCATCACCCGCCTCACCCTCTAAACTTTTTTCGCATCTTTATATAGAGAAAAGCATTTTTGACCACCCCAAAACCGAGGCTATCCGAACTAAATTCGCGGCCTCCCGCGTCGTACTGATTGATCATTATAAAGAGGTGTTTAATCGTCCGAATCAAAGTTTCTCGGCGCAAAGCCAATCCAAAAAACTCATTCTGGCTCAACGAGGGGGGAAGTTTTTGCATGAAGGGTCCCAGTACAGCGACGGCTTCGACCATCAACAGTTTTTTTACGCGTCAAGTGTCATGGGGTGTCTGTACGATTGCGACTACTGTTATCTACAGGGGCTCTATCCTTCCGCCAATACCGTCGTTTTTGTCAATCTCGAAGACGCTTTTGCCGAATTGCTCCCCCATTTACATCAAGATACCCTTGTAGCTACCTCTTACGACACCGATACAATGGCTATCGAATCGCTGACGCATCAGACACAAGAATGGCTCCTATTTGCCCGTGAACATCCCCGTCTTCATCTCGAAATACGTACAAAAAGCGCCAATATCAAAGGTTTGAAACACG
Organism: Sulfuricurvum sp.; assembly: GCA_028718525.1. Taxonomy (GTDB): domain Bacteria; phylum Campylobacterota; class Campylobacteria; order Campylobacterales; family Sulfurimonadaceae; genus Sulfuricurvum. The sequence continues at coordinate 12,651 of JAQULP010000028.1, read as the reverse complement.
CGCTCCCTTCTGAACGGGTAACCTTGGCATGGACCCTCTCACCTCAATATATTATTGATCGCTACGAACATGCGACTCCATCGCTGGAAAAACGGCTAGCCGCCATACGCGAGGCCATTTCTATAGGGTGGAAAGTACGTATTTGCATCGATCCCGTCATTTATACCGACACTTTCGATCTGATCTATCCCGATTTAATCGACACTATTTTCAGTACCGTTGATCCCGATTCCATTGAGCACCTGACTCTCGGAAGTTTTCGTCTCAGTCAAAGCCATTTACGATCACTCAAAAAATTGCGGCGGAGTGATGTGGCCTTTTACCCTTACACCGTATATAATGAGATGGCAACCTACCCCGAAACGGTTGAATCGCATATTTTGGAAACCTTATTGGCTAAAGCAACACATTATCTACCGGCACAAAGGATTCGCACATGGCAACGGCAATCGTAACAGGAAGCAGCAGCGGCATCGGCAAGGCAATTGCGTTGATGCTTTTGAATGAAGGGTACACGGTTATCGGTCTTAGCCGAAGGAGAGGTGAGATTGAACATTCCGCGTTCCATCACCTTGCCTGTGATTTAGGCGATGCAAAAGCTCTCGACGCCATTAAAGGGGATCTGCTGGGTCACAAAGAGATCAACCTCCTCGTCAATGCTGCCGGCTTCGGTAGATTCGAACCCCATGAAGAGCTCAGTCAGTCTACCATCACGGAGATGATTGCCCTGAACCTGAGCGCGCCGATCCTCCTGTGCAATCTTTTGCTCCGTAAGCTCAAAGAATCACAGGGGGCCATTGTGAATATCACCTCTATCGAAGCTACCCGAAGTTCGAAATTTTCCGCACTCTACAGCGCAACCAAATCCGGGTTGCGCGCATTCGGGCACAGTCTTTTTGAAGAAGTTCGCAACAGCGGCGTCAGTGTCATTACCCTCAATCCCGATATGACCGACACCCCCTTTTTTGATCCTTTACGCTTTGGAGTCGGCGAGAACGACGATACCAAACTGTTTGCAGACGACATTGCTGAAGCGATCCGAAATCTCTTATCGATGCGTAAAGGGCTCAGCGTTACCGAATTTACCCTTCGGCCTCAACGCTTCGGCATTACGAAAAAAAAGTAACGGAACCGTTTTTGCTTAGGGTGATTCGATTACAATTTTAACCGTTTCGGCCGATATGGTTAATAATGAATATACGAGAAAGGGTTTGTCATGGCAACAATTAATTCGCTTGGTCTTGGGTCTAACGGCGTCCTAACCGCAGATATTATCGATAAACTCAAAGCAAATGACAATGCATTGATCGTCACCCCGATCGACAATAAAATCACGCTTCAAAAACAAAAAGGGGATGCTCTTACCCTCCTTGGCAGTCTTTTAACCAGTTTCAAAAGCAGTGTCAACAGTTTGGATGATGACGGGCTTTATCAAAAACGTTCGGTCGCCGGATCAACAAGTTCGGTCAGTGTAACTGCCGATTCCGGTGTCGCCGTGCAAACTTTTTCCATCTCCGATACCGTACTCGCAAAGCAAAACGTTCAGGAATCAGGAACGTTTGCTGCCCTGGACAGCACTATATCCACCGGAAGCGGTACAATGAAAATTAGTATCGGAAGCGCAAGCTATAATATCGATTATACCGCTTCTACTACCTTGGAAGAGCTAAAAACCGCTATCAATTCACAAGCCGGAAGCGCGGTAAAAGCATCAACGCTTCAAGTCGGAACAAACGACTATCGGCTCGTTTTAAGCTCGGTGCAAACCGGACTGGATCAAACAATCACCCTAAGCGATTCACTCAACGGCACGCTCAACAATTCGCTTCAATCGTATAAAAAAATAGAATCCGATTCCTTTGGCGCGCCTACCGATACCGTCGCAACGGGAGCCGGAGACCTGACTCTCAACCTTGACGGTGTCAGCCATACGATCAGTTATGACGGAACGACAACGCTCCAAAATTTGGTGGATTCTATCAATACATCCGCCGGCTCGACGGTTGCCTCAATCGATAGTAATAACCGGCTGGTTGTCCGTTCCGATGTTACGGGCTTCACCACGCCATTAACCCTTACCGATAACGGCGGGCTATTGGATCCGAAACTAACGGCGTATACCTCCTATAATCCGATAGAAGAGATTCAGGCGGCTAAAGATGCCTCGCTTAAATTCAACGGAATCACCATTACCCGCAGTACCAACGAAATTACCGATATTGCCGCGGGGCTCACCATCAACCTGCTTCAAGAGAGCGGCAGTGCCAATATCGCCATTACGCAGGATATTCAATCGATCAGTGATGCGATGAGCAGTTTTGTCCAAAGCTATAATTCCCTCACTTCGCAACTAAACAGTATGACAACCACCGATCTCGAGGCAGGTAAAGTCGGGGTTTTCAACGGTGACAATTCCATTAACAGCATTACGCGAGAAATTAATAAACTGGTCACTTCGGTCAGTTCAAAAGGTTTGTCGCTCCCTCAATTTGGGATAGATATCAGCCAAAGCGGGACCATGAGTTTTAATGATGCCACGTTCAAAAGCAAATTCAATGAAAACACGACCGAATCGGAAGCTTTTTTAAGCGGTATGACCTCCATCGATTCCTATGGAAACAGTACTACGACCGCCGGTGTTTTTACGTCGCTAAACGCTATATTGACCCGATATACCAAATCAGGCGGTATTATGAGCACCCTGACGGAAGGATCAAAGAGTGCACTGACCTCCCTGAATGACAGCCGGACGAAAGCGTTGGCTCTTCTAACGGCCCGTTACGATACGATGTCAGCCCGTTTCTCGCAATACGATTCCATGATCAGCAAACTGACCAACCAATTCAGTTCCCTCTCTCAACAAATTTCTATGGCTGTTAACGGTACCAACTAATACGGATTGGTACTAATTTTGCTTAGTTCTACTATCTAGGTTAGTAGGACGTGCAATGCTTGACGGAAAAAATATCCTTATTACCGGTGGTACCGGAAGTTTCGGCAAACAGTTTGTCAAAACGATTCTCAAACAGTACAAACCTAACAAAATCATTATCTACTCCCGCGACGAGCTCAAACAATACGAAATGGCGCAACGTTTCAACGATCCGTGTATGCGCTATTTTATCGGTGATGTCCGTGATCTTCCCCGCATGGAAAAAGCGATGAACGGGGTCGATTACGTGGTTCATGCCGCCGCGCTCAAACATGTCCCGATTGCCGAATACAATCCGATGGAAGCCATAAAAACCAATATCAACGGTGCCCAGAATGTGATCGATGCGGCGCTGCGCTGCGGTATCAGCAAAGTTATCGCCCTCTCCACCGATAAAGCGGCAAGCCCGATTAATCTTTACGGCGCAACGAAGTTGGCCAGCGATAAGCTCTTTGTCGCCGCAAACAACATCACGGGAGGCAAACCGATCCAATTTTCCGTCGTTCGTTACGGCAATGTCATGGGTTCACGCGGTTCGGTTATCCCGTTTTTCCAGAAACTTCTGGACGAGGGGGCGAAAGAACTCCCCATTACCGATGATCGGATGACACGGTTTTGGATCACTCTCCAAGAAGGGGTCGATTTCGTGTTGAAAAATTTTGAACGAATGCACGGAGGAGAAATTTTTATCCCAAAAATTCCTTCCATGAAAGTGATCGACGTCGCCACGGCAATGGCACCCAATCTCCCGCATAAAATTGTCGGTATCCGACCGGGTGAAAAAATGCATGAAGTGATGTGTCCGCGGGATGATTCCCATCTCACCCTCGAGTTTCATGACCATTATGTTATTAAACCGACGATTCAGTTTACCCATACCATTGATTACACCTTAAATAACTGCGGTGAAGTGGGAATTCCTGTCGAATACGGCTTTAAATACAGTTCCGAAACGAATACCGAATGGTTAAGCCCTGAAACGCTTCTAGAAAAAATCGCCCTTACCCAAAGCGAGGAGAAGTGATCGATGATCCCCTACTCTACCCAACTGATCGAAGAGGATGATATTGCCGCCGTCATAGAGGTTCTTCAAAGTTCCCATCTCACGCAAGGAGAGAAGGTAAACGAGCTCGAAGAGGGGATTGCCCGCTACGTCGGAGTACGCCATTGTGTCCTTTTTAATTCCGCTACGTCCGCTCTTCACGGCGCTTATGCCGCATGCGACCTTACGCATGACGATGAGATCATCACTACCCCCATCAGCTTCGTAGCGACCTCAAACATGGCGGTGGCACTCGGAGCCAAACCGGTGTTTTGCGATATCAAAGCGGATGGAAATATGGATGAGACGCTGATTGAAGCCCTCATTACCTCAAAAACCAAAGCCATCGTCCCTGTCGATTTTGCCGGGAAACCGGTCGCTATCAACACGATAACAAGCGTGGCCAAAAAACATAATCTACTCGTCATCCAAGATTCTTCCCATGCCTTCGGCAGCGCAACCGGAGGAAAAAAAATCGGCTCGCTTGCCGATATGACCATTTTCAGTTTTCACGCCATCAAGCCGATTACTACCGGAGAGGGGGGAGCCGTCGTCACGAATAACGATGAGTTTGCCCGTCGGCTCCGCCTCTTCCGTTCACACGGAATAATCAAAAAACAGCTTTGGAATTCCGATATGGTAGCGTTGGGGCATAACTATCGCCTCACCGAATTCGCTGCGGCGTTAGGGCTCTCACAATTGCAAAAGATCGACCGTTTTATCGCCGTACGCGATACCATTGCCCGCTATTACAACGAGCGTTTTCACAATCATCCCCTTTTCTCGATTATCCCTATCGGCGAGGATGACGTCAGCGCACGCCATCTCTATCCGATACTGCTGAATCCCGAACTGCATTGTGTCAAAGAGGACATTTTCAGTGAACTTCAAACACGGGGGATAGGGGTACAGGTACACTACAAACCGATTTATCAAAACAGTTTTTATAAAGAGCGTTTCGGGGAACAACGTTTACACCAAACCGAACACTTTTACCGCAGCGAGCTTTCTATCCCCTGCCATCAAAAAATGAGTTTGGAGGATGCCGCACACATTGCCGATATTTTCCTGGAAGTGCTCGAAAAATATGCCTACAGAGGGTGTACGTTCTAATGCGGGTGGCTGTCATCCCCGCACGCGGCGGAAGCAAACGGATACCGCGGAAAAATATCAAACTTTTTCACGGCAAACCGATTATCGCCTACAGTATCGAAGCGGCTCAAGCGTGCGGCTTATTTGAGAGAATTATTGTCAGTACCGATGATGACGAGATTGCCGAAGTCGCACGGCGTTTCGGTGCAGAAGTTCCTTTTATGCGGCCCAAAGAGCTTAGTGATGATTATACAGGGACGACAGCGGTTATGGCTCACGCCATCCGTACCCTGCAAGAACAGGGAGATACGGTCGATGCGGCATGCTGTATCTATGCGACGGCCCCTTTCCTCGAAGCTGAATTTTTACGGGCAGCCTACGCGAAACTTATGGATCAGACAAGAGCTTTTACCTTTAGTGCAACCAGCTACTCTTTCCCTATTTTTCGTGCCATCCACCCTGCCCAAGATGATAGCATCGCTATGTTTTGGCCCGAACATCTCACCAGCCGCAGTCAAGATCTCCCCGAAGCCTATCACGATGCCGGGCAGTTTTATTGGGGAAGTACCGATGCATGGTTGTCTGAACTCCCTATTTTTGCTCCCCACTCCTCTATCCTTGTGTTACCCAGACATCTCGTCCAAGACATCGATACCCCGGAAGATTGGAAACGTGCGGAATTAATGTTTCACGTACTGAAAACGGCTCCGATTAATGATATTTCGCAAACTTCCGATTTATTGGGTTGAAAAGGGATAATTACCATGCTAAATACGTTGGATAAAACATTTATTATTGCCGAAATAGGTTCTAATCATAATCAAAGTCTTTCTCTTGCGTTTGAAATGATCGATGCGGCCAAAGAAAACGGTGCGGATGCTGTCAAATTTCAATCCATCGATGTTGAAGCACTCTATTTCCAGCCCAACGACTCCATCAAAGCGTTGCACCGGAAAATTGACCTCGAAGAGTCCTGGCATCGGTTGCTTAAAGAGTATTGCGACCAAAAAGAGATTCTCTTTTTCTCATCGCCGACTTACCTCGCTGCCGTCGATATTCTCGAAGAGATAGGGGTAGAGCTGTATAAGCTTGCATCCGCTCAAGTCGGAACGTTTCCCCAAATCATTGACAAAGTAGCCTCCACCGGAAAAGCGACGCTCCTTTCAACCGGTATTGTCTCCTATGCACAGCTGCATCAAGCCGTATCGTCATTTCAGCATGCCGGAAATGACAATTTCATGATCCTTCACTGTAACAGTATCTATCCGACCCCCTATGAAAAAGTCCATCTCAACCTTCTCCAGATTTACGAAAAGATGTTTAATAAACCTGTCGGTTTCTCGGATCATACGGATGATATCTACGCCTCTCTCGCTGCGGTCACCCTTGGAGCGAAAGTCATTGAACGGCACTTCACCCTGGATAAAAAAATCCCCGTTCCGGATGCGTCCATCTCTATTTTACCCGATCAGTTTCGACGTATGACAGAAGGGATTCGCGCTATCGAAGCCTCTATGATCCCCGGTGTCCGTATCGACATTGAAGCCCAGGAATCGAGTTTCAAAGAACAGATTCTCTACCGGCTCGTCGCCAAACGCAAACTGACGGCAGGAAAACCGCTTACCTCGGATGATTTTGAGTATAAACGCCATCCCGAAGGGATCGACTGCCGGGATCTTCCGACCGTCCTGAGCCATATGGTTCCCGCAGCGGATATCGACGCGCACACCCTCATAACCTGGGCAGCTTTGAAGGGGAAATCATGAAAAAAAAAGTTTTAGTCATTAACCTCGGGTGGGAACAAGAGCCGCTGATATTGCGCTTGGCCGCTTTGGACGTCGATCTTTACGGCATCCACTCTACACCATCGCCCGATCACGCTTCCCTGTTCACGGATATCGCGCTCATCGATTATCGGGATATTGAAGCCATTCTCACATACGCCAAAACAATCGCTCCGGACGCGGTGATTTCCGATCAATGCGATTACTCCTATTTTGCTCAAGCGGCTGTGGCGGAAACCCTCAATCTCCCCGGGCCTACTCTTAAAAACGCTTTTATCGCAACCAACAAGTATCTCCAACGTCAAAAGGCCCTTGCCCAAAATCTCACCATTCCGGCTTTTGAACTTTGTCTCGGCATTGAGGACGTTGAACGTTTTGCCCAGACAAACGGCTATCCTATTATCCTAAAACCGGTAGACAATCGGGGGAGTTTCGGAGTGAATAAGGTGTCGACACCCGATGAGATCCAAGATGCTTTTTTGGATGCGCTCTCCCATTCCCATTCGTATTTTGTTTTGGCAGAAGCGTTTATTGACGGAATTCACATCACCGTCGACGGCTATGTTTTTCAAGATTCCGGACCCAAATCACTCACCCTCGCTACCAAAGCTTTGACCCAGGGGGCCAGACAGGTTGCCCTGGAAATCACCTATCCCGGAGAGCTTGATCCCGCCCTTTACGCCAAAGCGATGGAAGTCAATGAAACCGTGAACCAGGCTCTCGGATTTTCATTCGGCATGAGCCATTCGGAGTATATGATACGCGATAATGAAGTCTATTTGATTGAAAGTGCCAATCGCGGAGGGGGAGTATTCACTTCAGAGCTTATTGCCCCGACGGTCAGCGGTATCGATTTACTGGATCTTTACATCAACGATGTTTTGAATCTTGAACCCTCCCATTGCCCGAAAGAGCCCGAACGCAATAACGTTGTCCTCAAATTTTTTCAACTCTCATGCGGAAAAATTGCCTCGATCAAAGGGGTGGAAGAGATCCATAATCATCCTCAGGTCCTCGCCTTCAAACTTCAGTTTAAAGAGGGCGATACGATACAGGAGATCACGACGGATGCCGATCGGCACGGTTTTATTATCGTTAAAGATCCGATTAACCCTTCCCAAAAAGCGGAAGAGATCATCTCATCACTGGAAGTGACCTATGCCTAAAACTGACGTCAAACAAAAAGTTATCGATTTCATTATCAGAAATCGGGTCTCAAGTGTTGAAGTGTCCGATGCGCTCGGCAAAGAGGGGGTTTTATCCGGCATCCGTCCTCTGAACTCTGGGCATTTTGTCGCTTCCGATATTGCCTACGTCTACGCTACCAATGAATCCAACTGGTCTGTACACGAACAGATTGCCCATATTTCCGAAGAAAAAATAGTCTTTATCGATGTTTTTGACTGCGCAAACCGGGCCATTATCGGCGATATCGTCAGTAAATACCTTTTCCTCTATAAACGGGCCAAGGGGATCATCATTAACGGCTTTGTCCGGGATGTCCACCGGCTTAAAAAAGAAAATTATCCCATCTGGTGCCTAGGAGAAACCCCTCTGGGCTGTACCAATACACCGGTGGAATTAAGCGATACCCAGGCTTCCCTTATTGCCCGGCGAAAAGAGACCTTTGAAAATGCCCTCCTGATTTGCGATGACTCCGGCTGTACCGTTATCGATAATCACCACATATCGGCATCTCTGCTGGATAAACTCGAAGCCATCGAGCTTCAAGAAGACATTTGGTATTTCTGCATCGATACCCTTAAACTCTCTACCTATGAGACTATCTGTCAAAAAATATACCTTACACAGCCGGAATTGTTGCCGCAAACGTTACAGGATAAAGTGATCAAACTGCAAGAACTTATCGGCGATCAGAAAAAGGGCCGAAAATGAAAAAATCTCTAGCGGAAATTTCTGAACAAACCATTCAGCGCTATTCCTCCCGATATGAGCAGTTGGGGAAAAATATCCGGACATTGGGATGGGGTTCTGAACAGCAGCAGCATTACCGATTCCAAAAAACATTGAATCATCTTTCGCTTGAAGGTAAAACCCTCTTGGATATCGGCTGCGGATTTGGAGATTATCTCCACTTCCTCCATACGCACGCTGTCCCCTTTCGACACTATCACGGGTGGGATATCAATCCGAATTTTATTGCTGAAGCCAATCAAACCTATCGTGAGGATGCCAAAAGTACTTTTGAAACCAAAAATATTGCCGACATCCCTCTTCAGCCCACCGCGGATATCGCCATTATGCTTGGGCTTTTGAACTATAATTTGAAATCGTCCATGAATAATTACGACTATTCCCATACCCTCATTACTCAAGCTTTTTCGCTCGTTAATGAGCTCTTAATCGTCGATTTTCTAAGTGACCACTTAACCCCTGAGTATCCTCAAGAAGATTTTGTTTTTTACCACAATCCCGGGAAGATGCTCGAATTTGCTTTGAGTTTGTCGCCAAATGTCGTCCTCTACCACGATTACGCCCCTATTCCCCAAAAAGAGTTCATGCTCTTTATTTATAAAGCATGATCATGAAAATTTTTGACTTTAACATCCATTTGCCGTGCAGACTGGAATCGGAGGTTACCCAGACCATCAGCAATGAGAGTACGATGAGCGCTGAAAATCTGGCCTACTGTTTTACCCGGCACGAAGAATCGTTTGCTCTGTTGAGCAATGCCAATTTCATGCTGTTTAATCAGCAACTTTTTGATGGCGTAATTACCCCTTTTACCGACCTCCTCCATCAACGGTTTCCAGCTCCGCTCTTAACGGCCCTTGTCGATTTTCGACGCAGCGATTCTATCGCCTATATCGAACGGGCCGTAGCGCAAGGGGTAAGATCGTTAAAAGTTCACTCCTACCATCAGCAAATCGACGAATCCGATTACGGAGCCATTGCACGAATTTGCAATTATGCAGAAAACCACAATCTGATCCTCTGCATCGATACCAGTTACGGCACCACAAAAATGTATGCACATGACAATCTCAAACTTGCCGCATTTATTGCCGATACGGTTAAGAACACCCCTATCGTTCTCCTCCACAGCGGAGGCATTAGAATCTTTGAAGCGATGCTGCTTGCGGACTCACAATCGAATATTTTTCTGGAAAGCTCATTTTCGCTGTCGTATCTGCAGGGTTCATCCCTGGAGGCAGATATGGCGTTTGCCTATAAAAAAATCGGGACGGATCGGGTTTTGTACGGTTCTGATTTTCCTTATATCCCCGCAGAACAGTCACTCAAAGAGCATCTGGATTTTTTCGAACGCCACCGTTTTTCTGACTCCCAAATTGAGCAGATTCTGTATACCAATGCCGCAGCGATATGCGCGCTATGAACACAATCGCCATTGTCTGTGATGCCGGAGAAGCGATCGGATTCGGTCACTGGTCACGGTGTCAGGCAATTGCCGATGAACTGAATCGCGAGCAGCACGAGTGCACACTCTTTCTCCGCTATGTAGGAGAGTGTTCGATCACCTTGTCGGCATCCTCCACCCTCTACGATTGGGGTGAGCCTGAGCTGCTCCAAAAAATAGCCGATAACTTTGATACGATCCTTATCGATTCGTATCGGACCGATGCTCTCTTTTATGCCCGTTGTGCCGAACTCTTTCACCACACTTTTGTGTTGGATGATTTTAACCGTATCACCTATCCCGTCGATCACCTGATCAATCCGAATCCTTATGGCCCCTCTTTGGATTATTCCAATCAAACAGGGACGATTCATACCGGTGCGCAATGGGTTATTTTACGTCCTCCGGTCCTTCAAGCACACCATACATTCACTATCCGTCCTACACTCTCACACATCACCATCTCCTTGGGAGGAAGCGACTACCGTCATTTGGTACCGAAACTTTTAGCGCCGTTGTTACAAACAGGGCTCACGATATCCGTTATGGCCGCCACAACCGCGTATTCGCAGGAGCTCATCTCCCGTTTTGATTCTCCCAATCTTAAAATCTATGATTTTCTGGACGCCCATCAGACGGTAGCACTGATACACACTTCCGATCTTTTCATCAGCGGAGGGGGTCAGACACTCCACGAATTGGCCTGTATCGGGGTCCCTACTCTTGCGATTACCATTGATGACGATCAAATACCGAATATCCATTATTATCAACAAAACGGATTTTTGATAGAATCTCTTCAATGGGACGATATAACACTCACCGAAAAAATGTTAGCGTCCATTGAACGTTCGACACATCAGCATTATCGACGGCAGCATGCGGTGATAGGCACCGATTTGATCGACGGGCTTGGATGCAAACGCATCGCCAATCTCCTCAAAGGATCCTTATGAATAAAAAAGTTCTTATTGTCGCCGCCCATCCGGATGATGAAGTCCTGGGCTGTTTCGGAACCGTAGCGCGTTTGATTCGTGAAGGATACGAAGCCTATACGCTTATTTTAGGAGAAGGGATCACCGGGCGCGATGACAAGCGTGATCCGGAAAACCGTGCAAATGAGATCCAGTTCCTACGCAATCAAATCGTAACCGCCAATGAGACTATCGGGATCAAAAAAGTGTTCATTGAAAATTTCCCCGATAACCGTTTTGACAGTGTTGATTTGCTGGATATTGTCAAAACCATTAGCAGGGTTAAAGACGAAGTGAAACCGGAAATCATTTTCACCCATTATGCAAACGATTTGAATATTGATCACCGCATTACCAATCAGGCGGTTTTAACGGCAACACGTCCAATGGAAGGGGAATCGGTTAAAGCAATTTATGCTTTTGAAATTCTCTCCTCCACGGAATGGAACTACCCTCTGACCTTTGCTCCGGATCTCTACTACGATATCAGCACAACCGTATCGTTAAAAATAGAGGCGATGAACTGTTACCAAAGCGAACTGCGGGAATTCCCCCATCCGCGAAGTTTGAAAGGGATTAAACTGAATGCCGATTATTGGGGAATGCGGACCGGAATCCCCCAGGCTGAAGCGTTTAAAACGCTCCGTGTCCTACGATGAGTATGGATAACGTAACCGCCTTTACCAAGCTCTCTCCCATTCAAAAAGAGATTGTTTTGTCTTGGCGCAACCATGAAAACGTTCGAAAATGGATGATCGATTCCGAGCCTATTTCCCTTTCCAGACATCTTGAGTTTGTCGATTCGCTCAACGATACCGATACCAAACACTATTTTTTGGTAAAAGATTATGGGGTTATCTACTTTACCCATATCAATTATGATGAGAAAAGTGCTCATATCGGACTCTATGCCAACCCCTATTCAAAAGTCTTTGGAAAAGGGGCATTTCTTATGAACAAAATCCTCTCTATTGCATTTCATAATCTACACTTGGATATACTAAAACTAGAAGTTTTTTCGGATAATCAACGTGCTATCCAATTATACGAGCACTTTAAATTTATCCAAACCGGTACCGTTCCCTTCGGGAATCGATCCATGACCACGATGGAGCTGGCACACAAACGCTAACTCATTTCATCACATATCAAACCACTTAAAGGCCTATTTTGGAATCCTACACCACCTACGAAAAGAATCTGTCCGCCCTTTTAAGTACCAATCCTCTCCTGGCGACAACCCTTTTTTCTCTGACTACCAATAGCTCATTTTCGGTTTTTCAGGGAAAAGATCCCCTTGATATCAATATCATTAACAATACGGATCACCGTTATCTTTATGAGAACCCCGTAGCCGATGTCGAATCCAAAATCAATGAAATCGAACGGGAATATTCGCGGTACGCGGTACTCTTTTTTTACGGTCTCGGAAACGGAATCCTCTATAA
>JAQULP010000027.1 GCA_028718525.1 Sulfuricurvum sp. | reverse complement strand
AAACGGTTACACACAAAGAAGCGACATTTGGGACAAATGAGCTCTTTTTTTCGATTACCCAAAAAGACAGCACGATCGTATCGGGAAACGGTGCTTTTATCCGGATCAGCGGATACCCGAAAGATGAGTTAATTGGACGCTATCATAATATTGTCCGCCATCCTGAGATGCCGAAAGTTATTTTTAAAACTTTTTGGGAGCGACTGGAAGCGAAAAAACCGATTGTCGCGTATGTTCAAAACCGGGCGAAAAACGGAGACCATTACTGGGTTATAGCGGCCGTTTTCCCTTTGGAAAAATACTATCTGTCGATACGGATCAAACCGAATTCGCCGTTGTTTTCAGCAATCAAGGACCTTTATCACCGATTGCTTGAGGAAGAGGGGTCCTCCGGAATCGCCGCAAGCGAGCATGCCCTTGAACAGGGTCTAAACACTCTTGGGTACAGTAATTATGATCAGTTTATGGGTGAAGCGCTGCTAGGGGAGTTGCAGGAGCGGAAACGGTATGCAAACCCTCAAAAGCGAGAATCGGATTACGCGAATGAACCCTCGGAATGGGTGAGCAGGCTCAACTCGATTCATCGTTATGCGTCAGACAGTATCCGTTATTATGAGCGGTGGTTTGAAAAGATCGGTTTGTTCAAAGAGATGAAAGTGATGTTTGAGGAGAAGAGTCTGCATCTGCGTCATTTGGGGCGAGAGATCGTTTTCTTATCGCTCAATACCTCGGTCTCTTCTCACAAAATGGAAACGGGGGGAGAGACGTTTGGTATTTTGGCCAGAGATATCCGAATCAATGCCAAAGAAAACGATGCGATAATCGGCAGGATTCATACAAAATCGAACGCTATAGCCGAGGTTATTCATACGATTATTTTTTCTGTCTCGGCCATTAGGCTCCAATTTGAGACATTAATCCGTTTTGTGGAAGAGATTTTAACCCAAACAGGCGTTATGGGGGGAGAAGAGATCCGTGATAATCTAAACGGATTGATCGAATTGGTTCAGTACTATGCATCGACGCTGAAAACGGTTCAATACACCATTGAAGAACATATTCAAGAAAATCTTGATAATATGGATTTATTGGAGCGTCAAGTTATGTATTTAGGATACATCCAAATCTACGGCATGATCGAAGCCTCAAGGATCAGCGATCCCTCGGTAGGATTCGGAGGGATATTTTCACAGCTGAAGGATCTTATCGAGCAGACCTCCTCCGAAATTGAGATAATGCGCAAAACGGCGAGAGGGTTTCATGCGGAGAGTGTGAAGCTGATTCAGGAATCGAATACGATTGAAAAATGGATGGGGTATCTGCAATCGGACAGTGCCGCAGTTAATACAATGGGTGGGATAGAATGGAAGAAATAGTGAACGAACAAAACAATGAGATCGCTTTTTTAAGCCGAAAACTTCTTGAATTGAATAAACAGCTGATGGAGAGTGAGAAAGCCAAAACCCGTTTTTTGTCCTTGGTGGCCAATGAACTGAACAATCCGATGACGGTACTCTTAGGGCTAATTCCCCGTTTGGTATCGGCCAATGAAACTCAGCGTCAAACCATTACGGAGTTAATGGAACAAGAAGCACTCCATTTGGATTTCCATATTCAAAATCTGGTTGCCGCTGCTGAGATCGAAAACGGTGAGATCAAAATGTCGTACGCCCGTATCAATCCGGAAGAGCTGATCGCAGAAGTGCTCAAAAATCTGAAATATTGGATGAAGGAGAGGGGGATTGAGATTCAGGTAGAGAACACGATAACGCAAAAAGTTGTTACCGATCCTCAGAAACTCCACCTTATCCTGAAAAATCTTTTGGCCAATGCGTGCAGTTACGGAGAGTCGAACAGCAGGGTCAACATTGCCATCGAGCAGCATGACGATACCCTGACAATAGCGGTTACAAACCGGGGGAAAGGGCCTAATGTAGAGTACAAAGCACAGATATTTACCCGATTCGTTTATGAAATGGGAGGGGTACACGGCCTGGGAATAGGGCTGAGTATCGTCCGCGGCTTGTGCGAACTGTTGGACGGGTCGATTGATTACGAGATCGGCGAGGGTACGGTAACCTTTACCGTCACGTTGCCTTTGAGTGCTGAAAGTCCGGATTCGGATGCGTGCGGTTCGAATGAGTTTATGTTTGAATCGTTTGACGGTATGATCGAACTCTGATGATTCAAGGAAGTTCTATTTTCATACACGTTGGGCAGATCCATGTTGACAGTGCTCCGGCCGCGATTTCAACGGTATTGGGATCGTGTGTTGCGGTATGTTTGTTTGATAGCAGGCTGGGTGTAGGGGGGATGAACCATTATCTTCTCCCGTTTTGGAACGGCAATGGCTTGCAATCGCCTAAATTTGGCAATATTGCGATTCCGAAGCTGATTGAAACCATGATGGCCAAAGGGTCGGTACCCAGAAGCATGGAAGCAAAAATTTTCGGCGGTGCCTCGATGAATATCGGCGGCTCGGAAGCGATGATGATCGGGCAAAAGAATATTCTGGTGGCTCGGGAGATTTTACAAGAGTATAAAATCGCGATTGTTGCCGAAGATGTCGGCGGGCAATCGGGACGAAAGATACAATTTGATCTGGAAAGGGGAAAAGTGCTCATGAAATACGCTTCCCGAAACGATCAATAAAAGAGGGGAAAAGAGATGGCAATTCGAGTCCTCATTGTGGATGACAGTGCGACGGCACGAGCGGTACTGACCGAAATCCTGACATCTGATCCGCTTATTGAAGTCGTTGCGACAGCCTCAGATGCCTATATCGCGCGCGATAAGATTGTTGAACTCCGTCCGGACGTTGTGTGTCTGGATGTCGAGATGCCGCGGATGGACGGGATCACTTTTTTAAAACGGCTGATGCATTATATGCCCGTACCGGTGGTTATGGTCTCATCACTGACGCAATCGGGGGCAAAGACAACTCTGGATGCACTGGAAGCGGGAGCGGTAGATTTCGTCCCTAAACCCCACTCGCATATCTATGACGGCAAAGAGGAGATGCGCGAAGAGCTGATCGGAAAGATCAAAATTGCTTCCAAAGTCAAAGTACGTAAACGGGAACTCCTCAATCTCCCGCAGGCAAATACGACCTCACTGGCCGAAACAACCAACAAAATTTTGGCGATCGGCGCCTCAACCGGAGGTACGGAAGCGCTTAAAGACGTATTGATGGGATTGCCGAGAAACTCTCCGGGAACGGTGATCGTGCAGCATATGCCGGCCAATTTTACCGCCCCTTTTGCGGAGAGGCTTAATTCTATATGTGCAATGGAGGTGCGTGAAGCGCGTAACGGTGATTCGATCGTCCCGGGTGTCGTCTTGATCGCCCCGGGAGATTATCACATGGTTGTCCGCCGCTCGGGTGCCCGCTATTACGTCGAAATCGGAAGCGGAGAGAAAGTCTCGGGGCACCGCCCCTCCGCAGACGTCCTTTTTAATTCGGTGGCTAAAATCGTTGGGGCGAATGCCATCGGCGTGATCCTTACGGGGATGGGGGGAGACGGTGCAAAAGGGTTGCTGGCGATGCGAAATGCCGGTGCCCGGACCATCGGTCAGGATGAAGCAAGCTGCGTCGTATACGGGATGCCGAAAGTTGCTTATGATATCGGTGCGGTGGAAAAACAACTCCCCCTGAGCCGAATCGCCCAAGAGATTATTAAAGTGGTTGTGAATGGGTAAGCAACCAATCTTTTTGATCATGAGGGTAACGTGAGTTATGATTTTTTTAGGAATCAGCAGTATTTTAGGGCATTGACGGAAGCGTCGATTGTTTCGAAATCGGACGTGAACGGCGTTATTATCTATGTGAATGATAATTTTTGTAACGTGTCGGGCTATACCGAAGAGGAGCTGATCGGTCGCAATCATAATATGTTTCGCCATCCCGAGAGCCCGGACGCTTTGTATAAAGAGATGTGGGAGACGATTACCTCGGGAAAAATCTGGCGCGGGCGGATGATAAACCGTAAAAAAGACGGGTCCGATTTTATTGCGGAATCAACCATTATCCCCCTTGTGGATGAGAAGGGGAAAATCCATGAATATATGGCTATCCGCAACGATATTACCGATATGGTAAAGCTGAAACGGGAGATTTTTTTAAAAGAGCAGGAAAAAATCGAGCACGAGAAAATACGCGAAGCGCAAAAGTCGTTTCTGCTCCTGTTTACCCATGAGCTCAAAACCCCCCTCAACGCAATTATCAATTTTACCAAATACATCAAAAAACACCTTGAACACCCCAAAGAGGATAACCAGGAGAAATTATTGGGGTTATTGGACACCGTAACGGATAACGCCACGGATATGCTCGAAACCATTACGATGATTTTGGAAACCTCCAAACTCAACGCGCACAAACTCACCTATACGTTTACCCTTTTTAGTCTTAACGATGTGATTGCGTCCGTCCTCATTAAATACGACTCCCTCCTCAAAGGGAAAAAGATAAAAGTGGTTCAACATATGGACGATAACGTGTTTGTCTACAGCGATCCTCTCCGGTTCAAGCAAATTTTTTCCAATATCCTCTCCAATGCTATTAAATACGGCAACGATAAGATAGCGATAACGCTCAAAGAGGAGGAGGATCATGTCGTTATCTGCATCGAAGACAACGGTCCGGGGATACGGGACAAAGAGGGGGTTTTTAATCTCTACGCACAAGAAGATGAAAACTTTTTACAGCGAAAAGGGCAGGGAACCGGAATCGGACTTTACTTTATAAAGCTTTTGTGCCAAGATTTGCATATCGCTCATACGATAGAAGATGCCGATCACGGAAGCGGGGTGAAATTCACCCTCGTGTATGATAAAAAAAATAAAAACGGGCATAGGAACAGCTAAAGATGAAATTTTTGATCGTGGATGACGATATCAATAACCGTATGACCCTTGAACTTCTTCTGGAAGAGTTTGAGGGGATTGAGATTTCCGAAGCGATGGATGGGCAAGAGGCGATAGACCTCTGTAAATCCACCCATTTCGATATCATCTTTATGGATATTATGATGCCGAACGTTGACGGCATTACGGCGACCAAAGTGATTAAATCGTTTGATAAAAAAACGATGATCCTCGCCCTCAGCGCTTTGGATGATGAAACGTCCAAAAACGAGATGCTCGCAAGCGGTGCGGAAGATTATATGACGAAACCGATTGAAGACCAGCTTTTTCATCAACGGGTGAAAAATTACATTCAGATCGTTCAGTCGCGTCACCAAAAGCCGACCTATACCGATGCGATCAACCCGTTCAGCCGTGAAGTCTATTCCCGTTCACTGAAGTTTACGATTAATTCGCTCTCCTCGCTGGCGGAATTTTGGGATTACTATCTCAATCAGGCTTCCTATGAAATTGAGGGGTTGGAAGAGTGTATTCGGATCATTTACGCCTTCGGACAGTACAGCTTAAAAACAGGGGTCTCTTTTACGATCACGGCGGAAGAGAACGATGCAAACCTTTTTCTTGTGTTTGCCCCTCTTGAAACGATCAGCGGGATTGTCGTACAGCAGATACTCCTCAAAAATTATAAAAGTGCCATATTTATCCTTGAACAGGATCGTCTTTCGTTCCGTCTACCAAAAGGACAGGTTTTGAGCCCAATAGAAATCGAAAAAATGGATCTTACCGATCATACACAGACCATCCTCTCCAAAACCCATTTCAATAAAACTCCGGCAAGTGAGTATGTCGACAATACGGCGATTGATTTGATCGAAAAAATTGATAACCTTGAAAGTATCAAGAATGAGCTTGAATCTGCAGCGATTGATTTTGAGAGAGAACCGACCAAAGAGCATTTGGTCCCGATTACCGAATTTTTAGCTACCTATATCACCGTCATCGAAAATTTAATGGAATTTGAACATTTTGCGTATGCTCTAAAAACGTTGAATGCCTTTTTAGGGGAGTTGGAACCTGAAACGCTGGAAGCAAATGAGTGTAAAAAGTTCTCTCTCCTGTTTTTATCGCTGTTGGATGATTTAGAAGGGTGGAGAAGCAAGATATTTATTCTCAAAGAGGCTAATGATATCCATTATCTTGATTCGTCTTTGTTAAGTTCCTGTCTTCAAATTCAGGCACTTTTGACGAAAAAAGAGGTTTCCCAGCAGGATGAGGATGATTTCGAACTTTTTTAATGCTGTTGTCGGCAGAGAATTGCGCAATAGAGATGCATTCTTGGAGAAAATAAAGTAAAATGGTAACGGGTATTTGGCAAAAGTCCCCTAATCATTCAAAAGAGGCTCCCATCTTATTATTTGACCATACCGTTATTCCTGAGGGCGATGCTGAACTCGGGGATAACCTTTTATACTACGACTATAATATTGACCATCTCCTTTCGCTTGAAGCCAAAGGGCTTACGATGGAGGATGAAGGATACATCAGCGCATTCCGCTCGTTCGAGGGGGAAGTGTACGAAAACTATATCTACGAAAAACTCCTCCGCTATGCCGCAAATGAACCGCGTATCAAACGTTTTATCATCAAAGGGCCCCATAAACACCGTACCCGTGCGCAGAGTGATGCCCTTTCGGTAAGTTGGAAAGGGCAGATTATTTACCGTGCCCGCCACAAAGAGATCGGAGAGTTCGACGGGCTGCTGTTTACCGATAAAGAGCTCTATTTTGTCGAAATGACCCTCGTTAAGTCGGTAAGCAATCTCAAAAAAAGGCTCCGTAAAAAACGGGCGCTTTTGGAAGTCCTTTTCCCCCGATACCATGTTAAAGCGCTTTTGGTTCTTAATGAAGGGGCGACCGGGACTTCCGAGCTCCCTCCGTATGCTTCGGTATGGCTTACGAAACCTTACAGCGCCCGCCATATCCTGGAACGTCTCAGCTCAAAATCGCCCAGAGCCCCTATGATTCGCGTCGAGAGTCCTAAAATTGCCCATGCGGAAGATTTGAAGATTGCGGCATTCAAGTATTATGCCACCCTCTCGTGGATGCTTCGATCGCTACGCGCCGTCAGTCCGATTGATACCGATTTTTTTATCCGAAGTACCACCCAGCGCTATCACGATATTTATACCAAAATTTATGTCGGCTATTTGAGTGTTGACGATTTTAAAACGCTTGCTCCCGATCTTTCGTGGAACGGAAGCAATGCGTCGCGCGTCGTCGTAGCGATAGAAAAAGATCATAGCGGAGGGTATTTTCTGACCTATTTCATCCGTCACAGCTCAAAAAAACTGGATAACGTTACGCTAAACGGCGGGGTGAGCAAAACGGAGAAAAAAGATCCTTTCGGGATTACGCTGACGGAGATGAACCACTTGGACAAAGTGATGGACGGGCAGTTTGTTTTGAGTCTGACGGATCACGATGCGATTAAAGAGTTGATTACCAATATCCGTCACAAATAGGGGAAGATTCGGGACCTTGTTCCTCTTCTACCCGTTTTCTTCTAGAAATCGGTTTACACAAGATAGGGTACACTAACACAAAGGGGTGATATGCGAACGATTTTTATACCGTTTCTATTGGCAGCGAGTATGTGGGCGGCTCCGTACAAAGTGGGTGATACGGTCGCTTTGCCGCTTCTTAAAGATCAGTTTTCTCAGGTTCAGAAAATAGACCCTTCGGTTCGAACCTATATCATGGTCTTTGAAAAAGGGACTTCGGCACTTCTTAATACCTATTTGTCCCAGCAGGAGAAAGGGTATCTCGCGAACAATAACGCGGTGGTGATTGCCGACATTTCGCAAATGCCCCGGTTTATTGCAACAGCGTTTGCGTTACCGAAAATGCAAAAATATACCTATCCGGTCGTGTTGATCGAGGATGAGGAGTTGGGACTGAAATTTCCGGCCCAAGAGGAGAAGATCACGGTACTGAGCGTACAAAACAAAACGATTACGGGGATCCGTTATGTTTCCGGAGTCGAGGAGTTGCGATCGCTGGTTGAAGCAAAACGGTAAATTTCCCCTATGCGCAATATCCGTGATTGAAACGGATGTTCGCTCGATGCGGCCCGTTTTTCATACCACGCCAACGGCTCATCCATCGGTTCGTCTGAGAGTTTGAATGTCCCGTAGTGGATGGGAATCAGAGTCTTTGCCCCCAGCATTTCGGCAGCGTGAAGGGCCTCTGGCGGATTGATATGATTAGGCTTCATAATGACTTCGGGGCGGTAGGCACCGATCGGTAAAAAAGCTTCGTCGATATCGAATTTTTCTCCGATTTCCCGAAAATGTTCCCCCATCGCACTGTCTCCGCTATGGTAGAGGGTATGTTCCTGATTCTGGAGGACAAAACCGCCCCAAAGCGCTTTATTGGTATCAAAAGGGGTCCGTTTGCTCCAATGTTTAGCGGGGACC
This sequence comes from Sulfuricurvum sp., assembly GCA_028718525.1. Taxonomy (GTDB): domain Bacteria; phylum Campylobacterota; class Campylobacteria; order Campylobacterales; family Sulfurimonadaceae; genus Sulfuricurvum. The sequence continues at coordinate 9,353 of JAQULP010000027.1, read as the reverse complement.
AGGGTGATAAAAAGCCCATCAATCATGACCGATTCCCACCATTCGAGTTCAAAACACCGCTCCCGGGGAATTTTTCCCTTTACATAGCGCCAAAATCCCGAAGGTACGACGAGTATGGTTTCGGGATTGTTTCGAAGAAGGGTGATGAGTGAAGGTGCATCGTAGTGATCGTAGTGGGCATGGGTGATCAGGACGATATCCGCATACAATTGTTTCGAAGGGATCGGCAAGGGGGTATGGCGCGGGTAAAAAGGGATATCGCCTAATACCGGATCGATGGCAACGGTTTTCCCCCCGATACCGAGCCAGAGACTCGCATGTCCTAACCAAAGGGCATATTCCCCTTGTGGAAGATCGTTTTGTGAAAGGACCGTTAACGGCGTAAAGGGGATATTCTCTTTATGAACCAGCTTGGATAACTGCCATTTGAACAGCTCTTTCAGGGGGATAGGTGCTGAGGTATAGCGGGATTTCATTGTAGTCTCTTCGTCGTTCAACGAGCGGTAACTTTTAAAAAGGTTTTTAAAACTTCGGTCTCTTTAAACGGTTTGAGGAGATAGCCGTTTACCCCTTTTTTGATCATTTTCACTACGTCCTCTTTCCCCCCCTCCGTCGTTGCCATGATAATCCGGATTTTTCGATAATGGGGGGAGGCTCGAACGATATCGATAAACTCTTCACCGCCCATGATGGGCATATTCCAATCCAGAAAAATGACATCAATAGGGTTTTGTTTGAGTTGGTTCAAAGCGACTCGGCCGTTTTCCGCTTCGAGGATGGTGGTTTTTGACCCTAAATTCCGTACCAGCATCTCTTTGAGCATCATCCGTATAACTCTGCTGTCGTCTACAAGCAGTATGGTCATCTTATCCCCTTTTATAGTGGATAATACTTTATCCTAGATCACGTCAAGAGGGGATTAAAAAGGGATGTTTCCCCTTATCCAGAACCGAGAAAAGGTCACTTTTTAGTTTGGTGGATAGCTTTAATACGGAGAAAATGGGTTTGAAGGTGATTAAAAAGGGGAAGGTAATCGATCGCATCCCCATGATGCGCATGATCTTCTATTTGCTTGGCCGCTGCCGTAATTTCATTCAGGCAAAGGTTAGAGGCGGAACCTTTGATCGTATGGGCTTCGTTTTCAATTGACTTGATATCATTGGAGGCAATAGCGGATTCCAATAGGCTAAGGCGCTCGGGGATGGAATCAAAAAAGAGGGTGAAGAGCCTTGTTAGTATGGTATCCGTGAGCCCCAGCGCGTTTCGTACGTTGGCATAGATATCTTCCTGATCGTTTTGGGCTGAAGGTTGCGAAGGGATCGGATCACCGGGTACAGAGGGATCTCCTAGAAAAGCGGATAAAACCGATTCAAGGGCATCGGAGTTGATCGGTTTGGTCAGATAATCACTCATCCCCTCATGGATAAACCGTTCTCTGTCTCCGGGGAGGGCATTGGCGGTAAGGGCCACTATCGGAAGTTCCGGTTGCTCCGCACGAATACGATGGGTAGCTTCAATACCGTCCATGACCGGCATATTAATATCCATCAGCACCAGATCGTACGTTTTTAGGGCGGTTTTCTCATAGGCTTCCTGGCCGTTTAGAGCAAAATCTGGGACGATACCGTGCAGTCCCAGAAGTAATTCTATCAGCATACGGTTTACTTCGTAATCATCGGCGACCAGCACTTTACGTCCCGACCATCTTTTTGGCTCATCGGCAGGCAAGTGATTCTGGATGCCGGTAATATTGATTTGTAAAAGAGCATTATAAAGACGTGAAGGGCAGCTGGCGTAATCGTGGATGGTGATCACCGTTTCGGGATAGCTTTGATCGGTTGTACCGATAAAAATAATGTGCTGAAAATAGCTCGATTTCCCTAATAGCGATTGGGTAAGGAGTGATTCGTCAAAGACAATGATCAGGTCGAATCTTTTTTCTTCCGCTTCAAAGGTTGAGATAAAGAATTCGTCGTATTCCTGAAAGGGGACGTGAAAACTTTCAAGCTGTTGTCTGACATGGAGATAATAAGGACTTTGCGAACGGATCAATCCAACTTTTCTGTCATCAAATTTTATCGATAGAAGGGAGGGGTTCTCACACTCCATGATCTCCGTTTCGAACCAGAATCGGCTCCCCTTTCCTTTGGTACTTTCAACATGTAAATGGGATCCGAACAGTTCAACAAGCTTGGAACTGATGGATAAGCCCAATCCTGTCCCCCCGAATCGGCGGGTTGTTGAGGCATCCTCTTGAGTGAAAGGGGAAAAAATGGTGGACAACTTTTCCGGTGCGATCCCGATACCGGTATCGGAAACACTGAACCGGAGCCGTTTTAGCCCTTCGGTAGGGTAAACCGGCTCAATCCGCACCTCTACTTTTCCCCCTTCCGGGGTAAATTTGAGGGCATTGGAGATCAGGTTCGACATAACCTGTTTCAGTCGTAAGGAGTCGATACCGATACTTTCACTTACATCGTTGTCGATAATCACCGAGTAGTTGATCCCTTTTTCGTGGGCAATCGAACTAAACAGGGCAAAGGCGTGTTCAAATTCCACAAATGGGTTGATGAGATGCTTTTCGAGAAGCAGATTGCCGCTTTCGATTTTCGAAAAATCTAAAATATCATTGATGATCCCCAGCAGCGTCTTGCTTTGTTCATTGATGATGACGGCGTGACGGTGGTGCTCTTTGGAAAGATCCGCATCGCTTAAGAGTTTGGCAAATCCCATAATGCCGTTGAGCGGTGTCCTGATTTCATGGCTCATATTGGCCAGGAACTCCATTTTCGCCGCTTCGGCACGTTCGGCTTTGATCCGCAGCGCTTCTTCTCTATTGGCCGTTTCAATCAATGGGGTTACGTCTTCGCGAAGGCCCATATATTCGATAATTTCGCCGTTTTCATCGAGAATCGGCCGGATGGTGCTGTTTACGTAATACGATTGTCCCTCTTTCGTACGGTTATGGATCAAGCCCTGCCACGTTTTCTTCTTTTTGATCGTCTCCCACATCTCTTTGAAGAGCGATGATGGGGTATCGGGATGGCGGACGATGTTGTGCGGCTCTCCGATTAACTCTTCCGCGCGATAACCGCTGATTTTTTCAAAAAGGTGATTCGCGTAGGTAATAACACCGTTCCGGTCGGTTTTTGAGACGATGAGACTGCTGTCGATTGCCTCTTTATACTGCTGCAGAATCATGATGGAACGGTAATATTGGAAAATAAAGATCATTAACCCGCCGATCAGTACGGAGATTCCCAAAAAGATCCCGATAAATTGATTCCATTGTTCATTGAAAAACGGGTGGTTATTGGTAATCTCAACCATATAGGCGGCATGACTCCCCCCCAGTTCATTCACCGGTTTGAGGATTAAGAGGGCATTATCCCCTTCATTATAGAGCCGGATACCCTGAAGTTTTTTTTGGGAAAGGGCTTTGGCAATGACGATTCGATTGCGTTCGATCAGACGTTTCAGCTCATCCGGTTTAAATCCCTGCGCCTCTTGTTCCAGTAAGCATGAGCTCTCTTCTAAATAATCGGGGCTGAGGGGGCTTGTCCGGAAATGCCGGGCAATGACATCCGGGGAAGATTTGTGTTGCTGGAGCGTTTTGGGGATGATAAAGGTGTAGGCTGCTTTATTTTGGATGGAGAGCTGCTTTTTGAGTGCGGAAAACGGGTAGGCAATTTCGACGCTTCCGACAAATTTTTGATGATGAAAGATAGGATAGAGGATTCGAAAAGCGTCATACAATTTGCCGGTTTCGAATACGGCGATCTTTTTTTTCTCTTTTTGGACAAGGTTGACCCCCGGTCGTGCATTGGCCAAGGAATCTCCGTATTTATCGGGTTCATGCAATCGTAAAAATGCAACGGATTGGGGAAGTTGAAAAAAGAGGAGCTGAACGTTGAAATCTTTTAACGCTTCAAACGCCTCTTCGGTCCGCATAAAAAGTTCGCGGCGCAGTATGGCCTGTTTGTAGGGGTCACTATGGACGGCATCTTCCAAAATAATCGCTATTTGAGGCGAATCAAAAAAAAGATGGTAGAAATTATCGATAATTTTATTTTGCATGAGTTGAAAGTTGTCGGTTTGGAGGTCAAACGCGGCAACCCGCTGCTGAATATAGTTTTGGGTAAGGGATTGATACCGGTCGTACAGAAGGATACCGATGAGGGTTATAATCATGAAATAGACAAGAATAAAGGAGGATGATTTATGTTTGATAGTGGTCATCGTATCTCCTCAAAATTTCAAATCTTTCTAGTTAGGGCTAATTATACGCTAATTTTTTGTACGCGGGAAACGGATATCCCTTTTCAACCCAACAGGAACCCATATTTATCGGATTTAACGTGTAAAAATAGGGGATACTTCGATATTCGCCGAATATGAAAATTTATCTATTTTTTACACAGATCGGTTAGAATGATACGAGGTTTAAACAAGAAGGATTCATCATGAAAAAGTGGTTGCTTATTCTCGCATTGGCAGGCTCCTTATGGGCAGAAGAAGGGGTTAAACAGGTCGCCTTTGACTTAACTACCGGAGATATTGAAACGTTTGAAAAAAAAGTGCTTCAAGGGATTGCTTATCATAAAAGCTATTATGAGGGGAAACTTGAGAAGCTTGAAGTTGCGGTAGTGATTCACGGCAAGGCGTATAAATTTTTTGTAAAAGATCTGAAACACTCCCCGTTTAACAAAGATCAAAAACTCTTAGCCGTCCATGATGAACTCGCTAAACGGATTGCGGCTTTGGCACATACGTATGAGGTGGAATTTTTGATGTGCGAAGCGACGATGAAAAAACTGGGGATCGACAAAAGCAATGTGTATGATTTTGTGAAATTGACTCCGAATTCCACTATCGGGTTGATTGATAAACAAAACGACCATTATGCCTATATACCGATTCAATAACGCCGGAGAAACAGTCAATAATAGATGGCTGTATCCCCTTGTGCTCTTTTTGATATCCACGGTCTCCTGCAACGCGCAAATGAGTGGGGGTATATTTCAAAACACTAAACTAAAGGGGCAGTTGCGTGCTTTCTGGTTTGAAGGAGAGCGGGAACTGCGAAGTGACCGTACCGCTTTAACCCTCGGAGGGATCCTCGGCTATGAGACATCCGCGTATGCGGGAGTGAGCGGCGGGGTTTCCGTTTTTTTAAGCAACGGCATTGTCCCCCTCACCCGCATGCCCTATTCCGGACAGACCCAAAATCTCAATCCGGACGGCAGCTCGATCCATGCTCTGGGGGAGGCGTACCTGCAATATCGGAGCGAAGCTACATCGCTCAAAATAGGGCGACAGCGGCTTGACCTCCCCCTGGCAAACGACTATTACAATCGGATGCTCCCCAACAGCTTTGAAGCGTTAAGTATCGAAAACCGCTCATTGCCGAATATCCAGTTTAAAGGTGCGTACATAACGGGCTGGAAATACAAAGCCGACGATACGTTCCGTTCACCGACATATACGTACGGGATCGATCGCAATATTCTCATCGCGGGTGCTCTCTATACCCCTTATCCAGCATTGAAAATTGAGGTGTATGATACCTATGTGGACGATATTATGAATGCTCCGTATCTTCAAATGACGGACCAGGCTCTGTATCAATCAAGCGACGGGACAACGCTGTCTTGTGCGATACAGTATCTGAGTGAACGGAGTACCGGTACGGCTGCGGCCGGTGTGATCGACACCTATTTACTGGGGATCAAAGCTACCGTTACCGGGGGGGCGTATTACATGAGCTTTTTGGGGACTCAAATCGGTAATCAAAGTCTCCTGGGGACGGGAGGGCGCTATGAAAAAATGGGTTGGGGCGGATTTATCACCTATACCGATCTCCAGATAGACGGAGAGAGTGAAAATGCGGGGGCAAAAGCGTACGGAACCGTACTGGGCTACCGTGCTTCAGAGCGTTTTGAAATTGCGGCAAAATACATGCATATCGACCAGAGTGACGCACGCCAAGCTGATGCGGCATCGCTGACGCAAAACAAACGTCCGGATTCAAACGAGTATAATATGGATGCGACGTATCAGCCGGACAAAGCGTTTCGTCTGCGGACACGGCTTTCGCGGATCGATTACATCACGGGAAGCACCGCACTCTATCAAGCGAATGCCTACGATGAAACCAATATACGTATAATTGCCGATTATCTATTTTAAAGAGGATTGAAATGGTTAAATTCATTGCGATAGCGTGCCTAACGGTATTGAGCCTTTTTGGGGGTGTCATCCAAGAGGATGAGCAGTTCAAAACGGCGGTAGCTTCTATGGGGAGCGACACTAAGCTCGTGCTGATGCTCTATACGACGGATGAGTGTCCTGAATGTGCCTATATGAAACAAAAAGTTTTTCATGAAAAAGGGGTAGAGGCGTATTTATATCGCCATTTTGTCATCATTGAAAAGAATGTACACAAAAGCAAACTTCCGGAAGGATACGATTTTTTCGGGATCCCAACGATGTTCTTTATCGATAAAACCGGCAGAAAAAAAGAGACGATAGTCGGAAGCAAACGGCCCCAACCGTTTCTAAGCGAATTGCACCGTATCCGAGGGCTCCAATGAAAGCGGTCTTGGCGGCTATGCTTATGGGCTGGATAGCATTAAGCGCATACGATCCGACCCATTTGAAAAAAGCGATGGAGGAAAAAGAGTGTATCGGGTGTGATTTGCGCGGAGCGAATCTCAGCAATAGCGATTTCAGCGGGGCCGATTTTCACGGAAGCGATCTCAGCGGTGCCGATATGCGCGAAAGTATTTTTGAAATGGCCGATTTCAATGACTGCAACCTAAGCGGCGTTAACGCCCGGGGGACACTTTTTTGGAAAGGGACGATGATGCGCTCGGACCTTTCATCGATCCAGGCACGCGGAGCTAATTTTAAAGGGGTGCATCTGGAACACAGCAACCTGAATTTTGCCGATTTTCGGGGGACGAAAAGCTGGAAAGCCGATTTTACGGATGCCCAAACGGTAAAAACCGATTTTACCGATGCGGAGCTGGGGGATGCCAAGTTTATCCGGAATAATCTATCGACAGCCAAATTGGCAAAGAGCCTTTTATGGCAAACCCGTTTTAGCGCTACGGTAATGACGAAACAGCAATGCGTTTACGCAAGAAAAGAGGAGGCATTGCTTGACGCAAAAGTGATATGCCGTTAAGGGGTCATACCGATGCGTGGACCCTCACCCGATTCCGGCCGTCGGCTTTGGCTTGATAGAGGGCGGCATCGGCATTTTGAACCGTCTGTGACAGGGAAGCTTCTTTTTGGTAGTACGTTACCCCAATACTGCAGGTTATGTGCCCTACCTCTTCAAAATAGGTATCGGCAACCTTTTCACGGAGGGTTTCGGCAATCTTCAACGCGTGTTCTTCAGAAGTAACCTTTAAAAGAAGGATAAACTCTTCTCCTCCCCACCGAATGAGGACATCCTCATTGCGGATTGATTGGCTCAATGCGGTAACAAACGTTTTTAAAACGGCATCCCCCCGATTATGCCCATAGGTGTCATTGACTTTTTTAAAATGGTCAATGTCCAGAAGCATAAGCGATAAGACCTGATCGGGATGAGCGGATGTCTGAACAATCCGGTTCCAATTACTCTCCATAAACGAGCGATTGAAGGCCCCGGTTAAAGGGTCGTGTGCCGCTTTTTTGCCGAGCTGGATAACATCCTGCATGGTTGAACTGATATCGCTGAAACTGAGGATATAGCTTTGGGTATCAAAAGCGGTGAGCGATATCGCAAACGCATGGGGAATCTGGTGGCGGTCCAGCATGGAGACAATCCGTTTATTATCCGAGAGGGCGGCGAGGGCAAGAATCCAGTTTTCACCGGGGTTAACTTTGCCGGCATGGAAATACAAATCCATAGGGATAAAGAGTTCTTCCACCGATTCATGCAGATTGAAAAAATCGTCCATCGAACGAAAACCGGTAAACTCAAAAAAAGCGGCATTGGCATAAAGCGGATGGGTAGGACTCGTCAGTAGGATGATATTTTGCTGAACTTCCATCATCCGTTGAAAATGTTCGGCAAACTTTTGGAGCTCTTTGGTCTGTTTTTGGACAAGAAAATGGAGACGCTTATTATTAAGATATAAAAGCAGGGCTATCACACTTAAAAAAGCGATTCCCCCAAAGAGGGGGTAAATATACTCCTGATAGTTATTGGCTTTTTCATCCGGATTATAGATGAGTTCTTTGAGTGCCCCTTTCAAATCGGCTGCGTTTGCCATTCCTAACGACAAATAGAGGTTGGAAATGAGCTCGAAACGTTCCTGATTGGTTGTTCCGATGGGGATGACTGTCGGCATGACAAGTTGTTCGGTCATCTCCGCTTCGTACCGGAGCGAATCGATGTCGAGGGAGGGGTTGAGTTTTTTGATGGCGGCTATAGCTTCTTCCGTATGGGCAAAAGCGTATTTCCACCCCTCGATGGTTGCATGGATAAAACGTTTCACCCGATCCGGATGGTTGTTTATCTCTTCATCGGTAGTAATGATGTTGTCACCGTAAAGGTCGATGCCGTAGCTCATCGGATTGAGGATATTGACGTCGTAACCCTTTTTCCTGTATTTGAACGGCTCATTGGTAATGTAGGATTCGATTGCATCCACCTCGCCGCTGATGAGTTTTTTATGGGCGAAATCGTGAGGGACGTGGATATAATCATCCGCTTTTAACCCCGCGTAGCTTAGCATTGCCGTGATGGCGGCATCATCCAATCCGCTTTGATACGCAACAATTTTGCCTTTGAGATCGTAGGGGCTTAGAATGCCGGAATCCCTGCGCGTGAGTAAAACGAGGGGGTTATGCTGGAAAATAGAGGCGATTACCCGAAGGGGATACCCTTGTGATCGGTACAACAAAATACTGGAATCCGCAATCCCGTATTCGGCTTCCCCTTTGGCGACTTGCAAGACATTGTTTTTCTTGGGATCACGTTCGATGATATCGACGTCAAGGCCGTATCTTTTGTAGATCCCTTTCTCTTTGGCCATAACTATGCCGGCAAATTGGTATTGATAAAACCATTTTAGGGCAATGCGGACTTTGTCGGGCTCAGCTGCATAGGTATTAAGAGATACTGCCAAGAGTAAAAAAAGGGATAAAAAAATGTTCATGTACTATTGCGTGTATCCGATCCAATGGTGTGCGTATTAGGATATTGTAATTCACGATAACTTAAATGGATGCGCCAATTCAAATTTAAAGTGCAACAGGGTTGATCAAGAGGTTGTAGATTAGAGTCGATTTTATCCGACCAGAGATAAAGGGACTTTCATGAGTTACAACCAATTGACCATGGTACAACGATACCA
>JAQULP010000026.1 GCA_028718525.1 Sulfuricurvum sp. | reverse complement strand
GAATGCATCGATCCCGGATCAAAGAGTTCACTATCTAAACGGACAAGTGAAAAAAAGATTTGAGACACCTGCAGGTACTTTGGATACTTCTTTAAATGCTGGCCGAATTTACTATGAAATCGGTAAAGACGTAAATCGCTATATGCCTGGTATCGGATATTATCCTCAAAATAATCTCTTTTTCGGCTATCAATACGATCATACAAAAAACAATATCATTAATTATTACTCTCTGGTATATGGCTATTTTGTTGCCGCTTACGCTGATTACATCTCACGGAATGAGCATACTCTGACAGTTGGACTTCAATTTGCGTTTACCGATCTTGCTGATCCAAAAAGCTATCGGATGCCGACAAATATCAAACGACATTTATCGGAATAAGGAATTATCTAATTCAATTTCCCACATGAGTTGGTGTCACGAATGGCTTCCAGAGAGATGAAAAATAAAACCCGTATATCGAATTGGTACTGGATTATTTGGCTTCAAGCACATAGGCGTTGGCATCGAGATAAATCCGGTATAAATCGTTGGGGGTCAGGCGTACTTTAGGGGCAAGATAATCGATGATACTATGGATATTTTCGGTTGTTTCCAGCTTCTCGACGACACTGAGCAATTTTCCGAGATACCCCTCACGATTAAGGAGGGCATTTTTGATGGAGGTGCCCAGGTGGATATTTTCGAGGATTGACCCCATTTCCACCTGCATATACGTATCAATCAAGGAGAGGCTTCCGATCAAGAAAGCTTCATCCGCCAATTCCCCCTTATTACAGGCTTGTACCAGATCCTGCATCATTTTTCCCCTAAACATAGCCGCTTCAAGAATAGCCTCCTGAAAAAGGTGTTCCTTGGTTCCCGCATATAAAAACAGCCCAAGCCACGAACGTAGACGAGAAGGGCCCAATAGGGTCAAAATTTGTTTTATGCTGGAAATTTTACTGTGAAAACTAAACGCGGCTGAATTAATGTAGCGGAGCAAATTGAAGGTAAGTTCCGGATATCTCGAAAATTTTTCGGTAATCACGTCAATGTCGGAAGTGATGTAAAAAGTATTAATGAGATCGATGACGTTCATCATGGAGGGTTCGATTTTTTTACCGCTGATGATGGTCGGCTTTTCAAAAAAGTACCCCTGAAAATAGCTGAAACCGGCTTTTTTACATCGCTCAAAAATCTCCATATTTTCCACTTTTTCCGCCAAAAGTTTCATGCCGTAGGGACGAAATTTATCCATCATCGCTTCGATGGAAACTTCATGCGTCATGAGAAGATCAATTTTAATAATGTCTATATAGGGGAAAAGTAATTTAAAATATTCAATATTGGCACTTCTACAGCAAAAGTCGTCAATGGCAAAGCGATATCCCTGCTCATAGAGATATTGTATCCGCTCGACAATGGCCACCGACATTTTCGTGTATTCCAAAATCTCAAAAATAAACTTATCTTTCGGAAGGGAAAAGAGGGCGTCCCCCAAAAGGGTATGATCATCGACATTGATGAATCCTATTTTATCGGCGATAATCGAGCTGTAACCGATATTGTGGACCGTATTGATTATAACCCTTGCCGTCGCTTTTGCGTCATCATCGATGACGGCCGAATTCTGATCTTTATTCCGATGCAGCAGTTCATACCCAAAACATTTCCCCTGATCGGTAAATATCGGTTGACGGCCAAGAAAAATTTCGGGTTGCATATTATGATGACGCCTTTACTGCACGGACTATAAATTTATATAATAATATCCTAAATAGGAAAATGGAACAATGCACTCGTATAGCCGACAACGCGCGACGTATCATGACTGGCATCGGCACTGGTGCGATAGTCGAGCAAAGTCGAGTGCATATCTCTTTTGCGGGCGACGTCAATCATCGCCTCTACACCTATCATTCCACAGGCTTCGCATCCTTGATACAAACGCGCTATGCTGGTGTCACGAATGGCCTCCAGACAGATGGAATCAAGCCGCTTTGCCTCCTCTAAGGTATAAAAATGGCTTAAATCGGTACTGATGACCACAGCCGCATCGGGATCATTCAACACCGAATCGATTATCGGTGCGACCATCGATGAATCGGCATATGCATACACCAGCTCAACGACTCGGGTCTCGGGGAGATAATACTTGAGAAAAGGCATTTGCACTTCGGTACTGTGTTCATGATGACCATCAGGATGGTAGTGGAGTGAAAAACGTTCCCTAAGATTTCTAACCGTTTCTTGATCAATATCCAAGTTTCCGAGCGGAGTTTGGTAGCTCTCTACATCGGCTATACTGATTCCGTCGAAACCGACACGGTGCGAAGGGCCGATGACCACGACTGTTTTAGGGGCGTTGTGCTTGAGTATCCGATAAGCGATATTCGCCGTAAATCCGGAATATACCCATCCGGCATGCGGAACAATCACCGCTCTACCGCGAAGCGAATCAAAACGATCGGCTAATTCGGGATGAGCATCCAGAATCGAATTGAAATGGGCTATCATCTCTTCGATCGCATGCGGTTCATTGGGATAAAAACTTCCGGCTACACTCATCATACGCTGTTTCATTTCCATACTCCTTCGATTGTTCGGTTACATTTAGGGCAATGCCCATCATGGATCGTAAATAAGACGGTACGATAACCGTGGCGGACGATAAGCTGTGTATCGCATTCAGGACAGCGTGTTTCACTCGGCAACGGAACGTTGCCCAAATAGACATAATACAATCCCGCTTCTTTTCCGAAACGGTAGGCACGATGCATCGTTTCGATGGATGTAGCCGATGTATCGGTCATTTTATAGTCGGGATGGAAAGCGCTGATATGCCACGGAACATGCAAACCAAGCTCTGTAGCGATAAATTCGGCGATGGCACGGAGTTCATCCTCGCTGTCGTTGTGTCCGGGGACGATCAGTGTGGTTACCTCGACCCATATACCCAACCGGACCATCGTTTTAAGCGTTTCCTGAACCCCCTCTAGGGTTGCTTTGAGCGTTTTTTTGTAGTATTCGGCATTGAAACTTTTAAGATCGATATTGGTTGCATCGAGCCAGGAAGCCAAATCTTCGCTTACTTCGGGCGATTCGAAGCCGCTGGAGACGAAAACATTCCGCAAACCCAGTTTTTTCCCTGCTATCCCGATCTCTTTAGCGTAGGGGTACCAGACGGTAGGTTCATTGTAGGTATAACTGATAGAAGCACATCCCCGTTCTTTGGCAATCTGAGCAGCTTCATGGGGCATGAGGGTGATTGAGGTATCGATTACGCTGTTTTGGGAAATCTGCCAATTTTGACAAAAAGGACAACGCAGATTGCATCCCACCGTCCCGATCGAGAAACTGCTGCTCTGAGGGAGAAAATGGAATAAAGGCTTTTTTTCGATAGGATCGATATGGACGGCTGAGGGGTGGGCATAGACCAGACATTCGAGTTTGCCGCCAACATTCTGTTCAACATGGCACATTCCGATTTGCCCCTCCGAGAGGGTACAGTAATGACGGCATAGCTGGCAAACGATCCGATCCTCTTTCGGGATAAAATAGTCCATTTCAACCCTCTTTGTATTTTTTGACTTGATAGAGATAAATTTCGGGATGGTGGGATAGAGGATCACTCCCGATACCGGCTTTCATTCCCAAATGGGCAAAAAATGTATCAAATTCGCGTAGTTCATCCCACACTTGTGGCAAAAAAGTAGCCTGGGCATTTCCTAGGCGGAGAATTACCCCGTCGATTCCCGGACGTATCATTTGCGCCAATGCGGAGGGATCCGTGTATTCCACTTTATGCGGTTCCGTCAGAATCGACACTTCAACGCGGATGGATTCCATTTCGTTTTCACTCAAAGGGGGAAATCTCGGATCGCGGAATGCAGCAGAACCTGCATTGGAAATCAAATCATCGATCAGGGGACGATGCGCTACCAAGGAACCGATACACCCGCGCAACTGACCGTTTTTGGTTAAGGTGACGAAGGTGGCACCGGGCTGATTAAGAGTGGGATATTCAGATACCAGATCGGAACTATCGACCCTTTTACCCATAAAATGCGCTTTGATGGCTCCCCGTGCAATAGCCGGATACAATGAAGCTTCCATATTTTCCCCTTTTAAGAGCACTTTGGAGATATTATATCATTCAAAACGTTTAAGGTTTAGGCAAAATTTGTTAAGATAGTGAAAAGAAAGCGTTAGAAGGATTTATATGAGATTTTCGTGGATAGCTTTGTCCGTTCTATTATCGTTGAGCGGGTGCTCACAAAAAGGGGCATTCGATCTTTTCAAGATCGATGAAGCACATGAACGTTCGGTTGAACAACTGCGCAGCGGTACCATACTTCTCTCTTTAGAAACCAAAGCCATCTTTTCATCGGTTTATCTCAATAAAATCGATCCTCAAACCTATAAAGACGGAGAGTATTTTATTATTTCGGTCTATTATGAAAAAGATGACCGCACCAATAAAAAAAGGGAACTTGAGTCAAACGGCTATACGGTCAAACTAAACGGCAGATCCATGACCTCCAGCGAAATTTTAAGCGAACATGATGTCCGCCGTAATTTCATGCCGATTCGAAACAGCTGGAATCGCTACTATCTTATCCGCTTTAACGCTGCACCGGAGTCTGCGCTAGTGCTTCGGCTCGAAAATAATCAGACTGGGTCGGTTGAGTTAACCTATCAAAAATAGAGGAGATGGAGACATTTTCCCCTAGAATCTTCTTATAAATGACATAATTGGCAAGCACTTTTTTGCCATATTCACGGCTTTCCGCATTTCCGATGAGCTCCATACTCATAAAAGGCTCATGTTCTCCGGCATTGAAATATTCTCCGCTCATAAGAAGACGTTTGGTAAATCCGAGTCCTCCGTTATACGCATAGGCCATCAGCACCGGATTAAAAAGGGTCCGTTCAATATGCTTCATATGCTCGATAGAGTAGGCGATATTAAATTGCGGATTGAACATATCGTCATACGATTGTATTTTCAGGGAATTGATTTTGGAAATAGTATCGACGTTAAACGGCATGATCTGCATAAGTCCCAAAGCAAATGATGGCGAAATAAGTCCGGGTATCATCCGTGTTTCCTGCCGCATAAGTGCGTAAAGCATGGCTTTTTGATCGGTACTGACACCGATCATATACTGATCATAAGGCATCGTAAAATTGTGGATGTAAGGGGTATAGGCACGTTCTATAATATACGCTTGAACGGCCAATGAATCCTCACCGTCGTATTGATCAATGATTTTATATAGATCTTCGGCTGTGGTTTTGACAACTTCTTTGTGCAGTTGATTCCATACAAACGGATCATCCCCTTTAAATCCCCCTTTACGGGTTGTGGGCAAAGTGGTGAAATAATTTTCCGTCTCCATACCCAACACCTCTTTGGCCCAGAGCGTATACATGTTAATATCAAGACTCTGCGCCAATTCGTTTAGAACCGTTTGATCTTGGGTAATACGGTAAATCCAAAATCTATTTTTATCTTGCTCCATCAAAGATGCGGCAAGCCGTTTGCCCTCTTTGAAATGGAACAGGGCATTGTCGTTTCGGTGGTATTTCAGTGCATTGATGCCAAGATAAAAATGGGTTTGCGAATCGTATGATCCACCCCCTATTTGGCTCAGAGACTCTTGAAGATTTCCCATCTTGGGGTCGGTTACCGTGATATAAACCAGTTTGTTAAACCCTTTGAGTGTCGAGAGTTCGTTCAGGGTTTCAGCCTCTACAAAATGGTTGTAATGTTCCTGGCGGTATTGCCCTCCGGAAATGAGAAAAAGTCTTAGGGAAGGGGTTAAATCACTGTAAAGGGAGAAAAAATTCTCCTGATTCATGGTTCGGAGCCATTCAACATTCCCAAACTGATCTCCCAAACGGGTGGCTATCTGTTCCCGTTCATAACTTTGCAGACACTGCGCTTTGAGTGGTGTAAGAGCCAGATACAAACAATCGTCTTCGGAAATATTGATGAGTTCCGATGCAGGTTTTTGCAGACACTCCGCCGTATAGCGAATTTCCGGCTCGTCGGTTTTTTTTGCATAGTCGAATAAAAAGCGCTCGTTGACATTTTCAAGTTGATAAAAAGCTTCAGAAGCTTGTGTTGCATTGATATCTTGTCGAAGATATTGCCAAATCATGAAATTTTTTTCACGTGAAGCCGGTTTGCTGTTAATCTCCTCTATCGACATTCCCCACATATCGGTGAGAAGAAAGAGCAAAAGCGGGAGTGAATATTTCACGCCAGAACCATCGCATTGATGAGATTAACTAAAATAACATCGGCGACTTGCAATAAAATAACGAGGATAAGAGGTGCCAGATCAAGGCCGTTAAATACGGTCGGCATTACTTTGCGAACCGCACGGTAAGCGGGTTCGGTAAGACGATTAATAATCTGTACAATCGGATTATACGGATCGGGGCGAACCCATGAGAGCAGGGCGCCGATAATAAGCACCCAAATATAAACCGTGATAAGTGAGTGAACGATTCCACCCAACCCCACAACAATACCATTCATCATTTTGCCACCTCTTTAAGATAGTTTTTAAGGGCACCGTACAAATCACTGAGTTCAGGACCGTGTTCTGCACCGCTAAGGAGAAGACGAAGCGGCTTAAAGAGATTCTTCTCTTTCAAACCGCTATGTTGGATCAGATAGTTTTTATACGCTTCATAATCATCGAAATGGGGAGCCTTACGGGTCAAATCGCGTAAAAGGTTGAATCCTTCCAGATACTCTTCTGGAACCGATTTCGGTGCAAAAACCGCTCCGACTTTCGCACGAAGCTCTTTGAGAGTACTGGCCTCTTCTAAAAATATTTTAGCCAGCTGACCGATCTCTTCATCCGCAAACCCTACGTAGCGGGAAAGCTCTTTGGGATCTAACCCTTTGAGATGCTCACGATTGATAAATTTAAGTTTATCGAGATCGAAGCGGGCAGGGGCTTTGGATAGCGTTTTAAGATCAAACCATTTAACTGCTTCTTTGAGCGAAAAAATTTCGGTCGGTGTTTTATTCCCCATCATAATCAAGTAGTTGGTAATCGCATCCGGTAAAAATCCCTCTTCTAGAAGCCATTTTACACTGGAACCATTATCCCGTTTTGACATCTTTTTCCCCTCATTGTTGAGGATAATCGGAAGATGGGCATATTCGACTTTTTTGGTATACCCCAACGCTTCGTGGATGGCAATTTGCTTAGGGGTATTGCTCAGGTGATCTTCACCCCGGATAATCAGGGAGATATCCGCTATCATATCATCTACAGCGCAGGCAAAATTATAGGTCGGGTATTTATCCGCACGCATTAAAATAAAGCTGTCGATATCCTCCGGTGCGAATGTGCTCTCCCCTTTAATCAAATCGGTTACGGTAATCGGATGCTTCGGCTTTTTCAAACGGATGGTAAAAGGATTCGGGTTATCGATAACTGCCTCCGCCGGGAGGTTCGCACACGTTCCGTCATAGCGGTAAGCCACTTTGGCCTCTTTGGAAGCTCCCTTTTTAGCATCAAGGCTCTCCGGAGTACAAAAACAGTTAAATGCCTTTTTGTCTTGCAATAATTGAATCGCCATGGCCCGGTGGAAGCGAAGATTATTGCTTTGGAACTGCTCTTCTTGATAGTGAATACCAAAAAGGGCAAGAATTTCAAATATTTCTTTCTCCTTTCCGGGGATATTTCGCTCTTTGTCGGTATCTTCGATACGGATAAGCAAAGGCTCTTCACGTTGAATAGAGGATATATAATTAAAGATAGCCACACGGAGATTGCCGATATGCATATCTCCGGTAGGGCTTGGGGCAAAACGAAGCATAAATTTTCCTAAAACTTTTTTGTAATTTTATCAGAAGTAGACTAACTAACACCTTTTTCATGTATGCAAACCGGTCCGAAGGATTGTTTGTTTATAACTGTTTTTGATAGGGATACGCTATAATATTCAAACAATTTTGTAGTGCAGGCAGGTATCAACGGATGATGAAGATATTTGGGCTTCTTTTACTAATCTTGGCCGTTTATTCTGAAGCCCAAGAGCACATCAAAAAAAAGATTTTCATACTCCACTCTTATTCTCAGGAATACGGGTGGACAAAATCGCAAAACGATGCCTTTATCCGAACACTCAAAACGGAAATGAATGTTCCTTTAACCATTTCGGTTGAGTACCTCGATACGAAGCGGCTAAAATTCACGGATGAATATCAGGAGTTTTTTCTCCGTTACCTCCAAACAAAATATGAGGGGTATACTCCGGATATCATTTACGTTAGCGATGATAACGCACTCCAATTTTTTGTTAAACACAAAAAAAATCTTTTCCGGGAAACTCCTCTGTTTTTTTCCGGGGTTAATAATCTTACTTTGGCAGACACACTTGATAAATCCCAATACACCGGGATTTTCGAAAATAAAGAGATCGAACCCAATATTGAACTGATCCGCCAATTTTCACCTCAAACCCGGGAAATTTGGATTGTCGGCGATGATTCGGGCACCTATCAGGCAATTAAATCCGAAATTGAAAATAAAATTTCACAATATCCAAACCACACCTTTCATTTTGTCTCTGCGAAATCAATCAATGATGTGATTCAAAACCTCCCTGACACTCTGAAATCCTTCGTTATCCTAACCACTATCGGTGAGTGGTGTGACCGTAACGGAAACAATCTCACCCTGAATGAGTCGATCAATCTGCTCACTAAAAAGAAAAATCTGAT
This sequence comes from Sulfuricurvum sp., assembly GCA_028718525.1. Classification (GTDB taxonomy): domain Bacteria; phylum Campylobacterota; class Campylobacteria; order Campylobacterales; family Sulfurimonadaceae; genus Sulfuricurvum. The sequence continues at coordinate 11,036 of JAQULP010000026.1, read as the reverse complement.
TTTGACAAGTATGGAAGATGCCTATATCATGCAGGGGGTAATCGGTGGTTTCGTTACCAGCGGAACCCATCAAGGGGAGAGCGCCGCCCGCTTGGTCTTACGAAGTTTAAACGGTGAAGCGATGAATACCCTTGATTTTGTAGAAAAAAGCCCGAATGTCTATATGTTTGATCGTAAAGCACTCATGGATTCCCGCATCATTCTATCGGAATACGTTGCACGCAATGCACATATCCTTCATGAAGAAAAAACATTTTTTGAACGCTATCAGGAGGTTATTCTGAGTGTAATTTTTATTTTATTTATCCTGTTTTTCGTTTTTACTTTTATTGTTTTTCTTGTCATTTATCAAAAAAACGCCAAACTAAAAGAGATAGAGGCGAAACTGCTGTCGTGTCAGGAAAATTTATCGGATAAAGTTACAGACTGATGCAAAGAGCGGTTAATAACAAATTAATCTTAGCTGTAATATTGTTTACTATATTAGTCATTGCATTCCCTCTAATGCAATCACTTTTTTTCTCCAAACAGACGAAGGGGAAGATCGTCATCAATAAAGTCATAGAAGCACCGTACCTAAAAGGCTCAAACAAAGAGGTCTTTTTAGTTTTTTTCGGGTATGTCGGCTGCACAAAGGTGTGTACGCCGATATTGCACCGATTGAATGATTTTTATACGTCGAAGGCGTTTGCTCCGCTGAAACCGTATGTCGGATTGACATTTGTCAATCTCATGCCTGAAGTGACGCCGGAGCAGCCCGGTGAATTTGCCCATTCGTTTAATCCAAATTTTCAAGGAGTCTATTTGTCGCAGCGGCAGCTAATGGGAATTGATCGTGATTTTGCCCTTTTCTTTTCCAAAAGTTTAAGAGATATTTCGGAAATCGACCACAGTGATTACGTTTATCTCATGGAACGTCAAAAAGACGGCAGATTGAAACTCCATTCAATCTACATGACCCATCCGCTCAATGCCTCTATGCTTCAGGATGATATTGCTTATCTTCTAAAGAGTCATCATGAATAATCTCATACAATATTTATTCCATTATCCCACACTTCCTGCTTTTGCCAAAGAGAACTTTCAGGAGCATTTTCTTATGGCCGATAAGATTATGCTGGTACTGATACTGTTACATTGGATCGCGGCTACGTTTATTTTTTCAATCAGCTATGATACCTATCTCTATGGGTTTATCGGAGGAGGGCTGATTAGCGGAATCCTTTTGTTAGCGTATCATTATTTCAAAGGGACGCTTATCATGCGTTCCCTTGTCGCAATCGGACTGATGCTCTTTTCACTCATTTACATTCAGCAGCATCTAGGACGCATAGAGATGCATTTTCATGTATTTATCGGTATCGCACTTCTTTCACTTTATAAAGACCCGATTCCGATCTTTGTCGCAGCAGCAACGACCATTCTCCACCATATTGTATTTAATTATCTTCAGCTGTATGAAGTTTCATTATTCGAAATGCCGGTTATGGTTTTTAACTATGGCTGCGGTTTTGATATTGTCTTGCTGCACGGTGCATTTGTCTTAATCGAAACAGCCGCGATCGGTTATATTATACGGACCCAGATTGAATACGGAGTCGAACTGAACCGTACCGAGAAAGAGATATCGGTTCTCAATCAGGAGCTGAGTTACTCATCGATGCACGATGCCCTAACCGGTCTTCCAAACCGTAACAACCTTTATTCCCAACTCAAGCTGATGATAGCCAATGCTAACCGTTATCAACAGAAATTCGCCGTATTATTTTTGGACTTGGACCATTTTAAAAATATCAATGATACCCTTGGCCACAATGTCGGCGATACTCTTCTAAAAAATGTAGCTTCTAAGCTGAAAACAATCGTTCGGGAGAATGATATTATTTCCCGTATCGGAGGAGATGAATTTATCATCATCCTTAACGATATCAAAGAGACTATCATATTGGAACAGGTAGTCCTCAAAATTCTGGATGAGTTCCGGCATGAGTGGATCATCAAAGAACATTTTCTAAGGCTCTCCGCAAGTATCGGTGTTGCCATATATCCCGATGATTCCAAAGATATCAATGAACTGATGAAGTATGCGGATATCGCTATGTACAAAGCCAAATCCGAGGGGAGAGATCAGTTTAGTTTCTTCACAAGCGAACTTAATAGTCAAATTCACCATGATGTTGAACTCGCAAACGATATGCACAGAGCTTTGCATGATGAGGAGTTCCGCTTATACTATCAACCGAAAATCGAGATAAAAACCGGAAAAATCATCGGTGCCGAGGCATTAATACGATGGGACCATTATGAAAAGGGGATCATTCCACCAAATGAATTTATCTCTATTGCCGAGAGTACCGGTTTTATTTTAAAACTTGGAACCTGGATTATTGAAGAAACGGCACGGATGATCGCGCGATTGGAACACTCAGGTTATCACGACGTTCATATATCATGCAATGTGTCCACCCGGCAGTTTCAAAATCTTAATCTCTATTCAGAGATTGAGAACGCCATCTCAAGTTCTAAAATCAACCCGAGTTTGTTTGCCATTGAAATTACCGAAAGCGTGATGATGGAGTATCTGGAGATCACCCTTGAAGTACTCAAAAAAATCAAAAAATTGGGTATCCATATTTGTATGGACGATTTTGGTACAGGATATTCTTCTCTATCATACCTCCGTCAATTTCCTATCGATTCGCTTAAAATCGATAAAAGTTTTGTGGATGATATTGTTATGGAAGGGGACAACGACTATTTGTTAATCAATACGATTATCGCAATGGGAAAAACACTTGATTTAAATGTCATTGCCGAAGGGGTAGAAGAGAAATTCCAAATGGATTATTTGGATAAAAAAGGGTGTGAATATTACCAAGGGTACTATTTTTCCAAACCGGTCCCCGAAAGTAAATTTTTTGAGTTATTGGAAAAAAACTCTACCTTGGAATAGCTTTTAGATTCTCCCTGAATCATCGAATGACGTATCGGTTTCTCCCTTCATTTTTCGCCTGATAAAGGGCATCATCCGCTCGTTTATACAACGATGCGGCCTGGTCTGTTTCTAAACGGATACTGATTCCTATGCTGATATGGACGGATTCGCCTATTTCGAAATCGAATTCACTGACAATACGAAGCAGACGTTCAGCAACGCGTTCAATATCTTCCGGGGCTTGATTTTCGGTAATGATTGCAAATTCCTCACCTCCGATACGATAGAGACGATCGCTATCTCTAAGATGGCTTTGAATCAACGATGAAAGCGTACGTAAGACCTTATCTCCGGTTTGATGTCCATAAGTATCATTAATCTTTTTAAAATAGTCGATATCGTAAATCATGAGTCCGAGCGTGGGATGATTAATCTGATGCATTAAATCATTATCGAAACTGCGTCGATTCAAAACACCTGTTAAGCTATCCCGCTCTGCCAAAATGGAAAGCTTTTTATTTTTCTCTTCGATTAGCTGTTGGCTATCATCCAATTTACGGATGAAATAAAGAATAACACCGTACAAGAGTGCCAAGAAGAGGGTTAAAATACCCATTACAAGGAAAAAAATCTGATTGGCCTCGGACAATTCGTCATCAAAAGGCATTTTGAGGGAAATCATCGCACGCAGATTTCCCACTTTTTCACCGAAACCGGCCGTAGCTCCATAGCGCTCGATAAGTTCACGGGGCGCTTTATCCGGTGTAGAGTGGCATTTCATGCAGGAATCTTTATTGGCTTCAATCGGTATGGCATAATAGATATAGTGATGATCACCTTCATGCATAACGAGACTGTACTCTTTTAACGAGGGATCATGACGGAACCGTTCTAAAATAGAAAGTTCGTCTTTATTAGCCTGATTCAAAGGATTTCGTGGATTGTCGGTTGCCAATTTATAGGAGATTTGGGTGATATTGTTTTCACTGCGGAGAATATTGAGTTGATCGTGAATATTGCGGGCGATATAGGTAAAAGAGAGCACTTTAGGGTCAAAGAATTCGGGATAGAGTTTGTTTTCCTTTTTTAATTCGTAGATGACCGGTTTAAGATGATCTTCCAGATAGGAGTGCAAGGCACGCTGATTCAACAAAAGCTGGTCTAGTTTTTTCTTATTTTGATCTTCGGCATATTTGTGGGTATATTCATATAAGGCACTACCCACAAGTGCATACCCGCACAAGAGTATGGCACTTAAAATCATTAACATACGTTTGTTTTTCGGCGTCATGTCAGACCTCAGGTATAAAATTTGATTATTGTTAAAATTAATTATACACAAAATCTTTTGATTCCGAAGTAAAAGAAAGGTCGACTAATAAGGATGTAATGGGAACTCGTTTATAATGTCACAGGTACACAGGTGATAGCTTGAGCTACAAACTCAAGAGGAAAGTCCGGGCTGCCGTAGGACACGGTTCCATCTAACGGATGGCCGCGGTAACGTGAGGGAAAGTGCAACAGAGAGTAGACCGCCGTATCTAGTAAATACGGTGAGGGTGAAACGGCGGGGTAAGAGCCCACCAGTCTTTTAGGCAACTAGAAGAGCTATGTAAACCCAACCGCGCAGCAAGAAACAGATGGTTAGCGTCCTACATCGCTATTGTTTCGCTAGAGGTTCAGAGTGATCTGAACAGTAGATTAATTATCACTAATCCAGAACCCGGCTTATTGTGTACCTACCTTATAACGGTTCGGGCTTCCCGTAATAATATCCTTGACTAAAATCAATCCCCAATTTTTCTACTTTATCCGCGATTGCTTCCGTAGAAACAAATTCCGCTATCGTTTTTGCGCCGATTTTATGGGCAAATTCTATAATTGTCTGCACAATAATACTTTGACGCTCATCCGTATCAATATTTTTTATTAACGAACCGTCTATTTTAAGATAATCGATATTTAATCTTAATGTGTTTTCAAAACTTGCATAACCGGATCCAAAATCATCAATAGCAATTTTAGCCCCTTGTTTTTTCATTTTCGTAATAAATTGTGAAACTTGCGGATAGTTCTCAATCCCTTCCGATTCTAATATTTCAAATACAATTCTATTCGCGGTACCGGTTTTTTCGATAATATCCTGAATAAATTCAACCGTATCGGATGATAATATGTCTCTGACCGAGATATTGATTGAAAATTCTTCACTCCGATCTTTAAAATTTTCACATGATTGCCGTACCACTTCTTTCGTAATATCGGAATAGAGTTTTGTTTTTTGCGCAATCCCTAAGAAATCTCCCGGGAGAACAACCGTTCCGTCTTCCAGAATCATACGTACCAAAGACTCATATTTAACGATCTGCATTGTTCTCGGATTGATGATAGGCTGATAATGGCATACCATTCGTGATGAACGCAAAGCTTGCCGAATTCCTTGTGAAATTGCCAAATAGTGCTTGGATTTTTGTTCTGTTTCATATTCTTGTTTATACACTAAAACACGTTGTTGGTTCTGATTGGCCAAATGCATCGCAATATCTGCTTCTCTCAGCAGATTATGTTCCCCGATAGCAATACCGGTCGTAACATTCAAATTGAATATTTCGGATTCAATCGTAAATTTATGTTCTTGAATGGCCTGCAGGAGAGGGTAAAAATCGTTTTCAGTAATATCACCGTCCTCAGGTTTATTCTTAAGGATGACAAATTCGTCTCCGTTTAAACGGTAAGATTTGAATCCGAATTTTTGGATAAAACGGGCTACTTGCCGAAGAAGATTATCTCCGCCTGAAATGCCGAAGAAATCGTTGATCTCTTTAAAATTATCAATATTAATAATTGCGATCCCTTTGAATCCGTTCATACTCAAATCCTGCTGCAATTGGATTCGGTTAGGGAGCTCCGTCAAAGGATCGACAAGCGCTTGCTTCAAAATCTGAGCACTTTTTTCGTTAACAAGAGATTCAAGATGGGTATTCATATAACTGAGTTTATGTGTCGCTTTATCGACCATTGCACGCAATCTGCGATTGATCTTATAGAAATAATTTCGATAAAGTAACAATAACGGCAGTAATGTTAAAAATAAAAAAGTTATTTTTCCTATTTCTATCCAAACCATTTCACGTACTTTGGCTTGCAAACTGAGGCTATCGATGTCAACACCGATCAGATATCTAACGCCGTTTTTAGTGGTATAGGGGACAAAAATGCTTCGATAACTGCCCCATTGATCCGTATCATTTTCAAAATCATACACAAGATGACCGCTTTTGAGTGCAGAAATCATTTTGGGATAAGGATCATACGAATCATAAAAACGGGTTAATTTATTCCCGGTCATAAGCTCATTTTTTGTGGCACTGCTTGCCGTAAATCTGAGCGTATTGTTCTCATCTAAAATCATTGAGTAAATATATTTTACATTTGATTCTTCGGCTAGATTGGAGAGAGCTAAAATATTTTGTAGATCCTCAGCATCAGTTAATCTTTTTCCAGCTGCAATTTGATCGTGAAAATTGTCCCCGATTGCATAGCGAGCGACAAACGCAACCGTTTTCAGTTTGCTATTGCACACTTCATCAATTTCATGAAGTTCAATGTGATACTGATATAACCCGACGGATATCATCGAACCAAGAAAAAAAGTGACTGCTAAAAAAATTTTCAATTGAAAAGTTGGTTTTTTTTTCATAGTTAAACCTAGCGGGTGATTCTGCATAGAATTGATTACACTTCTATTTTGGGCTATGAAATCAGATTATTTAATGACTCAAGCCCTCTAAACAATAGGTGATAGTTTTATTCAAGTCAAAGCTTATTTTGTTGTACTTTACAGCATGATATCTTAAAAGAATTTATTATAGTTTGATCAATATCAATTTATTTTAAAATTTGATTATTTCTCTGTATCAATCCTCTATAGAGTCATATTTCGACGTGGAAATTATGTAAGAACAGTCTCGTATATGCCCATACTAAAATCAAAATCGTTTGTTTAAGTAGCGGTTGATTATTATTCGATCAAATAAAATATAACTTAATAAAGGAAAACATTGATGTTTTTTGGGAGCAAGCAAAACATTACGGCCGTTATCGAACCGTTACATGCAAAAATTGCGGAATTGGAACGTGAACTGAATGCGGTAAAAAATGAAAATCATCAATTGCGCCAAGAGAATATAAGCTATAAAAACAATGCCGTAGTATTTGATTTAATTCATCAGCTCACCAATAATTTGACCGGGGCATGTCAAAATGATCTCTCTCTTCTTCAAAAAGATCTTGCCGATAATGTCAGCAAGTTGGAAGAGATTGAAATACTTAACAAAAGCAATCGTACCAATGCGGTAGATATTAATGCGGATATCGGAGAAATCCTCCAAATTCAGCAGCAGTTAGTGAACAATATCACCGAAAATTACGGTTCGGTAAGCCAGCTTAATGACGGTGTCGGTTCGATCGGTCAAGTGATTGATTTAATTAAAGATATTTCGGATCAAACCAATCTATTAGCTTTAAATGCGGCTATTGAAGCTGCACGTGCCGGGGAACACGGACGGGGATTCGCCGTTGTCGCCGATGAAGTTCGAAAATTGGCAGAACGGACGCAAAAAGCGACTACGGAAGTGGCTATGAATGTCCAGAGCCTTAAACAAAATGCTATGGATATTTATGAACGTTCCAGTGCCATGGAGTCGATATCATCAACTTCAAACACCAAACTTGAACAATTTCGCTCACTTTTACTCGATTTGGAACACCGTTCGGAAAATATTGACAATGATTCTACGAATGTCCTTTATTCCGTATTCATGGTATTGGTTAAACTGGATCATTTGCTCTTTAAAGCCAAAGGGTATAAATGTGTTTTTAGCTCAAAAGTAGAAGATGAGTTTGCCGATCACCATAATTGCCGTTTAGGAAAATGGGCTGAGGGCGGAAAAGGGGCACAGATTTTCGGCAGCACCTCCAGTTTTAAAAACTTAGAAACTCCTCATAAATTGGTACACGACAATATCTTGGCTGCCGTGAAATGCGTTAGCGAAGGCAAATGTAATCAAGAAGCCAAAAATGTGCTGTCTTATTTTAGAGAGGCTGAATCGGCGAGTCGAAACGTTATTGAAGCATTGAATGCAATGCTTATTGAAGAGAGACAACAACGTAAAAACACTCGATAACTGGTGAAAAGGGCAAAGTATAAAAATCAAAAACAGGTAGGGTGGTCTTTTCTTTTATTTAGTTTAAATTAATAAGATAAAATGAAAATACTGTTATAAAATTATATTATAAATTATCTTTTGTTAAATATTGATTTGTATAATTTCACGCATGAATCACAATAAATGTATCAATGAATATAGCCGTTGTATCGGCAGGGAAAAATTCCCGATTAACGGAAAAATCATATGTTGTAAAGTACATATTGAAGATGAGTTGTTTATTGCCCAAAGCGTCATTGATGCAATAGATGACTGTAGCGCAACCAAATTTAGTATTGAACGGGTATGTTCACGAATTTCTTTCGCTTCAGATGCAATCAGTATACATAAAGATGATGATAGAGAAGTCCTTCATGAATTTAAGCGCTTTGCTTTACTCATTTATGAACATAGAAAACGGATCATAGATGAGAAAGAACATCTTGATCTCGTGTGTTCTTTTGTAAACGTAGTTAAAAATTGGTTTAATTATTCTTTCTTAAACAATAGCTGTCGCGACACCATCCTCAATACTTTGGATTCGATCAAAGCTGACTTATCTACACTGGAAATGGCACTAGGGGTATGTCTTTTTATCCCCTCTTATCCAGAAAACTTAGACGACATTTTCTTTTGAGAGCACATAGTATTAAGATTTTTAGTCTAAAAACTCATCTCTTATCTTTAAAAATTCATCTAAATTGTCGAAAAAGAGATCGACTAATTGAGGGTCAAAATGTTTGCCCCTCTCTTCTTTAAAAAGATTTAAAATTCGATCAAGTTCCCACCCTTTTTTATAAACCCGATCACTCCCTAATGCATCAAACACATCGGCCAGGGCCGTTATCCTTCCATAAATATGGATGGCTTCACCTTTTAAACCGTTTGGATAACCTGAGCCGTCCCATTTTTCATGATGTTCATACGCAACGGTTGCCGCCATTTTTAGAAGCGGTCTATGGGAGTGCTTAAGCATCTCATACCCGAGTTGGGTATGGGTATTCATAATAATGCGTTCTTCGTCATTAAATCTTCCCGGTTTATTCAAAATAGAATCCGGAATAGCTACTTTTCCGATGTCATGCATAGGACTGGCTTGCTTTAGCATTTCGGCTTCTTCTTGCGGTAAACCGCAATAGAGTGCCAACAATTTGGAATACTCGGCAACTCTTCTAACATGATTACCGGTTTCTTTGCTTCTGCTCTCACCGATAGCCCCCATGGTAAAGACTACTTCCCGTTGGGTATCTTGAATCTCTTGCTGCAGGTCAATTATCTCTTTTACCCTTTCATGTACTTGCTGTTCCAAATGGGAATTGAGGTTTTCAAGAGTGTTTTTCAATTCTTCAACCTTCTTTTGATCGGTAATGTCTTGACGGATTGCAGCATAGCCGCTTATCTCTCCTTGGGCATTGTACTCCGGCTCAATTTTAGTGAGTACCCAATAATATTCGCCATTCTTTTTCTTATTTTTTATTTCGCCTTGCCATTTTTTACCGTTTCTTATCGATTCCCATAAATCTTTGAAAACTTCTCTTTCCATATCAGGGTGTCGGACTATGTTATGGGGCTTCCCGATCAGTTCGTTGTAAGTGTATCCGCTGATTTCACAAAAAGCTTCGCTGGCATGTGTAATATTCCCATGCAAATCGGTTTTGGAAAAGATCACATTTTGATCAAATGAGTATAAAAGTTTGGCCAGTTCAGCTTGTGCCAATTCAGATTGTAATAAAAGTTCCTGATCTTTTAATCTATTTTTTTCTACTTCTTCGTGGACCCGTTTTTCGAGTTCAACGGTATAGCTTTGCTGTGTCTCTTCTAAGGCTTTTCTATCGGCGATATCTTTCCAAACTACGTGAAGCACTTTTGTATGTTTCAAAATTATAGGGGTTAAAATGACTTCTACCCAAAATTCGGTTCCATTTTTAGTCAGATGTTTCCACTCAAATATGTGAGAACCGTTCCGGATAGCAATTGCGTTCATTTCATCTGATTTTTCATCACTTCTTCTCCCATCCGGCTGAAATTCGGGAGAGAGGTCTGCCGGGCTCAAATTAAGAACTTCTTCCTTACTGGTGCACCCAAGTATTTCAATAGCCGATTCGTTACAGTCAATGAATTTATTGGCTTCGATATCGATAATGAGTACGCTGCTTGAAGTATTTTTAAAAACCAATTCGTAGAGCTCTTTTTGATCTTCAAGCTCTTTTTTTTGTTCTTCAATATTTTCAGTATATTGATGAATATTTGTAATATCACGTCCAATACCGACTATACCTACGATGTTTCCCTCATTATCATGAAACGGTACTTTAGCCAGATTGAGCAAGACATTTCTTCCATCAGCGTATGTAATCCATTTTTCATAGTGGCTGGAGGTATTATGAATCAAAATATCTTGATCTTTTGCCCGAAAAAGCGCCCCTGTTTCTTCACCAAAGAGTTCAATATCGGTTCGATTAATAATCTGATCAATAGGTTTTCCCACAAATTCTGCAAAAGCTGTGTTACAACCGATATAGATCCCGTCTTGAGTGAGATAATCTTTATAGAAAATAAGATCGGGGATCGAATTAATGACAGATGTTAATATGAAAGTATCATTTTTTACAGTTGTTTCCATTACCGTCCCATTACTAAATATTTTCTCAAATAATTATATCTAATAACTTTATCAAACATAACATCAACCAAATCAACAAAACACTGTCGCGACTGAAGATTTTTTAAAAGGAATAGGGAGGCTAGAAGTAGAGAAGATATAATGAACGCCAATTCAAATTTAAAGTGCAACAGGGTTGATCAAGAGGTTGTAGATTAGAGTCGATTTTATCCGACCAGAGATAAAGGGACTTTCATGAGTTACAACCAATTGACCATGGTACAACGATACC
>JAQULP010000025.1 GCA_028718525.1 Sulfuricurvum sp. | reverse complement strand
CGGATTCCGGAACGGGCAATCGCCTCCATATCAATAACGTTTTGGAGATCTTCAACGTATGGGGATATGTAATCATATTCAATAATATAAGGTGATTCGAGGGCCTCTTTAAGCGGCATTCGTAAAACCCCCTGCAGGGCATTTTCCATTAATTGATTCGCCCGTGCTTCGATCCATCCGGTTACATCGGTATCGGCTGGGCCTCCGTGGGGCGGATTGTATTTAAATCCTCCGTCACTCGGAGGGTTGTGTGAAGGGGTGATGACAATACCGTCGCATTGAGCGGCGCCTTGTCGGTTATGGGTCAGAATGGCATGTGAAATTACCGGAGTGGGGGTATAGCCGAAACCGTTGGCTATACGGACATCCACGCCGTTTGCGGCAAGTACCTCCAACGCACTCAGTTGTGCCGGGTAAGAGAGCGCATGGGTATCCATCCCCATAAACAAGGTCCCCTCGATTCCCGCCTCTTTTCGGTAATCGCAAACGGCTTGCGTGACTGCGAGAATGTGCATCTCGTTAAAGCTTTTAAGCAGTGAAGAGCCGCGGTGCCCCGATGTTCCGAAACTTACCCGCTGCAGATCAATAGTCGTATCCGGTATCAGGGTATAGTAGGCGCTGATAAGTTGCGGGACATTGATGAGTGACGATTTCGGTGCTAATTTTCCGGCAAAAGGGTGAAGAGCCATGGTGTTCCTTTGGTGTTTTTAACTAAATTAATCCAGATAATTGATAGCATCAAGATAATGCTGCGGCAATTGGTATTTATTGGAGACCACTTCATCGATATCGATTAAATTAAATGCCCCTTTTTGAAATACCACGACTTTGTTTGAGTGGTGGTGGGACAAAAGGTAGTCGATTGCGGTAATGGTAAATTCAAAGGCCATCATCCGATCGTATACCGTCGGATTCCCTCCGCGCTGGATATGTCCCAGAATACTGACCCGCGTCTCAAGACCGAAACTCTCTTCCATCCAATTATGGATTTCGGTCGTTTTTTTGGTCCCTTCGGCAACAATCGCCAAAATATAGTTTCTGCCCTCTTTTATCTCCTCCTGGAGCCTTTGGGTCAGTTTCTCGGGTTGAAACGGCGTTTCGGGTATCACACATATTTCAGCTCCTCCGATAATCGCGGAGATGATCGCCAGATAGCCGCAGTCTCTCCCCATTACTTCGACCAAAAAAGCACGGTTGAATGAGGAGGCGGTGTCCCGGATCTTATCCAAAGCATCCCGGATGACGTTTAATGCGGTATCTACCCCCAGACAATACTCCGTCCCGTAAATATCGTTATCGATCGTCGAGGGGATACCGATGAAATTCAGGTCAAACTCGGAACTGAATTTCTCCATAGCCCGAAACGAACCGTCTCCGCCGAGGACGATCAACCCCGTAATCCCATGGTATTTGAGATTCTCATAGGCCTGTTGTCGAAACGCATATTCAAAAAAGCGTTTGGAACGGGATGAACGGATAATCGTTCCTCCGTTGTGCATAATACCGGCGACGTCTTTATGGGTAGCCTCTTTGATTTTATTATCGATCAGCCCTTCGAGTCCGTCATAAATAAGATAGGGCTTTTCCCTCTTTTTGTAGACGTAATCGACAAATTTTTTGATGGCGGGATTCATTCCCGGAGCATCCCCTCCGGAACACATAATTGCCAGTGCCATTAACGCTCCTTACGATCGAGATTGATAAATCCGGGTAGTATTTTCCCCTCTAGGAGCTCCAGGCTCGCACCGCCCCCGGTTGAGATAAAACTGAAATTTTCGGATTCGGAGGCTTTATCAACCGCATCTGCGGTATCTCCCCCTCCGACGATGGTATACGCATAGCAATCGGCGATGGCATTGGCGATTTTAAAAGTCCCTTTTGAAAATTTATCGATCTCATAAATTCCCATAGGACCGTTCCAAATAATCGTATTGGAGAGGGCAATCGCTTCGCTGAAAAGTTTGACGCTGGCCGGTCCGATATCGACCGCTTGATACCCTTCGGCAATGTCTTGGGCCGGGACGACTTTGACATTGAGGGGATTGTCTATCGAGTCGGTTATGACGACGTCGACCGGAAGATAGATTTTGACATGGTTTTGGCGCGCTTCATCCATCACTTCAAGTGCGGTTTGGACAAAATTCTCTTCGTATAAAGAGCCCTGCATCTCATAACCCAGCGCTTTGAGGAAGGTATTACTCATCGCCCCGCCGATAATCAGTTTGTCCACTTTTTGTAAAACGGCTTTGAGGAGGGTGATTTTGGAAGAGATTTTGGCACCGCCGATCACCAGGGCTATCGGTCGGGTAGGGCTCTCAAGCGCCTTGCTGAATGCCTCTATCTCTTTCATCATCAAAAATCCGGCCACTTTTACCGGTACACATTCGGCGATACCGTAGGTTGAGGCGTGTTTGCGGTGCGCCGTACCGAAAGCGTCGTTCACATAGATATCGCAGATAGAGGCCAGTTTTTTGGAAAGCTCCGGATCATTTTGTTTTTCACCTTCGTAAAATCGGATGTTTTCGAGCAAAAAGACCCGTTCAAGCGAACAGGATGCGATCTCCTCTTTGGACGATTCAAAATCGCTGATAAACTCCACTTTTTTCTGAAGCAGCCTCTCAAGCCTTTTGGAAACTTTTTTCAAACTGTATTTTTCATCGTATTTTCCCTTCGGACTGCCAAAATGGGAAACGAGGGTGATGGAACACGCATTATGATCGATACAGTAATCGATTGTCGGCAGGGCAGAGCGGATGCGCCGGTCATCGGTGATGTTTCCGTGTGAATCGACGGGGACGTTAAAATCTACCCGGATTAAAACGCGTTTCCCGCTGACATCGATATCTTTCAGACTTTTAACGCCGTGCATATAGGTTAAATTAGAGTTCATAGCTATACATCTTCATATAATATTCATGAGCCATTCTCCCTGAGTCAAAAGCGGGAATGACATCGGACATGGCATTTTTCATGATCTGGGTCCATTGTTCGGGTTTTTCGTAATACATGGGGATAATCTCATTTTCCAGGATATCCATTAAATGTTTATTGTCCTGAGCATCCTGTATCTCAATCGGATCACTGTGGTCGATCGGCGGAATGGTAAACGAGTTGATGCCGTGTTTGGCGAATTCAGGATGCCATCCGTCATTTGTGGAAAAATGGACGGAACCGTTCATGCTCGCCGTCATCCCGCTGGTACCGCTCGCCTCGCGTGAAACGCGGGGGGTATTCAGCCATACGTCGGAGCCTTTTTTCAGAATGCGGGAGAGCTCGAGTTCATACCCCACCAATACGGCCATGTTTTTCATCTTGTGGCTGATGTGGATAAGTTCGTTGAAAGCGTTGATCGCATTGGTATCAAACGGATAGGGTTTTCCGGCCCAGATCATCTGTATCGGCTGATGGGTACGGTTCAGGAGTTTTTTGAAACGTTCCATATCGTACTTGATAAGACCGGGGCGTTTGTATTCGGCAAAACGGCGTGCCCAGACGATTGTGAGGACATCGGGGTTGAACATTTTTCCCGTTTGATCCGCGACGACGTTAAAGAGGGCCCGTTTCAGATGTTTTTTCCGTCCGACCAGAGCATAGTCTTCATGTTCGTCCAAGGTGGAGAGCATCCCTTTATCGGACCAAAAACGGCGATTTTGCGCATTGGTAATGTAGATGATCTCCGATTTTCCTTCACACCGTTCCCACATCCTATTGGCTACTTCACCGTGCATTTTGGAGACGGCATTGGTGATTTTAGTCGAACGGAGCGCCCCTACGGTAAGGTTAAACTTATCGTCATGTTCCATCTTCATCAGCGAACGTACGGTTTCCAGCTCCAATCCGTTAAAGAAACCGAACTTATGAAGGGTGTAAATATTGTGCTGTTCGTTACCCGCATCTTCCGGGGTATGGGTGGTAAAGACGACCCGTTTTTTAACCTCTTGCATATCTTTATATTTATCATAAAGCTCAAACACCAGAGGGAGGGAATGCCCCTCGTTCATATGATAGACGTCGATTGTCTGTTTCAAGGCTTCGAGGACTTTGACCCCACCGATTCCCAAAACGATTTCCTGTGAAATGCGGGTCTCTTCGTTGGCGTCGTAGAGGCGATGGGTAATGGTACGGGCCAGAAAATCATTTTCATCAATATCGGTTGAGAGGAGAATAAGCGGTGCGGAGCTGAAAACATTCGGCGGTAAATAAAAAGCTCTGATATGTACGTCTTGCGAATGTATTTTGATGGTTGCACGGATACCCAAATCCTCGATAAACGAGTAGTGTTTTCGGATAAATTCGGTTTTTAAACTCCGGTCTTCATTGCGGGACTGGTCATAATAGCCAAAACTCCACAGTATCCCGATCCCTACCACATTCTGACGCAGGTCGTAAGCGCTTCGCATGTGTGATCCTGCCAGAAAACCTAATCCACCCGAATAAATTTTAAGGGCCTGATGAATCGCAAATTCCATTGAAAAATAGGCGACGCTTTTCGAATATTTCGGATCGAACTCATAGTCGTGTAATATCATATTGGTTGTCATTTCCTCTCTCAAAAGAATCTGTTCCTGGTATGAACAGGATTAAATAGTATTTCGTTGTTCTATTATATTGGATATTTATTAAAAATATTACACTTATTGCGATGGAGAAACGTTTTATCAGGAATTGATCGTGTCATAACGAAGGCAACGGTTTCGATTCGTACGGGTAAAGTTTAATCTTTGGCACTTTAAACTTTACCTTGGTAGGGGTTACGGACGAATTACATACGGGGTGAAGCTTCTAAAAAATACCTTTTTTATCATTAGCGTACTACGCTAAATCCATCTGCCTGCCACTGCGTTATCCCCCCTTTGAGGTTGAGAGGGATAAAGCCGTTTTTAGCAAGAATGCGCGAAGCGGCAACACTTCGGTTCCCGCTGTGGCAATAGACGATAATTTTGGTTGATTTAACGTTCTGAAGTTTGTCGAGGTTTTCACCTAAAACCTGAACCGGAATCAAGATGGCCCCCTGAATATGATTTTGTCCGAATTCTTCAGGTGTCCGAACGTCCAGGAGGGTCACGTTATCCTCGTTTTCTAAAAGGGTATAGGCCTGCTCCGGAGAGACGGAGTCAAAATCATTGGCTATCCACCCTTTGGTATAGGCCAAATAGAGGGCAAGTACGATAAAAGATATGGCGTATACAATATTGCCCAGCTGTTTTTTTGTCATGTCAAAGCTCCATTTTTTCCGGTATTTTAGCCTTTTTGAATCAATAAAAGGGGAAATGGCCGGAATCCGCATACAATACGGCGCACAATTCTTGGTTCAATCTTAGGTTATAATATCAAAAATAACCCAAGGCTCCCCATTATGGCAAAATATCCGACCCTTCTCGAACAATTCCGCTCTTTTTGTTTTCAAAACAACGCTACCGATATCGAGCGTGCAATCGAGTATTTTGCCGTGTTTGGAGGGATGGGATGGAGCATTGATTTCGCCAAATCGCTTGATGAACTGATCGAAGAAAAAATTTTGGTCAATTATCGCTATATACACGGGGATATCACTAAAATTACCCAAAGCAATAAAGCGCATCATTCGCTGCTTACCGCCCTCGCTTCGGGAGACAGACGGGAATATTCCGCGTATCGGCGATCCGCTCTTCCGCGAAAAGAGGGGGAAGAATCAGCTGCATTTTTGATCAAGAACGGTTTACTGATTCGTGAAACGTCGGAAGAAGAGCCGGCCGATGCCACGGAAGAGATGTCGGACAGGCTTATCTTTGTAACTCCGTTTTACCGATTTTGGTTCTCTTCGATCTCCCCTTATTATAAAGGGATCCGAGATGGGGATTATACGGAGATGAAAGAGCGGTGGGAAAATACCAGGCAAATGTTTTTCGAACCTGTTTATGAAGGGCTGGTGAAGGCGATGCTTCTGAAGAGTTTCAAAGAGGAGCGTATTCAAAAAATCGGCTCGTATTGGGATAAAAAGAATGAAATAGAAATTCTCGCTCAGACAAAATCGGGCAAAGTGATCGCCGGCGGATGTAAATACACGAAATCCAAAGCCAATAGGAGCGAGTTGAGCAAACTTCAGGAGAAGTGTGATGCGGCAAACTTAAAAGCCGATATTTTCGTTATTTTTTCCAAAAACGGATTCTCCAGCGAATTTAAAAAAGAGAAAGGGGAATCTGTGAGGCTCTATACGCTTAAAAACCTCAAAAGTTTGATGGATGATCTGAGCGAAAAAGATCTTCTTGTCCACACCAATAAAAAATACTGATTTACGATAATGGAATACAACGGAGCACTGCTGCTGATCTTTGCGGTATTGGGAAGTGCTTTGTTTATCTTCTTATTTTTCAATGATTTCCGGCAGAAACGGCTCATTCAAAAAATAGAGGCTCTCCCTTTTGCAAAAGAGTATGAAAAAACACTGCACAAGACGCCGCACTATGATCGACTCTCTTATGATGACCAGATAGCGATACAGCGTTCTATCCTCCTGTTCATCCATACCAAGTCTTTCATCGGGATCGGATTGAACGTGAGCGATGAGATGAAAGTGCTGATTGCTTTTTACGCATGTTTGCTGTTGCTTCACAAGCGGGGAACGTATTGTTATGATGAGCTTAAAACGATTATTATCTATCCGCATGCGGTCATGATCAATCATCTCCAATCCAACGGAGGAATTTATACGAAAGAGGAGTTCGTCATTCAGGGGCAGTCGACGAATGAAACCGTTGTGATTACTTGGCATGACGCCAAACGTGAATCCTACCATATGCGACATAATAATGTCATACTTCACGAATTTGCCCATGAGATCGATTTTATGGATGGGCAAATCGACGGAATCCCGCCGATTGAAGATTCCAAATACAACGGATGGGTTGAGATCCTCTATAAAGAGTTCAATAAACTCAATACCATTGCCCTCAAAGATCGCGATTGGGGAAAATACAAGCTCCTTGGGGCTTATGCCGCAAGTAATGAAGCGGAGTTCTTTGCCGTCGTTACGGAACGCTTCTTCGAATCACCGGCATCGCTGAAATTTCATTTTCCGGAACTCTACGATGAGTTTATGAATTTTTATCAAATGGATACCGCTGCGCTTTTTTCTGATTAACGATAGAAGAGGAGGACAACCTCTCCTTTTTATCTCCCCCGGGTTCCATAGAAATAACTGCTCTCTTCCGTACGGACCGGTTCCTCAATCTTTAAAGTTAACGTTTCGTTGACGACAGGCGTTGTAAAGCCGGCAACCGCATCAAACTTCTCTTCGCTCATACTGAGCATCTGGCTCTCAAGTATTCTAAGCTTTTGTTTCATTTTATCGGAGAGAACGATGATCTCTTCATAGTAGCGTTGAGAGAGGGCTATCTCATGTTCGCTCGCCTTATTTTTGCCCCCTAGTAAACCACTAATAAGGGTTTTTTTCTTTTCTCCGTAATAGATAGGATAAATTTTCATGTATTTATCATGAAGAGAGAGGAGAAGGGCTTCAATCTCTTCCAATACCATTTGGGAATTGCTGAGCGAAAAAAGCATGGCTTCATTATAAAACCATTCTCCGAAGAGGGAATCGGTAGGATTGAGTTCAATCGAACCTTCGGTTACATGGATGCCGGAGACAAGCAGTTTGATCGTATTAACCCAACGGATATGTGACGTACGGGCTTGATGGAGATTGTGGATGGATTTGTCTTTATTGGTCATAGCCGCCCTTTTTTAACGAAAGTGTAACGACTCGGAATAATTTTAGAGCAAATCGACAGCTTATATTTTAATCAAAGGTATAAAAACAGACCTCTTGTCACCCCTGCAAAACATATTCCTACAAATTTGTTTCATTGTTGTCATTTTGTCGCTTTGTCGTTAGGAATGTCGCAAAAAACCTTAGAACATCCATTGCATCAACCTAAGTGAAGTTCAAAAATAAGGGGATAACATGGCTGGAGCAGCTAGCTTGCGACAAATCGCGTTCTACGGAAAAGGTGGGATCGGTAAATCTACCACATCTCAAAATACATTGGCAGCAATGGCACACTATTTCGATAAAAATATTATGATTGTTGGATGTGATCCAAAAGCGGATTCAACTCGTTTGATTCTTCACGAGAAAGCACAAGATACTATTCTTTCTCTTGCAGCTGAATACGGCACCATCGAAGATGTTGAGATGGAACAAGCGCGTCTTTGGGGTAAAGGTTTATTTGATAAAGAAACTCCGGGCGGTTGGATCAACTGTACTGAGTCTGGCGGACCAGAACCGGGAGTAGGTTGTGCAGGTCGTGGTGTTATCACCGCTATTAACTTCCTTGAGGAAGAGGGTGCATACGATGAAGAAGGTCTTGATTTCGTTTCTTACGACGTTCTTGGTGACGTTGTTTGCGGTGGATTCGCAATGCCGATTCGTGAAGGTAAAGCACAAGAGATCTATATCGTTATGTCTGGTGAAATGATGGCGATGTACGCGGCTAACAACATCTCTAAAGGGATTTTGAAATACGCAAACACTGGTGGAGTACGTCTTGCAGGTCTTATCTGTAACGCTCGTATGACAGACCGCGAATACGATCTTGCAAAAGAACTTGCAACACGTATCGGTACTCAATTGATCCACTTCGTACCACGTAACAATATCGTTCAGCATGCTGAACTTCGCCGTATGACGGTTGTTGAATACAGCCCATACTCTGACCAAGCTCGTGAATACAAAGAGCTTGCTCGTAAAATCGTTTACAACGATATGAAAATCATCCCAACTCCGGTAAGTATGGATGAGCTTGAAGACTTGCTCCTTGAATTCGGTCTAGAAGACGAAGTTGATGAGTCACAAGTTGGTAAAGCAGCGCACGAAGCGTAAGTTTAACCCCCCGAGGTTCCTCTTTTGAGGAATCTTCAATGGCTGTCATATCTATGACAAATAACATCTTTTTAATAATGAAAAGAAAAGAACAGAAAAAGGAGATTAGATGTTTATTTTAGGTTTTCACTTCCCAGCAGATATGGGAAATAATGTTCCGGATGAAAAAGTAGTTGAGAAATTGGCGGATGTCGATCTTAGTGATGTTAACGAAGTTAAATTGTTGATGGGTACAAAAGATAAAGACAAACAATGGATCAGCTATACCAACAAAGATACATTCTTGTTCAAAGCGTTGGTTCACTACTTCAAAGAAGAGAACCCAGATCGTGCACAAAAATACATGATCTACATGAACCGTTATCAAATGTCAGAGCTTTCTAAACGTTTAGATGCAGCTGATGATGAAACTATGAAATTGTGTCATAACCTTGATTCGATGGAACAATTCCGTATCGAAGTCGCGTAAGGAAGGGGTGTATTATGGGTCCAGAAACACTAGAAGCTAAACAAAAAGCGGCCATTGAAGAGATCTTAAAAGCGTATCCTGAAAAAGCGGCTAAAAACCGTGAAAAACACCTTGGTGTCGGGTCTCCAAATGATGAAAACCAAAAAACGTGCGGTGATGTCCGTTCTAACAAAAAAACCGTTCCGGGTGTAATGAGCCAACGCGGTTGTGCTTATGCAGGTTCTAAAGGGGTTGTATGGGGTCCGGTCAAAGACATGATCCATATCTCTCACGGTCCTATCGGATGCGGTCAATACAGCCGTGCCGGTCGTCGTAACTATTATATCGGTGTAACCGGTGTTGATACGTTCGTTACGATGAACTTTAGTACGGATTTCCAAGAAAACAACATCGTTTTCGGTGGAGACAAAAAATTGGGTATCGCTATTGACGAGATCAATGACCTTTTCCCATTGAATAACGGTATCACGGTTCAATCAGAATGTCCGATCGGTTTGATCGGGGACGATATCGGTGCGGTTGCTAAAGTAAAAGCAAAAGAGTTGGATAAAACAATCGTTCCGGTTAACTGTGAAGGTTTCCGCGGGGTTTCTCAATCATTGGGTCACCACATTGCAAACGACACGGTTCGTGACTATGTTTTCGATGCAAAAGTAAACGTAAATACTAGCGATGTTGAAGCGACTGAGTACGACGTAGCGATCATCGGTGACTATAACATCGGTGGTGACGCATGGTCAAGCCGTATCCTTTTGGAAGAAATGGGCCTTCGTGTTGTTGCACAATGGTCAGGGGATGCGACGCTTAAAGAGATGGCATTGACTCCAAAAGTTAAATTGAACTTGCTTCACTGCTACCGTTCAATGAACTATATCAGCCGTCACATGGAAAAAGAGTACGGGATACCTTGGATTGAATATAACTTCTTCGGACCAAGCCAAACGATCAAATCACTCCGCAAAATCGCGGCGTTCTTTGATGAGAGCATCCAAGCAAAATGTGAAGAAGTTATCGCTAAATACCAACCGATGATCGATGCGGTAATCGCGAAATACAAACCACGTCTTGAAGGGAAACAAGTAATGTTGTTCGTTGGTGGTCTCCGCCCACGTCACGTTATCGGTGCTTATGAAGATTTGGGTATGGAAGTAATCGGAACCGGTTATGAGTTCGCTCATGATGACGACTACAAACGTACAAAAGAAGAGATTTTCCGCTCAACCGTCATCTACGATGACGTCAATGAGTATGAGCTTGAAGCATTTGTTAAAAAACTTCAGCCTGACCTTGTAGCTTCAGGGATCAAAGAGAAGTATGTATTCCAAAAAATGGGTCTCCCATACCGCCAAATGCACTCATGGGATTACAGCGGTCCATACCACGGATACGACGGATTCGCTATTTTCGCCCAGGATATGGATCTTGCGATCAACTCTCCTGTATGGGCACATTCAAAAGCACCATGGGAGAAAGAAGGCTGAAGAGCCTCTCTCTTTTAGGCTGAGCGGCGGAAGTCTGGCTCAGCGGTAATCAAACTCTGAGTTGGCACTCGCAGCAGGCCTTTGCGCTTTTGGCGCTTTGAAGAAATTCCTTGCCTCGTATGAGGCAGAATATTGTCTATACCAAGGAAAACAAGATGCAAGAAGTAGAAAAAATCGTAAACGGGAAAGACCTGTTTAAACGCCCTGAGTACCAAGAAGTACTCGCTAACAAAAAACAATTTGAGTCGTCTATGCTCGCTATCAATCCTGATAAAGTTCAGGAAGTAGCTGAATGGACTAAAACATGGGATTACCGCGAGAAAAACCTTGCTCGTGAAGCAATTACCGTCAATCCTGCAAAAGCTTGCCAACCTCTCGGTGCGGTAATGGTTGCACTCGGATTCGAAGGGACTATGCCTTACGTACACGGTTCACACGGTTGTGTTGCCTATTTCCGTTCGTATTTTACCCGTCACTTCAAAGAGCCTACACCATGTGTATCTGACTCTATGACAGAAGACGCAGCGGTTTTCGGTGGTTTGGTAAATATGAAAGAGGGTCTTAAAAACTGTGCTGCAGTTTATAAACCTAAAATGATCGCGGTTTCTACTACTTGTATGGCTGAAGTTATCGGGGATGACTTGATGGCGTTCATCATCGCTGCCAAAGAAGAAGATAAAGGTGAGTTTTTACCGGCTGAATATCCGATTCCATATGCACACACTCCTTCATTCGTAGGAAGCCATATCACGGGTTATGACAACATGATGCACGGTATCATGTCTCAACTCACTGAAGGTCAAAAAGGGGAAACGAAACAACGTATTAATATCATCCCTGGTTTTGAAACGTACATCGGAAGCCTCCGTTCAGTTAAAAGCATTGTAGAAGCGTTTGGTACAGACTATATCATGTTGGGTGACCACTCTGATCAATGGGATATGCCTGCCGGTCAATACGAAATGTTCCAAGGCGGAACAAAATTGGATGATGCAAAAGATTGTATCAATTCAAGCGCAACGATCTCATTGCAAAAATACGCAACGTCTAAAACGATGAAAATGGTCGAAAAACGTTGGAAACACAAAGGCGGTTTCTCTAACCCTGTCGGTCTTAAAGGTACCGATGAGTTCGTAATGAAATTGGCTGAATTGACAGGTACGGAAGTTCCACAAAAACTTAAAGTAGAGCGCGGCCGTTTGGTTGATGCGATGCAAGACAGCTATCCGTACATGCACGGTAAAAAATTCGCTATCTGGGGTGATCCTGACTTCCTTCTCGGTGTTGTTTCATTCTTGTTAGAGATGGGTGCTGAACCGACTCACGTCCTTTGCCACAATGCACCAAACGGCTGGGAAGATGAAATGAGAGCATTGCTTGATACATCTCCGGCAAAAGACAGCCTCCATGTATGGGCAGGTAAAGACTTGTGGGCAATGCGTTCACTCTTATTCACTGAACCGGTTGATTTCATGATCGGTAACAGTTACGGTAAAGAGTTGATGCGTGATACCGGAACTCCGTTGATCTACATCGGATTCCCGATTTTCGACCGTCATCACCTACACCGCTACTCTATCAGCGGATACGACGGAGCGTTGAATCTTCTTACATGGATCACGAACAAAGTTCTTGACCAATTGGATGAAGATACCAAAGGTATCGCTACAACCGACTACTTCTTCGACCTCGTTCGCTAAGGATTTGATTCAAATGCCAACGGAGCAAAAGCCCCGTTTGGCTACGCTTGCCGCTATGGCACTAAAGCTTGCCTCTTCGAGGCAGAATCTGTCCCCTTGCGGGACAAACTTCATTGTTTCTCGTCATTTTCCCCTTATCGGGGATTTTTTTGGTTGAGTTTTTTGCGGAAGACTTAGTCAAACAAATAGGATATTTTATGGCCAGCGTTCAGGATAAATTAAAAGCAGAGTTGATGGTAGAAATTTATGCCAGTATCGACCGGATTTACGATTCACTGGAACAACACTTCGATCTCGATGAAATACGACGTAATACGGTGATAAAAAGCCTTAATACTCTAAAAGATGAGCTTTACTTCGTAGTCCAAACGACACCGCTTGCGTAAATCCATGCAGCATTTTAATGTGCTGTACTGAACTCAAACTCTTTTTCTTCAAACAGCTTCAGACACGCATCGACCACGGCAGTATCGTACCAGCTTCCGCGTCCGCGCTTGATTTCGGCTAATGAGGGTTCAATCCCTAATGATGCACGATACGGGCGATGAGAGGACATCGCCTCAACAACATCGGCAACACAGATGATTTTTGCTTCGAGGAGGATTTCTTCCCCCTTGAGTCCTTGTGGATAGCCGGATCCATCCATTTTTTCATGATGCTGCAGAATAATATCGGCGATCGGCCATGGGAATGTGACCTCTTTGAGGATATCGTATCCCGCTTGGGGGTGGATTTTAATCAGCATAAATTCGATATCGCTCAAATGGCCCGGTTTGGCAAGAATTTCCGAGGGGACGTGAATTTTCCCGACGTCGTGAATTATCGCCGCAAAATGGATACCTTGGATAGTCTCTTCATCCAATTCCATTTTTCGGGCTATTGCTGTCGCCAATTCGGCAACTCGGCGCTGATGCCCTGCGGTATAGGGATCTCTTGCTTCGACGGTCGCCGCAATCGTCTGGATCGATTGTTCCAAACTTTGTCGCAGTAATGTCGCATGTTGTTCCCGCTCTGCTTGGGTACGAAGGTTCATAATCCCATACGCCAGATCATTCGCCAGCTCTTCGAGGAGGCGGATCTCCTCCTCATCGAAAGCATTTTCTTCCGATGAATAGATGCATAACGCTCCGAAGGTTCGATCGGTATCGGTTAGGGGAAGGGCTATGTTGGAAACAAACCCTTCTGAGAGGGCTTTCTCTTTCCACAGTTTTAGTCCGATTGCACAGGCGATATTCCGGCAGACATGTGTCGTTCCGCTTCGAATAGCATCGGATACGGGCAGTTGCCCGTTTGGTGTCTCATCCCATGTGATTTCCTCAGCCCAGTTTTGATGGTCCACTTTTGCACCCGACATCGCTACGGGGATAATGCTTTTTTGTGGATTTTCTTCGGCATAGACAACAACGGCAAGATTGTAGCCCGCATGTTCGACGATTACATCCGTGACGCTTTGAAGCAATTCCCCCTCATTTTTCGCTTTAACCAGCGCCATATTTCCGGCGGAGAGGGTTTTGAGGGCACGATTAGCCCGATTAAGGGATATCTCGTATTGCTTTCGTTCGGTAATGTCGCGATCAATGCCACGATACCCGGAAAATTCCCCTTTTGCATTAAAAAACGGCATACTGCTGGTTTCCAATATTTTAAGGGTGCCGTCTTTGCACATATTGGTATTTTCCAGCGCGACAACCGCTGCTCTGCTTTCGATGAGTTTTATAAATTCATCGGATAGCCGTTTTGCTTCATCAGGGGGCATTAAATCAAAAGCAGATTTTCCCAAGAGTTCATCAGGCTCATAACCGAGCAGAGATTTTACCCGGGGACTGACATAGGTATAAGCTCCATTGGTATCAACTTCCCATATCCAGTCACTTGTTGATTCGACGAGTGAACGGAATTTGGATTCACTTTCGCGTAATAACTCCTGACTTACTATCCGTTCAGTAATATCCAGTCCGATGGAAAGCAACCCGATGATGTCGCCTTGCGTATTTTTGAGCGTTTTATCGTACCATTCGATAGGGCGTTCCTCACCCTCTCTGGTAAGAATAATCGTGATATTACCCCGTGTCTGAATATCGTTTATACCGTTCAGAAATAACGTTTTTGTTTTTTCTCTCTCGATTTCGGGGAGAAACGTATCAAACCAATCTTGCCCCTGAACTTCATCCAGTCGATAGCCGCTAAGCTCCTCCATATAGTGGTTAAAACGGACTATTTTCCCTTGTGTATCGAGTATTAAAATAATGATGGGTGCAGTTTCAACGAGTCGGTTTGAAAAATCCCTTTCTTCTTCCAATAGCCTTTCGTTTTTTTTCCGTTCGGTAATATCGCGGATGATGCCGATCGCGTATCGTCGTCCTTCTCTCATTACGACGGATAGCGAGAGTTCGATAGGGATTTCGACTCCGTCTTTTCTGTTGGCGGCAAGTTCAAGCGTCTTACCGATAGCAGGCCCTTCCCCCGTTTTTTTAAAATGTTCGAAACCTTTGTAATGAGCCGCGAGAAAACGTTCCGGAGTGAGTAACCCGTGTAAAGATTTTCCCAATGCTTCCTCTTCGGTGTATCCGAAAATACTGACGGCTGCTTTATTCCAATAGGTTATTGTCCCCTCATCATCCATCATCAAAATTGCATCTTGGGCCGAAGCCGTAATCGTGCGGAATTTTTCTTCGCTCTCGTGTAATGCGGCATCAATTTGCCGGCTTTTAGTGATATCTTCAAGAATATGGACGGAGTAGAGATAATTGCCGTCTCCATCCTGCATCGAATAGGCGCGTGAGCGGAAAATCATATGCGCGACTTCCACCTCCTCTTCGGTACCGTTCTCATCCGGCATTTCCATCATGTGGATGCAATTGGGGAGAGGTTTTCCTGTTTTAGGAAAAATATCGAAGTACGGCCGACCGATGATCTCTTCATAGGGTAGATTGGCAGATTGCTGATAGGCTTGATTGCAACGCAAGATCTTAAAATCTTTGTCATGCATAAAGATCGGATCTCTCACCCTATCCAATGCGGCGATCCACTCTTGATGCGCTTGGATAATCTGAGTATATATAATATCTTCACTTTTCATCGAACCATCCAGAAAATGCCTTTGAGCCGCTAAATTAATTAATGTAAGAATTTGACTTAAACCGATTATAGCATCTTCCTTTGCAAAAAATCATTTATTTCTCTTAAGAAAAAAAAATGTATATTCACAATGGCAGGTTTTTATTATGTTTCAAAATTACACATATTGTGATACATTCGGGTAATATTTATTTTATGGATATCGATTGTAGCTATAAAGATTTATTATGGCTATATTGAGCTATGAAGGAACACATATGGTCTCTCCGAGCAAAATGACATTGCTCAAACGAACATTGCTTTGGCTTTTTGCAATTGCAACGGTCACTTTCATTACCCTTGTGTTTATAGGCTTGGAAGTACGTAATGCGATACGAGAGAACGGTTTGTCCCGTATGGACACTATTCTTAAGCATAAAATAAAAGATATAGAAATTTATGTTCATGAACGCTACACGGCATTAGACAATCTTAAACAGCTTTTTTATTTTGCATCGCGACATCATCGTATATTTGAACGTGGTTTTTGGGAAGATTCATCTGGGAGTCTCCAAAAAAGTGTTCACCGTATTACACGTGAGAACGAATTTTATGACGTCTTTGTGATTAATGTAGACGGGGATATCGTCTATACCGTAAAAGAAGAAAGCGATCTGCATACAAATTTGTCGACGGGGCGTTATGCCGATACCGAATTGGCCAAAGCCTTTCGAAATGCACTTGAAAAAAAAGAGGCCTATATCTCTGATTTCCATTTCTATGAACCGAGTCACGATTTTGCCGCATTTATGGCCGAACCTATCGAGGATAACGGAACCGTAATCGGTGTCATCGCGGTTCAAATAGATAATAAAACAATCCAAAAAGTGATTAATGACTATACCGAATTGGGTAAAACGGGAGATGTCATTGCGACCGTTGATCGGCAGGGAAAAATCATGAGTGTCAGTACGACACGTTTTGGCAATATTCCGGCGTATACCTTCTTTGATAGGGACAAAAGGATTTTTATCGATCAAGCGGCAAAGGGGAAACAGGGACAGATGTATACGGTAGATCATGCGGGGCATGATGTGGCCGTTGCCTGGGGATACCAGCAGGATTTACGGATGGGAATCGCGGTAAAAATCGATCAGGATGAGTTGCTGCAAGAGTGGTATCAGCAGATAGCAACGTTGTTCATCCTCTTTATCAGCGGTGTTGCGGTGGTTATCTGGATGGTGGCTATGGCAATTCGCTCTTTTGCCAAACCGATACAGCACTTAACGCAAAATGCTCTCAAAATTTCACAAGGCAATTATACGCTAGATCTTAAAAGTGACGATTATGACAGCGAATGGCAATTTCTGATCCATATTTTTAATCAAATGGTATTGGAAACACAGAATAAGATACATCAGCTCAATACACAAAAGGATGAGTTGTTGGCCTATAAAGAAGAGATTGACTCTTTAAACAAACGGCTGTCGGAAAAAATTGAAATCAAGACGAGACAGGTACGCGAATACGTCAATATCATCGACCAAAATGTGATCACATCGCAAACCAATATCAACGGCGATATTACCTATGCCTCCGATGCATTCTGTAAAATAAGCGGCTATACGAGAGAAGAACTGATCGGAGAAAATCACCGTATTATTCGACATCCCGATATGAAAAGAGAGTTTTTTGTCGAGCTGTGGAAGACGATAACCGCCGGAGAAACGTGGAGGGGTGAAATCAAAAATCGTAAAGCGGATGGGGGATATTATTGGGTGGACACTACGATATCACCCAATATTGAAGAGGGAAAGATTACCGGTTTTACGGCAATTAGGCATGATATAACCAATCAAAAATTGATTGAAGAATTATCGATTACCGATTCTTTGACCGGTTTGTATAATCGTCGTCATTATGCAAAAACCATCCAAGAAGAGATGAACCGTGTTCGACGTCATAATACCTCATTGGCACTGATGATGATTGATGTGGATTATTTTAAACTGTATAACGATACGTATGGACATCAAGCGGGGGATGAAGTGCTCATCCGCGTTGCCGACGTATTGAAAATGTATACATCGCGAAGCGGAGAATACGCTTTTCGAATGGGGGGTGAAGAGTTTGCCGTATTGGTCAGTGATATGACCCACGAGGAGTACCTTAGCCTCGGACGCAGAATAGGCGAAACGGTTGAACAATTGGCATTGCCGCATATTAAAAATGAAGTATCTTCGTATGTGACGATTTCGTTAGGGATTACGGAATTTTATGGGAATGAGTCTATAGACTGCGAACAACTTTACAAAGATGCCGATACTCAGCTTTATGTGGCAAAAGAATCGGGGCGTAACCGGGTCATGATGCAACAAGAACGTATTCCGCCACTTTAAGTTCTCTTCACAATAGCTTCACAAAATCATTTTATAGTCTCCTCTATCATTCAGATAGGGGGGAAATAGCGATGAAAAAGTTTTTTATCGTGTGGGTATTGACGGTCTCAACGGCTCTTTTTGCTCACGATGTGATCGGCGGGATGGTGGGAGGCACCATCGGCGGAGTTATTGGAAACCAGTTTGGCGAAGGAAACGGAAAAATTGCAGCGACCATTGCCGGTGCGGCACTCGGTGCCATGATTGGCAGTGAAGAAAACGGGCATCCCTATGCGTTTTCGGAAAAGGGTTTGAGAGAATCTTCCCGCCGTCTGATGGTATACGAACACCCCAAAATAGTCTATGTGACACCTTATCCGGCTTATTGCAGAGGGGATAACGGACATGAACGTCGACAATATGGCCGTTTAAATCATGAACATAGGAGATTTGTGCGGGATGAAGAACATTATGTTCGATCCATTCGCTACGAACGGCGTTAATTTTAAACGACTGGAGAGTGATTTTTATCGAATATGAATATTAAAAATTTCTTTTAAAAGGATGGTGATATCTTCTTTGGTCGCACCGGCAAAACTGTTTTCCATAAACTTATTAATCCCTTTGCCGTGGTGTTCCACCAGCGGAACAATCTTAATCCCTGTGATTTCTGACATAAAGTGGGAGGTATCCGGTTCTTCATAAGAATGGAGAAGGATCGAACGGGAAAAATTATTGAGGATATGATAAAAAAGGTGAAAGAATTCCATTTCCGTCACTTTTAGGCCATAAAAGTGGGTGACGATTTTCCATTCGTGGGATGCGATGCCGTGTACTTTTTCTGGTCTGATGTTGATACCTATCTCTTCTTTAACTTCTCGAAGAAGGGCTTCAAGCAGCGATTCACCCGGTTCGACCGTACCTCCCGGAAATCCTGAGCGGCCGTCCCATCGATCTACCATAATGAGTCCCGGACACCGAATTTCTTTCGTCTGATCTTTGAAATATTTCCAGGGAGCGAACTCTTCGACATAAATCGCTAAAAATACGGCGTTTTTTTTCTCTGGATTCGTTTGGCCGAAGGGGAGGCGCTGGATCATCATATTTCTGATTCCTAATAGTGGTTTTTCGTCTTATTTATGATAATTGAGAAATACAGTGGCTAATACGATGAAAAACTAACCCTTATAGTTTCAAACGAGGATGAGTCTATGTGGATCTTCTAATCCCAGCAATTCAGCGATATTATCTGAAAACGAGATCATAAATGGAAATTTTCAAAGTATATTTTAACTTTGTAAATCTTTTGTTTCCATCCTATCCCTTTTTATTTAAAAGACTAATGATTATACCATAGAGATATATGTGTTTTTACCTGTGATTTTTAGAGTGTCAATCAGAGTTTGATTTACTTTCAGCAAACTTCTTTTGAGAGGATGAGCAATGATGAATGGGTTGCTTCTGGAACATTCTATGCAGATTAAAAATATCAATTCAAAAGGATTTAATTATGGAACATCATGTTGTAATCGAAAAACTGTGCAGTTGTGCAAAAAAAGAGGGTTTGTCACAGATCGCTACTTTTGATGCTAAAGAGGCTGCTTTAGGGGCGGCAGAGATGCAATTGGCACATATGAATGGAAATTTTTGTGGAAAACATACTTTTCAATTGGTTGAAGTAAACGACAATTATGTCATTGGTATGGTTGGCGGCGGCTGTGGCTGCAAGTCGGGTCATTAAAAAGGGGCTAAAATGGAATATCATGTTGTTGTAGAGAGACTGTGTAAATGTGCACTGCGTAAAAATATGCCTCAGATTAAAACATTTGATGATAAAGAAAATGCTATGAGAATAGCACGGGCATGGGCTCAAGAGCTAAACGAAAGTTTTTGCGGCCAGCACGCATTCGGCGTTGTTGAAGTGGATGATAACTTTGTGATTACCGTCGGCGAGGGAAGCTATTAGACAAATCGGGAGTTATGGCACGCTCTGAATGGCATAACTCTGTTTATTATCCTCTCTGTTTATTTTCTTTTCTTATACTTTTGCTTTCACCCTTTAAAAGTTTTATTGATTTGTTGGTCAAAAATTAATCAGTTAGTTGTATTGTTAGGAGGCGAATAGTTTGTACAATGGTATTCGACATTTACGTTAAAACGGACGGATACAAAAGTCCAAACTAAGGAGAGAAAATGAAAAAGTGGCTACTAGCGTTATCGCTACTGGGCGTATCGGCATTCGCC
>JAQULP010000024.1 GCA_028718525.1 Sulfuricurvum sp. | reverse complement strand
GTCAAACGGAAATGGCAAGAGCATTCTGTGAAGAGGCATCCGGTAAACTCATAGTCGATGGTGGTGAAACGAATATCTATAGCAAACCGGTAATGATGAAAAGAGAGATGGGATGCGCTGATATCGAACATCCGTTTATCCTAAGAAGCCCTGAACCGTTTAAATTCATGCTCCTCACCGATACGGCTCCAATGTATGCCAAAAACAACATCATAATGGTTCAAGGTGACGCATCTGATATTCAGATGCAAGGAGTTGCTCTCTCAACCTCAATGCTCCCTCTCGGTGCTCAAAGTGAAAACAATATCGGCAACCGAAAGTTGGTCTCAACGGTCTATAGTGACACAGGAACAATGAAGCTAGTGAACATACAAGAGATAGGTGGAAACAAGACCTACAAAAACTATAAAGTGCAAAACAATGAAGCACGAGATATTACGGATGAGCGGTTTGTTTATTCCAACCTCAAACTCCCTCAATCGATCCAAAACGCTAAAGGCTCACTTATTCAGCAATGCAGCCAATACGGTGCTGGGAAAGTGTCGATTGATGGGTATACGGCTACATGCAGTAGACAAGCGTATGGGAATCAATGCAGTGTCAATCTGATCTATCTACGTAATGATCAGTTTGCGGGGCGTGAAACGACTGGGTGTAAATAATCAACATACATTTATACGAAAAACATTTGTTTTTCGTATAATTTTCAAGCCAGCTATTTCTACAAAAGAATTTTGCTTGGTATTCTAATGTTCATTATAATAGTGCCAGAATAAAAAGGAGATCTTTGTGATCGCTTTAAACGCAAATCATTTGATACGCATCAATAATCCATTGAATATGGTTCTGATAATGAGGTGCCATCCCTCTCGCATCCAATGATTCTTGTGCTAATTCTTTAAACAACTCAATATCAAACTCTTTATGCCGAACAAGATGTTCAATATCTTCTGCATCGGCATCACTGTATCGCAATACTTTTGTAATTACTAAATCAATCGGATGTAAAACGTATAACGAGACATTGCCACCTATCTCTTTGATATGCACCGCCCTGTCCATATAATCCTCAGCCAGCAAGCCAAAATAGGGATGATACGTCGTATCGAAGCTGACCGATTCTATCACTCCGTTATTATCCCATGTGGTACCAAGATGATCAGGGATCGCTGGTTTGACCGGTTCCATAATAGCATCGATATCATCGGATCGGCGGGCATTTGTATAAAAGTGTACAGCGGCCCCACCTGCAAGGTAAATTGTAGATGAGCTGTTCGGAAAAACCGTTTTATTGTGCACAGATATTTGCTCAAAAATATCATAGATCGCTTCAGTAAAACTTGTGTTCATCAATAGTTCCCTGTTCGGACAAATTGTTCGTAACGTGATAAATCTACCCCTGAACAGACTCCGTATTCATTAACATCGCTCATGGGCCTTTTACTGTTTGCATAGAGTTTCACCGGTGTTGGTGCAAAATCGAGCTTTACTTTTTGATGCGTCATGAATTCATATAGATAAGCAGCACGTTGTCGCACCTCTTTACTCTGCATTGGATCGTTTATAAATTTTAGAAGCTCATGTTTTTTACGTAAAAAAGCGACTCGGTAAAACAGATACTGCTCATAGTCTCTCGGGTCATTAAAATAGTGCTCATTATTGAGTATTTTTTCCAAAGCACTCACATCATCATCTAATAGCATTTTCTCAACATAGGGATGTTTTTTTCCATCCAGTTTCAGCACATAATACTCATACATCTTTTTAAGATGACTCAGCCCTATTGCCGAGTCAAGCATATACTTCACTGTTTTATTGAGCGGTACATTACTAAACAACACTTTTAAAAGATCCGGTTTGTTTTTAAACTCACCATAAAAAAGGCCATGCAGCGTTTTTAGGTCAACATTATATAAAACTGCTTTGGAGAGCATATCGAGGAGTTCTTTTGTGTTGTGCTGAAGTTCTAGAGGCTCTACATCATACTCATTTGTATCATTTTCCAGATCATATAGTGCTTGCATTTGAAGAAGCTGCTCCGGAGCGACATTGAGGAGCTTTCCGAATTTTTTGGCAGTTGCGACACTAAACCCTCGCTTACGACTATAGAGTTCACTGATCGTTTTTGAACCTAAATCTAAATGTTTGGACAGCGTTTCTTGCGTTACTCCCATAGGATCAAGGAATTCTTCTCGCAAAAAATCCATAGGATGTCGAGCCATGACAAATCCTTTAAATTATTATATATTGATAAATATATCGTATTTGGATAAATTAGTCAATAGTTTATCTTTACATTTGATTTTAATGAGTATTTTCGGAAATTAAGCGAATAACTCTATGTAATAATTGAGTATTTACGCCATTTGTATTCTTGAAACTTAAAACGACGTCTACTAAAACCCTCTCATCCATCTAGGTACCATTGCACCCTCACCAATTCTGAGTGCATCATCGATTTGATCCATTAACTTTTTAGAGTCTTTTGGCAAGGTTCCGGAGAGGTGGAGTGCGTTGGAGGCATGGTTGGACCTGAAAATAATCTTTTG
Source organism: Sulfuricurvum sp. (assembly GCA_028718525.1). Taxonomy (GTDB): domain Bacteria; phylum Campylobacterota; class Campylobacteria; order Campylobacterales; family Sulfurimonadaceae; genus Sulfuricurvum. The sequence continues at coordinate 18,273 of JAQULP010000024.1, read as the reverse complement.
CGGTGGATTGATGAGAGAAATCAATTTACGCTGTTCGTGCAAAATCTGTAGGTCATTTAATGGAGTAAAAGAATTAAATGCTTTTAGGAATCGTTCCTTTGCACCCTCTTCCAATCCTAGCTGAAGGGTAGAGAGATAGGTGATCGGTGCGACGTTGATCATCTTAGCCGTATCATATATATGCTCTTTGGAATATTTTTCTCCACCTATTCCCAGTATCACGGTTGCAGAGATCTTGATATTAGCCTCATGAGCACGATGAAGCGCTTCGATCATTTGAGCAGCATTAACCCCTTTATCAATTTTACTGAGTAGTTCATCATTCCCCGTCTCAATCCCAAAGTATGCCAGACTGAACCCTCCTGCCCTGAGTTCTTTTAACTCATCGACACTTTTTGCCAAAAAGTTCTGTGCCGTTGCATAGAGCGATACTCGTGAGAGTCTTGGAAAAGAAGTTTTTAGTAAACGTAACAACTTGACGAGATGTTCTGTAGGAAGTGCCAATGCATCTCCATCGGCTAGGAACACTTTATTGGCGTTCGGATACGCGTATGCAAGTGCTTCAATCTCCTGCTGTACCTCATTCAATGGACGTATCGTATAGCGTTTACTTTTGTACATGGTGCAAAAGCTGCATCGGTTGTGACTGCATCCGAGTGTGGCTTGGATGATGATGTTATCAGCTTCTGCCGGGGGACGGTAGAGTGGGAAGGAATAATGAATCATTTTAAACCTCTATACTCATACTATTTAAAACTTCGAGCGTTTTTGTGACGCTGTAGGTATTTATTTTATTCGATATTTTACCCAGAAGGTGTAGTTGATTGGTTTATAATGTCAGAAGTCATAATTTATCTTTCAAGGCCATTCATGATTCAAACTCCCCTCTTAGCTGTTGATGGCATTGTTGAGATTTACAACGATACTGGTCTATTCAAAGGCATTGTCCTCATAGAGCGGTTAAACACACCCAAAGGGCTTGCTTTGCCGGGTGGATTTGTGGATATCGGAGAGAGTGTTGAGACGGCTGTTGTACGTGAAATGAAAGAAGAACTGTCTCTTGATGTCACAATAGAATCGTTGCACGGAGTCTATTCCGATCCTGCTCGGGATTCACGGTTTCACTGTGTCTCGATTGTCTATGTTTGTAAAGCTCATGGAACACCTGTAGGGGCTGATGATGCAAAAGAAGCATTTATCTATAGTCTTGATTCTATCCCTTATGAAAAGCTCGTATTTGACCATGCTCAGATTATCAGAGACTATTGCACTGCAAAGCAGAATTAATACCTATGCTCCATAAAAACACCCTCAAATATCTCTATCAAGATCTGGATGCACTGATTCGCCAATACAGTGCTAATCAGATTGACCGTTTCTCCTTTGTATCGGAAGTTGAGCGTTTGAAGCAAGCTAATGAAGTCATCCTCGATGGCAACGAAGACTTTGCAGAACTGGTGGAGAGTGCTCTGCTGGAAAAAGAGTATGAGATATTGGAGCAGATGGCCTCAACAGCCCTAGAAAACGCTAAAGCCCCCTCTTCTGCTATCAGAATACTAATACTCACCGGTGCCGGTATCAGTGCCGAGAGCGGTGTCCGTACCTTTAGAGACAGTGATGGTTTATGGGAAGAGTACGATGTGATGGAAGTATGCTCAGTAGAGGGATTTGAGCGTAATCCTAAACTCGTAGCCGATTTTTATGATGCCAGACGCCGAGATATAGAATCCAAGCATCCAAATGCTGCTCATGAAATGGTAGCCCGTCTTAAACAAAAATATCCAAACCAGATCGATGTCCTCACCCAAAACGTCGATGATCTGTTTGAACGTGCAGGATGTCCGGATGTCATCCATCTGCACGGAACACTTACCGATTTACGATGCGAAGAATGCCAATGTGTATTTGAAATCGGGTACAAAAGCCAAATCGGCGTGATATGCCCAGCGTGCCAGAGCGAAAACATCCGCCATAATGTTGTCATGTTCGGCGAAGAGGCCCCGATGTATCAAAAGCTACAGCAGACCATCGATGAATGCGATGTGTTTGTCGTGATCGGAACCAGCGGACAAGTACTGAATGTCGGATGGTATGCTCAATGGTTTGAGCACTCACTGTTAAACAACCTAGACCCTGATGATAGTTTAGATCCTTATTTCAAAGTCGTTTATCATGAAAAAGCAACAGAAGCGACGGAAAAGATAGAAGTGTATGTTGAAAAGTTTTTGTCTATATAATTTTAAAGTTTCACTTGATGCTTATTTGTATCAAAAATTGATATGAATAAGCTTACTAATTGTATCAATGAAAATGGATTAATCCTCTTCTCTGGCTTTCAACTCGTCCAAGAAATCTGCCCACCACTGTAATAGTTCTCTCATCTGTTCTGTATAATCAGCCATATGTGCATAAGCTCGAACAACTTGATTGCCTTCTTGATGATCCAGAACTCTCTCTAATGCTTCAAATACTGCCCCGTGGTCTTTATGATGAGTTCGTGCCAGACTTGCATAAGTTCCTCGAAAACTATGCAATGTCTGTTTTCGTCCACTCTCTTCATCCGTAAATCCCATTTTTCGTAATGCTTTATTGCCGCTCTCTTTATTGACATGATATCGGCTGTCTTTGATACCGTGAAACACCCATTCGCCCCAACCTGTCAATTCCTTAGTCTCTTTCAATATTTCGATAGCTTGCCGAGACAAAGGTAAAACAAAATCAGGCAAATTTTGATCTTTGACTTTCATCTCAGAGCGCTTGATGATAATCACACCTTTTTTCAAATATATGTTATTCCATTTCAATGTGGCTAAGTTACCGATTCTTAGCATTGTCAAAGCAGTAAGTCTTAGGACATTGCGCACAATGATCCCGCCTTCACCTTTATAACTATCGATCGCTCTAAGCATTTCACCCAATACTTTTTCATCGGTGATTTTTGGACGATGCTTCACCTCATGCTTTTTAAAAGCATCAGAAGTTATTTTATCAGGTACATTTATTTCAGTATATCCATGATTTATTGCATATCGCCATAAACGTTTACAATCGATAAAGCGACGATTAGCAACAACCGGTGCCGTCTTCTCTTTTTCCAATAAAACATTCAATAGTACCGGATGTGTTATATCTTTGATATGTTTTGATGAGACAATATGTTTATGTTTATCGTAAGTACAAAAAAATGGAAATATATCATTCTCAAATGAAGATAGTCGTTTTTTATGAGTGCTTTCAGCATCACTAAGGCTATTCAGCCATCCATAGGCGACTTTATGAAATTGCCCCTCTAACAGAGCTTGATTCTCTGCCTCTTTTTCGGCAATAATCTCTTTTACTTTTTTACGCTCATCGATCGGATCGATACCATCAAATGACTTACTTCTATATTCATCACGAATCGCTCGTGCTTTAGCAAGGGTAACCGTTGGATAGGTTCCAAGAGTAGTCTTTTTAGCTTTACCGTTAATGGTGTAGCGAATTTCCCAAATTTTTCGACCATCTAATTTAATAAGCAGTTGCAAACCATTGCCATCTGATATCGTATAGTCCTTATTTTCATCAATCTTAGGTTTTAATTTTTTGATATCGGTATCTGTAAGTGGTGTCACTTTCTTATTTGCCATCATGTACCCCTGCTAAATGTACTTAATTTAAAACATATTAAACAGTAGATTAGCACAATGTACTTCGATTGTAAAGTACATTAAAAAGTACATTAAGAGTTTGGATTTGGATGGATTGGCTCGGATTGATTTGGACGTGAAAAATAGGCAAAGTGGCTAAACAAGGGGTTTGTATGGGATTTTTTGGATGATTTTGGATTAATTCAGATAAGGGGGTGGTACCAGTGGGCGGACTCGAACCGCCACGACTCGCGCCACCGGATTTTGAATCCGGCGTGTCTACCATTTCACCACACTGGCTTGCTATTGAAGAGACGGAATTATACGTACCAATTGCTTAAAATAACTTAAAAGCAATCATGCTAATACTTTTATACGATTTACCGATATGTAGAGAATGGAACTTTTATTGCTTAATTGGATTAAGCTTGCACAAAAGGATTTGACGTGAGAGTAAATAGCGGATCTTATTTTAATAATATATACGGTGAAAATAATAAATTAAACAAGCAATTGTTTGACGTCAATAAACAAATTGCATCCGGTCAAAAGATTCAATATGCTCATGAAAATCCTTCTGTTTTCGTGGACACTTTACGTTTGGATGATGAGCTGACGACATTAGAACAAGTTAAAAAAAGTGCCCAAAATGCCTATAAAAGTTCTACACAAACCGACACGACTATTGGTGAAATTGTTAAAACCATAGAATCCATGAAAGTAAAAATGTTAAATGCCGCGAACAGTACGCAATCAGATGCAAGTATTCAGGCCATTGCAAAAGAGTTACGCGGCCTGCAAAGCCATCTTTTTACCCTTGCAAATACATCTATCGGCGGACAGTATCTCTTCTCCGGTACGGCTACTTCAATTAAACCTATCGATTCTAACGGCGTGTATCAAGGGAATGATCAAGATCTCAAAGCGTTTTTAGGGTCAGGGGTAAAACAAAAATACAATATCAGCGGATCACAACTATTTTTAGGCAGTGAAAATACGATTACTCGCACCGTAAGTACCAATATAAGTCAAAAAAGTTTAACAGATTTATATCCGGATATCATGCAAGATAGCACGATTTCCCGAAATTTGGCAAAAGAGTCTTACATCAGCGGAACGAGTACAATTCGCGATCTTATGGGGGATATTGATACGGATAAAACCAATGATCCCGTATCCTACTTTTATGTACAAGGGACACGAAGCGACGGCAGTTCATTCAAATCAAAAATATCGATGAATTCGAATGATACGATGGATACACTTATGCATAATATCGCGCTTCAGTTTGATCCGAATCAAACGACCCCATCGGCCAATCAAGTGAATGTCACTTTAAATGCACACGGACAAATAGAAATTTCCGACAAAAAAAGCGGTTCGAGTAAACTTGATTTTCATATGGTCGGTGCGGTTGATTTTAGTGGCGGCACTGCAAGCGACACAACTACCATTGATGATTTACATAACGGTACGACCGATTTTCAAGATGTCATTGACAATGCATACCCGCCGAGCGTCCCCAATCCTAATGCCAATGGTTTATACATCAAAGAATTTACAAAAAGCGGGTTTCAACCGTCTGATCCGTTAAACACCTTGGTCAATGTTGTCGAAGGAGCAAGTTACGATAGAACATTATTTACACAGAACGGTTCCCGGTTAATCTCAAATATCTCACAAATAGTAAAAGGGAACAATGAATTTGCTTCTTCCTCCACTAAAATTGCGGACACCGCTGACTTAAACACAACGGTATTGCGTTTGGAAGGGATGCAAATTGACGGAACTACTTCGTATAGTGTTGATATTGATTTATCGGCTGATCCGGTTACCGTTAACGGTGCGCCGCTTCAAGACGGATTCGGCAACGATACTGCGGCCGCAGATATGACCTATCAGCAATTAACCGATGTCATCAACATGGCGATCACGGGCCAAGTGACGATTGAAGATTCTTACAATCTTGGCAAAACAAGCTTGACTTATGACGGAAAAATCGTTTTCGAAGACTTATCCAATCCTTCGACAAAAGCGACCCTAGCATTATATGATGCCGCTTCCGATACCTATCCACCTTCGGGAATCTCCTCCGGTGCGGCGCTGGTTTTTAATGCCAATAGTGCGTTAACCATACGTGATCCGAAAACTGATTTTTTCAAGCAGATAGAAGAGGTCATACAATCTGTTGAACAAGGAAAAATGCGCTCTGACGGGTCAGATATCAAAGACCCGCGTAATGGGGGAATTCAAAATGGAATTCAAATGTTAGATGATTTAGGCGAACATGTAAATCGGCTCCAAACCGAAGCCGGTTCCTATTCCCAAACTCTTCAAGCATCGGCTGACAGAACGGATATGCTTATTATCAGTACGAAGACACTCCAATCTGATGTTATTGATACCGATATTGCAGAAGCAACATTGCGTATGCAGCAACTTAGCTTAAATTATCAGGCGCTTTTGTCCAATATTTCAAAAGTTTCCAAATTATCTCTCGTTAATTATCTATAGCAATCTGACATAAAAGGGGGTTGTGTCCCCTTTTTTGCTATAATTAATCCTCTTTATCTACTTCTTTTTCAAGGATTTACCATTTTACGTGATACTCTTTTTATTACCGGATTCGGTATTTTGTTTTATTTGGGAATTGCCACGATAATAGGTGACACTGCAATAATTGGTGCATACGGTGCTTCATTTTCCCAAATGAATGTCAATATTTTTGGCTATGTCGCCTATACCTACCTCCTCCTATTAATGGTCCCCCTCTTTTATTGGTATAAATATAACGGTGAGTTAAATCGCCGCCTCGAAATGGCCGGGATATTTTTATTACTCTTTTTTACACTGTTATTTTTTCAGGCATTGGTGGTTCAAGGGTTCTATCGGGGAGCATTTGTCGCATCCATAGTGGATTTTTTATCTATCTACATCGGCGCATTCGGGTTATGGATATTGTGGTTCATGATGGTCGCGGTCTCTCTCCTCCTGGTAATGGAACAAAGTTTATCCGAACTTGCCAAACCTCTTAAAACCTATATGGACAAGCCATTAAATTCACCGAAGAGCAATAAAAACATTCAACGTTCTCCACTTCAAACAAAGAATATTCCCCCTGTCGAAACACTCACCGTTTCGACCGATTTAGAAGTAAAAGAGGATTATACCAATCAGGAGATCACCACAATTGAGGACTCCAATACAATCAGTAATACCATTTTTGAAGCACCGGTTGAAGCCGAAGTGCTTCCTCAAGCACAAGCCCCTGTAGAATGTGTTGTTGATTCCGAAGTATCTCAAGAAATTACAGAATCTCCCAAAGAATCGACCATATTAAGCATGGCTAAAAAGGTCAAAGAGAATAAACAGCAGGCACTGGTAGTCGATGAACTTGAAGAAAATAAAATGCTTTTGGAACAAATTGACAAAGGGGTGAGTGAAAAGCCTAAAAACTTCAAACTCCCATCGATTGACTTTTTTCAAAATCCCCCTAAAAAACAAACTCTGGTCGATGAAGCGGAACTCGACGATAAGATTCGTGATTTGATTGAAAAACTCGGCCATTTTAATATCGACGGAGATGTAGTGCGTACGTATGCGGGACCGGTTGTTTCGACTTTTGAATTTAAACCGGCTGCCAATATCAAAGTCTCTAAAATCTTAGGACTTCAAGATGATCTTGCCATGGCGCTGAAAGCACAAACTATCCGTATTCAGGCCCCTATTCCCGGAAAAGATGTAGTCGGTATCGAGATTCCGAATAAAACGGTAGAAACAATCTATCTTAGAGAAATGCTCGAAAGTAAACTTTTCCAAGAAGCAGCTTCCCCTCTGACTTTGATTCTAGGAAAAGACATTGTTGGAAAACCGTTCATAACCGACCTGAAAAAACTTCCGCATTTGCTTATAGCCGGTACGACCGGTAGCGGTAAAAGTGTCGGTATCAACTCTATGATCCTCAGTCTTCTCTATAAAAATTCTCCGGATCAGCTTAAACTTCTGATGATCGATCCTAAAATGCTTGAGTTTTCAATTTACAATGATATACCCCATCTTCTCACTCCGGTAATTACCAAGCCGAAAGAGGCTATTTCGGCACTAAATAATATGGTCTATGAGATGGAACGCCGTTACCAGCTTATGAGTGAAACACGTACCAAAAATATTGAGAATTACAATGATAAAGCAAAAGCTGAAAAACGCGATCCCCTCCCCTATATCGTTGTCATTATCGATGAACTCGCCGACTTGATGATGACGAGTGGAAAAGATGTTGAATACTCCATTGCCCGTTTAGCCCAAATGGCACGTGCCAGCGGTATCCATCTCATCGTTGCGACACAGCGTCCAAGTGTCGATGTCGTAACCGGACTCATTAAAGCCAATCTACCTTCACGTATCAGTTATAAAGTCGGGCAAAAAATCGACAGTAAAATTATCCTTGACGGAATGGGAGCTGAGTCATTGCTCGGACGAGGCGATATGCTCTTTACCCCACCGGGCATGAGCGGGCTTGTAAGGCTGCATGCACCATGGAGTACTGAAGCAGAAATTGAAAAAGTAGTTGATTTTTTAAAAGCACAACGTGATCCCGACTATGACCGCCGTTATTTAGCCGACAACGGTAGCGTAGCAAAAAATAGTAACGACTCCAGCGAAAATAAACCGCTCGATGAACTGTATGAAGAAGCTAAAAATATTGTCCTAAGTGAACAAAAAACATCCATCAGTTATTTGCAACGTCGATTACAGATCGGCTACAATCGATCTGCAACCCTCATCGAACAGCTTGAAAACAATGGAATCCTCTCTGCTCCAAATGCCAAAGGCAATCGTGACATTATTTCAAACGACCCCTTTTAATTCTCCTTCCGGGAGATTTTTCCCCCGATTCATCCTCTATATGTAACGTTTTTACCTCTTTAATACACTTCTTATCTTTTGACATTTTTCTATTTTGAAATCAATGTGTTACTTATGTATACATATCAAGCCTATTTACGCAAAACAAGTGTGTATATATGTAACATATGTGCGCAACTGATTTTTTCTTCTGATATAATCATTCAAAATTAACTGGCACAGGAGTCACTATGGCTTTTATGGACGAATACAAAGCACACGTAGCGGAACGCGCGGCACAGGGGATCCCTCCATTCCCACTAACAAAAGATCAAGTTACTGAATTGGTAGCACTTATTACAGCATCTGCTTCAAAAAATGATGAGTTGGTAGAGATGTTGGCAGAGCGTGTTAATCCCGGCGTTGATGACGGTGCACACGTTAAAGCGGCATTTTTGCATCAAGTTGTTCAAGGTGAAGTTAAAGCTTTCTTAGCGGACAACAGTGACATCAACAGTGATGATCACAAAAAGGCGGCAATTAAAATCCTTGGTAAAATGGTTGGCGGATACAATGTTAAACCTCTTATCGATGCACTTAGCAATGATGCAATCGCAAACGAAGCAGCTCATGAACTTAAACACACGCTTTTGGTTTATGATGCGTTCAATGACATTGTCGATCTTTCAAAAACCAATACTTATGCTAAGGAAGTATTAACAAGTTGGGCGAATGCAGAGTGGTTTACCAGTAAAAAACCTCTTGCAGACAAATTCAGCGTCGTCGTTTTCAAATTTCCGGGTGAAACCAATACCGATGATCTCTCTCCGGCAAGTGCGGCATTTACCCGTTCAGACATCCCTCTTCACGCAACAACTATGTTGAGTGCAAAAATGCCAGAAGGTATCGCTAAAATTGCCGAATTGAAAGAAAAAGGGATGCAAATCGCTTATGTCGGTGACGTTGTCGGGACCGGTTCAAGCCGTAAATCCGCTGCCAACTCTGTTCAATGGCATATGGGTGACGATATTCCTGGTATCCCAAACAAACGTACCGGCGGTGTTGTCATCGGTAGTATCATCGCTCCGATTTTCTTCGCTACATGTGAAGATTCCGGTGCGTTGCCGATCGAAGCGGATGTCAGCCAAATGGAAACAGGCGATGTACTCGATATTGATACCAAAGCAGGAACGATTACTAAAAACGGTACACAAATCGCTACATTCTCTCTTCGTCCAAATACTATTGAAGACGAAGTACGTGCAGGTGGACGTATTCCTTTGATTATTGGACGCGGATTGACCAATAAAGCACGTACCGCTTTAGGAATGGAGCCTGAAACTATTTTCGCAAAACCTATTCAGCCGGCTGATACAGGCAAAGGATATACGCTTGCCCAAAAAATGGTTGGTAAAGCATGTGGACTCGAAGGGGTACGTCCGGGAATGTATTGTGAACCGATTACAAGTACTGTCGGAAGCCAGGATACTACCGGTCCTATGACACGTGATGAGATCAAGGAACTTTCAGCTCTCGGTTTCTCAGCTGATTTTGTTCTTCAATCCTTCTGTCATACGGCAGCCTATCCTAAACCGTCAGACGTGAAATTGCATGCAACCTTGCCGGCATTCATCAGTTCACGCAGCGGTGTTGCACTTCGTCCGGGTGATGGTGTTATCCACTCATGGTTGAATCGTATGGTACTTCCGGATACCGTCGGAACTGGTGGCGACTCACATACCCGTTTCCCGATCGGTGTCAGTTTCCCTGCAGGTTCTGGCCTTGTGGCATTTGCCGGAGTTACCGGAGCAATGCCTCTTGAAATGCCGGAATCTGTTCTCGTCCGTTTCAAAGGAGAAATGCAACCGGGTATTACTTTGCGTGATCTTGTCAATGCGATCCCGTATTATGCGATTAAACAAGGATTGCTCACCGTTGAGAAAAAAGGGAAGAAAAATATTTTCAACGGACGTGTTTTAGAGATCGAAGGTCTTCCAAATATGAAAGTTGAGCAGGCATTCGAGCTCTCCGATGCTTCTGCAGAACGTTCTGCGGCAGCTTGTACGGTACGTTTGAACAAAGAACCGGTCATCGAGTATCTCAAATCAAACGTTACTTTGATCGAAGCAATGGTCGCTGACGGCTATGAAGATGCACGTACCCTTACCCGCCGTGCCGAAAAAATGAAAGAGTGGTTGGCTAATCCGACTCTCATGGAACCGGATGCGGATGCGGAATATGCGGCAATCATCGAAATCGATCTTGCTGAAGTCACTGAACCGATCTTGGCATGTCCAAACGATCCGGACAACGTTAAATTGCTTAGCGAAGTGTCCGGAGAAAAAATCGATGAAGTTTTCCTTGGAAGCTGTATGACCAACATCGGTCACTATCGCGCTGCGGGTGAAGTTATGCGCGGTGAAGGTAAAATTTCCGTTGAAAAATTCTGGATTGTTCCTCCAACCCGTATGGATGAGCAACAACTTATCAATGAAGGGTACTACGATGTCTACAAAGAGGTAGCTGCGACAACCGAAGTGCCTGGATGTTCACTGTGTATGGGTAACCAAGCCAGTTCACGTGAAGGTTCAACTGTGTTCTCAACCTCTACCCGTAATTTTGACAACCGTCTTGGGAAAGGAACTCAGGTTTACCTCGGTTCGGCTGAACTTGCATCGGTTTGTGCTAAACTCGGACGTATCCCGACTGTTGCAGAATATATGAGTATTGTTCCTGAAAAATTGGCAGGAAAAGCCGATGATGTTTATAAATATCTCAACTTTAACGAGATCAACAATTACCATCTTGAAGCACGTAATGTTGCTGAAGAAAAATACGGCGTTACGATCAAAGCCGTTTAATTCATTTTCAACCTTCTCCTCGGCTCTTTCGTCCGAGGAGGTTTTCCTCTTAGCTTTCTCACCTTTTATTCTATACCGTTCATCTACAAAAGAAAGCATAAGATTATGCTATAATTTATAATCTACAAACTAAAGCGATTTTATGCCCTCATTTGATACGTTACCCTTAAAAAAGCCTCTAAAAGAGGCTCTTAAACGCCTTGAATATACTAAAATGACTCCAATTCAAGCTTCTTCCCTCCCTATTATTTTGGAAAACAAAGATTGTATAGCCCAAGCTGCGACCGGAAGCGGTAAAACCTTGTCTTTCGGGCTAGGAGTTTTAGAACGGATTAATCCAAAATCATTCGGGGTACAATCCCTGATTCTATGCCCTACCCGTGAACTGGCTGAGCAAGTAGCCAAAGTGATTCGTTCCCTTGCATCGGAAATCGGAAATATTAAAGTCCTCACATTGTGCGGCGGTGTTCCTATGAGAGGACAGCTCCATTCGCTTAAACACGGCGCCCATATTGTTGTCGGAACCCCAGGTCGTGTTTTGAAACTTCTTCAAATGGATGCATTTGACCCGGCTCAGATACAAACGGTTGTGCTTGATGAGGCTGATCAAATGATCGATATGGGCTTTATTGAGGATATTACTTCTATTTTTGGTTTCACACCTACAGACCGCCAGACGCTACTCTTCTCCGCAACGTTTCCTGATTCGATTCAAGTGATTACCTCAGAATTAATGCGCAATCCCATCCAATTAACTTCAAATACCCCAATAAGCAAGCCTAAAATTGAAGAGATTGCTTATTTATGCAATAAAAAGCTCCCGGCTATAGCTCAAATACTTCATCTGCACGCTATTAGCAATACGATCATCTTTTGCAATACGAAAATAGACGCCAACGCTCTTTGTGAAGATTTGAATCAGCTTGGTATTCATGCACTTACACTTCACGGAGATATGGAACAATTTGATCGTAATGAAGCGATAATCCAATTTCGTAATTTGAGTGCCCCCATTCTAGTCGCAACCGACGTTGCCGGACGCGGAATTGATATCGAAGATCTTGATGCAATCATCAATTATGAAGTACCCATTCAAAATGAGCGCTATACCCATCGAATAGGGCGTACAGGGCGTGCCGGTAAAAACGGTATCGCCATTACCCTGGTAAACAGTTATCAATATGACCGATTTATGGAACTCAATCGTTCTATTACCCCTCAAGAACTCCCGGAAACGGACGATTTTTCTGCGCTAGAAACGCTTATGCGAACCATCTGCATTGATGCCGGCAAAAAGGAGAAGCTACGCCCGGGTGATATTGTCGGTGCACTGATTCACGAGTGTGGGTTATCCAAAGAGGAGATTGGTAAAATCGATCAGTTTGATCATCTCAGTTACGTTGCCGTTCCTCGTGCGAAAGCTGAAAATATTTACCAAAAGTTTGTCAAGCGCCCTATTAAAGGGAAAACATTCAGGAAATGGCTGTTAAACTAACATAAACTGTTATTAATACTTTTTTTTAGAAGGATACCAATGGCGAATAAAGAATTAACATTTGGTGAAGAGGATTTTATTGTTTCCAAAACCGATTTAAATGGTAAAATCACCTATGGAAATGCCCTTTTTATACAAATTTCGGGCTATGACGAACTTGAGCTTATAGATAGACCCCATAATATATTACGTCATGAAGATATGCCGGCTATCATTTTTAAGCTTTTATGGAGTCGTATTAAAGCCGGAAAAGAGATTTTTGCTTACGTTAAAAACAAGACCAAAGAGGGAGATTATTATTGGGTATTTGCCCATGTTACTCCGTCATTCGATGCTAATCGCGCAATAAGCAATTACCATTCTGTCCGCCGAAAACCTACAGAAAAAGCTTTAAACACCATCAGACCACTTTATACAACCCTTCTTCAGAAGGAAAAAAGTGGAGGAGTCAATGCCTCGGAAGCTTTCCTCAACCAACTATTACAAGAAAAAGGAATCACCTACGATGAATTTATCCTCACTCTCTAAAGTTCAATACGCCAATATTGTTTCGATTATACTTTTTATCATTGCGCTTGTTATTGAAACATTAATGGACGGGTGGAATTGGGTTCGGGTTCTTAATATTGCAAATTTTGCGTTAGCATGGTTTATTTTCATCAATATTCGAAAAACTCAAGAAACAATTAACGAAGTCGCCGTGGTTATTAAAAAAGCTGAAAAAGGTAATTTGGAAAATCGTATTACACACATTACCGATTATGGGGAACTCAATGATTTGTGTTGGAATACCAATAATATGCTCGACCAAACTGAGGTATTTATCCGAGAAATCCGTGCAAGTGTCGAAGCTTCAAGCCGCGATGAATTTTACCGTCGCATTAACATCCAGGGACTTCACGGTGAATATAAGGAGGCAAGTGCCTTTGTCAATAAAGCAATTGATGCGATGCACTCCAATTACCTTCATATTCAAAAATCATTACTCAACAGTGAAATCGGCAAAGTAGGTTCCGGTGTCGGCGGAGGGTTAGAAGTGATTCAGCAAGACCTTCAAAATACAATTTTACGTTTGAATCATATTGCGACCATTAGTCAAAGTACCTCTAAAAACTCATCTGAAACGGTGGATGAATTGGAATCCATTATTCTCAAACTCGGTCGTTTGATCGAATTGGTCCAAATTTCTGCGGAAGCGATTAATTCACTTAATGAAAAAACAAGTGAAATCACCTCTGTCGTCAATCTCATCAAAGACATTGCCGATCAAACGAATCTCCTTGCACTCAATGCCGCTATTGAAGCGGCACGGGCCGGAGAACACGGGCGAGGTTTTGCCGTTGTTGCGGATGAAGTACGCAAACTGGCTGAAAGAACGCAAAAAGCGACCGGAGAGATCGGAATAGCCGTTCAAACCCTTCAACAGGAGACGACGGAAATCCATACCAATTCGGAAGATATGAACATTATTGCAAGCGAATCCAATCACTCCATCGAGTCCTTCCGTCAAACCCTCCATATTTTCAACAAAGATGCCCAAAGTACTGCGGTGCAGGCAATGGCAATCGAAAATACGACCTTTGTGACCCTAGCCAAAATCGACCATATATTATTTAAATCCAATGCCTATAAAAGTATTGTTAACGGAAGGTTGGAAGCATCATTCGGTGATCATCACAGCTGCAGACTTGGAAAATGGTACGATGGCGGAATCGGCAAAGAGCGTTTTTCCCATCTTGCGAGTTATAATGAGATTCAGCAGCCTCATGCAGCCGTGCATAAGTCGGTACATAACAATATGGTACATGTTGAAAATGGAGATTATACGATCCAGAACAAAAACCAAATCATCCACAATTTTGAAACGATGGAAAGCGCAAGTCAGCAACTCTTTCATTTGATGGACAGACTGATTAAGGAATCTGAAGAAAATCTTCTCAAAAAAGCGTAGGTCAAAGACCTTCGCTTTTAGTTTGATTTCTTAAAATATTCGGCAAGTATCAGTTTCCCGATTTCAACACCCGGTTGATCATAGGTGCTGATTTCTAACAGAGCTCCGCTTATTGAGGTTAAAAGTTCATAATAAAGGATCATCTCCCCTACCGATCCTTCATCAATCTGTTTCCACGCAATCTCATCGACACTCACACCGCTTTGTAAAACACTCTGCATAGTGGCCATACATTGAGCATTGATTAATGCATTAAAACTGATTCCATTGACGAAATCGCTCTTTTCAAGATGCTTCAAACTCATATTCGGGATCATAAGATGCTCTTCCGAATGTTCAACATGCATAAAAGTTACCGTTTTATTGAGCGGTCCTTCAATAATCAGCTGTAAAAATGAGTGCTGATCAACCGATCCGATTAACGAGATTGGGGTGAGCCCTACACGTTCGCCGCGTCGGTTTTTCTTCCCTAAGGATTCTCCCCAAAGTTGGACTACCCATTTGCCGAATTCTTCAAAAGTATCAGAATAAGCGAAAAGAACATTCATCGGATATTGCTCGCTATGGGTTACATAATAAGCCGCTTTTTTAAGCATATGCTCTTCTTCCCGGTTCCAGAAACGATCTAAAAAGGTTTGGGCTCCTTGAAGTATTGCAGCCGTATCAAATCCCGCCAAGGTTAGCGGAACCATTCCGACGGCACTCAGGATTGAAAAACGGCCACCGACGTTTGCCGGGATCACAAAACGTCGTAAATTGTTTTCATCAGCGAAACGGGATAATATGGAGTCTTCATCGCTCACTACGTAAATTTGATCAGAATTTTCAAGTTTAAGTTCAAAACTCGCGACAAGACGCTTGAAAATCGACAAAGTTTCAACCGTTCCGCCGGATTTGGAAATGACCACAAAAAGGGTACGAAATTTATCGATTTGTTTCATTTCACTCATGATGCTTATAGGATCAGAGTTTTCAAGGTAAACAAAATTTTTGGCATTTGGGGTATTGGGACGGAGCAACCGTTCAATTGCTTTGATCCCTAAAGATGACCCCCCTATTCCGACAATGGCAATTGTATTGAATCGACGGTCAATTTCATGGTAAACACTTTTTAATTCATCTACCAGTGCTTGAGATGTTTTTGGTAAGTGATAGTATCCGACGGTCCCGGATTGGGCTTCATACCGAACGGCCTCAAACCCTTTCTCTACCGTGAACGGATCGAGTGTTTTAACATCAAAATAGTTTTTATAGTTTAACATTAGTGTGTTCCGACTAAAACGGTCATGTCAACAAGACGACTGCTGTATCCCCACTCATTATCATACCAAGCCAAAACTTTGACGGTATTCCCGTCAACAACACTGGTCATATCCGGTACATAGGTAGAACTGTAAGTCGATCCGATAAAATCGCACGATACCCGTTTATCATTATCCACTTCGATCAACCCTTTGAATGGGCCTTCAGCCGCTGCATTAAATGCTGCATGGACCTCTTCTTTGGTTACCGATTGTTTAAGATTTACGGTCAAGTCTACAACCGATACGTCCGGTGTCGGTACACGCATCGCATAGCCGTTCAGTTTACCCAGTAATTGCGGCATAACCTTGCCGATCGCTTTGGCAGCCCCTGTAGAAGTAGGAATCATATTCATGGCAGCCGCACGTGCACGACGCGGATCTTTCGAATGTTTGACATCCAAGATATTTTGGTCGTTTGTATAAGAGTGAATGGTTGTCATTAACCCGTTTTCAATCCCGAATGCATCATCCAAAACTTTACAAATAGGCCCTAGACAATTGGTCGTACAGCTTGCATTGGAGATAATCGCTTCCCCTTGATAACTGTCTGAATTTACCCCATAAACATACGTCGGTGAATCGTCTTTTGCCGGTGCCGACATTACTACTTTTTTGACTCCGTTTTTAAGGTGTTTTTGACAGCTCTCCTGATCCAAAAAGACCCCTGTACACTCTATTACCACTTCCGCACCGGCACTGCCGAAATCCACTTTATCAATGTCCCGTTCACGAAACATACGGACGTTTTTACCGGCTATCGCAATGGTTTCGGCATCGATAACCTTTGCGTCGATACCGCGGTGCACACTGTCAAATTTTAGTAAATATTCCAGCATTTCCGGTTTCGCGGTTGTATTTAAAGCAACCAACTCAATGTCACTGCGCTCAGCTATAATCTTCGCTACGATAATTCCAATTCTTCCTGTACCGTTAATCGCCACTTTGAGTGCCATAGAGACTCCTAAAAAAAAGATAGTATGAATTATTGTAACAAAATAACTTTAATAAGAGGGTTACAAGAGGAAGTTCTAAGCCTAAAAAGGCTTAATCGACTGATTTTTTGTGATAGAAAGGGAAAATATTTATTTTGTATAGAGGAGCGCGTTTATTTTTTCGTAAATATCCAAAATCTCACTTTTTTTCTCAAAAAAGCTATTTTTATTGGCAATAAGATGGGTGGTCGACTCCATAATAGTTTCAACGACTTCCAAGCCGTTTTGCTTCATCGTACTTCCCGTTTCAACAACATCGACAATCATATCGGCCAATCCGACAAGCGGTGCCAATTCAATCGAACCGTATAATTTGATAATATCTGCAGCAACCGCACGTTCAGCAAAATACCGCTTGGTAATATTCACCATTTTCGTAGCTACTTTGATCTCACTTTTGGTAAAATCGGGTTTTTCTCCTGCGCGCATTCCGATAGCGACACGGCATCTCCCTTTTTGCAAATCCAATAATCGAATGACGTCCAATCCCTGTTCTTCAAGAGTATCCAGCCCTACGACACCGATATCGGCCGCTTGGTGATAGACGTAGGTGGCGACATCCTGATTACGTACCAATAAAAATTTAAAATTTTCTGTCTG
Source organism: Sulfuricurvum sp. (assembly GCA_028718525.1). Lineage (GTDB taxonomy): Bacteria > Campylobacterota > Campylobacteria > Campylobacterales > Sulfurimonadaceae > Sulfuricurvum. The sequence continues at coordinate 599 of JAQULP010000024.1, read as the reverse complement.
AAGAATTAACTTTCGGTCATCAAACTTAAAACTGCTTCCGAAAATAGTTTCGAAAATCTCCAACGTATCTTCGGCAATTCGCCCTTTAGGGAGTGCGACACTTAGCATTTACTACCTTTTTCAATCAACTTTTTCATCCCGTGAAAGATTAAATCTTGTTCGACAATAGCCTCGGTTAAATAATGAGACAATAATCGAGCGTCCCCTCCAGTTAGGTAGAGAGGCCTGCCGAGAGTCTCAATTTTTTGGACTAGCGGAGCCAAAAAACCGATTACCAAGGCATCGGGCGTATTTTTTGCCATTATAGTCAAATCAACCTCAAAGTTAAATGACATCTCCAATGCGGGAGATATTCTACGATAGGCTTCTTCGACTGAACGTAGTCCTAACGTTATAAAACCGCCTTGATAGATCCCTTTTGACATAATATCCACCGTAATAGCACTCCCTGCATCAATAATGACACCGTCATCGACCGCTTCGCAAACCATTATACGATCTATTCCCATCGTAGGATAGTATTTATCCCATTGAATCCATCCCCTCAGATCATGCCAGTGCTTCAACGGCTTTATTTTCTCATTGAAAAGTGTATTGAC
>JAQULP010000023.1 GCA_028718525.1 Sulfuricurvum sp. | reverse complement strand
TAAACCCGTGAGAACTCTTTTTCCTTATCCTGCAATTTTAACGCCCATGCATATAGTATGTGCAACACAAGGTTATGCTACAGAATAAGATCTACCTTTACCCACTCCTCTTCTAGAAACCTAACTTCGTTATAACTAGAATTGCATATTGTGTATTAGTTCTTTTGAATTATTTTATCTCAGTTAATATTCCAAGACTATAGTTGTTAATACCATTATTTTTTATATGCGTTATCGAAATTTTCACAATGTACGGTGTTCTATCTTTTCGATAATTAGTTGTTACCCATTCATGTTTACCCGCATTGGGAAGATTCACTGCAAAATCATTATTACATGAGATGTTGCTCTTTTCCCCTTGGAATATTTTTGGTGATTTTCCAATTAGTTCATGGTGTTTATACCCTGAGAGTTTTTCAAAAGCTTCATTGACATAGAGTATTTTTATGCTTGATTTTTTATTATAGGGGGTTGTAATGATAATAGGATTTGTGATTTGATCAAAAACATGGACAAACCCTGACAAAGTCATCATTGTATTCACGTTATTCATTTATCTACACCCTTCGTTATAATTTATTGTATTATACACATTATTTTATAAATTATTATAAGTTTATTATTAATTGTAATAATTTGTTGTTTATTTTTTCATCATCATCTATTTCTTAGATATAATACTGCTATGAATCCAATTTTATATTTTCTGAGATCCTCCGAACAAAAGATTGTGACGGATATGCTTTATTATGCCTATTCTTTAGATGAGACTCGGTTCTCTTTAGATGATTTCCCCAATTTATCCTGCTTTGACAATTATTATGGATACACACGTAAAGATATGGGCTTATATGCTCTTGTCGGGCACGAATTAGCCGGTGCTGCATGGATACGCCTATTAGATAAAGATAAGTCTCCTAATGGCTTTGTGGATGATGCAACACCGGTATTACATATTGCGGTAAAACCCGAATTTCGTCATCACGGTATTGGACTAGCCATGATGGATCAGCTCTTTTTAGAAGCAGGCACCCTTTACGATTCTCTAAGTGTAAGTGTCGCAGTAAATACTCCTGGTGAAAAATTTATGCGGAAATGTGGATTTGAACCGCTAGGTGGTACTCAAATCAAAAGTTCAATTGATGGAACTGAACACATTACTATGATAAAAAAATTGGTTAAGAGTGAGATTGTGCGCCCCTCAGACGGATATGACCCTAGGCGTTGGATGGATTAATAGATCAATTTCGAGTTGTATACCCTTTTAACGCCGTTTTACTTCCAAATGGAACCCTAAGGAGAGTTTCATTTCTTTTTATCTTTAAGAGGGCGATATCGGTTTCTTTTAATTTGTTGAGTTGAAGGTTGAATTCTTGAATAGTTTTTACATTGTATCCGTTAATTTCTAAAATTGTATCATTAGTATTGATCCCTACCATTTTGGCAAGCGAATAACTCAATAAAACCTCAATAGAGGATGTGTTTTCACGGAGTACCAATCCTAACTTTTCTGCCGCATCTGCCGATGCAATATTGGTTAACTCATTTTTGTGTACGGGTATTTGCCCAAGTTTCAGTGTCACATTTTTTTTCTCATTATCCCTTAAAATTGTAAGGGTAACATTTTGATCCGGAGTGGATTGTTCTAAATAACGGTGGATCTCTCCTCCGTCATTGATTTCAATGTTGTTTAGTGCGATGATTAAATCACCCGTGTTGAGTTCCGCTCCAGCAGCGGGTGAAGCAGGATCTATTTGTGTAATAAGGAGAGATGATTTATAACCTAATTTACGAGATATACGCTCAGATATCAGCAATTCTACACCCAGATATCCGCGTTCAATTTTCTTTTTGTGAATGAGCTTTTCACTAATACGGCGGACTTCTTTGATCGGTATGGCAAACGCTATGTTGGTGTATCCCCCCTGGCGTGAAAAATAGGTAGAGGTCATCCCGATTAATTCACCGTTTAGGTTAAAAAGTGCTCCACCTGAATTTCCGGGGTTGATAGCCGCATCAATTTGTAAAAAATGGAGATAGGGATAATTAGGTAGAAAACGCTCAACGGCGCTGATAATTCCTAATGTTGTGCTGTGTCCTAATGAAAAGGGTGATCCAATTGCAAAAACACCGTCTCCGGCTGATAGACTATTATTGTTTTCAGGCAAGACGGGCGCTGTATAATTTGGAGCTTCTAAAACAGCTATATCTGTTTTGTCATCTTTTGCGATAAGATTGGCTACGTATTCTTGATTCTGATGGGTAATAACAACTATTTTTTTTCCTTCACCGATAACATGAGCATTCGTAACAATATGGTGGTTATCATCTAATACAAATCCGGAACCTGAAGAATCGATGGTCGTTAATTCTCCCTCATCCAAATTAGGGGCATTACGTTGCACTTTAATTTTTACGATGGAAGGGAGGACTCTATTGACCTGTTCTGAAATACTGTAGCAAGGCTCCTTTGCCGATAGCGAAAAGGTAAATATTCCTGATGCTATGAAAAGTACCGATAGAGAAAACGTACGTATTCGCATAGGTCAGAATAAAAAGAGATAGATTGAGCAACCCATAATCGACGTCACGGTCAACGCTCCAAAAATCCATTTTCCCATTCTACGGTGCTTATCACGGTTTTCCAATCTACCCTCTGAATACGATTTGTACGTAGAGATAATCAGATAAATCCATCCACCGACAGCTAACAGGGCTATTAAAATATGAATGACAAGAAAGAGAAGGAGAAAATCATACGAGAAAGGACTTTGAGGGGCATATTCAGCAAAACCTCCGGTCAGACGAACCCCGATTTCAAATATCAGTACCATAACGATGGTAAGGGCCAAAATAATAAATTGGCTTTGGTAATGACGTTTATAATTACCTCTGACAGCCTGATAGATTGATAATCCTAATAAAAAGGGGAGAATTGCAAAGTATACCGTGACGATATCCATATACATTAACGCTTTTGTCCCTAAAAATCCCGGTTCGAAAAACATAGTTATTGCCTTGTAAGTGAATATGCCATTATAGCGAGAGGTAAATTACAGAAGGATTGATACAGAAGATTTAAAATAAGAAGAGGAAGAATAAAGGATGTCGGCAGTATGCCGACATTAGCCGTTAAGGCTTAATTTTCGAACGGTGCACCTGCGATCACTTTGCGTGATACAGTGTATGGAATCAACGCAGCCGCGCGTGATTGTTTGATCGCGATGGTAACCATGTCTTGGTGACGTTTACAGTTACCTGTAAGACGGCGTGGCATGATTTTGTAACGCTCAGAGAGTGAATATTTCAATGAAGCTACATCTTTGTAGTCAATGAAATCAACTTTTTGCTCGCAGTATTTGCAATAACGTTTTTTGTATTTTCTTTTTTCTGACATGGTTCTATCCTTGTACTTTTTCTAAAACGGAATTTCGTCTTCGTTAATATCAATCTCCGGGAGATTGTTTTCCGGCATTCTTACCGGCGCGGGTTTAGAATACGACGGTGGCGGAGTATAAGCCGCTTTTGGAGCAGGAGCATCATAACCCCCGCTATAGCTGCTATTTCCGGCATCGCTGTATTCGTTATAACCGCCCTGAGAAGCACTCTCGCCACGTGAATCGAGCATTTGCATCGTTTCAACGATCACGGAGTGTTTAGAACGCTTTTGGCCGTTTGTCTGGTCAACCCATTGTTCAAAACTAAGTCTTCCCTCTACCAGGATTTTAGAACCCTTGCGAAGGTATTGGTTGGCTACTTCGCCTGAGCGGCCGAAAAAAGTGATGTCGACGAAACACGTCTCCTCTTTTTTCTCACCGTTTACCGTAAACTTACGGCTGGTTGCAATAGCGGTTTTAGCAATGGCCGAACCGTTTTGTGAATAGCGAAGTTCGATATCTCGGGTAAGATTTCCAACCAAAATGACTTTGTTGTACATAGGTTTTCCTTAAAGGGCTTAAGAAGCTGCTTCTTCTTTTTTCTCAGCAACAGCAGGAGCGACTTTTTTGGTTTTTTCAACCATACCGTTCCACGCTGCAATCTCACGTTTGCTATCGTATTTCATTGTTACGAAACGCAAAATTTCTTCGTTAATACGAAAACGACGTTCAATTTCAGCAATTGCAGAAGGTGCAACTGTGTAATACATAACGTGGAAATAACCGCGAGCATTTTTCTCGATCGGGTAAGCCAATTTTTTCATTCCCATTGCGTCGCGAGCAACGATTTCACCGCCGTTTGCAGTGATCACTTCTTCAACGAGAGCGATGGTATTTTTAATCTCTTCTTCTGTAAGAGTAGGTTTTACGATTACTAGGTTTTCGTAATGTCTCATAGCGTATGTCTCCTTATGGTGTTCGCCCCTTATGGTTGTTATACAGCACGACAGCCGTGTTGCAAAGAGCAAGGAACGCGCGGATTATACTGAAAAATTGCTTAATATTAGTTTTATTTAAAGAGTATGCTGTAACTTCAACAAGGCTGAGAGTAATAATGACTCTTGATCGGGGCTACCTGTCGATTTCATTTTGAGTTCGGTATCAAGGAGGAGATTGATCCCCCGCTTGTACCCTTCGGGAGAGATTTTGATTGAGAGGGCGGCACGCTCTTTTTCGACAAATCCCGGAAGTTTGTATCCCAAGACCATTGCCGAATCGGCGACACCGTGAATTTTGATAGCGGTATTAAAAAGGTAGAGCTGGGTCAAAAAACCGCTAATGGCGGTAAGGAGCTGGATCTCGTTTTCTCCCGATTCAAGAAGATGGTGGAGTGATGGAAGAAACTCTTTTTTCTCTATGACGCGTGAAATGAAGTGATCGAGTTTGATCTCGCTTAGTCCGAAGACGTGTTCATCAATCTCTTTGATCGTAATGGGTTTTCCCAAAACAGAAAGTTTGGCAAGTTCGTTGCACGAGAGTGCAAGATCGTTATTATGGATGTCGAGGAGATGAAGTGCCGCTTGGTTGTCCAGCTGAATCCCTAACGTTTGTGCCTCTTGTAGAATAATAGCACGTGCTTCATTGGCAAAGGGGTGAAAAAAACGGACTGATCCGGCATGAGAACCTTTGAACGCACTATCGGCTCCTTTGACATCTTCGCCATAATAACAGTAAATAAAGGTGTTGTCAGGATTTTTCCCGACCAGTTCTATCAACGCGTCAAGCTCGGCTTTAGGGAGCTTTTTTTCGTGTTTGACAATCAGAAGATTTTGATCGCCGAAGAGTGAACCCTGAGATAAGTGGGCTTTTGCACTGTTGAAATCGTATTCGTCATGATACAGGCTCAGTACCGATGCCCCTTCGTTATGGGAGAGTTTACGTGCGTACCGGTCGATCAAGAAGTGGCTTTCGCCAAACAGCGCCATGGCGCGCGGAGCGCTGTTGTTTTGGAGATGGCGGTCTAAATCCTGTCTATTCATATACGTTTCCTGCGTGCTCACCTGAATGAGCATCGTCCTCTTTTTCGATTCGACGTACGAAAGAGGCGGTGATTTTCGCGGTGGCGAGGTTGGCAGTTTCGATTTTAACGACGATGTCATCAAAGAGCATTAATCCAAACTGTGACGTGATGGCCACTTTGGCTCCCGTAATGGTATCGTGGATCTCCGCCATCATCGGCTCTTCGGTGCGCATAATTCGAGCTTTGAATTCCTGACCGATAACGGTTGCCGCCCAGCGGGCAAATTTACGTTCATGGAAACGGATTTCAATATCACTTGCCTCGCGCTCTTTTTCGCTGATCGAGGTGCAGAGTGATTCAATATTGCGCAATACGTAGGAACCCTCTTCGGTATCGTGTGCCGCGATCGCTTTGAGGAGACGGTGGACGATCAGGTCGCTGTATCGGCGGATCGGAGAGGTAAAGTGGGTGTATCGATCAAACCCCAGACCAAAATGCCCCATGTTGTACGGAGCGTAGCGTGCCTGCATCTGGGCCCGTATAATGAGAGTATCGACTTCGCTCACGAGATCACGGCGCTCCGCTTCGGCCTGGATGGCCGTAATCGTCTCTTTGATCGATCCTTGCGATTCGACGAAAATACCGATCGAAGCCAGCTCCGTATAAAGGCTTTGAAGTTTCATCGGGGAAGGGGACTCATGGATGCGAAACACGCCACGCTCGTAGAGTGATGCGGCGGCTTTATTAGCTAAGAGCATACAATCTTCGATGAGGGCATGAGAAGGGGTTTCGACGGCAAATTCGGTGGAGACGATGTTCTGCTCTTCGTCGATCCGCATCTCCAGTTCGCTGGAGCGGAAGTTGTATCCTTTTTTCATCCGCTCGGCACGGAGCTTTTCGGTGAGTTCATTGAGTGCGGGAATATAAGCGAGGACTTTCGCCTCTTTGTCATTCTCGGCGTGGTGATTCCCCTCAAAAAAAGCATCGATCTGCTCGTAGGTAAAGCGGCGGTGGGAGTGGATAATCGATTCATACAGTGTATGGGAGTCCATCTCATAGGTGACCGGATCGATATGCATCTCAAAGGTATACGCGAGTCGATCGACGAGGGGTTGCAGCGAACAGAGGGTTTCACTGAGTTCACGCGGCAGCATCGGAATCGAGCGGTGAGGAAGGTAGATCGAGAAGCTGCGGTAGATGGCTTCGGCATCGATCGCTCCGAAAGGGTGGACGTATTCGCTGACATCGGCGATAGCGACGTAGAGGGTAGAGGTCTCGGGGATGAAACAGATGGCGTCATCGAAGTCTTTGGCGGTGACGGGGTCGATCGTACAAAATGGCAGATGGCGCAGATCACGGCGGTTAGGGTACTGTGATGCATCGACCTCTTTGGGAAATTCCCGTGCCATGGCCAAAACATCGTCTTCAAACGCATCGTGTTTGTTGTAGAGGGCGAGAACGATTTTCTCATCCACTTTCGGGTCACTCAGATTACCCAGATAGGCGGCGATCGTACCGCTTTGATTATTGATTTGATAGAGGGAACCCTCGGAATTTTCAGGGAGATCGGAAAGGGCAAATCCCGCGGGATGATCGGTACGGATGTCGTAAAGGCCGAGATGGCCATTTTTCATCGATACGACGGCAACACTGTACGTTTCGCTCCGTCCGGCAATAATAATAACTTTAGCTTGAGGGCCTCCCCGTTTTCCCAATAATCGCTGAGCAATGACCAAATCACCGCTTTTAGCACCCATAAGATTGGCGGTTTCAATAAAATGGTCCCGAATACTTTCTCCCAATGTCTGCAGATACGCCCCGCTCTCGGAGGTCAACGAAATGATTCCGGCCCGATATTGAGAACTTAATTGGTATTTTCCCGCTTCACAGGTAAGGAGTTTGCGTGTATGCCATTGTTCGACATGCTCACGCTCATCGGGTGCAATATCTTGGTCATAAAGTCCATGGGTAAGACGAATTAGGAGTGATTTCATACAGATATTATAGTGTATTTATTTTTGAACGCCAAAGTGATCGCACTCCTTTGAATCGGCTGAAGGGGAAGAATCACAATTTTACCCTCTTGCGAGGCAGATATTGTTATGTTAGAATAGCTCCTTTATTTTTACAAAGGAACATTAAAATGACACACGAAGCGGTTTTAAATCAATTGGGATTCGCTCCCAACGAAGCCTTGAGCCTTCAACTTAGCCGAATTGAAGAGAATACACAAGGATACGAAAAAATTATCAAACATATTTTGGATTTGCACGAAGCTCTTAAAACCGATGAATCGTACGTAGCGTTATCGAACAGCAATGACTATTTTAAAATTAAAATTGATGCAACGAGTGATATCAGTGCGGCAGATGCATTGGAAAAAATTAACCATTTTGCTGAAAAATACAAAGTACAGCTTCAAAAAGTGGATGGAAAACCGACCTACTATATTATCGGATTCGCTGCATAAATGACAAAGGAACCGATGACACCCAAAGGGTATGATGAACTTCTGCGGGAGTTCAAGTATCTTAAAGATGTTGAAAAACCCCGTGTCAATCAGGAAAAACAGCGTGCGGCGGAACTGGGTGACCGAAGCGAAAATGCCGAATATCATGCGGCGAAAGAGAAGCTTCGACATATCGATAAACGGTTGTTCTATCTGAATTCGATGATAGAAAAGGCGCAGATTATCGACCCTTCGATTCTTGAACATTCCCGTGTCCATTTCGGGGCTACCGTGAGTATCGTGGATGTTCACAATGACGAAGAATTCCGCTACAGCATTTGCGGAACTTTGGAAAGCGAACCGGAAAACGGTCTTATATCCGTCCATTCACCTTTGGCGCGAGCTTTATTGGGAAAAGAGGAGGGGGATGAATTTAGCATCAATCTTCCAAACGGAAGAAAGAGCTATGAAGTTCTTTCGATCACTTACCGTGAAATTTTTGAATTGAAAAAAAATCATCGGAGTGAAAAAGATTTCGGATTCAGATGATCCTTAGCTTATTTGATCTCGATTTTTTTTGAGACTTTTTTCCCTGTTTTCGGGACAGTAATTTTTAAGACGCCGTTAGCCGATGTAGCGGTAATGGCTTCCAGATTGGCATCGTCAGGAAGAGCAAAACTCTGATTGAATTGACGATAAGATTTTTTGGAACCCTCTTTATTCTCTGATTCCTCTTTACGTTCTCCGGAAACCATCAATCTATTGCCTGACGTCTCAATCGAAATATCTTTTTTATCCATTCCCGGTAAGTCGATACTGATGAGGTAAGCCTTTTCACCCTCTTTGAGAGATGAGGTTGAATAGATACCGTTCATGCGGCTAAATGGGGTATTGAAAAAACTTTCCATCTCTTCCATATTCCAAAACGGGCATCCGAAAGGGCATTTTTCAGAAGCGGAAGAGGGGCCGGACGAAGCAAAGAGTGAAGCGGCAGAGAATCCTACCGCTAATAGAGATGAGATAAAAAACTTTATCCCTTTCATCATAAATCCCCCTATTTGATTTCAATTTTTTTGGACTCTTTTGGAGCTGCTTTAGGAATCATTATGTTAAGTACCCCGTTTTCCGTCGTTGCATCGATATTATCCAAATCCGCGTCATCGGGCACGGTGAAGCTTCGTTGAAATTTTCCGTAAAAACTTTCCAACTTGTAATAATCTTTTTCTTTTACCTCTTCTTTGTGTTTGCGTTCTCCCGAAAGGGTAAGGACATTGTCTTTCAAGTCAATATGGATATCCTCTTTGGCAACACCCGGCAAATCGGCATGGATGTGATATCCTTGCTCATCTTCACGGGTATTAACAGCCGGGCTGAAACTGGAAACATTCGCCGCTTCTTTTGTATCGGCAGGTAAATAACCGTTAAAGCGTCTTTCAAACTCTCTAAACGGATCAAAACGTGTTAACAACATGGGATGCTCCTTAAGGACAATTTGATTCCATTTTAGGTGCTAAAATGGTGGAAAAATTATACATATTGAGTCATATGTTGTCAAGTAGGTTTAGTTAATGAACGGTAACAATGATGACAATGAAAGGAAGTTATGGAAATCTTTTGAGCTTTAAGATGGGTAAGTAGTAGCCTTTGGTATAATCGCGTCATTATTATCATAATTACAAGGAATTTGCCGTGAGCACTCCCCTTCCAGACATCGAAAAAGTCCTCAAACAACATAAACTTTCACTTGGGGATTATGACCATATCAAAAAAATCCTCGGGCGTGAACCAAATCTCGTCGAGATCGGTATTTTTTCAGCGATGTGGAGTGAACACTGCAGTTACAAATCATCTAAAAAACATTTGAGCGGTTTTCCGACAAAAGCCCCTTGGGTAATTCAAGGACCGGGCGAAAATGCCGGAGTTATCGATATCGGCGGCGGTTATGCGGCAGTTTTCAAAATGGAAAGCCATAATCATCCGAGTTTTATTGAGCCGTATCAAGGGGCTGCTACCGGAGTAGGGGGAATCATGCGTGACGTTTTCACAATGGGTGCCCGTCCTATTGCCAACCTTAATGCCCTTCGTTTCGGAAACGTACTCAATCAAGATGATATTAGTGCGCATCAGCGTTATTTGGTTCGCGGTGTCGTATCGGGTATCGGCGGATACGGGAATTGTATGGGAGTGCCGACAATCGGCGGCGAGACAAGTTTTGACGAGTGTTACAACGGCAATATTCTTGTCAATGCCTTTACCCTTGGACTGGCAAAAAGCGATGAGATTTTTTACGGACGTGCAGAGGGTATCGGCAATCCGGTTATTTATGTCGGGTCTAAAACCGGACGTGACGGTTTAGGCGGTGCGGTTATGAGTTCGGATAGTTTTACCGAAGCATCCAAAGGGCTTCGTCCTACGGTACAGGTAGGTGATCCGTTTACCGAAAAACTTCTTCTCGAAGCGTGTCTGGAACTCTTCAAAACCGATTATGTCGTCGGAATTCAGGATATGGGAGCGGCCGGATTAACCTCAAGCTCGTTTGAAATGGCGGGGCGTTCGGGCAGCGGTATGATTATGCACCTGGATAAAGTACCGGCTCGTGAAGAGGGGATGATGCCGTATGAATTCATGCTCTCTGAATCTCAGGAACGTATGCTGATCTGTGCGAAAAAAGGGACAGAGCAAGCGATTATCGATATATTCGAGAAATGGGATCTTGACTGTGCCGTGATCGGTGAAGTTACGGATACCGGTAATATGGAACTTTTCTGGCACGGGGAAAAATGTGCGGAAATCCCGGTTGATCCTGTGAGCGAAGAGGCTCCGGTTTTGGATCGTCCGATGAGCCGTCCGGTCTATTTGGATACGATTGCCAATACGACACTGGCCGATTTTGAAGCTATCGACAATCAGAGCGCATTTGAAAAATTGATCCGTTCGATGGAAGTGGTCGATAAAGGGTGGATTTATCAGCAGTATGACTCAATGGTACAGACGAATACGGTTAAAAAAGGGGGCGAACTGGATGCTTCCGTGATCCGTATTAAAGAAAACGGCGTTGCTTTGGCCATGAGTGCAGACTGTAATGTCCGTTACTGCTATATTGATCCAAAAGCGGGAGCAGCGGCAGCGGTCATCGAAAGCGGCCGTAATGTTGCGATGAGCGGTGCTACACCTAAAGCGATTACCGACTGTCTCAATTACGGTAACCCTGAAAATCCTGAAGTAATGTGGCAGTTCGGTCAGGGATGTTTGGGGATTAAAGAGGCGTGTGCCGAACTTAATACACCGGTTATCGGCGGTAACGTTTCTTTGTATAATGAAACAAACGGGAACTCGGTATTTCCAACACCGTCGATCGCTATGGTCGGGGTGAATGAAGATCAAAACAAAGTATTGATGTCAACGTTCCAAAAAGAGGGGAATGCTTTGTACCTTGTCGGTGAAAACCGTTCGGAATTCGGCGGATCGCTTTACATGAAAGAGATGTACGGTGTCGTTGCCGGGACGATTCCTGTTATCAATTATGAGGCGGAACGTGCATTATGGAATCTCGTTATTGAAGCCAACAAACAAGGACTTCTTGCTGCTGCAAAAGATTGCAGCTCCGGTGGAGCGGCAATTGCGTTGGCTAAAATGGCGTGTGTCAGTGATAAAGGGGTTAATGCTACGATGAGCGTGAATGATGCACGTGATATTTTCGCCGAGAGTATGTCCCGTGCTGTTATTGAAGTCGCTCCTGAAAACTGTGCCGCTTTTGAAGCAATGGTCGGCGGTTTGGCGTGTCAAAAAATCGGTACCGTCGGCGGAGATACCTTTGTCTTAAATGATATTCGGATGAATCTTGCCGCCATGCAGGATGTTTATTACAATACTTTCAAAAACGTTATTGAAGGTGACCTCTAATCTCCCCTTTCCCCTTTCCCCTTTTGGGGATCTTCTATGAATACTCCCAGACTTGAAAAAATCATTATCGGTACTGCTCGCGAAAAACTCCGTTATGTCGACAATGCCATTGCTGTTTCCGGAAGAGGGTTGGTTGGTGACCGGTATTATGAAGGGACGGGTACATTCAACCATCCCCTATTGTCAGTAACCGGACGTGAGCTCAGTATAATTGGGTTCGAAGCCCTTGAACTTTGCAATCAACGGATCGAAAACGAATTGAGCTTTCTCGATTTTCGTCGTAATTTAGTCGTCTCCAATCTCGATTTTGAAGCTATAAAACGGCAACCTTTTTGGATTGGAAACGTCAAAATGAAATTAAACCGTACAGCACCGCCATGCCGTTATCTCTCAAAACTAGTGGGTGCGGATATGATGAAAGGGTTAAAGCGAATCGGTGGTTATCGCGTCGATATTTTGTCGAACGGAGAGATCAAAGTTGGGGATGAAATACGATTATTGGTATAGTTTTTGCATAGAATCCGTATGAAAAAATTACTACGAAAACTGTTTCGGATCCGTCCGAAGAATCATTACGAATATTACATTACCAATCTTGCCTATAGATGCGGAGAATAAAAGCCATTTTCAAGTGCCCGTAATCCCTCTTTATAGGGGGATGTGTAGCTCTTGATAATGATGGTCAAGGAAGGACTATTCTTTTAAACGCTCGATTTTAGCACCGAGAGCTTGAAGTTTTTGTTCTAAATTCTCATAACCGCGATCGAGATGGTAGATACGGTGGACATTGGTTACCCCCTCTGCCGCCATTCCGGCAAGGACAAGGGCGCTGGATGCGCGTAAATCGGTTGCCATAACGTCGGCACCGTAGAGAGGGGTTCCACCGATGACGGTAGCCGTATGGCCGTTAAGACGGATATCGGCACCCAAACGCTGGAGTTCGCTGACATGCATAAAACGGTTTTCAAAAAGGCGCTCTTCGATAATGCTCGTTCCGCTGGAGAGGGTAGCCAAAGCTAAAAACTGCGCTTGCATATCGGTTGGAAACGCCGGATACTCTTGGGTGATAATATCTACATGTTTCAGCTGCTCTGCCGGATGAATGGTCATTGTAGTATCGGTAACATCAATTTTACATCCCATTTGCTCTAATTTCGCGGTAACAGCATCCAAATGATCATGGCGTACGTTTTCTAAGGTAATGGACGAATTGGTAATAGCGGCGGCACAGAGATAGGTTCCCGCCTCGATACGGTCTGGAATCACTTCGAAATCAACCATATCGATTGTTTTGCCTCCGGTGCCGACAATGGTGAGTTCAGACGTTCCGATTCCTGTAATATCGATTCCGCTGTCGCGGAGGATTTCACAGAGTTGAACGACCTCAGGTTCTTTGGCACAGTTGACAAGGACGCTTTTCCCGTGAGCCAAAGCCGCAGCCATAACGACATTTGCGGTTCCGGTAACGGTGATTTTATCGAAAATGATATGGGCCCCTTTTAACCCCTCCGGAGCTACTGCATGGACATAACCCGCATGGATGGTGATGGTCGCCCCCATTTGTTCCATTGCTTTGAGATGCAAGTCGATCGGGCGTTGACCGATAGCACATCCCCCCGGTAACGAGACCTCGCAGTGGCCAAAACGGGCAAGGAGTGGTCCAAGGACGAGAATCGAAGCACGCATGGTTTTAACGATATCGTAATTGGCCATTGTATGAGTGACACTGGATGTATCGACTTTAAGAACATGATTCTCTAAAGTGCAGCTTGCACCGAGGTTTTGAAGAAGTTTGAGAAGGGTTTTGATATCCGCTACCTCAGGAACATTACTCATGGTAATAGGGTTATGCCCCAACAGTGTTAACGTAATAAGGGGAAGCGCGGCATTTTTCGCACCGGAAATAGTAACGGTGCCGCTCAGTTTGGTAGGGCCTTGAATGCGTAAATAGTTCATTGATATCCCAAAAAATAAAAGTTTGATATTATAAGTCAATGTTGGTTAAAATTATCAAAATATCGAGAGACTTGAAGGAGTAAATGTGAGTTCGGCATTGGATCGTCTAAAAAATCTGACAGCGCACATCTCCAGTTATGAGTTGGAACGAAAAAGCAACCTCAAAGAGCTCGAAGAACTGTATCGACATTTGGGGATTGATTCCAAAGTAGAATGTTTTGAAGATCTGTTTTCGTACAAGGCGATTAATTTGTCGGGTTTGTCTTTGGCTGATGAGGATTTAGGATCGGTTAAAGAGGGTAAATACGCCCAGATCATTGCCATCATATACGATAAAAATGCCACGGTCAAAAATAAAAATATCTCCCTTGCGTATTACGGACGTGCCGAAAAACTGAGCATGACCCAGAAGAAGGAGATCATCTCTTTTGTTTTGGGTTGGCGTTTTGAAAAAAGCTTCCGGACACTGGAACACTATCACAATCTCCGATCGGCCATCAGGGAGATGGAGAATGAGTAGATTTTATCTCATCCTGGAGGTGAGATGGCTGCTGGTTTTCGTATTGATCGCCTTGATCACAGCGGTAGGCTTCGCTACAGTGACAAGTGGGATCATCTATGGGGTGAAGGGGTTTGCTCCGCTGGATCCCCAAACCCGGGATGCCCTTCGGATAATATGGTTTTTTTGGCTCGATATCGGTTATGGGGTGGGGATCATCACGGCATTGTTGGTCTCTCTGGGGCAGGTGTTTTACCGTTGTATTGCAGGGTATCGGTTAAGTTTGATAAATTGTAAAGAGGAACGGATAGAAGCGCTGGCATTGCGCCCTTATTTCAAAGTGTGGAGAAAATGGTTTTTTACGCTCATTTGGGTCAATGCGGCGCAGGCGGTTGTGTTGATTGCAATCCATAAACTGCTTTATGGCGGGGGGGTATGGATCGGCTGGTTCAATCCGTGGGGAATAACCCCTATGATTCTTCTCTCCGGTGCGGCCGCTTTGGTAATCGTTGTACGCAGCGGCAAACGTTTGAGAGTTGAGCCGTGCTCCTTATAATTGATCTTGAAACGACCGGGTTGGAGGTGAAAGACAGACTCTGTGCGGTCGGGATGATTACACCGGATGAGGTTCATTACGAGTTAATACATCCGGGAAAAAAAATTCCGCCGCAAGCTTCGGCCATCCACCATATCACCAATGAAATGGTCAAAGCATCTCCCCCTTTTTCCGAATCGCTTACGGCTGAAAAACTGAAAAATTTGAACATGTCGGAGAGTGTTTTCGTTTCCCATAATGCTCCGTTCGATCTTGATATGCTTCAAAAAGAGGGGATATCCTGGCAGGGGAAGATTATCGACACCCTGAAATGTGCCAAATCGCTGATGGATGATCTTGAGGGGTACGGTCTGCAGTTTTTACGCTATGAATTGAGACTCTATCGCGATGAAGAGCGGGTATTTGAGACTAAAGGTGTCCCTTTGGCCGCGCATCATGCGTTGAGCGATGCACTCCATACCCAAATGGTTTTGGAATATCTGCTCGATTTGGCACCCTTGGAACAGTTGATCGAAATATCCAAAAGTCATGTCCTCCTCTCGCGTCTACCGTTTGGGAAATACGCTAAAAAAAGGATAGAAGAGATTGCCCTCAAAGATCCGAAATATCTTAATTGGATGCTGGAGAGTTTGATGGATATGGATGAAGATTTACGCTACAGCATTGAGTATTATCTCCGGCAGGAGCGTTAGAACTCTGTCTTCTTATCCATACGGCTGACGATTTGTTCCAGCATGGTCTGAAATTTATCCAGCATCTGCTGTGTCGTCGCGATTTTTTCGAGTGAATTGATCGTCAAATTTTCACTCATATCGATGTAATCGTTGATCTCATCTTTGTCGGGATCGCTCAGGGACGTTTGACTCAATTGTTGCTCCATGGTTTTTGCGGCGTCTTCGATTTGAATAAGGGTGTTTTTGGATTCGATAAGGGCATTTTGCGCTCGGTTGAGTATGGCTTCTACATGGGTTAAAAATGTTTTCATATCCGATTCGGCCTGAAGCAATTCATTTTGCGGCTCTTTTCGGTCCGGTTCATGATCGCTGACATCATCGCACCGTATTTTGGAGACCTCTTTGGCATTGCTCAAAAAGTGTTCAAACTCCTCATCAATCTGTTTGCTTAAAAGGGTGCTTCCTATAACCGCTAATAGAGTGGCTAAAGCTCCTAGGTATTGGATCCACTGGAGGCGTTCAATCTTCTCTTCCGAAGCAGTTGTGTAGGCGTGGACGGTTTTGTCAATCTGCTCTAGCAGAAGATTATTGACCCGATAAAGCTCATCCAGTTCACCTTCGGAAGGGGGGGAATGCAAAACTATTTTCACTTTTATGGTTTCGGCGAGTGTCATGAAACGGTCGCTCTCACTCCCGATATGCGTAAGCTGAAGGGCAATTTTATCGTTGGGGGGAGGGCTTATTTTTCCATCGTGTGTTCCGGTTTGCAAAGAACGCAGATTGGATATAAACTCATTTTTGGCGTTGATGTATGAGTTAAAGTCACTTTGCTGGCGATGAAGGTTCAAAAAAAGCTCTTTGGCCATTTTTTGGGTAAGCATCCGCTCTTTTCCGATGATATGGATCACATACCCGTCGTGTTTACTCTGTTGATTCAGATAGACGGTGATAATGATTAAACTCACCAGTAGCAAAGAGAGGATGAAGCTGATCATTTTTATTCGGGAAGTAATTTTTCTCATAAGGGGCCTCGTTTAGTTGTACAGCGATTTGATCGCATCTGTATCTAATAGGATTATCTCTCCGTCGGTACGTATAATCTCTTTACGAACCAATTTGCCAAGCAGGCGTGAAAGCGTTTCGGGTTGAATGTTGAGTAATGCGGCAATTTCCTGTTTTTTGAGGCGGTTGAATTTTTCCAGATCATGTGCCAGCATAAAAGCTACTTTTCCCATCGCGTCGAGCACCATTCCGTTATAAAAAGCCCGTTGATAGTTTTCGACGCTTATTAATGCGGTGTGAAAACAGCGGAGGGTGAATTCAGGAATCTGGGTGAAAAGGAGAGGGAGGGCTGAGGTCTTAATACCGATCATACTCCCTTTTTCCTGAGCTTCAATGGTTCCGAATGTAAGTGCCTGATACTGATGGCCGCTGAGCCGCATATCGTTTACCGCCATCCCCTGATCGATAGTGCAGATCGATATTTCATGACTGTCATTGGAGGTTTTGTAGGCTCTCAGACTCCCCTCGACAACGTAAAACCAATAGGGGAGATCGTCCCCCTCGTAAAAGAGGAGTTCCCCTTTTTTAAAGGTACGTATGTGTGATTGCGCTGCAATTAATTCCAAATCACGTGAAGAGAGTCCTTTGAACAGGGGGACATTAACCGCCGTAGTGAAAAATTCCATGGTTAAGGGGTGCCGATCAGATCCGATATAATATCGCTCACGCTACGATTTTCGTTCTGCGAGAGGGTTGTGATGCGCTGATAGGTTGCCTTGTCGATCCATTCGCTCATTTTGACCAAGTTCTCTTCCATCTCTTTGAGCCGGGCATAGCTGATTTCAAGCTCATGTCGTTTTGCGATATCCACCGGAGCCCGGAGCGATTTATAGCCGATGAGATTATTGTTTTTATCGATGAGGTGGGAAACTTGTGCATAGACCCAGTAATATCCTCCGTCAGAACGGAGGTTTTTTACGTATCCTGACCAAATTTTCCCCTCTTTGAGGGTTTCCCAAAGATTGGTGAATAAGGAGGCCGGCATGTCGGGATGACGGACGATATTATGGGGTTTTCCGATTAATTCATCAATTTCGTAACCGCTGATATCGGCGAAGGTATCATTGGCATAGGTAATGATCCCGTACAGATTCGTATGCGATACAATCAGCTCGTCGTTCGGAACTTCCGTCTCCATACATATCGCTTTCATCTATTTGTCCTTTAAATGTCCGTTGTAGACAATGTCTTTGGCATCGACTTCAGTATCATTGAGCCGATTAACGATCTCAGGATTTACCATTTCAAATTTTTCTTCTTCGGGAGAAAATTCGTTTTCGCTGAAGGCATAGGCCATCTCAGCGCTTAAAATATGGGGAATCTCCTGGATGATACGGAGTTTTTCCGTTTCATGCTCCGTCGAATCCCCTTCTAAAATGATAATGATCCGTCCTAATGCATCATGGGCGTAAACCTCGCATTGCCCGCTTGCATGCAGCTGTTCCAATACAAAATCGACATAATCCGGTGCGCATTTAACGACGACGCTTGAAATATTCATGGTATCTCCCAAAATAGAATTTTATTTTCATCGGCACAGGAGACGAACCGTTTTTCATCGATAAATACGATGCGGTTCAAGGTCGTCTCATGCCCTTTGGCGGTAGCAATTTTTTCCCGTTTCGCAACGTCAAAAACCGTAATAAGATTTTGCTCATCCATGGCGGCCGCCATACGGGACGCTGATGGTGAGAGGGCTGCGGCGTAGATTAAAAAGGTGCCGTCGAATCGGAGATAGCTTTTTCCGTTTTGTGTATAAACGATTGCTCGCCGATCCTGTCCGGCCGTTACGATATGGGCATTTTTGAAATCGATTTTGTAGATATTATCGACATTCCCGCCACGAATGACTTTGACGATTTTCATGGCGCCTGTATCGATAAGCGATACGTTCCCCGCTTCCCCGGCAATGGCCGCTAGTTTCCTGTCACTTGAGAGGGCCAGATCGCTTAGAGGAGAGGTTCCTCCGTTGAGTGTTTTGAGCGTTTTATTTGTAACCAGATCGAAAAAAACCACCTCGTTGCTTAAGAGTGCCAAAACGACACGGGTATCGGAGAAAAAAGCAATTTTTTTGATCACCGTTCTGGTCGAATAGGCTGTTTTGGTGATTTTCCCCCCCCTGGCAACGTACAAACTGCCGTCTTCACCTGCAACCGCGAGCAACTTAGTGTCGGGAGAGAGATCTAGACTCATGATTTTCTGCCCCTTTGTCTCACCCCATGAATCGGTTATCGGAGGTATTTTCAGACTAAAGAGGAGCTTCCCTTTTGGAGAGATTTTGAGGATCTCACCGTTTTCGGTTCCGGCCCATACCTCCCCTTCATGTACAACAAAATCGAGTATGGGTGAAGAGGTCCTGAGAGTGGTTTTTGGCGTGAGTACCCCTGCGCTCAGTGTTAAGGTGAAGAGAAAAACCGCGATTAACAATCTCACCGGGTATCCTTCGAAGTGACGGTAATCGTGTAGGCCGGGCATACACCGATACAAAATCCGCATGCCGTACACGCTTCTGGATCGATTTCCGGATTAAACAACCCGGTAAATTGTATCGCTTTATCGTTACAAACGTCTGCACAACTGCGACAAATTGTTTTATTCCATGCCAGACAGCTTAGAATTCCGATCTCTACCCTTGCGGATAATGTTTTCACCGGCTCCGCAATAAAACAATTCTGTTCGCACGCGGCACTGCATTCTCCGCAAAAAGTACACCCTTTACGTGAAAAATCGAGGTAGGGGGAAGCCGTCCCTTCACGTACAACGATCCCTTCTTCGCATATGTTTTTACACGCGGATGTTTCACATGTTAGACAATTTTGGCTATTTTCAGCAATAAACCCGGGCAGAAGAGGGTGAAAAGGACCCTTCTCCTTCCCCTTGCCGACAGCCAAAGAAGCCAGTGAAGCAAAAAAACCGCGTCGTGAATCCATTATTCGGCCACAACTTCTTTGTTGATATCAAAGGAGCCTGAGGTATCTTCAATGACCCCTTCACGAAGTGTTTTAAACAAATTGGATTTGTATTCGCCGCCGATTTTTTTATGATACGCCCCTTTGAACTTATTCATAACGGCCGGATCAAGCTCTGCCTGCGGGGCATGACATTGGGTACAAAACCATCGTCCTTGATACATCTCCCCTTTTAAATCTTCCATTTTACGCAAATTGGTTAGATGCGTTTTGGGAATCGCGATTGCTCCGACGCTTGGAGCGACATCCGGCATATGACAGGACATGCAGGTGTTTTCTTCCTGGGTGATGATCGGCAGTTCACTGATATCATGAGGAATCATCGGAGGCTGATTGTCATAGGTTCTTGGAATACGTTTGTTCCCGGCACCCGGTGCTGTCCCTTTGTACTTATACGGTTTTTCGACCAAACCGGAGTCTGCGTCGACACTGACTTTGACAAGACCCAAAGTTTCTTCGGCGATATGAGTTTGCTGCCCTGCGCCTGACACCCACGATGCTCCTAACACCAATGCTGCTACAACACTAATCACATTACGTTTCATGTGGTTACTCCTTGACTGTTTATTTTAAAATGGGTAACGGAAAATCGATTCCGTAACATTTACCAGCTGACTCGGCAGTGATCTTTCCCTCGAACGGCGAGTGATCAATCATTTTTCCGGCAGCACACCTCTAACTTTTCCGAGCTAAAAGACGAATATCAAAATGTAAAGCTTCATCATCGCACACTTCGACGCATCGGCCGCAGTTGGTACACTCGCCCTGGACGACAAATTCACTTCGTTTTCCGACCATATGCAAGACCGGTTTTTCAGGGCATATCTCCGTACATTTCATACACAGAGTACATCGCTCCTGATTATGTTTGACACGGATAAGGCTAAAACGTCCGATGAGGGAATAAAATCCTCCCAAAGGGCACAGATGGCCGCAAAATCCATTTTTCATTCCGAAGAGATCGAACAGAAAAACTCCGGCTATGACGGCTCCGCCAAATCCGATACCAAAAATGAGCCCCCGGTTTAACATCCCGATAGGGCTGATAAATTCAAAAGCGGCTACCCCAAAAATCGCTGAAAGGGCGATACTGAGGGCTAAAATCCAATAACGGATAGTACGGTTGATAATCACACGCCGTTCAATCTCATTGATACGCAAGATCCGACGCAGGCCGTTGGCCACGTCCGTTACAATATTGACCGGGCATATCCAGCCGCAAAAGCCTCTTCCGCCGATAAGGGCATAAAAGAGGGTGATAATCGCCGCCCCCAACAAAACATCCATCCCCAGCAATGCACCCGCCGCAGACATCTGCAAGAGGGCAAAAGGGTCAGCCAGCGGGATGGTTTTAAAAAGCAGCGAACTCCCGAGATTGCCTTCGAGTATTGTCCATCCCCATGCATTCGCCCCGAAGTAGAGGAGAATCACGGTTATTTGCACCAAACGGCGAAGAATCATAAATCGGTGTTTTGCTAACCACTTCATCAGAACTCCTCGCTGTTGAGATAATCGACCGCTTTTTGGTCACTGACGGGGGTGACGGTTGTCGCTCCGCCGCCGGTTTGTGTCTCGAGCCGTTTTTCGTCTTTTTCATCCCATCCTTTGATGTAATTGCTGCCGGCTTTCCCTTTGGCAATGGCAAGTGGCAGGACAAAAATGGAGGCTTTTTCGGTGACACACGCTTTTTCGCACATACCGCAACCGGTGCAGACATCTCCGATAACACGGGGCGCCATAAACGCATGCTTCCCGGTTCGCTCATTACGGCTCGCATCTATGACGATGGCTTCATTAATCAATGGACACGCACGGTAGCACGCATCACACTGAATCCCCCAGAAAGCGATACATTGATCGGCATCGATCACCGCAACGCCCATTTTTGCCTGGGTGATATCCAACGTTTCTTTGCCGTCTTTGGCCATTTTTGTGACCAACGATTCGTTCAGTGCCCCTGAGGGACACGGCGGGACGCACGGAATATCTTTGCACATATAGCATGGGATCATCCGTGCCGTAAAATAAGGGGTTCCTACCGGGACATTGTCTCCTGCACGGGCGAGTTTGAGCGTGTCATAGGGACACGCTTCGACGCATAACCCGCATCGAATGCAATGAGATAAAAAATCCTTTTCCGCCAATGCCCCCGGCGGACGTAGATACAGTGACGAAGCACTCGCTTCATCAAGGTAGGCACTCCAGGTCAACGCTCCCAGTGTTGCTAATCCAAGCCCCTGAAGAGCTTGCAGCAAAAAACGGCGGCGTTCACTGAGCGGGGGCAGCTTTTCTTTGGACATCGTTATGCCTTATAGACTTTAACCGCACATTTTTTGTAATCGGTTTGTTTGGAGATCGGGTCGGTTGCATCCAGACACACTTTGTTGATGAATACTTTTTCATCAAACCACGGTACGTAGACCAAACTTTTCGGAGGACGGTTGCGTCCGCGCGTTTCGACACGTGCTTTTACTTTACCGCGGCGGCTCTCTACCCATACGAGACTTCCGTCTTTGACCTCCATATCTTTGGCGGTATCCGGGTGCATGTAGCACAACGCTTCCGGGACGGCGCGGTAGAGTTCAGGAACCCGCATGGTCATCGTTCCGCTGTGCCAGTGTTCAAGAACCCGTCCGGTACAAAGCCATAACGGATACTCTTTGGTCGGAATTTCCGGCGGATCCATGTACGGATGCATAAAAATCTTGGCTTTGTTATGCAAATCTACTTTCGGTTTGGACGGATCGATTCCCGCGAGCGTCCCTTGCGGAATTACTTTGCCCGCTTCGCCGTAGAAGGCAAATTCACGTCCTGTTTTCTTCGCGTACGGATCGTATTTCGCATTGAAGCGCCATTGAGTCTCTTTGCCGTTGACGACCGGCCATTTTAAGCCGCGTACACGGTGATAGGTATCGAAATCGGCCAGATCGTGCCCGTGTCCGAGGCCGAATTTGCGGTACTCTTCCCAAATGTATTTATGGATGAAGAATCCATACCCTTTGAACGGTTTACCGTCACTGCCGATGACGTTGCGTTTGTCTCCGCCTGCTTCGGTATTCTCGAAACCTTTGGCAATCGGATCCGGCCATTTATAACTTTTTGCTTCGGGATTGGCAAATAAAACGTCAAATAACGTATCGGTCGGTTTATACCCCATTTTTTGCGCTTCTGCCAAAACATTCGGTAGGGAAACTTTATCGTTTATTTTCCACTCTTTCCACACTTCGGCCAGGGTAAAACGTTTGGCAAATTCAGTCGTTTGCCATAAATCGCCCATTGCCTGTCCGACCGGTGTGACCTGTTGTTTCCATTGCTGTGTACGGCGTTCTGCATTACCGTAGCCACCCCATTTTTCATAGATCATTGCCGAAGGGAGGATCAAATCGGCCACTTTAGCGCTGATGCCCGGATAGCCGTCGGAACAGACAATGAAATTATCCATCTCGCGTGCGGCTTTAATCCAGTGATTCGCATTCGCCGTATCCTGCCACGGATTGTTAACCTGAACCCAGGCCCATTTGATTTTACCGTCTTCCAAATCGCGCATGATTTTAACAAAGTGGCTTCCCGGTACCGGATTGAGCGTTTCAGCCGGGATTTTCCAGATTTTTTCGGTCACTTCGCGGTGCTTCGGATTGGCAACCACCATATCCGCCGGGAGACGGTGGCTGAAGGTTCCGACTTCACGCGCAGTACCGCAGGCTGATGGCTGGCCGGTCAGCGAGAATGCACCCATACCCGGCTTGGATTGTTTGCCCAGAAGCATATGAACCATATACGATTGAGAATTGACCCAGGTCCCACGGGTATGCTGATTCATCCCCATCGTCCAGAAACTGACGATTTTACGCCCTTTTTCGATGTAGAGATCGGCAAGCGCTTTGAGTTTTTTCTTGAATGCTTCGGTATCTTCGTCCGGGTTCCCTTTGGCAACCGATGCCACGTAATCGAGCGTATACGGTGCGAGTCCTCGTTTAAACTCTTCAAAACCGATTACCCAGTTCTCAGCTGCATTTGCGGTATGGGTCATGTTCATCGTCTCGTTGGCTTTGTAACCAAACGGTGCCAATGCCGGAGCTTCCCGATCGCTGATTTTTTTCGATACCTCTTTGGCTACCGTATCTTTTTCCGATTCGCGGAATTTAGGATGGTTCGGATTATTGCGCATACCGTACCCCGTATCGACCCAGCTGGTGGTAAAGACGCAGTTGTCGTTCACGTATTTCCAATCGATTGCTTCCGGATTGTTGTAGACGATTTCCCGGGCAATATAGTTCCAGATGGCCAAGTCGGAATTCGGTCTAAAAATGATCTCAATATCGGCCAGATCCGAAGTACGGGTCGTATAGGTTGAGAGATTGACGACTTTGACTTTCGCTTTGTTGGTCAGTTTGCGATCAGATACCCGTGACCAGAGGATCGGATGCATCTCGGCCATATTGGCTCCCCAGGTTACGATGGTATCGGTCAGTTCAATATCATCATAACACCCTGCCGGTTCGTCAATACCGAAGGTTTGCATAAACCCGGCAACCGCCGAGGCCATACAGTGACGGGCATTCGGGTCGATGTTGTTGGAACGAAATCCCCCCTTCATCAGTTTGAGTGCCGCATACCCTTCATGGATGGTGTACTGACCCGAACCGAAAATCCCGACTGACGTAGGGCCGTTTTGGGCATACGTCTCTTTGAATTTATCGGCCATGACATCAAAGGCTTTCTCCCAGCTTACCGGTTGGAATTTCCCTTTTTTACTGAAATTTCCATTTGCGTCAACACGCAATAAAGGTTGGGTTAAACGGTCGGCACCGTACATGATTTTGGCAAGGAAGTACCCTTTGATACAGTTTAGCCCTTTGTTGACCGGTGCGGCAGGATCCCCTTTTACGGCGATAATTTTATCGTTCTGGGTAGCGACCATGACACCGCAGCCTGTTCCGCAGAACCGGCATACCGCTTTGTCCCAGCGCCATCCTGATTCTCCTGATTTGGCTGCGGCTTGGACTTCCTGCGGCAAAACCATTCCTACAGCGGTTGCTGCTGCCGTTGCGGCAGTTGCTTTTAGAAACTCTCTACGATTCTCTTGCATATTGGATCCCTTTTAATGGATTTTGTGGAGGACACTTCTGAAAAGTTATCGAGGCGATAATTCTTCAGAAGTGTCTCTCTTTTGATTAACACTGACAATTCTAATCTAATTCGAGGTTTTAAAAATTGACTTGAGTCAAGAAAATAAAGAAGTGGAAAAATTGAGTAAAAAAGTTGAAGATTTGTCCAAACAGCGTATCCGTTCTTCTATAAAAGGAGGTCAAGCAAAAAAGAGGAAAAAACGCTGTCTGGACTAATCACCCCGAAGGGTGGGAAGGGGAAATTATTTTCCGATATGGGAAGCGATCGCTTTGATCTGTGCATCATTGAGAGAGGTGACTTGTCCTTTCATCATCCCTTTGGTAGCCCCGCCGTAGCTGCCGTCTTGATACCCTTTTAGTGCGGCAACAATTGCATCTTTTGACATCTCTTTAAGCACTTTGCTTTTGCCCAATGCCGCTTTTTCACCGTTCATACCATGACATGCTCCGCATTTTTTATAAAGTGCCGCACCGTCTTCCGCTGATGCATTCACGAAACTGATTCCGAGTAAAACAGCCAATACCATACAACTTTTTTTCATTTATAAACTCCTGCCCTTGATATGAAAATATTATAGTAGGTTTATCGATAATAATCTTTGATCCAGGTCAAGTTTATACCTATAAATAACACTATGCGACCGATTTGTAACGATTGTTCTTTGGTGATGCCGTGTCTGAAAAGAGGAATGTGTTGGGAAAAAGTGCCGTCAGCGGAAAAACCTGAGGGTGACGAAGCCTCAGGGAAAAAGGGAAACGTAACATAAGGAGAATATAGGGCCATAAGGCCCTACCAATTGACGTTATTAGAATTTAAACGCTGCGATGAGACGGAAGGTATCCGAGGTTTTGTCGGTGGTATCGGTTGCTTTGACATTTTTATCGAACTGCGTATAGATGGCCGTAAGATCAACCGGTCCGGCTTTGGTTTTGGCGATCAGATCCCACGCGGTGAAATCGGTATTCTGAGTTGCCGCACCGGCGAACGGGGCTGCAGTACCGCCATTATTTCCGACAGATGCTTGCGCATAGCTGGCCAAAAGGGTTACACCGGGGACCATTTTGGTCGAACCGCCGACTTTCCAGGCTTTGGTATCCGGATTGGCCGCAATTTCACCGTCCATATAGACACTTCCAAGGGTCGTGTAAACACTTGATTTATCCCCCGTGGCAACGTTGG
>JAQULP010000022.1 GCA_028718525.1 Sulfuricurvum sp. | reverse complement strand
GAGTCGGCGCATCATCGCTTTGCGCTCGTCGTTTTTCATAGAGCTGAGCGCGGTCAGCTCTTTTTGGGAGGCGAAGACGGTGTGCAAAAACGCCTCTTTCCCCATCCCGAGCAGTTTCGTCACGGCAGTCGTCACCTCTCTGGCCCCCGTCACGATGCTCTCATCCCCCTCTTTGAGGGTTGCGTAGGCGGTGAGGGCTTTGCCCCGAAACTCACGGATCGCGGTGTAGCTTTTCCCCTCGATCTCAAAGGAGAGCTCGACTTTGACCCCCCCTGTGCTTCCGGCGGTGGGGATCAGCTCTTTGGAACCTTTGTACTCGCCGTACAGTGCAAAGAAGACGCCCTCGAAGATCGTCGATTTCCCCCGACCGTTGCGTCCGAGAATACCGCACAGACCGCTCTCGAATGTGATTGCATACTCGGCGTAGCGTTTGAAGTTATGGAGTTTCAGCGATTCAAGCGTCACGGGTCACCTCGTCATAGCGTGCAAAGAGTGCCGCGACTTTGGTGTTGAGCCGCGCGGCTTCCTCTGCCGTGGCGGTCTGCTCTTCCAAAAAGGCGCCGAAATACTCCTGCAAAGAGGCGGCGTTGACGCTCTCCGTCGCGGCGGAGGCTTCGCTCCGTCGGAACTTGCGCTGGATCTGGACGTTCAAGGCGGTGGGGAAGCATGCCTCGATGTCGCGGTTGGCAATGTCGATGGATTGGGTGGCGCTCAGATTATCAAGAGTGATGGAGAGGAGCGCCCCCTCAACGTCCAGGGAGGTGGCGTATGAGCGGAGGGCGTCGAAAATATCCTCTGAACTCTGAGCATCGATACGGAGGCGGTGACTGGGGCGCAGGGTGATCGGGTGAAAAGCGACATCGAGAGTCTCACCCAGCGTGATGAGGACGTACCCCTTGTCGTTGCGGGCATCGGCGCTGCTGGTCCGCTCGGTGGAACCGGCGTAATAGACGTTGGGGTGTTTGCCAACGCTTCCGAAACCGTGCCAGTGACCGAGGGCGACGTAATCCATTCTCTCAAACAGAGGCTCTTTTGCTCTTGGGTAGACCCGCTCGCCGTACTCCTCCATCATAAACTGCGCCCCGACGGAGCAGTGGAGCATCATGATGTTGCGCTTCTCCTCATCCACCGAGGCTTCGCACTCCTCGATTGCCGCGAGGTTGGAGAGTTCGTCGTTGATATGGGGGATGCAGTGGAAGTTAATATTATCAAATATTACTTGCTCGTACCGCTCTTCGAAAACCGGGTAGATGTGATCAAGGGTGCGCAGTGCGGCGAGGATCGGGGAGGCCGACCGGGTGCGTGGAGTAGAATGGTTCCCCGCGATAATGATTGTGGGAATCTCAGCGACGCTGAGCCGTTTGAGCTGGGTGAGGCAAAAGCTGATGGCGCGGTTGGAGGGGTGGGGACGGTGGAAGAGGTCTCCCGTATGGATGACGTAATCGGGTTTTGTTTCCAGTATCGCGTCTATGACCTGGGTAAAAGCGTCGTAAAAATCGGCTTCGCGCCGGTTGATTCCGGATTCATTGACGATCTCAAGATCGTTAAATCCCAGATGGGTGTCGGAGAAATGGAGTATCCTCAACGCATACCTTTGGCGAAAAATATTATTTTACGTACAATAATCGTTTTTTGCTTAAAAAGTGACATGAATTTGGCCACTTCATCTGGCTTCGTTATCCACTTTTGCTACAATTGCGCACCGTTTCTAGGCAGCAACGGCTTCGTGAATACAACAGTGATATTAGAAAACAAGGACATAGATGTATAAAAATATTGAATTAATCCACATGGCGGAGCATAAAAATTGTGCCGTAAAAGCCCTCACAACGTTTGAGTATGCCAAATCGGTCATCAATACGCCGATATCGGTTTTTGAATTTTACGAATGTTGTAAAAGCTACCCGATCATTTTTATCAAAGACACAAACGGCTCCTGGACCGCTTCGGTTATGATGGGTTATAAAGAGGGGGAAAACAGTTTTATCGATGAAAACGGAGTGTGGGAAAAAGGGGTATACATTCCCGCTACTATACGCCGCTACCCGTTTATTTACGTCATGCGGGATGGGACAACTCTGAGTCTTGGATTGGACGCCGATGCAAAAAGCGAAGCACCCGAAGACGATGAACGGAAGTTCTTCGATGCAGAGGGGAACAAAACCGAGTTTTTAAACGGAGTAATCACCTTTATGAACAAGCTTCAAAACGATGCGGCTGTAACCTCCGGCTTTATTGCTCAGCTGGATAAACTGGGGATTCTTGAGGAAAAAACGGCAACCGTTACGACCCCCGATCAAAACAGCTACCAGATCAATAGTTTTTACGCTATCGATGAAGAAAAACTTCATAATTTGAGCAAAAAGAAAAAGAAGGAGATCTGCGAACAAAACCTTTATCCTTTGATAACGGCCCATCTGATTTCACTCTCCAATTTTCAACGCTTTTCTATAAAATAATATAATATAATACTAAAGGTTAAATGAATTTCCCATGCGGGTTTCCTGACGTGACAGGATATCCGTTCTTGGGAAATTTTTATCCCAAACGATCTTCATATGGGGCAACTTTATGTATAATGATAATAGTTTATAACATGGTTGTTTCATTTCGGAGGGCGTAATGTTTCGATTGCATCTCTATTTTCCCCTGCTTCTCTCTCTTCTTATCGCATCGATTATAACGGGTGTCAGTGTCATCTACGTACAAGAAAAAAACATTCATAAAAGCAAAGAAAATATCTCTCACCAATACACCAAGTTCATCCATCAAAAAGTCAAATACGATGCCGACGTTCTGAGCGAATACATCAATTTTATCCAAACCGATACGACATTGGTATCAGGATTCAAACAAGGCAATAAAAAAGAAATTTATGACGCGATGCACGAAACATACGCGCGATTACGCAAAAATATCGATTTGACCCACATGTATTTTATCAAAACCGACGGTACCGTTTTGCTAAGGGTACACGATTTTGAGAAAGACGGCGATACGATTGATCGTGCCACCTTCAAAAAAGCGAAAGAGACGCAAAAACTGGTTTACGGCCTTGAATTCGGCGTCAAAATGAATTATACGCTCCGAGTGGTCAAACCGTGGTATGTCAACGGCGAATTGATCGGCTACGTAGAACTGGGAAAAGAGATCGATAAAATTATCACCGATTACGCCAATCTGCTCGATGCCCATGTGTATCTCGCCGTCAAAGACGAGGTGTATAAAAACGCGTCAGACAGTGTCAAACTCAGCCCTAAAAATCTTATCGGCCACTATTATATTGCCTATAATACGTATGGTATTCCTGCGCAGATGGGCGCTATTCTCTCCCATGCTATCGATCATACCGACATCACTTTCAATAAGCGTTCGTACTATGTTTCTAAGATGAAGTTCTCCGATTTTTCCCAAAAAGAGTTGGGATACGTCATCTTTTTACAAGATGTCTCAATGGAACATAAGATCATGTACGGATCGATCAAAGTGTTAATCGGTGTGTTGATTGCCCTTTCGTCACTCTTTTTTATATTAGGATATACCCTGATTAAAAAGAAAGAGAAAAATATCAACGACCTCACATCGACGCTTCATGAACAAAAAGAGGAACTCTCCCGTTATAATCAAAAACTTCAGAAACTCTTCGATCTCCAAAAAAACATGATTATTCTGACAGACGGAAAATTGCTTAAAATGGGGAATCGCACTCTCTTTAGCTTCTTCGGATTTGAAGATTTGGATCACTTTCTCAAACAGTACAACTGCATCTGTGAACGCTTTATTGTGGATGATACCTTTTTCCATTTGGGCAAAGTTCCGCAGGACAAGATTTGGGTTGACGTCGTCAAAACCCTTCTCCCCGAAAACCGTATTGTCGCCATCAGCGATAAAGAGGGGATAGCGCACGTCTTCAGTATTTCGCTGAACGAATTTGAAGCGGATAATTATGTCATTGCGTTTACGGACATCAGCAATACGATGAGAGACCAGATCAAACTGATCCAAAAAGTGACCCATGACAAATTGACGGGAGCTTTTAATCGGGAATTTCTGGATAACAGTATCCAGGACATTATACGGGATACGGAACCGAAACAGCTGGGCATTATTATGAGCGACATCGATTATTTCAAACGTGTCAACGATACCTACGGCCACAATCGGGGCGATGAAGTATTAAAACAATTTGTACGGACGATCCAAAAATCGATTCGAAATGAAGATTATGTTATTCGATGGGGCGGGGAAGAGTTTATTATCCTCATGCGCATGGATTCGATCGAATCGCTGCGCATCAGTGCCGAGCATATCCGTATTGCTGTCGAAAATGCCCATTTTAAAGAGGTAGAGAAAATGACGGCCAGTTTCGGCGTAACTTTGTACAAAAGGGGAGAGAAGTTCTCTGTCACGATTGCACGGGCCGATAAAGCGCTCTACATGGCAAAAGCCAACGGTAGAAATCAGGTTCATTTGGTTGAAAGTTGAGATAAATTCAATTTTATTGAATGAGCAAAAATAAACTCTATAAAAATGCTATACTTTTCCAAAATTCTATAGAATATGGTTTCACTGAATGAACTTTTTCAAAACCTCCTATTGGATGTATGCTATCCCCCTTGTCCTTTTTGTAAGCGTCTTTAACGGTTATATCGTCTATTCCGCGATGCAGACGATTCATCACGACGCCTTGATCGTGAATATGGCCGGAAAAATACGGGGAGGGATCCAAAGAGTCTCCAAGCTTGAAAGCAACGGCATCTCAGCCCATAAAGCGAGTCAAGAGATCGATAGGTTGTTTTACTCATTGCATTACGATCACGATCATTTTAGTCAAGATGAAACGGGTCAGGTATTTAAAGAAGAGCTTGATACATTACAGAAGAGTTGGAATGAACTCCAATCCTTGATCCGTAATTACCATACCGATCCTGCTACGTCTACCCGCCAAAAGCTTATCGAGGTGAGCGAATTATGTTGGAGTCAAGCCGATGAAACGGTAAAACAGGCTCAAATAGCGGCAGAGAGAAAAGTTTCCAAAATTGAAACACTGTTTTATCTTCTTTTATTCGATTTTATCGTTTTTGCGGCGATTGCCCGCTACGTAAGTTATTTGATCCGTTCGGTAGAAACAAAAGAACGTAACCGGCTTCAACAGGTGATGGATGCCAATCCGCATATTATTTTGCTCAAAGACAGCATGGGCCGTTTTACCCTTGTGAATCAGGCTATGGCGGATCTGTACGATACGACCAAGGAAAATATGATCGGCAAAGACGACGAAGCGTTCAATTCCAATACGGAACAGGCGGCTTTTTACCGAAAAAATGTCCAAGAGATTATCAGCAGCGGCCAGCCACAAAGGGTTTTTGAAGAATCGACCGATCTCAAAAGCGGTGAAGTACGCTATTACGAATCGATTAAAATTCCGATTACGAATCCTGACGGTGCTAAAAATGTACTGATTATTGCGAGCGATATTACCAAACTCAAACAATCCGAACAGAACCTTCGCAAGCTGCTTGGCGAACAGGAAGCCCTCTTACAGATACGGACGGTCGGCTTTATCCATGTAAAAGGTCGAAGGTTTTTATGGACGAATGAAGCCTTTGAACAGATGCTTGGCTACGGCGAGGGTGAACTTCGTGATCAAGCTACCCGTGTTATTTATTTAAATGATGCTGATTACGAATATATCGGTGAAATAGGTTATCAGACTCTGCGTGAACGGGGAATATTTACCTATGAGATCAAAGGGGTCAAAAAAGACGGGACCTCCATCGATCTTATTATAAGTCTGAATGCTATTGAAAATTTGCCGGGTGAAGCGATGGGGGTTATTATCGATATCACCCAGCAAAAAACACTCGAATCCGAATTGATTTACGCCAAAGAGCTTGCCGAAGCGGCAACCCGTTCCAAGAGTGAATTTCTGGCGAATATGAGTCATGAAATCCGGACACCTTTAAATGCGATTATAGGGTTCATCCCTCTCTTAAAAAAGCGAAATTCGGATTCGGAATCCAAAAAATATCTCGGAATTATTGACAAGAGTGCTTCGTCGCTCCTCGAAATTGTCAATGATATCCTTGATTTTTCCAAAATCAACAGTCAAAAACTGATCATTGAATCGCACCCTTTTAACCCGTGTGAAGAGATGGAGGGGGTTATTCAGCTGTTCGCTCCGTTGGCCAAAGAGAAAGGAGTCGATATTTTCGCATTTATTGATCCGAATATGCCCGAATACCTTTTAGGCGATTCAACCCGTATTAAACAGATTGTCAACAATCTCTTAAGCAATGCCATCAAGTTTACGCCGGAAAACGGCACAATTCGGGTTCGAGTTGCTTACAATGCGGAAAATAGCATCCTTGAATGTGCTATCAAAGATAGCGGAATCGGCATGAGTGAAGAGGGACAAAAGAAGATTTTCCATCTTTTTGAGCAATCCGATGCATCCATAACACGCAAATTCGGTGGGACAGGCCTTGGTTTGACCATTTGTAAATCATTGTGTGATCTTATGGGGGGAACAATTCAGGTAGTCAGCCAGCTTAACAAAGGAGCAACATTTATTGTGAAGCTCCCGCTCCCAATAGGGGTTGAAAATGTGTCGGAATACCATACCGCGCCTTTTAAAGGGGTACGTTACTTTAGCGGATATGTCAATACGGATGAAGCGGATTTAAAACTGATTGAAAAATATTTGGAAAGCTTCGGTATGGAATGTGTTGAATCTCAAAATGACGCTGTTTTTGTTTTGACAGATACTAAAGAGATCTCGGATGTAACATTTCCGGTACTCTATTTCTCCAAGTCTGAAGACGATTTTTCTGAGGAGGGGGGATTTCTCTATGGTATCCATTCCCCTATTTTACCTTGTACACTCCTTGAAACCCTGAATCAAGTTCTCGGCAAGGGTGATCCTCAGTTGGAACAATAGCCGATCACTCCCGTAGTATTTATAGCTGTTTAATGTTGGATGAAAAATCATCTTCATTGATTTTTTTACGACTTTGTTATAGTATGATGATAAATAATAGTGTATTGGAATATTGATGCCGATAAAAATTCTGATCGTTGATGATAATGAAACCAATCGTATTGTATTACGTGGTATTGTAGAGAATTTTGCCGAAGATAACGGACGTATATTTATGATTGATGAAGCGGCAAATGGTCTTGAAGCCGTAGCGATGCATCTGCACACCCCCTATCATTTGATTTTCATGGATATCATGATGCCGATGATGGATGGGGTAGAAGCATGTTATCGAATTCGGAAAAATGATTCGAAGGCACTGATTATTGCGGTATCGGCCATAGATGATAATGATCGAAAAAAGATCATTCTCAGCAAAGGTGCCGAGGATTATGTTTCCAAGCCTATCAATATCGATATTCTTTATGCCCGAATGCATAATTACCTATCTCTTCTGGATAATCGGTTTAATAAGGATATCAAACGTTTTAATACGATTGCATGGAATCTATTCACAAATCAGATTCTGAATTATCGGGGCTTGTTTTTCATCCGGAACGAAGAAGACTTGGCCCAATTTTGGGAATATTATTTATCGGATAATACGTTTGGAAGTGAAGAGTTGATCGAAGCGGTCAGTACTTTATATTCGATAGGCTCTATTTGTCTGCAGAAGAGTATTTTTGTCCAGATTATAGTGGAAATCTCCGATAACTTTACCTATTTTACAATGAGTGGAATAGGGCAGTTGGCATCCTCTGATATCCATACGATTGCGATGAAAACATCGATCCGTATCGATTATAAAACCGATCATGAAAAAATTTCTATCAAAATTGCGCGGATTACGAAATTTAATTCACCTGATCACAAGAGAGTTTCTGAACCGTTGCCTAAACAAAGCACGGAAGAGACAGCCATAGATATATCTCAGCAGCCACATAGTCTTAGCGATTCGAATGACATACAGGTTTATAATTATTTCGACCCTCATGATTTTGAAGATATCAAAACGGATATAGCCGCATTGAATTCATTGATGCTTATAGTAAGCAATGGTGATATTGAGATTACGGAAGTTGAAGAAATAATTGCCTATTTAGAACAAATCGGAAATATTGCAACAATTTATAGCGAGAGCTTTTCGATTGCGTATGCTTTAAAAAATTTGGCGTATGTTCTTAGTATCCATTCGCAAGAGTTTATCGAAAACTCTAAAAATCTAGGAATATTATGTTCAGCTTTTGCAGAAGATTTGAACAGTTGGATCAGAGTGATTTTTGTGGAAGGGGCAACCAGTGTAAATTATATGGATGATATGATCATCTCCAATGCGCAGATGATTACCAATTTTTTAAATCAAAAGAGTACCGCGGCAACAGCTTCTGAAATCAATGCAGATTTGGATGATGTTTTTAATTTTTAATTTTTTACTATCAACGAAGAGATTAATCGTATCTCGCAGCG
Organism: Sulfuricurvum sp.; assembly: GCA_028718525.1. GTDB lineage: Bacteria > Campylobacterota > Campylobacteria > Campylobacterales > Sulfurimonadaceae > Sulfuricurvum. Next base: position 19,692 of record JAQULP010000022.1, on the reverse strand, counting down.
ATTCAAAAAATTATGTGAGATAAGGTGTGCCCCTTTTTTTACAAAACCCGCAAATAGATATGAACGTTTAGGGATAGTGGAGGAACTTGTGTCAACAGATATGGAATGGCCGGCAGATACCCGTATACTTTTGGTTGAAGACAATCATGTCAATCAGGTAGTTGCACTTGAAATGTTAAAACTACATGGGTTAAATGCTGATGTAGCGTCGAATGGATATGAGGCTTTGGAGGCACTTGATAATCCTTCAAATGCCCAACCCTACACATTGATTTTAATGGATTGTGAAATGCCGGAGATGGACGGTTTTCAAGCGACTCTGGCGATAAGAAGCCAAAAAGGCGGAAAACAATACCAAAATATTCCCATTATTGCCATGACAGCGAATGCAATGAATGGAGACCGTGAAAAATGTATCCGTTCAGGCATGAATGACTATATCAGTAAACCTATCGATATGGATATTTTAAAAGAAACCTTGCAAAAATGGATACAAGAAGAGATAAATCAGAGCAACGATACATTCGTGATGACCGGTGATCTCATTGAAGAAAAGTTATCATGGGACAAAGAGGGTGCCTTGCGTCGCTTAGGGGGAAAAAATAATTTGTTAATCAGGGTATTGCGTATTTACAGCAATGATGCGAAGCCTGGATTGGAGAAATTAAAGCTGGCCATAGAAGCAGGGGATCTCAAAACCGCTCAGCTGAGTGCCCATGCGCTGAAAGGCTCATCCGGAAATATCAGTGCCAGCAGGATACAAATGCTTGCGGAACAAATTGAAAAAAACGCGAATATAAACAGTATGCATACTTTAAACGGCTTAATAATAGAGTTAGAAAAAGAGATCGATCATTTGTTGTTTGCTATTAGCTCTTATATAGAAGAATATGAAGGTAAAGAAGTTAACGGGGGATAATTTCCGAAGAGTAGAGACTGTTTAAGACATCAATTATCCTGATATTACAGAAGCGAATTGTTTTTTAATGAATTTGAGGTAATATAATTCTGGGAGTCAAGAACCCATGCATTTTTGATTGCCGATAATATCGTCTTCCCAAAGGCTGTTATTTACGAGTTGATACTCACGTTTCAAAATCATGATTTTTCAAATATCGAGATAGGGATTATAAGGTGAAAATACGAGTCTATTATGAAGATACCGATGTCGGAGGGGTCGTTTATCACTCTAATTATCTAAATTTTTGTGAGCGGGCACGCAGTCAGCTTTTTTTTGATGCGGGACGCTCTCCGATTCTGGAAGGGGGTCATTTTGTTGCCAAACACATTGAAGCCGATTACGTCAAAAGTGCAAAGTTCGGTGATTTACTTGAAGTAAAAAGCTCTCTCTTGGAAATGAAGGGTGCATCCTTTAGGCTCTTGCAGCAGATATTCCGTGAAGATGAAAAAGTTTTCGAAATGGTGATCGATCTCGTTTATCTTACGTTCGAAGGAAAAATTGCCAAAATTCCCCCCTCTGAAAGGGAATTTTTATCCGCATTAGAGGAGCGGCTTTAATTTAGGAGCCGCTTTTTCGATGGCTTCGGCAATTTCATTGTTACCCTTCATCATGGCAACATCCAGAGGTGTCATCCCCTCATTGGAGAGGAGCTGTCCTGATGCCCCTTTATGAATAAGGAGCAAAGCGATAGAGGTGTACCCCTTCCACGCCGCAAGGTGCAATGCGCTTGCTCCGCCGGCATCTTGCGCATTGACGTCGGCCCCTTTATCGATAAGATAAGTGACCGCTTCACTATTTCCGAGCCAGCATGCATACATCAATATGGTTTTATTGTTATCGTCGCGTGCGCTATTTGCATCCGAAAGGGTTTGGACATGCATTTTAAAAGTAGTGATATCATTGCGATCCAAGAGATTGACAAGATCAAGTATTTCAGCACTCTGCAGGCTGCTGAATGTTATTAATATAGCTAAAGCTATTTTCTTTATCATGTTTATTTCTTAAATTGTTCAATGAACTCTTCGATGTCATCAAACAGTGCCTGGAGGTCCTCTTCATGTTCCACTTCATCCGCTAAAATCTGGGAAACGAGATCATAGGTGATAATGTCTTTTTCACGGGTTATATCTAAAATATTGGAATACACGCCTATAGCGCATTGCTCCCCTTTAATCGCCTGTTCTAAAACTTTTCGGACGTCCGGTTCGGTTGGTGCATCATATCCGCAATAGCTGTTTTGCATCCATTCGGACGGATGAAGCGCCGGAGTCCCTCCAAGTTGAATGATACGGTCACACAACATCGTTGCATGACGCAATTCATCGGCCGCATGCTGTGTGAGCTCTACAATAGCGGAATCTTTCATAAGCCCTTTTACCACTTTTGATTCGATGAAATATTGATAATAAGCAAGCCATTCATCGCAATATGCTTTATTCAGCAATTCATAAACGGTTTGTGCTTCGATTCCCCGTAGGAGTGAAATACCTCTTTTACCCATTGAATGCTCCTTATAGACAGATAGAAATACTCTATCATTTACCCTCTTAAAGGAAAATTATTATCCACAATAGTGATTCAGACGATCGTATGATATAAGGTTGATCCCTTTTGTTTTTGATAAGGTGATAATCCCCTCCGACTTGAGTTTATGGAGCATACGTGAGAGGGTTTCGGGGGTGATACCGACCATTTTAGAAATCTCTATCCCCTTCAAGCGTTGAAAAAGATGGGGATCATCTCGGATAAGACGTGCCACTTTAGCCATGGCATTGGGTGCGCTGTGACGTTCCAGGGAGAGTTCTAAAGCTGAAATTTTTTGACTCAGAGAAGAGATCATGGCAAGGCTTAGGGACGGGTCATTCTGGAGCAATTGGATAAACGGGTCACGCATGATTTTGAGAACGGAGGCAGGATGGATACATTCACAGGTTGCCGGGTAAGGGATCTTTTTCAATGTCGCAATTTCGGCGATTAAAGAGGGGGCGCGAAAATGATGGATTACAATGGTTTCAGTCGAGGCGGAAGATTTGTATACCGAAACATCCCCTTCAATTAAAAAATGGAAATAATGGCTCTCTTCCCCTTCATAAAAGATAATTTCACCTTCATGGAAAAGACGAAGAAAACTAATCGATTCAATCTGTGCCCGTTGTGCCCCAGAGAGATGGCTGAATATCTCGATTGTATCGAGAAAATGGGATTTATCGAGACGTGAGGGATTCAAAACCGAACTCTTTTGCCTGTAACAGCTCTACAGGATAAATAATTTGATTGTTTACGATGCGCATCGAATAAGAGCGCGGAGTATGAGATAACTGCGATACAAGATAATCAATCCCAACACTTGCGGAGTATTGAATCCAGTCGAATCGGATATCGTTATTCATGAGTGCGTTGGATTCGTAGATAGAAGGGGGAAATTCGATCAGCGAATTGGCAAGAATCATGTTTTTACGGTCTTGGTATTGTGTCAGGGTAAGGAGTGCAGGATCGATATTGATTTGTGTTGAGAGGATATTGCGCTCCTTAATCCCTGTAAAAGTCATATGTGCGGTTAAAATGGCACTTTTGACAACCGGAATGTGGAGAATTACACTGCTTTTATTAAACGAAGAGGGCTTTGCAAGGTAGGAGATAATTTTGTCTCCTTTCAGGTCTACCGGATAGGAAACTACCTTTTTGTTCTCACTTCTATGGGTTGAAAAGAGCTCTTCCGTCATTGATTTCAATTGGGTTCCGACACTGGAATTATCATAAAAAATAGCAATTGAATTGCTCATGTAAGGGAATAAGGCTTCGATTTGCGCGAGATAGTCAATCCCTCCGAAAACAATGTTAGCGGGTGCGGAAGGGAAATCGCGTTTATGGACAGTCGGGATAAATATAGGCAAATCGGTCGTAAGCGTAAGGAGATTTTTGCTCCCGTTGGACGTTAGCGGGGCAAGGATCGCGTCCATTCCGTCACGATGAAGATTTTCTAACACATTCGAAAGAGAAGCTGCCGATTCATCCGCCAAATCATAACGTTTGATCGTATAACGGCTTTCACGAAGCCCCATAAGGGTTGCCAACGAGACGTTATAAACCGATTGCGTATATTTTCCGATGATATTGGGCGAAGAGATGACAGCAATTTTAAGGGTGCCGTTATCACGAGTATCCGTCCATTTTTCTTCCCCCTTGAGAAACAGGGAACTATCTCCATGGAGTGCAAGAGCGAGAAAAAACAAAAGGGAGAGAAAACGGTATACGATCATACGAATTGCCCTTTGATGGTTTGTAAATCACGCATGGCCTCTTTTTTAAGGGAAGGATTACGGACAAGATAAAGTGGGTGGTACATCGGTATCAAGAGAGCATCGCCAAAGGGGATGATTTCCCCCCGAACACGTTCAAAATCACCGTGATCACCGCTGAGAATTTGATACGCATCCGGCCCGAGGGTGACGATAATGCGGGGTTTGATCAGGGCAATTTGTTTGGATAAAAAGGGGGAACAGCTATGATATTCACTCTCAGAGGGGGTCTGGAATCCAAAAGGTTTGCATTTTACGGCATGGGTAAAATAGACATCTTTGCAGCGTAGCTTTAATACTTTTTCGATCATATCCCGTAACATAATCCCAGAGCGTCCGACGTAGTAATCTCCCCCTTCGTCTTCCGCGGCAGAAACATACGCATCGACAAACATTAAAGCAGCATTTGCATTGCCATAGCCTTGCATGCTTTGACGTCGCGATTTACTCAAATCACACAAGTAACACTGTGAAACGGTTTGTCCTAATACAGCTAGAGAATCGGGTAGGGTATTGGATACGGTTTGAATATTCGGAGTAATCGGATCGACATAGCTGTAGCCCAACGATTTAAGCCGGTATAAATTTTCGAGCAGCACAAGATTTTGAAAAGAGTCCACGTATTTCACTTCTTTGAATTTAATAAGAGTATAAAGAAGAAGGGGTTAAAAGGAGATAAAGGACAACGGCTAGATACTCCGGGAGTTTAACTCAGCAGTGTCGGTTTACCGGTAAAGAACCCTTGGGCATAGTCGACTCCAAGCTCTTTAACCTCAGTGTAAATCGTTTCTGAACTAACAAATTCAGCAATCGTTTTGGCTCCGATTTTATGAGCAAAATTGATGATGGTATCGACCACGATGTGGTGACGCTTGTTTTCACTGATCCCTTGAATGAGAGAACCGTCGATTTTAATATAATCGACGTTCAATTTTAATATATTTTCAAAATTTGAATACCCCGTTCCAAAATCATCTATCGCGATTTTGGAACCAAGCTCTTTAACCTGGGAAATAAATCGTACGACATCATCGTAATTTTCAATCCCTTCCGATTCAAGTATCTCAAATACGATCCGGGATGCGGTACCGGTTTTGGTGATGGTATGGATAATCTCCTGAACGATATGGGGATCACGGATATCGCTATCGGATAAATTGACGGAAAACTCTTCAGGGCGGGATGCAAAAAGGGTACAGGCTTGATTGATCACTTCCAACGTGATTTGAGGATAGAGTTTTGTCTTTTTGGCAACGCTTAAGAACACGGCAGGCGGTACCGTTTTCCCATCACTGTCGATCATCCGTACCAGTGTTTCATACTTGTCTATGTGACCGTTTTGAAGATTGACGATGGGTTGAAAATGACAGATAATATTTCCGTTTGAGAGTGCCGTTCGGATAGCAGCACTCATTTTGATGTTTCTGCGGTAGGTTTCTTCGATATTTTTGTGTTCGGTATAAAGGGCTATCGAGACTTTGTCCTTTTTCGCTTGGTTTAAGGCGATGTCGGCACGTGTCAATAATTTATGTTGTCCGATTGCGGCTCCTACGGTCATTCGAAGATTAATCATCTCTTCATCAACGATGAATACCTGCTCTTCGAGGAGGGACATAAGGGCAGAAATCCGATTGCGCAGATCGTTCCAGGCAAAATTTTCATACAGCAAAACGGCAAATTCGTCTCCGCCGATCCGATATGGGGAAAAATTCATTTTATAGAACCATTCACCCACTTGTTTAAGGAGAGTATCACCGGTTTCTATACCAAAAAAATCGTTGATCTCTTTAAAATCATCGATATTAAAGATGACGCAGACGGAAGGGTTCCGGTTTCCCATATCGGAGATGATTTTTTGACGGTTGGGCAGTCCGGTGAGCTGGTCATAATAAGCCAGCTTCAGCGATTTTTTTTGGCTATCCCTCAAGGCGCTTAAGTCGGTAAAAATGGCCAGATAATTTTGTATTTTGTTGTTTTCATCCATAATGGCACTGATACTGACCCATGCCGGGAAGAGTTCGCCGTTTTTACGCTTATTCCAGATTTCGCTGCTCCAGTGCTTTTCCCGCAATAAAGTATTCCACATCTGATTATAGAAAGAGGTATCGGATTTGACGGTTGAAAGAAAATTGGTATTTTTGCCGATAACCTCATGTTCTTCATAACCGAAGGTTTTGATAAAAGAATTATTGACTTTAATGATATTATTGTAGCGATCGGTAACGATCATACTGTCCGACGCATGTTTCATGGCTGTCGCAAGAATGTCAAACTCACGTTTTTTATCATCCGCTTTGATTTTATTGAGCGGTATGGGCATTAATGAATTGGCGCTTTTATTCACTTAAATAGCCCTTGTTCTGGTTGAAATTGATCATAAAAAATCTTGTATATTTTAAATTTTAAAGTTATACAAAAATTATATTAAATAATTGTTCTATTTTTGAATATACGAATAACTTATGTAATCATTTTAATACTTTAAACTAAAATAGAGTAAAGTATAAAACTAAAATAGCATAAATAGTGTTACCAAAGGGTCTAGATGGATAATAATTTACTTTTTTCGATTGAGTCATTTCCCCCATTACCTGAATCCATCAACAAATTAAATGAATTGTGTCAATTTGAAAATATCGATTTAAAAGCGGTGATCCGTCTTATCGAATCCGATCCGATGTTATATACGGATATTCTCCACTATTCAAACGTCCCGCATCACGGCTTTCGCAATCCCATCACCTCTATTTCACAGGCGATAGCCTTGTTCGGAATTGCGGCTATCCGCGGTATGTCTCTAACGGCGGCACTGAAAGCGCACCCTTTTACGGATGTATCACCATACGGCATTAGTGTTCAGGAATGGTTTGGCGTGATGGAAAAACAACAGAGATTTTTAGACCTTTGGCTTGGAAAAAAACACCGTCCCCTGCTGCAGTCTCTCGGGGGACTTACTTTTATCCTTGAAATAGGGCGATTGGTAGCTTCCTATGCCCTTATGTTTACCCAACAGACCTATCAGTTTAATACGCATGAACCTGTGCCGCTTTTTGATGAAGAAAAAAATATTTTGGGAAATTCCGGCGATGAATTAGCGGTAAAACTTTTTGAGTTTTGGAATTTTGATACCTTGTTTGTAAATGCGTTGAACCATTCGTTGTCTCCGGAGAGTGCTATGGAACCGACGACTTGCGGAGCCTTGAAGTGTGCTAGAAACTTATTTACGTTAAAAGAGATAAAACCCTTTGAAAGCATCGAACCGATGTTGGAACAGTATGATTTTCACAGTGATGATGCACGTATCGCATACGATATGGTGATGAGCGAATTATAAAAAAAGTGAGAGGAAAGCCCGAAAAAGGGCTTACGCATAGTTATTCGGCAACTTCTACTTCTACCGGAGTTGATTCCCAAATACCGTGTTTTGTACAATAGCTTTGAGCAACTAATTTCATTTTTTTGCCGCTTGGAACAATATTGAAAGTTACGGTTGCATGACCTTTCATCCCTTGTCCGCCGAGCATTCCGGCTACAAAATCAGCTTTAGCCAGTAAAGTTTCACCGTTGTACAATTGAATTCCTTCGATGAAATGATCGAAATCATCCGGATGAGAATATTCGTTCCCCATTTTTACCGTTACTGCAAACGGTTCACCTGCTTTAGCACTGTTTTCACAGTGAATAAATGGTGAGTGACGGTCAATATAATCTTTACGTGATTCACGTTCTACAGTGTCGATATCGACATAACGGTTAATTGTTGGCATGTTTTGTTCCTTATTTGAATGTAAGATGAATGGAGACATTGTACACCTGAAAACTTTTAACTAGACCTAAATCGGATACTTTATCTCTGAATTAATTTTTTCCAAAGCAACAGCGATATTTAACCAATATGGCGGTAAAATCGGACTTTAAAAATGATTGATGGATAAGTGAAATGTTAAAACCTCTTTTGATTGAAATCGGCGTTGAAGAACTTCCTGCGGTTCCCCTCCTTAAAGAACTCGGTGAAATTAAGAAAAAATGGTTTTCCGTATTGGAAAAAAATGCTCTTGCCGGTGAATTTGAATTCTATTTTACGCCGCGTCGTTTGGTTCTTTGGCACCGTGAATTTAAAACGTCTCAAGAAGACAGAGTCGAAGAATTTTACGGCGCTCCGGTTGACATAGCGATCAAAGATGGGGTTCCGACTCCTGCAGCTTTAGGATTTGCCAAAAAATGCGGTGTTGACTTTGATCAAATCTCCCGTGCTGAAAAGGGGGGTAAAGAGGTCCTCTATTATTCAAAAACCATTTCCGGACGTCAGAGTGCTGAAATCCTGGGTGAAATGATTGAACAGTGGATTAAAAGTCTCAACTTCGGTAAATCAATGCGCTGGGGAAGCAACACTGAAAGCTTTATCCGACCGATTCGCTGGATTAATGTAACCCTCGGGGAAGAGCTTGTCGATATGGAGCTTTTCGGTGTCCGGTCCGCTTCTGAAACCTATGTTCACCGCATCAGCCATTTTGAGGCAAAACAGGTTGAATCGATCCATCATTATTTTGACCTTTTAAAAGAGGGGTCGGTAATCCTTTATCCGGAAGAACGACGTGAAAAGATACTTAACGCCTTCGCAACTTTGGAAAAGGAACACGGAATTGTCATTGAGGTGGATGAAAATTTATTGGATGAAGTCGTCGCCATCACCGAATATCCGACACCCCTTTTGGGAAATTTTGATGAGGCATTTCTAGAGCTCCCTCCTGAAGTAATTATTACGTCTATGAAAGAACATCAGCGCTATTTTCCCGTTTTCAAAGAGGGAAAATTGATTAACGCCTTTGTCGTTGTTTCCAATGCACTCACCGAGGATTTTTCCAAAGTTGTCGAAGGGAATCAGCGGGTTTTACGACCGCGCCTCTCGGATGCGCTTTTCTTTTACCGCAATGACCTCAAAAAAGGTCTGAGCACCGCCGGGCTGGAGAAAGTTGTTTTTATGAACGGTTTAGGGACTTTGGCCGAAAAAATTGAGCGTGAGAAAACAGTTGCCGAATCCCTTTATTCTCTTGTTCGTGAGAAAAATGTAGACAAATCGGCCCTCTTGCGTGCAATGGAACTGGCAAAAGCCGATTTGATGTCGGAAATGGTCTATGAATTTACCGAGCTTCAGGGATTGATGGGATATTACTACGCATTAGCACTGGGTGAATCTGAAGAGGTGGCCGTAGCTATCAAGGAACAATATCTTCCAAACGGGGAAGAGAGTGCTCTCCCTAGTACCGTATTGAGCGCTATCGTTGCTATGGCAATGAAACTGGATACGTTGATAGGTATGTTCAGTATCGGTGAAATTCCGACCGGATCTCGCGATCCGTTTGCATTGCGAAGAGCGGTCAACGGTATCATAAAAATTGCCGTTGCACATCAAATACCGTTGAATTTTTCGACGATAATTGATCAGCTAAGCGCCATATATCCGCAAGGTAAAGAGTATAAAAAGAATATTGAAACTTTTATCATTGAACGATTGGCCGGAGCCTATACCGGGGTAAACAGTTCGATTATCCAAGCCGTAGTCGCCAAAGATACATCGGTAGAACTTGATATCCTCGATATTGACCGTAAAATTCGTGCTGTCAATGCTATCGCCTCTTCAGAAGCATTTGTCGAGGCATTTTCTACTTTCAAACGTGTCAGTAATATTCTCAAAGACGAAGCGATGGATAAAGCCTTTAGTGTTGATGAAGGATTATTGGAAAACGAGGCTGAGAGAGATTTATATGCGGCTGCCTCTTCGGTTATTTCAACAACGTTCGCTACCCTTGAAGAACGTTTGGATGCATTATTCGCCCTTAAAGGGGCGTTGGATACATTTTTCGACAACGTTATGGTTAATGCCGAAGATTTAGCTGTTCGTGCCAACCGTAAAGCGCTTGTCGGGATGATTTACGCAGAGATTTATTCGATTGCCGACATCAAAAACATTACTCTATGACGCCCTGATAATCGGTGCGGGGATCAACGGCTGCTGCAGTGCCTACCTCCTCAATCAAGCCGGTTTGCGTGTGGCGCTTGTTGATAAAGAGGGGATCGCTTCGGGCGGAAGCGGCGCTGCAGGCGCATTTATATCCCCTAAAATTTCTAAAGCCGGTGACCTTAAAGAGATAATGGGTGTTGCGCATGCTGAGGCACTTGAATTTTACTCGTCCCATTTCCCCCGCTTTACACTCAGAAAAGCTCTTTTGCATATCGCCAATAACCCTCAAGAATCGGATAAACTCGACTGCTTTAAAAAAGAAACTGCTTTGCACCATTCACCTATAGACGAGCCTCTCAAATCCTTATTGAGTAGCGAAGCGTCAAAGGATACCTATATTTTTTTTGAAGACGGTGCGGTAGTCGATGCTCAGGGGGTGTGCTCAGCCATGGCCGAAGGGATCGATTTTTATCGGTTTAAAGCCGAGAATCCTCTGTACCGGAATGATGTATGGGAGGTTGGCACTCTGCGGGCAAAACACCTAATTCTCTCCATTGGGGCCTATCCTAAGCTGCTGCCGATCGATTATGTCGGATTACGAGGAATTTGGGGACATCGGATCGATATACGTACCACGACGCATATCCCCTCGATAATACACCATCATGTCTCTATCTCACCAACCAATAAAGAGGGGATTGTTGCTATCGGAGCTACACATGATGTCCATTTTGCACCGTTTTCAAATCAGGATTATGATTATGAAGAGGGGAGAAGAACACTGCTCCAAAAAGCTTCGAAAACACTTGACTTGAAAGATGTCGCGGTCGTAAAAGATTATACGGGGCTGCGTTCCGGGTCCAATGATTATTTGCCGATGCTGGGGCGTTTGGTCAATGCCGAAGCAACACTCGAAAAATACCCCAATATCCGCCACGGTCAAACGGTTGTAGCGTCAGAGTTTGTCTATTATCCGAATCTGACAATGATTAACGGATCGGGAGGATACGGTTTTGTTCTGGCTCCGTATTTGGCAAAACGGCTGAAACACTATTTGGTAGACGCACAGCCATACGATTTTCTTTTGTCGCCGTCACGTTTTTTTCAAAGATGGGCAAAACGGAAAAAAAATCAATCGTATACAACGACTCCATAATGGTCATCTATTCGATAAAACCGGGAATCCGGAGTAATAATAAGATCATTCAAACGCGCTAAATGAACGTAACTGTTTTTATCGATTTTGATCCCGTTTTCGAGAAAAAAGCGTTTTAAATTGACAAATTTGATCTCATTGACAAATTTATACTCAAACTGACTATAGAGTTTCATTTTTTTATAGCCGAAAATATGACTATCGATCCCAAGCTGCGTAGCGGCATATTGTGTCGGAAGATAACCGGACAGATCGGTTAGATTTTCTTGAATATGGGCATATTTTGACGGTAAGGTGCCTTTTTCAATAAAGACATAACGGTTTAACTTGATATGACGGCTCTCATTCCAGTAAGAATAGGCGGGTGAAGAGAGGGAGAGTTTGGTATAAACCTCTTTCCAAAGCCAGTGTTTGTCAAGTATGGAATAAAAAGCGGACATAATTACTCATCAAATGTCGGATTGTTCAGGGCTAACCGTCTTGCATACATGAAGCGGTTGCGATAGTACCCTTTGTCGATAGAGTCGTATTGGACTTTTTTTGCAGTATAAGACGCATGTATTATTTGCCCGTCACCGGCATAAATGGCAACGTGGGAAGGGTCTGATTTATAGGTACGGTAAAAGAGCAAATCTCCTACCTGTAAATCATCCATGGTGACATATTCACCTAATTGAGCTTGCTCAGCCGCACTGTGTGGAAGGGTAACACCGAACTGTTGAAACACCTGTCGGGTAAAACCGGAACAGTCGGTTCGATCGCCATTACCGTTTCCAAAACCGTACGGTGTCCCCAAAAATGCTTTCGCACGTACGAGAATTTTTTCCCTTGCATTTTTAATATGTTTGACAATTTTCTGCGTATTGTTTTTGGGAACTTCAATATCAACCGGAATTTTTTCCGCGCAGGCAGCAGACGAAGCGATCGGGGCAGGTTTCGGCACAACCAAAAACGGATTATGGTCTTGCCCTATTTCAACGGGATCAGCTTTTGTATTTCTTAACACCGTTTCCGGAAGTGTTACCGCTTTGACAATCGGCTGGCTTGGAGGAGTAGGTTTGGGTAAGGACAAGAGTGAACTGGTTTTTTGGAAGGGGTTGTCGTCGTTTTTGACAGAGTCGTCAACTTTTTTTAATTCACGTTCATACTCAAGAAATAAAGAAGGTTCACGCCTTGACGTATCCGCTTGGAGATATATCGAAAGCAAAATCAGTGATAATACTGTTCTTCGTATCAGCATTAAACCTCCTCTTTTTCTGCATCATAGTCATTATAAGTTAAAAAGCTTTAGTTTTTTTTATAATGCAAAAAATTAACACGTTGATATGGTACACTTTCTCCAAAAATGAATGGATAACAAAGAGATTTATGAAAGAAGCAATTGTACTCCTGAACATGGGTGGCCCCAATAATCTGAACGAAGTAGAAGTTTTCTTACATAATATGTTTAACGACCCTTATATAATTCGTACCAAAAGCGGGTTATTACGCCGTTTTATTGCTGGAATGATCACGCTGACACGAACTGAGAAATCGCAGGAAATTTATCGTCAGATAGGGGGAAAATCTCCTTTGGTCGGGCATACCGAAAATTTGGTTGAGAAACTTCAATCTTTGGTGCCGGAAGAGGTTACCGTTGATTTTGTCATGCGGTATACACCGCCGATGGCTGAAGAAGTCTCTTTGCGTCTTAAAGAACAGGGGGTTGAAAAAGTCTATCTTATCCCCTTGTATCCTCAATATTCAACGACTACGACCCAATCGTCTTTGGATGATTTTGAGCAAACGGCTCATAAGATCGGTTGGGAAGTGATAACGGTCGAAATCAAACATTTTTTTGGACACCGAACGTATAATAGATGTCTAATAGAGCGTATCAAAGAATCTTTGGGAGAGGATAATGCGGAGGCATTCGATATTGTTTTTTCGGCACACGGATTACCTCAAAAAATTGTTGATCAAGGTGATCCTTATCAACGTCAGGTTGTCGCTCATGTTGATTTAATCCGAAGAATGATGATAGATGAAGGTTACCGTTTTAACGGGGTTCATTTGGCTTACCAATCCAAAGTAGGCCCGATGAAATGGCTGGAACCTTCATTGGAAAACATGCTGCATGAATTAAAGAACAAGCGGGTAATTATTGTTCCGATCGCCTTTACGATCGATAACTCTGAAACCGATTTCGAACTCTCTATCGAATATGCCGAAATTGCCGGGGAACTGGGATATAAAGATTATCGCGTATGCCGTTGTCCCAACGATCACCCCTTATTCGGGCAAACCCTCCTGGAACTTTACGAGAAAATGAAATGACGATAACGAATTACTCGGACAGAGATCAATCAGAGATGAGCTAGATGCGAAAAATTGCACTTTTTGATATGGATGGAACGTTGATCGATTCGGGATTGGATATTACTCTTTCGATTAATTATGTACGTAAAGTCAATTATGATTTGGAAGCATTGAGCGTTCAAGCGGTTGTAGATGCCATTAATGCCCCAAAACGGAATTTATCTGAAATTTTTTATGGGAGTACGCTCTATGAAGAGAGTGCCCGAAAGTTATTCGAAGAACATTATTATCATCAGTGCCTTCAAAACGTTGCCCCGTATGAAGGGATACGGGAAGTTTTAGATGAACTTCATCGCCAAGGTGTATTGATGGGTGTTGCAACCAACGCACCCAGCATATTTGCGAAGCGGATGCTCGCACATCTCGGATTGGACCTCTTTTTCCAGCAGATAATCGGTGCAGACAATGTCGATAATCCCAAGCCCCATCCTCAGATGCTTCATCGCCATCTGGATCATTATGTTTACCGTTCGGGCACGGATTATGCTTGGATGATCGGTGATAATTCCAAAGATATGGATGCCGCATCCCAAGCCGGCATTGTAGGGGTGTTTGCATCTTGGGGATTTAGTAAAGAAGGGAGTGGAGACAGGATTGCCGCTTCACCCGGAGATTTGGTCGATATTATTTGCGGAAAGGATCAATGATGATCAGCATGGATTTACTCGTTACTATCATAATTATGTCTCTTTTGTTTTTGCGTCATACGGCTGTTTATAAAGATTCCAATAAAATCAATTATACCCCTGTTGTTTTTGCATTAGGGACGATAGGTGCACTATTGCATTTTATCCTGAGTAACGAAATCATGATGAGCACACTCAAAGAATCGCTTTTATCACTGAGCGTAGGGATCATCCTTGCTTCAATCATGAGTGTCATGAGTCAGACCGTGTCGGTTATGAATAACCGTGACAATCGTGCCCGGCTCGACGGGATTCGAGAAGAAATCGGTGCGTTAGGAACCTCGTTGGCAACCCTTAAAGACCGTTTGGACCTCGTTACCCAAATGGAAAGCAGTACACACGAACAGCTTCGCAATGTGTTTAAAGAAGAACTGGATGCTCTCAATGTGATTCAAGCAAATCAGAAGCTTTTTGTCTCAAAAATTGAGGCCCTTTTGGCTCAGCAACAAAGTGCGATGGAAAAGTTTGAAGAGTTCACCCTGAGCGAGCTTCCGAGTCTGGATAATGTAGTCCATCGCCATATCGATCTTCTCCGTGTCGCTGAACAAGATCATTTTAATCAATTGAAGAATGCAACGAAAAACAGTTGCGAAGAGCAAAAAGAGGTACAGATTCAACTGAAAAATCTTCATGACGTCGTCTTGCAGGTATCACAGCAATATCTTCCGGATCATACGATAGCCATATTACAAAAAGAGCTTAATCGGATAGTGCATGATTTTAGCCACCATATACAGATGCTCGGTGCGAAAAGTGAATCGATTGTGACCGCGTTGCAGGAAAACGATTCTATACTGAGAGGATCACGGGAACAAAGTGAACTGATTATGCAGCAAATGGTTCTCTCCTCAAAGCAGATGCGTGAAATGACTTCGCATTCGAAGGAACTTTCGGATTCGTTAAAGCCGCTTTCCAGATTGTTCGCTTCAGCCGAAACCTTGCATGATGAATTTGTGAATGCCAAAGGGAAATTAAGTGAATTAATCGTGACCCTTGAATCGTATGAACGCCAAGAATACCGTTCAATCCGTCAAAGTCTTGAAACGGTAGCCGCCGAAGCGACGGCACAAATTCAACTTTTGGCGCAGAACCTTCAAAAACAAGAGACCCATACGGCAATAGAGACAAAAAATGTTCAAGAGCTGGCCAGTAAAGTAAAACTGCATAAAAGCTATATTGGCGGGAATCAAGAATAAAGGGTGAGCTGATTCAAACCTTTACATTTCTTTCATGACAGAGGCACTTACTCAAGAAAGATCTATTCCATTAATTTTATAAATAGATTTCGTATGTTAAAATCATCGACTTTTTCAATACTGTTCATAATGAAGGCTTTTAATGCTCCAATCGCTTGTCGGAAAAATATTTGGTACAAAAAACGATCGAGAAGTCAAAAAATATCGTAAAAACGTTGCGGCGATCAACGCCCGAGAATCACATTTCAGCCCAATGAGCGACGATGAGCTCAAAGCGGCATTCAATGCACTCAAAGAAGCGGTCCTTAGCGGCAGTAAAACTTTAGATGATGTGTTGATTGACTCCTTTGCCATTACCCGTGAAGCCAGCAAACGTGTACTGGGAATGCGTCATTTCGATGTCCAGCTGATCGGCGGTATGGTACTGCATGAAGGGCGCATTGCCGAGATGAAAACGGGTGAGGGGAAAACGCTCGTCGCTACGTTACCGGTTATTCTTAACGCCATGATGGGTCGAGGGGTACATGTCGTTACCGTCAATGATTATTTGGCGAGCCGAGACGGAACGCAGATGTCTGAACTCTATGGGTTTTTAGGTTACTCCACAGGGATACTGGTGGAAAGCGGCTACAATCCTGCATCAAAACGTCAACAGTACGGATGCGATATCACCTACGGAACGAACAATGAGTTCGGATTCGATTATCTGCGTGACAACATGACCTATTCACGTGATCAAATGGTTCAGCGCGGTCATGCTTATGTTATCGTAGATGAAGTGGACTCAATTTTGATTGATGAAGCGCGTACGCCTCTGATAATTTCTGGACCAACAAATCGAACCTTGGAAAATTATACGCGTGCCGATGCTGTGGCAAAAGCTTTGGTTAAAGATGAACATTTTACCGTCGATGAAAAAGATCGTCTTATTCTGATTACCGAAGAAGGGATCGCACAAGCGGAGAGACTTTTCGGTGTCGATAATCTTTACAGTATTGAAAACTCAGCCCTTTCACATCATCTTGATCAGGCATTGAAAGCAAACTATATTTTTGAAATCGATGTGGATTATGTCATTCAAGACGGACAGATTGTTATTGTCGATGAGTTCACAGGGCGCCTTTCTGAAGGTCGCCGTTACTCAGAGGGGCTACATCAGGCGTTGGAAGCCAAAGAGGGTGTGATTATTAAAGAAGAGACGCAAACTCTCGCCGATATTACGTACCAAAACTATTTTCGAATGTATTCAAAAATCGGCGGGATGACCGGTACGGCTCAGACTGAAGCGACGGAATTTGCTCAGATTTATAATCTTGATGTTATTTCCATTCCGACCAATGTTCCGGTCATACGTCAAGATTTAAATGACCTTATCTATAAAACGGAAGTCGAAAAGTTTACCGCAGTGATTGCCAAAGTTAAAGAGCTTCATGCAAAAGGGCAACCGGTACTGATCGGTACCGCATCAATCGAAAAATCGGAAAAACTTCATGCCCTTATCAAAGCTGAAAAAATTCCTCATACGGTATTGAATGCCAAAAATCATGCTCAAGAGGGTGAAATCATTAAGAATGCCGGTGAAAAGGGGGCGATCACGATTGCAACCAATATGGCAGGGCGCGGTGTTGATATTAAAGTGAGTGATGAGATTAAGGCATTGGGCGGTCTTTATATCTTAGGGACGGAACGCCATGAAAACCGTCGTATCGACAATCAGCTTCGCGGACGTGCAGGGCGACAGGGTGATCCGGGGACAAGCCAGTTTTACTTAAGCCTCGAAGATACTCTCCTGCGTATTTTCGGTTCGGATAAAATCAAATCCATCATGGAACGTTTAGGGGTTGAAGACGGCGAATTTATTGAGTCGGCGATGGTCACCCGAGCGGTTGAAAAAGCACAGAAAAAAGTTGAAAACATGCACTTCGAAGGGCGTAAGCACATTGTAGAATATGATGATGTCGCCAATGAACAACGTAAAATTGTTTATAAATTTCGCGGGGAGTTGTTGGATCCAGGATATCATATTGCGGAAAAAATCGATCTTATCCGTAAAGAATACGTAGAACGGACATTGGCTCTGTGCGGTATTTTTGACGGTATGCCTGAAGAAGAGATAGACATAGAACGTTTGCTCTTAACGTTTAAAGAAGAGATGAACAGTGATATCGAACACAGCGTATTTACTCTAAAAACGTACGATTCGATTCGTGACACCGCATTAGAGGCATTGAAATCTCAGTATGATGAGAAAATGTCGGTAGTGGATGAGAACGTTAGAGGTGAGATTGAACGGGAAATCTATCTCAAAACACTTGATACGGCATGGCGTGAACATCTCTACCAAATGGACAGTATGAAAACCGGGATCCGCTTGCGGGCATACAATCAAAAAGACCCTTTAGTAGAGTACAAAAAAGAGAGTTACAACCTCTTCAGTGAATTGGTTGATGCCATTAAATACGATACGATTAAAACTCTTCATGTTATCCGTTTTAAAGTAGAAAATGCCGAAGAGGAAGCAGAAGCATTTGCACGTCAAATGGAACTTGAAAAAAAACAAGAAGCATTCCGAATGAGTCTTAATCATCAAGAACATGAAAGCGAAGAGAAAAAAGTATCCAGAAATGATGATTGCCCTTGCGGAAGCGGACTTAAATACAAAAATTGCTGCGGAAAATCGGGACCTAAAAAAGGGGTATTTGCCTCTTGAATATCGTCTCGTATCTCGTCAAACGATTTTTAAGATTTGACAAAGAACAGCCGTTTATTTTTCTGTCGGCACTCCTGGCATTCTCCGGAATTGCCCTTGGAGTGATGGTTCTCATCATCGCGATGGCATTGATGAACGGATTTGACAACGAATTCAAGAAAAAACTGACGGTAATGAACTACCCGCTCACGGTACAGCCGAAATTTTACGGAACCTGCAATAGTGCTTTGTTGGAAAAACTCCGTCTGCAATTTCCCGATTTATCCTTTAGCCCCTACATCACGTCTGCCGTACTCTCCCGCAGTGGTGACCAGATGGAAGGGGGATATCTTTTTGGGGTCGATTTTACCCAAGAAGCCAAAGTGAATGCCATTGTAGCTGAAGGGCTAAAAGAGGGGATGCCGAACACATTTGAGGTAATGGTCGGGAAAACCTTGAAAGAAGAATTTATCCTTAATCCCGGAGATAAACTTACCTATATTTTCACACAGATGGAACCCGGCGGATTAGCGCTCACCCCGAAAATAAAACGTTTTGAAATGGTTTCAACGTTTAATTCAGGACTGAGTGCTTATGACAAAGGGTTTTCGTATACATCGTTGGAATCACTGCAGCGTATTTTGGGAATACCCGAAAATCTTTATGACGGAATCCATATCCACTCGAATAATCCAGAATCGGATATCAAACGTATAGCGGAAATATTGCCGGATACGGTTTCGATCCGCGGATGGTGGGAAGATAACGGTAATTTTTTTGCAGCGTTAAAAATGGAAAAAATGTCTCTATTTATTGTACTAATGCTTATCATATTGATCGCGGCCATCAATATAATCTCTTCACTGTTGATGACAGTGATGAATCGGCGAAGCGAGATTGCACTTCTTATTTCTTTGGGCGCTTCCAAACAGGAAGTGAAGAAAGTTTTCCTGATACTAGGAATTGTCATCGGTCTTTTAGGGATAACGACCGGAGCCGTATTCGGATTTATCGGTATGTGGATTTTAGGGACCTTCGAAATTATCTCTCTTCCGGCTGATGTCTATCCGACATCGACGTTGCCGCTTGACTTGAATGTCATCGATTTTTTCTCAATTATCATCGGTGCTTTTGTAATTGTTTTGCTTTCTGCATGGTATCCGGCCAAAAAAGCTTCTGAAGTCGATGTATTGACTGTACTGAGAAATGAATAGTTATATTTTATGCGATGTGGGCAATACATCGGTCGATCTGTTTGACGGCATTCATCATACCAAATGGGCGGTGAACGATTTTGATCCGGAATCGGTGAGTGAAACCGTCTATTTTGTGAGTGTAAATACACTTTTCTATGAGAAAATAAAGACGTTGAACCACCGGCATGA
>JAQULP010000021.1 GCA_028718525.1 Sulfuricurvum sp. | reverse complement strand
ATCGTTGTACCATGGTCAATTGGTTGTAACTCATGAAAGTCCCTTTATCTCTGGTCGGATAAAATCGACTCTAATCTACAACCTCTTGATCAACCCTGTTGCACTTTAAATTTGAATTGGCGTTTTATAATTAAATATTTTTCTTTTCTCTTTCATTTCTAGTTTTGTATTTATGGAATATACTTTCGGAATAAATACGTAGGATATACAGCAGTTTCTTATGCTTATGTATTTTGCAAAGCATCTAGGTTGTGTCCTCGTCTTTGTTTTATTCTTACGGGGAAGTCGTTTCGGACGTAGAGTATCGAGGTGTAATGTAATGATACGTCCCCGCTAACGCTTTACAATCAATTATTCTGAATGATAGATTTTAAGTGCTTAAAAAAGTGTTCTTTAGCTAAGCGATTTCATTCAGCGATGGTATTAATGTACTTTTTTTAAAATAATCATACATAAGTCCATATAATAGGATGTTTTCAAATCCTGCTTGAACCACCTTTAAACCTCCTAAAATACGCACTTTCACAATATTTTTACATATAAAACCAATATGTTTTTTTGTTCTTGGGGCACCTTTGGGAGTACCCTTTTTGAGATTCGTGTTCTAAAATCCATCCGCTGTTGTCTCTTTGTCCCTCATAAACAGCCTACATTGATCCAGCAGTCACACGGATTCAACTTGGTTTCTCCCTTTTGCTTTGGCCGTATATAAGGCATTGTCAGCTTTTAAAATCATCGAATCGAAAGTATCGTTTTCGATATAGGATGTAACCCCAAAGGAAGCTGTCCGTTTGCCGATATTATGAAATTCATGTTGTTCTATCGTCGTTCGTAAACGTTCCGCAATCTCATGCACTTTGCCAAGATCGGCTTTTGGAACAATGATGAGAAATTCTTCTCCGCCCCAGCGGACGATGACCTCGGCTTCTCTAAGGGTATTTTTTAAGATAGCCGCAATTTCTTTTAAAAACTGATCACCGACAACGTGCCCATACGTATCATTAATCAGTTTAAAGTAGTCAAGATCCATCATGATAATGGATAAATCCGTGTTGTAACGTTTAGACTGGGTTACCTCAAAATCAAATATTTCTTTGATTTGATATCGGTTATGCAACCCTGTCAGTGGATCGGTCGAAGAGACTTTTTCCAATAAATATTTTTCTGTTTCAAGTTCACGATTGGCAATTTCCAATTCGTTTGTTCTTTGTCGTATCAGAGTTTCCAAATGATCGTTGATGTACTGAACTTCGGCAGTTTGTCCGTTTTTAATCTCTTCGTAGAGATCCAAAATAAAATACAAAGCGATTAAATATAGGGTGATGCTGAAAATATCCAAACTGCTATGGTGCGTATCCACAAAATCGCTAAATTGGATGGAGATAATGGTCACGACAATGATTAGAAGCCAATAGAAGCCTATACGTCTGCCCTTTAGAAAATAGGCTGATGCTAATAAAAGAAAAAAAAGGGATAAGCGGTTGGCCTGATTGGTCGCTAAGACATAAATTGCGGTAAATAAGAGATAGGCTGAGACGATAAGGGCGGTTGAAATAAAGTTGATTTGTTCTTTTGAAGCTCTTAAACGGATTAAAAAAAAGATAAAAATAAAACTAAAAAGGAAATCAAGATACCCCATCACCGTAAAGTGCTGATGAATTCTGACAAATCCCATAATAAAAGCGACAAAAGCGGCAAAACCTATCACATGATTTAAAAATACAAATTTGAATTTTTTATCATTTTCCCGATGGGTAAATGTATGCCCGCTGAATAAAAAATTCTCGACTAACGCTTTGATCGGGTTGGTATACACGCTTAAATATCCTCTAGTGTAGTGTAGTCCATTATATTCATTCTATAGGGTAATCCATTGTAGTACAGGTGATATATTTTTAGTCTTAAATGAACATTCGGCAGAGGCATTTATAAACCGATGAGGGTTGGCCTTTCCTGTATAAAGAGATATCCTTTATGTGTTTTCACAGAGGGCTGTTTGAAGAGATTTTTATGCCGTCCATAGTTGGTTTTGATTCCATCGCTGTGACCATTCAACCAATATATCCGCCGGCATCGGTCGGGAAATTCCATACCCTTGCGCTAAATCGCAACCGAGTAAAAGGAGCTGCTTACCGTGTTCATGGGTTTCAACCCCCTCGGCAATCACGTCTCTCTCAAAAGCTTTGGCCAAACCGATGATACCGGCTAAAATAGCCAAATCATCACGATTATCAAGCATATCCCGGACAAAACTTTGATCGATTTTTAAGATGCGTATCGGGAGTTTTTTGAGATAGGTCAACGATGAATACCCCGTTCCAAAATCGTCTAAAGCGAAATGGATTCCAATCTCTTTGCACTCCCGAATGACTTTAGAGGCTTGATTGATGTCTTCCAATGCGCTGGTTTCCAGCACTTCTATTTCGAGTAAAGAGGGATTGAAATGTTGATGTCGAGCCAGGATGACGTGTAAGCGTTGAACGAAATTAGCCTGTAACAACTGTTTCGCCCCCACGTTGACACTTATCGGTAAGCTAAGCCCTTGCTGCTGCCACCGTTCTATTTGTGTTATGGCTTCATCGATGACCCATTCGCCGACTTCGATAGCCAACGGATGATCTTCGATGATAGGGAGGAATTCCAAAGGCGAAATCAGACCGTCCTCGGGATGCTGCCACCGTATAAGCGCTTCTGCTCCGATCAGATCTCCGGTTCGCATATTGATTTTCGGTTGATAATAGAGGACGAATTCACGGTTTTTGAGTGCTTGTTCGATCCGCTCCAATTTTACATGGGTTGCACGGATGATACGATCATATTCAGGATTAAAAATATGATACCGATTTTTACCCGACTGTTTTGCTTCATACATGGCCTGATCGGCTTGACGAATCAGTTGATCCGCATCGACAGGATCATATTGGGGATAAAAAGTTCCCCCAATACTGGCGGAAACCTGAAGGAAAAGGTCATCGATCTGTATTTCCATACTGGCGGCTTTTTGAAGTCTTTCGATAATCGGAAAGGCGATGGAGTGTTCATGCAGGTCCGTAAGGATGGCGACAAATTCATCTCCCCCCAGCCGTGAGAGGGTGTCGCTTTCGCGCAGAGCCTGTTTCATGTGTGAGGCGAGGGCAATAAGCAGTTGGTCTCCGGTACTGTGGCCGTATGTGTCGTTTACCTCTTTAAAGCCGTCCAAATCCAGATAGAGGATAGCGATCTGTTCATTTCTCCGTTGTGCTTGCAGCATGGCCTGTCGCAGCCGATCTGCGTTCAAAACCCGGTTCGGCAAACCGGTAAGGGGATCATAATGGGCAATATGCGCCAGTTGGCGTTCGTAATTTTTGCTTTCGGTAATATCTTTGAGACTGATTAAGATCCGTTGCTTATCCGGCATCAGGGAAACGGCCATATTGATGATGATCCGTTTATTATTTTTTCCGATGCACGTTTTTTCGTAGTTGATGATTGACCCTTTTTCAAACACAACCTTTAACGCTTCTATCGAACGCTCTATATCTTCCGGAGCACTCAGTCCAATACAGGATTTTGTCAAAAGCTCTTCGCGGCTAAATCCGGTCATTTCCAGATAGGCATCGTTAAAATCCAGAAAGTTGGATTCCATGTCCAAGATAGCGATAGGATCTTTTGAGATATGAAACATGGTTTCGAACTCTTGCTTTGCTTCAGTTATCTCCTCAACCGCGTGCGATTCATTGCGAAATGAGCGGGTCATATTGACGTATATCCCGGTCAAAACGGCGATATAGCTTATTTTTTTAAGCAGGTGTGCCATATCAAACTGACTATCAAACAAATGGGTTGACAACGGCATAAACACACTCTGCGTGATGAGGTTGACGATCAATGAAAGGATGAGCCAATATTCAATATCGGATTCTTTCCACCCCCCTTTGGTATAAAAGCCGTATAAAGAGAGGGCGAAAAACAGTGCCGGAAGAAACTCCTCCGGGCGGTGAAAAAAATAGTCATCGTAATACGCTTTGGGGAGGGGGATGAAGATGAAAAACAAGAAAAAAGTGAGTGCCGTAACGGAGGAGACGATATAGATGATTTTTGGTGATTGTGAGAAGGGGTATTGCTTGTACCAGTTGATATAGGCAAAAAGCATAAAAATGGAGAGAAAAAGACGCGACGCAATCCAGCTCCAGGGGATAAGGCTCTCCGGAGGAGAGGGGAAAAAAATACTAAAGTGCTCGGACGTTACAAAGGCATGGTATCCGTCTAAAAAAGCCGTCCCTAAAAATCCGGCACCGATAAACAAAAAAAGTTTTTCATCCGGTTTGGCATAAAACCGTGTCAATCCGCCAATCCCGATTCCCAAAGCGAGCATGGTCGCAATGGTTTCCATTACGGTATGTAAATGGGCGCTTCCCAGCCACGATGAATCACGTATTAAAAAATAAAGCGTTGTCAGAAAAACGGCTACGGCAACAAAAGAGATGTTTTTCTTCACACTCTGAATATCATTCATACTAACCCATTGTCAATGTATTTGAATGCTGTCATACCCGAGACCGGTATAATCTATCTTACGTATTTTGAATCCCTATGCTTTTACGCCTAAAAGCACTTTTGGTGAGACGCTATACCCAGCCTTTGTCTCTTTTTATATCTCAAAGGTTTTATCGGGAGTCTTATAAATTCTACCCAATTTACGTTATGAAATGCTTAAAAATATGTACATTATTTGAGCATGTATTACGGATAATTACCCTCTATGTGTTATACTCCCTGATATGAAATGCCAAAGGAAAAGTAATGAAAAAAGTAACTTTAGCGGCGGTAACCCTGATCGTGAGTATGACGATGCATGCGGGTAATGTAGACGGGAGTGCGGTTGTCGGCAGTGCTTTGGGCGCTGCTGCCGGATCGGCTATCGGTTCAGCTACCGGAGGAAAAGAGGGAGCCGTCATCGGCGGAGGTTTGGGCGGTGCACTCGGTGCAGCCGTAGGAAGCAGTAAAACATCGGCGCAACCGGCTGTCAGAGTCCAAGAGAAAGTAATTTATGTGGAGGGGCGCTCTGAAAACTCCTATCGTGAGCATCATGACAACGGTAAACATAAAGGGCAATACAAAAACAAGCATCACAGAGACTAATAGCTGTAATCCAGGGTAAATATTAGGTTGTGCTTTACCCGTATGATTCGGGAGGGGATGAGATCAACCCTTTAAAAGAATCGTGATACTCTTGCAAATCAACTTAGAAAAAAAGGCAAAATGATGGAATCTGTCAACAGTGTTTCAACAACAAGTATGCCGGCAATGCCTCTTAAAACGTCCAATGAAGAGAGGGGAGAGGTAAAACCGGAAAAACTTGAAACGGCTGAACCCTCTACAACCTCGTCTCAGAGTGTTTCCGGGGCCGCTTTACTCGGATTGGGTCAACGTCTCGATATCAAAGCTTAAGGGATATCCAAAAACGGCATAGAGCGTTTCGCAGGGGGTCTCTGCGTTCTCTTTGTTGCCGGAAATATCTCCCGCACATACCCATGAACTTTCGTACTAGCGTATAAAATCGATACAGAAGACATACGTTTTCCCCTCAATCGTTATTTTTCTGGCATACGTACAGCACAAATTTCCCGTTGCCAAAGAGACGTAATTACCGGTTAAATAAAAATTGTTCATCGATTCAATCGTACGTGCATAATACTCTTTGCGGGAATGATCGCATCCCTCACGCATCGGTTCGAAAAAAGAGCGGGTCGCTCTTAGCAAGAGGGTGGGGCCCACTTGTGCGGCGGAGGAATCAATCAGGTAGAGCGCTTCGATATTGGGTTCGACCGCCGCAATGGGGCGCACTTTTTCACTCCAGGTTACAAGATCCTCTGTCGCGGTAATGGTTTGAATAACCTGTGAAAATAACAATTCAGCCTGATTTCGCAGGTCCTGATCGTTTGTATGCCGTTCTGAGGCTAAAGCATCGGCATTGGATTTGAGTTGGTCTACTTTTTCACGAAAATTTTCACAAACCGGGTTCAATGAGGGTTTGGCGATCCAAAACCCCTGTATCAGCGTTATGCCAAGATGTTGAGAATAGCCTGCCTCTTCGAGTCTTTCGATCCCCTCCGCAAGTGCAATCGCTCCGATATTGGTACTCATCCGGCAAATGGCCCGTACAATTTCCTGATGGATATAATTGGTATCGATATCCGCAACCAGGGAGCGGTCAATTTTAATAATATCGGGACGGACAATTCCGAGACGGTCGAAGCTGGAACGGCCGATTCCGAAATCGTCCAAAGCGATGTTAAATCCAAGGTTCCGGTAATGGGTACAAAAATCCTGCAGTTTCAGGGTATCGTTCACTTCATCTTCTTTGATCTCCAGGACGATGTTGCTAAAGGGGATTTGGTAACGGCTTAAGAGACCGTCGAAAAGATAGCGGCCGGATTCGAACGCGTCAATCAGTTTGGACTCGAAATTGACGAATAAAATAAGTCTTTTATTCGCTTGCCAGAGGGGAAGAAAGGATTCAATCGCCAGAAGACGGGCAAGTCTGTCGAGTTCACTGCTTAAGCCGTAGAGAGATGCCTGTTCAAAAAGCCATGCCGGTGATAAGAGGGAACCGTCAGAAGCGATACCGCGGACCAACGCTTCTACGCCGAAAAATGTCCTTCCCCGAACGGAAAGAATCGGTTGAAAGTGTATGGCCAGCCGTTTTGTCTCAAGTATTGAATGAATACTGTCCATAGCACCCCTTTCTGTTTAATAAGTGAAATAATAACGTTTTCTTATGCTTGTAATTCTATTCCATGTGATTAAAAAATAATCATTTTAAGGCGATAGCTTTTGGATTCGATGAATTTTCCGTTATTTTAAGGCGGATGACTCTGAAAACCCTTTACAATACCCTCAACATTATCCGGAGGAAAAAGATGGATTTTTTAATTACGGACGGTAGTATCGAGACGCTGCAGCCTACGGTCGTCAAACCGAATCCCGGTTTTTTTTCTCAAGTCCAAGAAGAGCGTTTCCGACAATTGGTAAACGATCATTACGAGTTGATACGCAACACGAAAATTGCCTTTATGTTTCCGGTCGAGTATGAAGATGAGTTTGCCAAAGTCAAAAAGCGGGCGGCCGATTTTTTGATCCAAATTTGCGGCGGGCCCGATTATTACGCCCAGACACGAGGGGATTCCCGTATGCTTGCCCGGCATGCCCGTTTTCGGATCGATGAAGAGGGACGGCGTATTTGGCTGGAGTGTTATGCCCAACTTCTTCCCTCCCTTGAACAAGAGGGTATCGAGCCGGAGTACATCCAATCGTTTTGGAATTATCTGAATGTGTTTTCAAAATTGATGGTCAATACTCCATCGCGGTAAAGCGGCTGTTTTAACACTTCCGCACTAAAAGGCTAGCGGGGTTTTTTCGGAAAATCGAAATGGTGCAGCTTTGCTGAATGGGCTCCGATACTCCCCCAGTTCTCTTGGTTCAGGGCAAGTGAAACAATTCCGCAGGTGGGAATATTGTCGATATCGCAATCGGCAATGAGGTTGGCGCATTCGGTAAGTTCAGGGTTATGTCCGAACAAAAACAGTGTCTCAATCTCATCGGGGACGGAACGGATAATCGAGAGAATACGCTGTGGATCGCTTGCATACAAGGTTTCATGATAGACAATCGATTCTACAGGATAGGAGAGCTGCTTTGCCATCTCCTGTGCCGTAGTTTTTGCACGAAGCGCGGGGCTGGAGAGGATAAGATCGGGAATAGTCCCTTCCAACGCGAGTTGTTTTCCCATAAAAGGGGCATTCTTCCATCCTCGTTGGTTAAGAGGGCGGTCAAAATCAGATAACCGGGGATCGCTCCAGTCTGATTTGGCATGGCGGATGAGGTAAAGTAGTTTCATCGTATCTCCTTTGATGAACGAATGGATAGAAAACGAATAGGTTGGATGCTCGATAACCTACCGGGTTCAACCGATACGGAACGAGACCCGTTCCGGTGCGATCTCATGATGGTTCCGCAGATCGTAGATCCCTTCGAAATTATACGGAAATTGTCCGTTGAACTCCCCTATACGAGCCCCGGAAGCGGTAGTTTCGGCATAATAGTAAGGTTTCCCTTCTATAATCAGTTTTGCGGCCAGAAACGGGAGCTGTTGCGTATTCTTGACATGGACGACCACAAAAACATGTTTGGGGACGTAGACGAATTTATAATCAATATTCCGTTCGTTCAGGAGCGACGCGAAGAGGTTGGATTTATCATCGCAGTCTCCCCAGCCGCTTTGGACGACCTCTTTGGCGTTACGGCTGGTATGGTCGCTTCGGTAGGGGATAGCGGTGACGTAGTCGAAGAGTTTTTGGATTTCGCATCCATCATCCCCTTCGCACCCTTCGGTGAGATGCTGTGCCAGCGATGCCAATTCCCCCTGTGATGCAAGATTGGTTTTGATCACCATATGGTTGACCTCAATGACCCCTTTGTCGAAGATACTGACCATCTGGGGGGTATGGGGAGGGAGATAAGGGCGGAGGTCACGCGTCTCAATCAGGGTAACCGACATCCCGGCATAGGTGAAAACGGTGACAACCGCACCGACGCTCAAGAGGCTTAAAAAACTTGCTTTAGACTTTGTGTGAGAGGGGTGAGAGGAGGGGACGGAAGTCGATTTTACGATTTCCCGATACACCACAACGGCGATGGCGACAACGAGTAGAATTTTTAACGTGATATCCATAGCCCCTCTTTCTGGGAACGGGACATTTTCTTGATTGCCGCTTCCCGTTTGAGTGCGGTACTTTTATCCTTGCAGGTTTCATAATATTCCAAAACTACCGGGCGGCGATAACGGGTGTATTTGGCCCCCTTGGGGGAAGTATTATGTTCCTTGATCCTGTTGTCCAGACGGTTGGTAATTCCGGTGTAGAGAGTATCGTCATTGCATCGGAGAATATAGACGTAATAGGTGTGTTCTTCAGGTAACGATTGCATTGCCGATTTCATACCGGAGAGTATAACGAAAAAGGGGATAATCCGGGGGTGGTTCCGGAGAATTGGGAGGATACTTTGGATACGTATGTGTAGCATTATCCCCTATTCGTATACGATAGGGTGTGTGCACAGTATCCGTAATGATGAATGCGGCGATGTGGTTCTACTTCCATTGGAAATTAGGGTTTAAGAGGAGTTTGTTTTTTCGGAAAACAAGGTCCATCTGCTGGAAAATGGCGTTGAGAATTTTAATGGTCTCTCGTGCGTATTCCCCTTTGTTAAGCATCACACATTCCGCCTTATGGGCAAATGCGGCATCGGTGATTTCGGCACGGCTGGGGATATTGGTTTTCATTTTGCTCTCCAATACCTGAGTGGCGAGGATGACCGGCATATGGGCAGCGGCGCACAGATCGAGGATCTCCTCTTGCATGTAAGCAAGATTCTCGTATCCGATCTCGATAGCGAGATCTCCGCGGGCAATCATGATTCCCGATTTGCCGTACGCTATCAGGGCTTCAAGGATTTGGGGGAGGTTTTCGACCCCCTTTTGGGTTTCGATTTTGGCAACGATCCCGATTTCACCCTTTTTTCCGATCGCTTCGAGTTGCCGGATCACATCGGCAATATCCTCTTTGGTTTGGGTGAACGAGATACCGATAATATCGGCATAGTCGCAGATGGCAGGTAAAATCTCTTTATCATGTTCACTCAGGGCATTGATGGCAATATCGCTGTTGGGAAAATTGATCCCTTTCTCCTCTTTGATGAGAACTCCGTTTTTTTTCTGGGTGATGACTTCGCAGCGGATAGTGTTTTCCTCGATCGAACGGACCGCCATTTCGATTTTACCGTCATCCAAAAAGACCTTATCCCCCTCTTTTACCAACGACGCAACCCCCTCAAGGGTACACTGGATGGTCACTTCGTGAGCATTTTTTTGTTTTGAAGGGGCCGAATCCTGTGAATAAGGGGTGATGATCACGCTGTCTCCGCAGAAAACACGTACCTCTTTCGGTAATGTGGAAGGGAAAATAAGGGGTGAATGTGCCGAATCCTCCCCGTTGTTGCGAAAAATAGCGGATAAAGGATTGAGTTTTATCCTTTTGTGTGCTGAAAGTTTATAGCCGAATTTCCCTTTTTTCAAAAGTTTTACCGGATGCAAAGTCCCGATGCTATCTCGGATACTCAAATTCGAATCGGGTGCAAGCGCCTGGAAAAAAGGTTCCTCGACGTATATAACCGGTTTTGAAGGGCGTTTGGAACCCTTTTGATCGGCAATTGAGGTGAGGTAAAACGTCCGATCATCTTTTTTTAACCCGATTTTCATTTCCGGCGAATCGATACCGATATTAACCGTCCGTATTTTCGGGCCGGCAAGATCGACGTAAATTTTGAGATCTTTACGGGTTCGTTTACGTTCCAATAAGACGGTATCCGCCATAGCTCTCCATGTAGCGGCATTATCGTGGGCCGTATTGATTCGAAAAAGGTCTACCCCTTCCTCGGAAAGATTCCGAAACCACCCTTCCTCTTCGTTGTAATTGGAGGGGACGGTAATCATGATTTTTGTTTTTTTAGTGGATTTTGAAAAAATTTCATTGTTTTTTTGCATAATCCGATGTGCTTTGTTATAACTCAGGGAGCTGTTTTCCGGAGGAATCTCTTTGCCCAATGCCAAGGATAAAATGGTGATAGCCGCATCGATTGTCGATCCGATATGCGATTGAGAACGCCCGAGTGATGAGAGCCCAGCTTTCGTTAATTCATCTTGCAGATGGGAAACGTCGAGTTTTCGAAGATGAAGGTATTCGCGTAGGTTGATAATCGACGGGTTAAGGGTTTCCGTTTCATTGTGCAGAGAAATTTTGTGTTTTACCTCTTTCAAATCAAAGAGAAGTTTGGCTAAAAATTGATGTTCCATCGGTATTCCTGATCGTTAAAAGGTGCCAAAGCGATGAGGTTCGCTAAACATTGTGAAAATTAGTGGCAGTATTATAGTCCAACTCGGTTACTAAGAGGATGCGGAGTGAAAAGAGAGCTAAGTTTTGTTGTCAATCTGTAGCGATAGATTGCTATACTTAGGAGAAAAAGAAAGGGGCGTAATTGGTTACTTTTTATACCCATGACGGAAAACGTTTTTCGGCAACGGATTTAAGTCAAATCGATACGCTTCCGTCGTTGAATGTCATTACATGGGTGGATCTTCTTCAACCGACTTCGGATGAAATTTTGGAGGTCAAGCGCCGGTTCAATGTCGATTTGCCCAGTAAAAATGAACGGGAGGAGATTGAGATCAGTTCGCGTTACTGGGAAGACAGCCGGACGATTACGATCAACTCCTATTTTTTCGTTTCGTTTTTCTTCGTCGACAATACAAAATCCCACTATAACGAGAGCGTCAGTTTCGTTTTACAGGAGAATATCCTCTTTACCGTCCGGGAAAAAGAGCTTCAGACGTTTGACAATATCCGAAGGATATTAACGGCGCATCCAAAAGAACTTTTTTCGGGTTACGATATTTTTATGCAGATTTTTGATATCCGTATTGACCAGGATGCCGATTTGCTCGAATATGCCGCCAGAGAGAGTGACGAGATCCGTAAGCAGCTTTTATGGGATTCGGGCGGACAATCGGTCGATACGCTTCGAAAAATTTCGACATTGCAGGAATTCACCCTCAAAGTGCGCCAATCGGTTTTTGACAAGCGGAGAATCGTTACGGCATTGGCGAAATCATCCAAAATTTCTCCGCCGATTCGGACTGAGTTATCGATTATGATTAAGGACCTTAACTCTTTAGTCGAATTTATAACGATAAACGGCAATACGCTGGATAATCTTCAAAACCTCTTTTTGGCGCAAACCAACATCGAACAGAACAAAATCATCAAACTCTTTACCGTGGCCAACGTCGTTTTAATGCCTCCAACTCTGATTGCCAGTATTTATGGGATGAACTTTCACTTTATCCCTGAACTTGGCTGGAGTATGGGATATCCCTTTTCGTTGGTATTGATGGCCGTTGCCGGAGCCGTTCCGCTGATTTATTTCCGAAAAAAAGGGTGGTTGTAGAATTCTGATAAAAATTTCAGGGTTCTTGGGAGGACCCGGAAGTTGATCGGAAGAGGAGAATAGAGATGGCGCTCATGAGTATGAGCCCCCCCAGCATGATAAAAAATGTAGAGAGTCCCAAAAGTTTGACAAAAGGGTGAAAGAGGATGGGGGAACAAAACTGCCCTGCATAAAGGGCGCTGGTAAGGTAACCCGAAGCCTTGATCCGCTTGGTATGGTGTGCTTTGTGGAGCATCCATGCCGTTGTGGTTGTCATGAGCAATCCGCCGCTAAATCCCATGATCGGTGAAGTAATAAAGAAGAGATAGACATTATCGATATTGCCGATCGCGATAAAACCGATCGAGAGGCTTATCAGACCTATTAGATAGATGGTCGGAAAACCGTATCGCTGTTTGAATTTTGCAAAACTCAAAGCCCCCAAGGCATTCGAAGCCATGGCCGATGAGATGATAAAACCGGTCAAGGTACCGCTGGCCCCAAAATGGTTCATAATTAAAAAAGGCATCTGTGTCGGGAGCGTATAAAAAATTACCATCATTAAAAAAGCCAAGAGATAGACTCGATACAAGGGGGTACTGATCTGTCCCGTATCTTCATCATGTAGCCTATTCTTCGGCTCGTTTAGAAACATGAATACCAGTGGAAGGATCAAAAGACCTATGAGATAAATTCCGAAAGGGTAACGCCAATGGTAATCACTTAAAATCCCGCCTCCACCGATAAACAGTATCCCACCGATGGAGATGAAAGCGCTCTGCAATCCCATGAACTTATGTCGTGCAGCCCCTTGAAAATAATCTCCAACCAGTGAAGTGCCGACAATCATC
This sequence comes from Sulfuricurvum sp., assembly GCA_028718525.1. Lineage (GTDB taxonomy): Bacteria > Campylobacterota > Campylobacteria > Campylobacterales > Sulfurimonadaceae > Sulfuricurvum. The sequence continues at coordinate 15,683 of JAQULP010000021.1, read as the reverse complement.
AAAATAGCGATTGCAATCCCGAGTACCATTCGTGAAGCCAAAAGGGTATAGATATCGCTCAGATAAAGTCCGGCGCTTCCCGAGACAGAGAAGAGAATCAACCCTGCGAGGGCGCTTTTGATGAGGGATGTTTTGTGAATAATATGGCCTAAAAACGGGGCTAAAACGGCAACAGCGATTGAGGGGAGGGTTATCATGAGTCTTGAGAGGAGCTCAATGGTATTAATCGTCTTAAAGTGTTCCCCCAGATGAGGGAGGGAGGTGATAATAGCGGCATTGGACATTACCGTCAGCATTGCTACCGCAAGCAGGGTGATTTTAACCCCTGTGTTGATTGAACTCATAATTTCTCCGATGGCCGAAAATGGACAGCGCCTCATAAAATCCGGTAATAGGCATTACCGTGGGACTTTATTAAGAAAATAGGTAAATACGTAATACCGATCTAGTTTGCCCAAATTACTGTTGATTCACTCCGTTTTTGTGTGCATACATTGCACTATCGGCCGATTCAATAATCGTTGAAATATCGTCACCATGGGAAAATGGGGTAATTCCGTACGAAAAACTGAGCCTGAATGACCCCTCTTCTACTTTAAAATAGGCCGTATCGAAATAGCGGATCATCCCCTCCATAATATTTTTAATTTCCGGTACGGTTTTATCGGCGTTAAAAATAATGATGAATTCATCTCCACCGTATCGGATAATTTGCATACGTGTTTCACGCAGTTTTTCTGCAATGTGGACCAGTACTTTGTCCCCGGTAATATGGCCGTACGCATCATTGATGGACTTGAATTTGTTCAGATCAACCAAGACCAAGGTTCCCGTTTGATTTAGGGTAAGCTGATCATTTTCTAAAAAGGTATCGTTGAACCATCTTCGATTATACGTTTTGGTCAAGCTGTCTTCATACACAATTTTTTGGAGTTCGGCGATTTCTTCTTTTAGCTCTTTGGTTTCGGCTAATACGGCCTCTAATTCCGATTTGTTTTTGGCTTCCATCGCACTGATGGCCCGATCGGTACACTCGCTTAAAGTGATAATGTGGCGGACCATTTTCTCATCCAGCATTTCCCGTGTCAGCAATTCGTCAGGTTTGAGCTCGATATGGTAGGTTTTTGCCGCTTCCCAATATAATTTACCGTATTGAGCCGGAAAAACTACCTTCATCCCGGCAATTATTTGTTTGATCTCGCGCGTGATCGCGGCATGTTTTTGATTCAAATATTTCATCTCTTCTCTCGAATAATTTTAAGGTAAAACGGATTTGAATTTCGGATGTGCACGGTTAATCGGGCATTGCAAAAATTATACACTATATCCGTTCATCTTACAGTTTTTTTTACTAAATAACATCCAATAACAAGTACGCGCCATGCATTAAGTTGTAATACGTATCTGAATTAAAAAATAAAGAAGCTATAATTCGACTACGTAATCATTCGAATTGACATAAAAATACGGAATAAATTGTGGCAACCATACAATGGAGTGAAACCTATAGACTCGGTATCGGCAGTATTGATACCCAACATCAAAGACTTTTTAAAATTATCGAGAAAATCAATGTGCTCGATATGCAGAACCCTTCGTTAAAAAATGAGGTGCGGGAAATTTTTTACGAATTAAGTGATTACATGAAAAAACACTTTTATGATGAAGAGTGTCATATGCGACGGATTGATTTTCCTGAGTTGGAACACCATCAAACCATGCATCACAAGATGATTCATCAGGTAAATGAACTTATAGCCAGTAAATTACCCTTGGAAATGATACAAACGAAACTCAAATTTGCAATTAAAAAAACGTTGATTGAACATATCATCCATGAAGATATGAAAATCAAACGGTATCAATCCCATAACCGACGACCCCATCATGATGATTTCGTCATGGAACTTCCCCAGGTTTAACGAACCAACCCATTAAGAGGGGGAACGGTTCTTCATCCTCAAAGCGACAGCCCAAGCCCCTTTAAAAGCATTGTTTTTTCTTTTTCGGGATCGGCAAAAAAACGTTCTTTAAGATCGTCTTCTAAAATGGCAAGGTCATCATACAACTCTTCATCATCTTTTTCCGGAAAATAACGGTTCACTTCACGGGCAAGCGCTTCAAGGAATTCGTCGGAATTTTCTTCATTGAAAAGTCCGATTCGATTGCCGTGTTCGATCGTTGAGAGGGTACGGAGCAGATAGAGTGTATCGCATTGCGCATCGCTGATATCACTGTTGATCAAAGTATTGATCCGGTTCACTTCATCTTTGTAACGTTCTGATGATTCTTTGATAACCTGAAGCTGCTGTGGGGAAAATGACATGGGGTCTCCTTGAACCGATAAGTGAGCGTTTTTTGTGAAAGTGATTGTACACTCTTTGATGTGGTTGTGCAAGTGAGAAATAGAGTTTATTTTAGAATACTATATAGGTTTATAAACGGTTTAAAACACTTTTTGATAGGTTTCTTCTTGACTGAATAATATTTTTTGGATACGATTCATAAATACATAATAATGGTTTTTAAACCGTTAATAAACTAATAAGGAATAGATTTTAATGATTTTATCCGTGATCAATAAAAAAGGCGGGGTGGGTAAAACCCCTATTTCATTTTCATTGGCGAAAGATTTAGGTTTTTATCTCCAGTCCAATGATAATTCCGTTATCGAATCTATTTATCCCGATATGGCAAAAATTACGGAACATCCGGCGCTACTGGATAATTGCGTATACGATTTCGGGGGGTTTGTCGATGCCGGCGTCTTGAAAATCATTAAAGAATCGGATGCTGTACTTATACCGTGCTCAACCGATTATAATTCAATCATCCGTACAGTCGAAACCATTGATGAAATACAGCCTTACGCAAAGATGATAATTGTCCTTGTCACGAAAACCGAGAAAGAGGGTGATTTCTCCAGTGTCGAAAATGCTGTATCCAAACATTTCGATGAGATTCAATTTTTTGAATTGCGCCTTTCAAAAGCGTTTAAAAATGCGATAGAAACCGGGCTCTCTCTGACGGAACTCTACCATGAAACGCCGCTTTCAAAAAGTGCATATAAAACAATTTATAATCAATATTTAAATGTTTTAAAACTGTTTAAAAATGATTAATAGGAGGTTGTAAATGGCAGTTAAAAAAACTATCGATGAAATGATGAAAACCGCGGCAAAACCGGTTAAAACGTTTGAAGAAGCGGACCGCAAGCGGGGCGGGCGGCCGAAAAAAGAAGAGGGGCATGCCAAAAAAAATAAGATAACGGTCTATTTGGATGATGAAGAACTTGAGATTCTAAAAAATGGGGGAAAATCAATCGGTTTAACGGTAGGCCTCTATCTAAAAGCTTCCGCATTAAAAGCGGCTAAAGATAATTAACGGTTTAAAAAGGGTTAATTAACTCTTTATAACAAGTTATAAAATGTTAATTTTTCCCTTAAACTCTACTGAAAAAATGTTTTCCCTTGGTAGCACAAGGAGGATCGAAATTTGCATAGGTATACTTATCCTTATTTCTGAAAGTAAACGGAGTGCATAATGATCCCTTATATTGTAACAAATGAAAAGGTTCGGATGCCGGCACTGCTTTACGGTACGGCATGGAAAAAAGAGCGTACCGCAGATTTGGTGCAGATGGCACTTTCATGCGGATTTCGGGGGATAGATACCGCATGTCAGCCTAAACACTATGATGAAGCACGGGTAGGGGAAGGGTTGGCAAAGTCGGGTATCGGCCGTGACGAACTATTTATCCAGACCAAATTCACCCCCCTTGCGGGTCAGGATCCCAAGCGGATACCTTATGATCCTACCGCCGCGCTGCCGATTCAGGTAGAACAATCTTTTGCGTCGTCTCAACGAAATCTCAAAACGGATTACGTCGATTCGTTGGTTCTTCATTCACCCCTCTTTCCGTATGCCGATCTTCACCAAGTATGGATCGCAATGGAAGCGATTTATGAACGTGGGGGAGCCCGCCAGATTGGAATAAGCAATTGTTATGAACTGGATGTGCTTGAACGGCTTTATATGGATGCAAAAATTAAGCCGGCCATCGTACAAAATCGTTTTTATGACGGAAGCGGTTATGATACCGATCTTCGGGTCTGGTGCAGCGAAAAAGGGATCGTTTACCAGAGTTTTTGGTCTTTGACGGCTAATCCGCACATTTTGGGGAATAGCCTTATACGCTCATTAGCGGAGAAATACGGTAAAACTGAAGCTCAAATTGTTTACCGATACCTAAATCAGTGTGGGATAGTCCCTCTCATCGGATCGACATCGCGGCAGCATTTGGAAGAAGACATCGCTATTTTTTCATTTGAACTAACGGTTGATGAGAGGGATGCCGTATCGGGGCTTTTGCCTACTTCTTGATATCCATCAATCATGCAGGGGATGAATTGGGATAGTATTGCGATATCAACGTAACCTATCGTATAGGATACTTTTTAGGAGAAGCCGTGAATACTACCCCCGATTTTTTTGATCTGGTCCCCTCTATAGCGATGATAGACCCTTTGGCCGATCTCCTTGGCGCCGCCGAGCAGGGACTTTTGCACTACCGCTATACCGATGCGGTCAAATTGGCGGGGCATTCATGTCCTACGGTGGCAGGGACTTATTTGATGATACAAAAAGGGCTTAAACTGCTGTATGGCGACCAAACACCCATCCGAGGCACCATACGGGTAACGATCAAAGGAAAACTCGGTGAAGGGACGGTAGGGGTGATGGCCAATATCGTTTCATTGATTACGGGATCAACCGATATAAGCGGTTTTCACGGATTTTCCGGAAAATACGATCGACGGCATTTACTCTTTTTTGATGCAGAAATGGCTGAAGAGATGTGTTTGGAGAGGATTGATTCGGAAGAACGGATTTTTCTCACCTACGATCCATCCGTAGTCCCTGTGGACGGGCAAGCCGCACAATGGCTTCAAATGATTTTATCGGGAAATGCCGATGCGCAGATGCAAAAAAGTTTTCAAACCGTTTGGCAAGAACGGGTAAGAAAAATTTTGATCGAGTTTCGAGAAGATGAATCGCTTATTGCGTATCGGTTGGAAACGGGGGATAAGCCTTTGTAACCACAATTTCTTCACAATCAAAGTATAATCTTCTTTCTAAAAAAAGGATAGATGATGCAAAAGATGGTATGGATTTTAATGTTATTTGCACAAATCGCCGGTGCCAAAGTGTTGAGTGCGTCGTATGAAGTCTCTTTCGGTATTTTTCAGACAATGGGGACGGCGGATGCCCGCTTTGAGCTGAATGACGATCAAACCTATAAAATTCGTGTTGAAGCACGGACAACGGGGTTGGCAAAGGCTCTCTCCAATAATCGAATCGAAGTGTATGAGAGTGTCGGAACGGTAAAAAACGGTAAATTGATCCCTTCGAGTTATATGAAAATCCGAAAAAATAATTCGAAGAAAAACGTGAAGCTGTATACCTTTGATCATATCAACCGCATTGTTTGGAAAGAGGTGAGCGAAACAAAAGAGGGCAAAGAACATAAAGACAAAGATCAGAACGAATACTATGCCCAAGAAGATATTTTGAGTCTGTTTTTTAATCTTAAAAATTATACCAACCTACGTCAAAACCAGGCTTTTTATGCTATCGGAGGGAATAAAACTGACGGTAGAATTGATGTCGTTTTTCCGAAAAACAAGGAACTTGTCTCTATCAAAAAGGTATTGGAAAAGGATGACGGAGACTTTTTAAAAGTGATTCTAAATGATCGTATTTTCGAAAGTGCGAACGGAGAACTCTTTATCAACCTGAATAATGAGGGGCTTTGTGAGAAAGCGGTTTTGGCCGATGTTTTGCTTTTTGGAGATATTGTGGGGAAAAGAGTACGTTAATTGAATGAATTTTTAAGCCAACGGGCGATATAATTCCCCTCGTGATGCGGGAGTAGCTCAGTTGGCTAGAGCGTCAGCCTTCCAAGCTGAATGTCGCGAGTTCGAGTCTCGTTTCCCGCTCCACCTCTTCTTACAAAATAAATCCCTTTAACCAATTTTAAACCATTGTTTTTCGAACTACATCGATGGGCATGACAAACAGCGCTTTAAACAGCGGTGATATCTGTGTCGTACGATCGTCAATCACCTCCAACGCATTAAAACTAAACCCTTCGCCGTCGCTTGAATGGGTCGGTGTTACCGTAAACGTCAGCGGTTTGAGGGTACGTATCATATTGAGGATGCTTTTATGCCGTTTATCTTCGGACGGAAGGAGAATATTACCGTCTTTGGTACGGACCTTTGCCGTTTCCAGAAGGAGTCTCCAGTTGTCGGCATGGAGGGTTTTATTCCATGTCATTATCCCGGCGGAGTAATTGATCTGTTTTTTTTCACCGACGATAATCCCCTCCCGGGTCGTACGGATTGTTTCGGCGAGGGTAAGAAAATAATTTTTTCCGCCCACTGAGTCGGCACAATCGCGTAAAAGTTCACCCAATGTCTGTCCATTATTCATAATTTGTCCTTTTCTTTTACTCATGATATCCAAATAACGGTATGAATAGTCGATTTTAACCCTTTATATGCTATTTTTCGACTATGAAACAACAAGAAACCGCCCCTTTTTGGGAAACAAAAACATTAGAAGAATTGACTCCCCTAGAATGGGAAGCTTTGTGTGATGGCTGTGGATTATGCTGTCTGAACCGCCTTCAGGATGAGGATGACGATCATGCCCCTATTTATCTAACCCGTGTAGCCTGCCACTGTTACGATATTCAGGGGGGTAAATGCAGCGATTACGAAAACCGCTTTGAGAGGGTAGAGGGGTGTATGGGGCTAAACGTTGAACGTGCTGCTGAATATACGTGGTTGCCGGAAACCTGTGCCTACCGTCTGCGCTATGAGGGGAAAGCTCTGCCTGCATGGCATCCTCTGATTACCAAAGATCCCTTGTCGGTGCGCCCCTACGGTATGCATGCTTTGAGCCCGATATTGGAAACTGAGGATATCGATTTGGAAGATTACATTATTGAAGAATGAATTTACCGTTTGTTGGTAAGTTTATAGATAAAACTAAAGACCTCGGCAACCGCTACGTAGAGTTTTTCGGGGACTTCCCGGTCTAATTCGACTTTGCTCAAAAGTTCTACCAGATCTTCGTCTTTTTGAATGGGAAGATTGTGCAATTGCGCGATTTTTATAATGTTTTCAGCCGTTGTCCCCGCTCCTTTGGCTACTACGCGAGGAGCGTTCTCTTTGGACGGGTTATAACGCATCGCAACCGCTTTTTTCATACTTTTACCTCAAAACTGAAGTTGGAATCATCAAGAGTGTTTTCATAACGATTCGGATGCGCGAGGGAGAGTTCATCCATCGTACTTAGGCGTATTTTTCGTACGGTGAGCCCTGAATGACTCATCAGTGAGCGCAACTCTTGGAGGTTTTCCTGAAAAAGGGTTTTTAATGCCGGTTTTTCGGTGACGATCTGAATGTCGATCTGATTGATATCATAAAGTCCCATCCTTAGAGTCAGTTCCCCATATTCCCGAAGCTTCAAATCTATTTCGCAATAAAATTTTTCTTCTCCGCTTTTTTTGAAAGAGACTGAACCTTCTTGAAGCTGATCCCATGAAAATGGAAAATAAAGGGTGTTGGAATGCTCCAGGAGGGAGACAAGTTGGTAATAATCGATTTGCATTAGGAGTTTGTCAACTTTTTCAAGAAGCGGATTTCCCTCCGACATCTCCGAACCTCTCAGTTCGTCATTGAGCAGGAGGAGATTGGCTTTAAGATCATTTTGAAGCGACTCTTCGAGTAGATGGGGATTCTCCAGCAAGGCGGCAAGTTTGGATTCTAAAAAAATACCGCTTTGTACAAGTTTATATTTAAGATTCTGGGGATCGACCGATCCGTTTTTTGATAAATAATGCTCGATTGCCGTTGTTTGCGTAGTGAGGGGATTTTGGATTTTGAGTTCTTTGAGGAGCGATTCCAGTGAATCGTTAAAATTGCCCATATTCTTGAAGAGGGGAGAGTTTTTAAGGATATCCAATAAAAGGGTATCCGATTTTGACGAAGTTATTTTGTCGTTAAACAGCGACGTTAGAAACGATTGGACGCTTATCCCCTCTTTGAGCTGCGCCAGCTCTTGCGGAGTCGCATTTTTGATCGCTTCAGCCAACGCCTTGTTGGTATTGGGAAGCAGTATCCGAAGCGGTCTGTCGGCAGAAATATCTATCATGAAAATAATAATAACACAATATTATTTTTTTGATGCCGTTATAAAAATAAGATGGTCGCAGATGTCGATTGTATCATCGTGATAGATTTGATTGAGTTCATCGATTCCGGCTTCTATTTCTTCATCGCTAAAATGGCCGAGGTCGGACATAAAACGGTGCCTTAACATTTCGTACCAATTGGTTTTTAAGAGGGTAAAAGTGTGATCTCTAACCGTTGTCGTGACGGTAAAACCGCTCATCTCAAGTTGAGCGACAATTGCTTCAACAGGGGGTTGATTGCGTGCAAACGCCTCTTTGGCCGATTGAAAAAAAGGAAAGTGGGTCTCCTGAGGACGGGTAATAATCAGTATCTTCCCCTCAGGAGGCAACTGTTTCAAGAGGTGTTCCCAGAGTGTTTCCTGTGCGTCGATATGATGAATGACCTCTTTAAAAAGCACTTTCGTATAGGGGACGGGAGTGGAGAGAAAATGATGGGCATCCGCACATATAGCGGTAATCTCAGGATAGTGCGACGCTTCGGCACACATAGCGGATGAGGGTTCTACGCAGTAGGCTTTTTGAAGCTGCGCTTCATTTTTGAGTCGGCTGGTAAACGTTCCCGTCCCTCCGCCGATATCGACGAGGATATCTTGTGCCGTGAGATCGAGGTCGCTGATGATATGTTCGATCAAAAAATTTTTGTAGGCATCGGAAAAATGCCATACCTGATTGAACACTTCTGCAATCGAATCAAAATGGTTGGTCTTGTGCACGCTTTAGCCTTAAAAATAAAAATTTTATCAAAATTCTGCCGAAAATGGTGTTGAAAGAGAGATATATCAAGTGATTCTATACGAAACAAGTTAGAATCAAGTAGAATATATATGTTAAAAACAAATTATAATAATCAATGTAGGACGGTCAATGAAAAATTTCGAAAAATTTCGAAATAGGCTTGTGAAATTGTTTTCCACAAAGTTATTCGCACGGGGAACATCAACAGCAATAGAACACTCGCCCAAACCGATTTTACGCCGTTTGATGGCAATACTCTCAATTTTGATAGTTTTTTTGGGGATAGGGAGCGGAACTCTGTTATTGCAGCAGCAACGCCATTTTTTAGATGATATGTTTTCCACCCATAATAATGAGCTTTCCCATGATTATCAAACGCTTTTAAAACAGCAGGCTGTCGGGATGTCCCTGGCATTGCAGCCGATTGTTGAAAATAGTCGGGTCAAAAAAGGGCTTCGCGAGGGTGATGTCAAGTCTCTTCTCGCCGACTGGGCCCCGGTGTTTGAGAAGATGAAAGTTGAAAATCATCTGACCCATTTTTATTTTATCGACAAGAATCGTATCTGTTTGTTACGGGTACACAAGCCGGAAAAAAGCGGTGATTTGATAAACCGTTTCACCGCTCAGCAAGCGGAGTGGACCCACAAACGATCATGGGGGATCGAAATAGGGCCCTTAGGGACGTTTACGCTGCGTGTCATTCAGCCGGTTTATGAAAACGGGGAACTTTTGGGATACGTCGAGTTAGGCAAAGAGATTGAAGATATCCTTCAACTCCTGCATACGGAATCGGCCGTTGAAATTGCTGTTTTGATCCGTAAAGAGTATCTCAAACAAGATACATGGGAAGAGGGGATGCGGATGCTCGGCCGGGAGGGGGAGTGGAATCAGCTGCCTCAGTTCGCGGTAATTTATGCTTCCCAAAAACGATTACCGGAAAATTTTGAATCGGTAGCGAATACACATATCGATGGGGACAACTCATACGAAAGCAAGCATCAAGAGATACGGTATGACGGAAAAGATTGGCGGGTTGCGATGATGCCGCTGATCGATGCATCCGGTAAAGAGATCGGCGACATGATGCTGATGAAGGATATCAGTGAGGAACAAACTGAATTTATCCGATTTGTCAGTATAAACGCACTGGCGGCTACCCTAATGGTCGGGATCGTTCTAGGGATTATATTTTTGCTGTTGCGCCGAACGGATGGACAGATCCATGAACAGCAAGCCGGTTTGCGGGAGGCTGAAGAACGTTTTGAACAACTTGCGAAACAAAGCAAAACTTTTATTTGGGAAGTGGATGCACAGGGGATGTATACCTACGTAAGCGATGTCGTAGAATCGGTACTCGGTTATCGGAGCGAAGAGTTGGTCGGGTATATCTATTTTTATGATTTGCATCCTAAAGAGGGGCGGGAGGAGTTTAAAAAAGCTGTATTTGACCTTTTTGAACGCCAAGAGCCTTTTAATGATCTGGAAAACAGGGCCGTCTCTCGTGACGGACGTATTGTTTGGCTCTCAACCGACGGTATCCCTAATATCAAAGAAGGGATTGTGTTGGGATGTCGCGGGAGTGATACGGACATCAGCCATAAAAAAGAGGCGGAATCGCAAATCAACACATTGGCTTTTTTCGATCAGTTGACGGGATTGCCGAATCGGACCCTTTTAAACGATCGTTTAAAGCAATCGATAGCTTCCGGTGCGCGCAACGGTCATCACGGTGCTTTGATATTGATCGATTTGGATAATTTTAAAACGCTTAACGATACGTTGGGGCATGAAAGCGGGGATACCCTGCTCAAAGTTGTCGCCCAGCGTTTGAGCGGCTGTGTCCGTGAAGGGGATACGGTTGCGCGACTCGGAGGGGATGAGTTCGTCATCGTATTATCAGGGCTCAGTGCGGATGAAAATGAAGCGGCTACCACCAGTGAACTGGTGGGGGAAAAAATCCTTGCCTCCTTAAAAGAGAATTATCTTATTGACGGGACCAATCATCGAAGCAGTGCCAGTATGGGAATTACGTTATTCAAGGGTGACGGCGTATCGGTAGACGAATTGATTAAACAATCTGAACTGGCAATGTATAAGTCCAAAGAGGGGGGGCGTAACGGCCTTAGTTTTTTTGACCCGGATATGGAATCCTCTCTGAAAAAACGTTCAAAGTTGGAAAACGATCTGCGCAAAGGGATTGAAGAGGGAGAATTTGTTCTCTATTATCAACCGCAATTAGATGATAAGGGACGCGTTTTCGGTTGTGAAGCACTTGTCCGATGGAACCATCCTGAGCGGGGAATGATCTCTCCTGCTGAATTTATCCCGGTGGCGGAAGAGACAGGGTTGATCCTTCCGCTTGGAGAATGGATTTTAAAAACAGCATGCCGTCAATTGCTATTATGGTCAAAAGTCGCAGAAACTGAGCACCTTAGCGTTGCTGTCAATGTTAGTGCGCGTCAGTTTGGCCAAAGCAATTTCGTGGATAGTATTATTGCCATTTTGGAAGAAAGCGGTGCCAAGGCAGAACGATTAAAACTTGAATTGACCGAAAGCTTATTGGTCCAGAATGTCGAAGAGATTATCAAGAAAATGGAGGCGCTTAAAGCACTCGGGATCTCCTTTTCTCTGGATGATTTTGGGACAGGCTACTCGTCGCTTGCGTATTTGAAACGGCTCCCTCTGTATCAGTTAAAAATCGATCAGAGTTTTGTCCGTGATATTTTAGTTAACACCAATGATGCCATCATCTGCAAATCGACCATCGCTTTGGCAGAAAGTATGGGACTTAGCGTTATTGCTGAGGGGGTGGAAACACAAGAGCAGCGAAATGCATTGGCAGAGATAGGGTGTTATGCGTATCAGGGATATTGGTTCAGTCATCCGCTATCGCTTGAGAAGTTTGAACAATTTTGTATAACACAGAGATAAGCAGACTCAAAAATGAAATTAAAAAGTTTAAAAACGAAAATATTATTGATCCTCAGCGCCGTTATTGTAGGGGTGGCAATGAGTGTTACCTCTTTTACGATAGCCCATGATAAACAGCAAGAAGATATACGGATGGACGAAGCGTACCGGAGTGTTCATCTCAATTACCTACAGACCCTGCAAGACACGGTCAGTTTTTATACGGCCCGTTCCCATGCCAATCTCAGTACCGTCGGTGTTTTAGAAGCATTCCGAACGGCTAATCATGATGAGTTATATCGATTGATTGCGCCGCGATGGAAGGTAATGCAGCAAGAAAATCCTGCTCTTGCCGTGATGCAGTTTCATAACGGTGACGGAACATCGTTGCTTCGTATGCACCGTCCCGATGTATACGGAGATCGGATTGCCGAACAGCGCCCTATGATCGCCCATATCCACAAATATCACAAGGCGCTCTACGGATTTGAGGAGGGGCGGCAGGGACTCGCCTTTCGGATTGTAGTCCCCGTCATGGAGAATGGGGTATATCTCGGAGCCGTAGAATTTGGATTATCGGCTTCCTACATCACCGATAAAATTAATCGCTATACGGGGTATAACTCTTTTTTCCTGGTAAATCAAAACAATATCGGCAACTTAAGCAGTGTGGACAACGGGATTAAAATCGGTGACATGATAGCCCTGAATGTCTCTGCACCCCTTCTTCCGTTGGTCAGAATGTATCAAACCGTCTCTATGAGCGAAGAGAACCTGATTATTCGCAGCGGCGGTCAATCGTTTGTATTCAAAAGTATTCTTGTCGCCGATTATGATAACCATCCGATAGGAAAAGTGATGTTTGTCCGGATGATCCCCGATTTTTGGTCCCATTCACTCCAAATGGCCCTAATGGCGGGGTTCATTGCTCTGGTATTGATCATTGTGCTGGGGATATTAATCAGTCGGTTATACGATTCCATCGCCAATAAATTAAGTTTTCAGGAGATGTACAATCAAACCATCCTGGATGCTATCCCCTCACCTATCATTGTTACCGACGGTCATCAAATCATAGCCGCCAATCAAACTTTTTTGGCGTATTTTGATTATGACACGATAGAACACTTTAAGCGTGAGCATAATTGCGTTTGTGAATATTTCGAGAAGGGAGATACCGACGATTACCTTCTGCCGATGATGAATGATCAGCGGTGGACCGAGTATATCAACAATCATCCTCTCATCGATCACAAAGCGAAAATTACTATTGACGGAAAAACGACTGTTTTTGATGTTAAACTTTCCCTTCTGCGCTTTAAAGAGGAGAGCCGTTATGTGGTTATTTTTACCGATATTTCTTCGATGCAATCCATTTCAATGACGGATCCTCTGACTTCTATCGCAAATCGGCTCCATTTTACGATGGTCTATGAACACGCAATCAATGTTGCGCGTCGAGAAGAGAATCCCTTAAGTGTTATCTTTTTTGATATTGACCATTTTAAACAGGTCAATGACCGATATGGCCATTTGATCGGGGACACAGTCTTGAAACAGATAGCTCATTTGGCGAAACAGCGGTTACGAAAAAGTGATATCATCGCCCGATGGGGAGGCGAAGAGTTTATTATTCTCCTCCCCGACACCACATTGGTTGAGACGGTACATATTGCCGAAATTTTGAGAAGTGTCATTGCCAATGAAGAATTGGATACGGTAGGCTACATGAGCTGTTCGTTCGGAGTGGCACAATTGAATGAAAATGAATCGGCAGACGAGTTCTTAAAACGTGTGGATGACTTGTTATATCAAGCCAAACATCACGGGCGCAACCGGGTCGTCCATTGATACCGGATTGAACCAATCTGATACAGGGCTAGAGTGTGCTATAATGGGATATATTAACTGCGCCTACGGTTGGCGTTAGTCGCACTCTCCACCCATTTTTTCTACATTGCCTGAAACCGTCCTTAGTTACCGCTTTGGTTGGGCCGAACCTCCAAAGGAACACTATCATATGACGTTTACCGATTTAAATCTAATTCAACCCTTGCTTAAAGCTATAAGCGATCAAGGCTATACAACCCCTACCCCTGTCCAAGCACAAGCTATCCCCTCTATTCTTGAAGGCCGCGATATGCTTGCCGGTGCACAGACGGGTACCGGCAAGACTGCCGGATTTACCCTGCCGCTTCTCCAACTTTTAAATGAGAAAAAAGGGGGAAAACCGCACCGAAAAATTCGTGCTCTTATCCTTACGCCGACACGCGAACTTGCGGCACAAGTCGGAGAAAGCGTTAAGCTTTATGGAAAATACCTTCCCCTAAAAAGTGCCGTTATTTTCGGCGGTGTCGGGATCAACCCTCAGATTACGATGCTCCGCAACGGAATCGATATCCTTATTGCGACACCGGGGCGCTTACTTGATCATGTCAGCCAGGGGACGGTTGATTTGAGTGCAGTCGATGTTTTTGTACTTGATGAAGCGGACAGGATGCTGGATATGGGATTTATCCGTGATATCCGACGAGTGATAACCATTTTGCCGAAAATAAGACAAAATTTGATGTTTTCGGCGACCTATTCCGACGAAATCAAAACATTAGCCAATACACTGCTTCGAAATCCTGCCGAGGTTGAGGTAGCCCGTCGAAATACCTCGAGCGAATTGGTAAAGCAAAGCGTCATATTGGTTGATTGCAAACGCAAGAGTGCACTGCTGGGTGAACTGATCGGCAAAAATCAATGGGAACAGGTCCTTGTCTTTACCCGTACCAAACACGGAGCCAATAAATTGACCGAATATTTTCAAAAGATCGGAATTACCGCTTCGGCTATACACGGCAATAAAAGTCAGGCCGCACGGACTAAAGCGCTGGATGATTTTAAACAAAGTCGTGTGCGCGTTTTGGTTGCAACCGATATCGCCGCACGTGGGATTGATATTGATGCCCTGCCACATGTCGTCAACTTTGAACTTCCGAACATCGCGGAAGATTATGTTCATCGGATCGGAAGGACGGGACGTGCCGGATGTGAAGGGGAGGCCTTGTCTTTAGTATGTGTTGATGAAGCCGATTATTTACGCGGTATCGAAAAATTGATAAACAAAAAATTGGAGAGTCGCATTATCGAAGGGTATGAACCT
Source organism: Sulfuricurvum sp. (assembly GCA_028718525.1). GTDB lineage: Bacteria > Campylobacterota > Campylobacteria > Campylobacterales > Sulfurimonadaceae > Sulfuricurvum. The sequence continues at coordinate 624 of JAQULP010000021.1, read as the reverse complement.
GATCCATCCATTAAAGCTGAACCGATCCAACGGGGGCGCGGCGGTTCAGGTGGCGGCGGCAATCGCGGCGGCGGAGCCGATCGGGGAACAAAGACGGGACACAAACGTGACGGCGGGCGGCATGAACCTAAAAAATACCCTTCCGACGGGCGTCGCAGATAGCGGCCGTTATAGAAAATTTTTACCTTTTGATGGGTACAATAGTTAAATGACTCCTTGAAAAAGAAAGTGGGTGGGTGTGATCCGTTTTTTCCTTTTTTCCTTGATCGGTATTTTGACCCTTTTGCACGGTGGCAGGTTGGAAAAAGTTTCCATCAGACTGGACTGGAAATATCAATTTGAATATGCCGGCTACATTGCAGCTAAAGAAAAAGGATTCTACCGAAATGCAGGATTGGACGTCGAACTGCGTCAATACGCCGAAGGGGCCGATGTCGTCTCCGATGTTTTAGAGAGAAAAAGCACTTACGGTATTTATAACAGCAGTATCGTGGTCGAAAACGGCAAAATAAAGCCGATTGTGATCATGGCCACCTATTTACAGCATTCTCCTCTGGTTTTAGTATCCTGAAAAGGGGTCGAAAATCCGGCAGATTTAATCGGAAAAACGAAGATCGGAAGAGC
>JAQULP010000020.1 GCA_028718525.1 Sulfuricurvum sp. | reverse complement strand
CTAGAAAAATACTCGGATATAAAACACCGCATGAAGTGTTCTTTGCTAAAATTGCACAATGGATTGATGACTCGAAGCTACATTACAAAAATAACGTTGTTGCACTTGAGGGTTGAATGGGCGATGTTTTTTGAAAAGGGGATTGATGAAAATTATTGAAGGGGGATTTGTGTGTTGTGATGGCGGGCCACCAAGGATTTGAACCTTGGGAGGTGTTACCCTCGCCGGTTTTCAAGACCGGTGCAATCGACCACTCTGCCAGTGACCCGTAGTAAAATTGAAACTATTTTTTTCTCGCTGGAGGCGGCACCCGGATTCGAACCGGGGATCAAAGCTTTGCAGGCTCATGCCTTACCGCTTGGCTATGCCGCCACCATGGTGGTGCCCGGAGCCGGACTTGAACCGGCACAGTGTTACCACCGAGGGATTTTAAGTCCCTTGCGTCTACCGATTTCGCCATCCGGGCATCTGTAGAAAAAAATATCTCAGTTCAAACATCCGAAGGAATGCTTCAACTGAGATTCTGGAGCGGGAAACGAGGTTCGAACTCGCGACCCCAACCTTGGCAAGGTTGTGCTCTACCACTGAGCTATTCCCGCATTGTTTTTGTGGACTGGAAGTATAGCAAAAAAATATTTGCGTGTAAAGAGTTTTCGTAAAATTTTTTCAAATTTTTTTTCGGCATACGTTTTTTAGAGTTCCACTAAGGTATAATCGCATCTATGAAAACCTATATATTATGAAGGAATCCTATGCGTAGTGATACCATTAAACGGGGATTTGACAAGACCCCTCACCGCAGTTTGCTCCGTGCAACCGGACTTAAAGACGAAGATTTCAATAAACCGTTTATCGGAGTGGCCAACTCCCATATCGATATTATTCCGGGACATTTTTTCCTCCAAGAATACGGCCGTATCGTGAAAGAGGCGATTCGCGAAGCGGGAGGGGTTCCGTTTGAATTCAATACGATCGGGGTTGATGACGGGATCGCAATGGGGCATGACGGTATGCTCTACTCGCTGCCTAGCCGCGAATTGATCGCTGACAGTATCGAAACGGTTATGAACGCGCATAAGCTTGACGGGCTTATCTGTATCCCTAACTGCGATAAAATCGTTCCGGGAATGCTGATGGGGGCCTTGCGTGTCAATGTACCGACGATTTTCGTTTCCGGCGGACCGATGAAGGCCGGACATAAAAAAGACGGTACGCCGATCGATTTGGCGACGGCATTCGAAGCGGTCGGCAAACACGCTGATGGCAAAATGTCGGATGAAGAGCTTTATGAGATCGAGTGTGAAGCGTGTCCTTCGGGGGGATCGTGTTCCGGTATGTTCACCGCGAATTCGATGAATACCCTCTGCGAAGCGATGGGGGTAGCGTTGCCGGGCAACGGGACGGTTCTGGCGATGACGCCGGAGCGTATCGAAATGGTAAAAACAGCGGCGCGCCGCATTGTCGAGATGGTTATGGATGAAAATTCCGAAAAATGGAATATGCGTAATATCCTCAATGAAAAAGCGGTTCACAATGCTTTCGTCGTCGATATGGCAATGGGAGGATCCAGCAATACGGTTCTTCATATGCTGAGTATCGCCAAAGAGGCGGAAGTGGAGTTCGACATCACTCAGATCAACAAAATTTCTGAGAATGTTGCCCACATCGCGAAAATCTCACCGTCGCTTTCGACCGTCCATATGGACGATATCAATCGTGCCGGCGGTGTCAATGCCGTTATGAAAGAGGTGAGCCGCCGCGGCGGGATCCTCTACACCGATGCGATGACCGTAACCGGTGAGACCTTGGGTGAACGGATCAAAGACGCGGTGATCAAAGATCCGAACATTATCCATACCAATGAAAATGCCTACTCTCCGGTGGGAGGTCTATCGATCCTTTTCGGAAATCTCGCCGAAGAGGGTGCGGTTGTCAAAACGGCAGGAATCACACCGAACATGCGTCAATTCAAAGGGACGGCGGTTTGTTTTAACTCTCAGCAAGAGGCGATTGCCGGAATCGTCGGGCATAAGGTTAAAGCGGGCGATGTCGTCGTTATCCGCTATGAAGGGCCTAAGGGGGGACCGGGAATGCAGGAGATGCTGGCACCTACAGCCCTCATCATGGGAATGGGATTGGGTGAGAGCGTTGCCCTGATTACCGACGGACGATTCAGCGGTGCGACACGCGGTGCCTCTATCGGGCATGTCAGCCCCGAAGCGGCAGAGGGCGGTTTAATCGCGTTAATCGAAGACGGCGATGAGATCGAACTGGATGTTGACAGCCATCTTTTACAGCTTAATGTGAGCTATGAAGTACTTGAACAACGCCGTCTCCACTGGAAACCGATCAAAAAAGAGATCCCTTCCAAATGGCTCAAACGCTACAGCCTTCTCGTCTCCAACGCCTCTAACGGTGCCGCATTAAAAACAGAGCTTTAATCCCATCGTGGGCATAAGGACAAAAGGGGGTTCGCCTCTTTTGTCCCTAATACGACGGTGCAAAAGCGTCTCTGATACACACCCTTCGTATTGTGACCTTGCCGTAATTTTCGCGAGTTACACTTTCCTCCATGAATGAATCATTACGCTACCGAAGTGTATTTATTTCCGACCTCCATTTGGGAACACGCGATGCGCAATCGGAGCGTCTTCTCGAGTTTATTCGGGACGTAGAGTGCGAAAGTCTCTATCTCGTCGGCGACATTATCGACGGATGGGAATTACGGCGCAACTGGCGCTGGAGCCAGGCCCAATCCGATGTTCTTCAAAAAATCCTCCGCAAAGCCCGAAAAGGGACAAAAGTCTATTACATCATCGGCAATCACGATGAATTTTTACGCCCTTTTTTGCCGATGGTCATGGGGGATAACATTACTATAGCCCACGAAAAAGTGCATATCGGCCTCAACGGACAGCGCTACCTTGTCGTCCATGGAGATATGTTCGATGCGGTCACCATGACCAAAAAATGGGTAGCCCATTTGGGGGACCGGTGTTATCTTTTTATGCTCCGCCTCAACCGTCCGATCAATACAGTCCGCCGCTGGTTCGGTAAATATCACTATTGGTCGCTTTCCAAAATGGCTAAACAAAGCGTCAAACAAGCGGTGAGTTTTATAACCGATTACGAAGAGGTTCTTTCGGCACATGCGGATGACGGAGGATACGACGGGGTGATTTGCGGGCATATCCATCACGCGGAGATTCGCAACATCAACGGGATAGAGTATCTCAACTGCGGTGACTGGGTTGAATCGTGCAGTGCGATTGTCGAACGTTACGACGGAATCTTTGAAATTTATGAGCACGATCAAAACCGTTAGCATCCTTTTTTACAAAGGGGAGGGGACATTGGCCGAGAGGCTGGTCCGTTTATGGACGTCAAGCCCCTATTCGCATTGCGAATTTCGCCGAAGTGACGGGTTGTATCACTCCAATGACCGTTTTAATCTGATCTCAAGGACGGCATCGCTGGAGATCGATGCAAACGATTGGGAGATGTGTCAGATCGCTTTGCCGGGTGAAATCGTTGAGCGGATCGAGCGGAGGCAGCTTCAGAAAAACGGTACGTTATACGACTGGAAAGGGATTTTTTTTTCGCAGGTATTGCGCTGGGGTTGGCACGATAAAAAGCGGTGGTTTTGCTCAAAAAGCAATGCGGATGATCTGATTTACGGGTACCGTTTGATGCTGCGGTGCCGGGATGGACGTTATAGCCCCTATCTGGAGGTTATGGAACCGATAGGGCGGCATCCGCCTCATCGCCTTGCGCCGAGGGATCTGTTTACGCTTTTGCGGGAGATGGAGCGAATTCAGGGACAATTGCCTCTAACGCGGCACTGATATCGGCCGAATCAACCAGCGCATCGATTTGTCGGTTGAGCCGATCGATATCGTAGCGGGATGAATGGGCGATCAGGATTGATTCAAAGGCGGTTTTTTGTTCGCTTTCGTCGATCAGAAGCTCTTCGTAAAGTTTTTCCCCCGGACGGAGCCCTGTGGAGACGATTTCAACCGGTTTGGTCGCATAAAGACGGATCATCGTCTGTGCCAAATCGATAATTTTGACCGGTTCCCCCATATCAAGGATAAACAGCTCTCCCCCTTTCGCGATTGCGGCGGCTTGGAGGACAAGCTGGCATGCTTCCGAAATCAGCATAAAATAGCGGGTGACGTCGGGATGGGTAATCGTAATCGGCCCTCCCGCTTCGATTTGCGATTTGAATTTGGGGATAACGCTTCCGCTGGAACCCAGAACATTGCCGAAACGTACCGATACGATTTCGCTGTGACGGGAATCGACGTTTTGGGCATAGAGTTCGACTACCCGCTTGGTCGCGCCCATAATGTTGGTAGGGCGCACCGCTTTGTCGGTAGAGATGATGACGATTTTAGGGATACGGTGCTTGAGGGCACTGTCGATGACGTTGCGGCTTCCGATGATATTATTGATCACTGCGGCTTGGGGATTGGCTTCGCAAAGGGGGACGTGTTTGTAGGCGGCTGCATGGATGAGAATATCGATGCCGCTGTCCATGATCGCATCTAACTTTTCCCGGTCATTGATGGTGCACAGATTGAGCTGGGCGGAGGGGAGTTTTTCTCCGATCTGGTAAAGATTGAATTCGCTATGGTCGATAAGGATAAGTTTCTTCGCTCCGAAGCGGTGGCATTGCAAGGCGATTTCACTTCCGATACTCCCTCCTCCTCCGGTAATCAAGACGGTTTTGTTCTGAATAAATGCCTGGAGGGTTTTTGTATCGAGGTCTTTAGGATGACGGGCGAGGAGCTCTTCGACCGAGAGGGAGGTGATGGCCTCTTTGCCGTCTGAGAGCAGCGCGGAACGTTTGATATCGGTTATCCCCGCATCGGTCAGAATCTGATACGCCTCTTTGAGGTAGTCGTTTGCCAGAGAGCCGTCAAGAATAGCGGCATTGATCCCTTTGGCGCTAATAAGTTTGTCTATCTCTTGTATGCCGGAAATTTTGATGTTTCCCAAATGGGAACCGATCATATTACGGTTGTGATTTTGGAGAGCGACGATCCCGACGGGGAAATACTCCTGGCTTTCTTCCTGCATACTTTTGATGAGATTTCCGGTATGGGGAGATATTCCCACCAGGAGCGTCGGTTTAAGATGGTCGCGAGGTTGCCCGAGCCCTAACACCATCCGTTTGAAAAGGCGTATCCCCCCGAGGAAGATCAGAGAGAGGACGAGATCTATAATGATGACGCTTCGCGGGAAAGGGAAAAAGAGGGTCGAAAAACTCAGATAAATGAGGGTAAAACCGCCATAAATGAACAGATGGGCCAACAAAAGATTTTTGGCTTCAGACAGGGAGTAAAAACGCCAAATGATCGTATAGTTTTTAAAAAGGGAGATACAGAGGACCTTCAGGGAAAAGAGGGTGACGTAAACGCTTGGAAACGACTCGATAAATTCAGAAGGGATATCGAAATTAAACCGGAGCAGATAGGCGCTGTAGAGGGTGATCAGAGAGAGGATGGCATCACTGAGGAGGAAAAAAGCGATCCGTTTAGAGTTGGTAGGACGGAACCATTCGCTCATTGACACCCTTTTTTCACAATTTCGCTGACCCGTATCACCTCTTCTTGGCTCATTTGAGTTCCGCTGGGAAGGCATAACCCCCGTTCAAATAGACTTTGTGCGGTGCCGTCAGCGACACGGAGAGCCTCTTGAAAAAGGGGTTGGAGGTGCATCGGCTTCCATAGCGGACGGCTTTCAATGTTTTCCTTTTCGAGGGCGAGCCGGATGGAGGTTGGATCGGAGCGTTCAAAGGTAACCGTTGTCAGCCAGCGGTTTCCGGTCGCATTCGGGAGTTCGGGCATGAACGTGATCTCTCCGATATCGCTTAGCGCTTCGCGGTACCACTCAAAAATTTGTCGTCGTGCCAGAATCCGTTCCGGAAGGACCTCCATCTGGGCGATCCCGATAGCGGCAAGGATATTGCTGAGACGATAGTTGTATCCAAAGTCGGTATGCTCGTAGTGGGGTGCATCATCGCGTGCCTGTGTGGAGTAAAAACGGGCTTTTTCGATGAGCTCTTTATTAGCGGAGACGAGCATCCCTCCTCCCGAAGTGGTGAGGATTTTATTTCCGTTAAAACTGTAAACGCCAAAGGTTCCGAAGGTTCCGCTTTGACGGCCTTCATAGACCCCTCCCAAACTTTCCGCCGCATCTTCAATGAGGGCAATGCCGTGGGCGTTACACAGTGCGATAATCGCTTCTAGATCGGCACATTGTCCGTAGAGGTGGGTTAAAATGAGCGCTTTCGGTTTCTTCGGTGCGGTTTGAATCGCTTTTTCCAGGAGCAGGGGACTTAGGTTCCAGCTTTTGGTATCGCTGTCGATAAATACAGGGATCGCATTTTGGTAGAGGATAGGGGCAACCGATCCGATGAAGGTAAACGACGAGGTTAAAACGACATCTCCGGCACCGACACCCAATACCCGAAGCGCAAGATGCAAAGCGGCGGTAGCCGATGAGAGGGCGAGGGCATTGGGGGCGAGAGTAAACTTTCGGATGCTCTCTTCAAACCGCTCTACCATCGGTCCTAGCGGAGCGATGTAGTTGCTTTCAAACGCTTCGGCAATATAGGCTTGCTCTTTGCCGCTCATATGGGGAGGGGAGAGAAACAGACGATGGGTGATCATGGTTTTATACTTTCAGTTTATAAATCTTGCTCATCGGATCGAGGATTACCGGTTCATAGAGTTTCGGATCGTATCGGTCGAAGACGAACATTTGGATATAGGCCGAATTGAGGTAAAAATCGTCAATCACCAGAAACCGGTTATAGCTGGCCATATAAATGACGCTTAACCCTTCCGATGCAAAATGCTGTTCGTTAATCTGCAGGCGTTGATCCTGTCCGTAGCCCACCTGAAAAAACGATTTTATCGGCACTTCCTGCCCCCCGAGTTTGAGGATGCTCTGATCTTTTAGGATACTGATGCCGTTTCCGAGTTCGAGGGTTTTTCCGGTATCCTGAACCGATTGTGTCGAATAGAAAAACGGCTGTTGCGGTTGGTTATCGGGATTTTTAAGATCGAGATAGCTAAAGAGGGTAACCGTAGGGAGTATATCCATCATACGCAACGGGAGATAAAGGTAAATATCTCGCGTTGCCTTCGGTAGTGCGGTCGGATTGAGTTGGAGATTCATCATCAAATCATCGACCGTGTCCGCTTTGTAGGTTTTGAGCATCTCGGCGATCACGGCACTTTTGTTGTTTTCATACCCTTTTTCGGTATATTCGACGCTAAGGCGTGCCATAACGGCTCCGTTTGGCTGCGGTTGGGTGAGAATGTAGCTTGCCGGATAATTAACGTCTCCGTTGTGTTTCCCCCCGTCAACAAGCGTTTTGACATCGCTGTAATAACGGATGGGGTAGCCGAAATCCCACCATGTAATGACGTAATCCTCTCTGCCGGCGGTCTTCCCGAGTTGCTCAAGGGTGGAAACCTCTTGGGCGGTAAAGACGGTCGGGGTCATGTACTCTTTGATATGGAGATAATTGGGATAGAGAGCTGCACTTGTCAGGAGCAATAGGATAGGAGTTCTAAGCCACTCTTTATCGATTGCGCGGGTAGCGAGGAGGAGAAGGTATCCAAACCCCAGTGCCATCGGCGCAACGGCATAAATGGTAAAACGGAGTCCCGCCGACATGGCGATAAATCCCAACCCTACCATCGGAAGGGTAATGAGAAGCGGACGATAGGCAAGGATGGCGAGTAAATAGCCGATACATGCCACAATAAAGGTGACGGTATGTCCGCTGATCCGTTCGGCAAAGACGTTAAACGGGATATTTCCCGCTTCGCGGACGGTCTGGGCCACATTGTAAAAATGGAGCCCCCCCTCTGTATTTGAGACGCTTTCGCGGAAGAGGTACCCTTTTAACTGAGCCCATATGGGATCGATCCCTCCGGTAGAAAAATAGAGGGTGATAATAGCACCGAAGAGGGGCCAAAACCATTTTTGATCGAGTTTAGGCTGGAAATGAAAAAAGGCGAACACCCCGAGTGCAATGGCAATTTTCATCCAAAACGGGAGGGAGAGTATCCCGATGATGACAAAGAGGGCAATTTTATAAAAATGGTGGTTTTTCCGTTCAAAAAGGAGGGCGTATCCCAACGTTGTAACGAGAAGAGCCGTATTGAGCGAGTAGCTTTGGGGATACCACCATTGCGAGAGGGAAAACGCGACGACAATCGGGATTAGAAAACGGTTGCGCTGATGGGTAATGGCGAGAATGATAAAATAAACCGCGAACAGGGGTAACACGATGGTAAGCATATCGGTATCATAATAGCCGGTCATCGTCCGGTTATAATAACTGTGGGTGACACTGGCGGTAAGTGCGGCAATCAAGCCCATACGGGTTTGACCGAGAGTATGGGCGATGAGGATGATGGGAATGACAATCAGCGATCCGATGAAGGAGGGCATGTAGAGGATTATACTCTCAAAGCTGACCGGAACGATTTTGGAGAGCCATGCCGTCAGAAGTGAGAGCGGCTCATTGACGGCAGAGAGGTCGTTATCTTCGTGATGCCCTTTTAAAATATCCCGCGCCCCTTCGGCAAACCAGTATCCGTCATTGGTATTGATCATCAGCTCATTATTCCAATGAAACTGGGGAGAGGGGCTGAACTCATTGACCCAGATAAACCGGAGCGATACGGAAAAAAGATAGCTAATGGCTATAAAAAGTAAAAGAATTTTGAGGCTGGAGGATTCCGGAATGAGTTTAAAAGTCTTCATGAGTAATAAATAACTGCCCTTTTCTAAATGTAAATAGCGGTTTAAGTTTATCCTATATAACCTCTAAAAATACTTGAGGTTAATGGTGATTATTGTTAGAATGGATAATTTTTGATGGCACCCCTACTGCCGTACAGTTATCGGGAATATTACCAATAACGGCAGAACCGGCACCGATGACACTCCCCTCTCCGATAACAATATTCTGGACAACCGAAGTGCCGATTCCGATAAGGGAGAATTTGCCTATTTTAACATTGCCTGCAAGCGAGGCATTGGGCGAGATATGGGCATAGTCCTCTATGATGCAATCGTGTTCTATAACCGCACCGGAATTGACAATGACCCCGGCGCCGATAATGGCGTCAGCGTTGATAACGGATAAGGGCATAACGACGGTGCCGGATGCGATACGGGCCGAGGGTGAAACAATGGCGGAGGGGTGGATCAGGATAGGAAGCTGATGCCCGTATTCCCCGATTTTTTGAGCTATTTCGAACCGTATATGATTATTGCCGATACCTAAGGCAATCGTACAGGAGGTGTGTGTCTGAATAAAGGTTTCCCAATCCGGAGAATCATTGAGTGGATTATCATCAATCCATCCCGCTACGTTATAGCCACACGATAGCGCAATATCGGCAACGACTTTGCCGTGTCCGCTGTTTCCGTAAATATAAATCTCTTTAGTATGTGCCATTGAACTTTTCCATGGTTGCCGCTCCCCCTTGGGAAATCCCCTCTTTGATCACTACTTTTTTGAGGGTGAGCAGAAAGATTTTGAGATCGAACCAAAAATTGATATTATCGACGTATTCAACATCATACCGAAATTTTTCTTCCCAGCTGATCGCATTGCGCCCGTTAATCTGAGCCCATCCCGTGATACCCGGTTTGACCTCATGGCGTCGGGCTTGAACCGGATTATAGAGGGGGAGATACTCGACGAGCAAAGGGCGCGGGCCGATGAAACTCATCTCCCCTTTTAGGACGTTCCACAGCTGAGGGAGCTCATCAAGGCTGAGGGAACGGATGGTTTTTCCGATTCCGTGCAGCCGTTGCTCATCGGGGAGAAGGTTCCCCTCACCGTCTTTCTCATCGGTCATGGTCCGGAATTTATAAATGGTAAAAATTTTTCCGTGCAATCCGGGGCGATGCTGGGTAAAATAGATGGGACGTCCCATTAAAAGGGCAATCATCAGTGTGCTCAGGAGGATCAGGGGTGAAAAGAGAAGAAGCAGTATCAGTGCGCCGATACGGTCTAATAGCGGCTTAAACAAATTAACGTACACGTTTTAATCCATAAATTTCGAGATGTTTGTCGGTAATTGTACCGATATCGAACTCTTTGAGGGCTTTGTCCCTCCCCGCCTTGCCCATCGATTCGCGTAAAGAGGGATTGAGAAGGAGTTTTTCGATGGCATCGGCCAAAGCGGGAGCGTTTTTGACGGGGACCAAAAAGCCGTTAATCCCGTTTTCCACACATTCACGGCATCCGACGGCATCCGTGGTGACGATAGGGATACCCATGCTGGCCGCCTCCATGGCCGTGCGGGGCATCCCCTCCCGGTAGCTGGGGAGGACAAAAATATCGCTTTGCGAGAGGATATGCCGGATATTTTCCTGATGCCCGAGGTAGTGGAGCGAAGGGGCGGATTTCATCTCCTCCTCGGTGAGGCTGAACCGGTTTCCTGTATCGGGGGAACCTACAAATTGGAATGAAACTTCCGGAAACTTTTCTCCGAGGATCGATGCCGCTTCGATAAATTCGTGAACCCCTTTATGCTTAATCGCCCTTGCGATCATTGTGACCCGTAGCCACTCATCCCTTTTCGGAAGCGGTTTCCACGCTTGGGTATCGATCCCCACCCCTTTGAGGAGAAACACTTTTTTGGGGTCAATGATGCTTTTTGATATCAGGTATTCCGGATCGTCATGATTGACGAACATCACTGTGTCGGAGAGTCTGAAAACACGGCGGTAGAGAAATTCGATGAGTTGGCGGACAAGACGGCTTTTAAAATCATTTTCGAGATAGAAACTCCCCAATCCTTCGACGAGATTGATGATCCGGGGAACTTTGGCCATACGCCCGGCAATCGTTCCGTAGATATTGGGTTTGGCGGTAAACGTATGGAGGAGATCGAGATTCAGCGGTTTGATGGCACGGTAGATATTCGCGATTGAGCGGAGCTCGGCGAAGGGATTGAGGCTTGATCGTTCGATAGCGTAGGGGATATGGATAATCCCATGATGGGTAAACTCACCGCTTTTTTCCCCCTCAGGGCAGAGTGCATAGACGGTATGCCCCTGGCGTATCAGCTCCTGCATAATCGGCAGACGGAATAGCCAGAGATTGAGGTCGAGGTGGGAGAGGAATCCGAAGGTCATTGGTATGTCTTTGTGAATGTTTTATCGATAAATTTCTGATATATGGGAAAAGAATATTGAAAAGAAAAGGGGTAGCTTCTCTCTTGTGACTGGGCGGACATGTATGCGTATTGTTCAATATCGGAGGCTAATGTCTCTATTGCCATGATCCATTCAGATTCCGAAGCGGCAAGATAGCCGTTTTTTCCTTGCTCGATAATATGATTGTTTTCTCCCACCGGCGAAGCGATCATTGGCAATCCGGAAGCTTGATATTGGATGAGCTTGAATCCGGACTTTCCCTGACTGAAAGGATCATCGCTCAGGGGCATAATCCCGACATGACATTGCTGTAAGAGCAGAGTTTCCGTTTCGCTCGACCAGTCATGAAATATCATGGAAACACCGTCTATTTTTTCACTTTCAAGTTGTTTGGATGCGATAATAACAAGATCAAAATCTATTTGCTTCGAGGCTTTTTGAAATATTGGAGCAAAAGCTTTAATATAACGGTAGGTTACACTGCTGCCGATCCAGACAAGAGAGAAGCGCTCCGATTTTTGAACAGAAGGGATACGATAGCGTTCCAGATTGACGACGGTAGGTATGTACAGGACATTGCTGTTGAGATTCTGGACCGACTCTTTTAAAAAATGGTTTCCTACAATCACACCCGCCGCATTTTTGACTAGATAGTCGTATTTAAACTCCAGAAAGCGTTTTCCGCGATAATCTTCCCATACATTGTCATCATAATCCAGAATGTATTTTTTCCCTTTGAGAAACCATTTTTCGATACCATAGGGCAAATAGGGGAACAGTTCTCTTTCAATAATCAATAGATCGGATGAACGTAAAACTGCAATGGAACGGAGAAGATAAGAAAAGAGAATTTTGAGTTTCTTTTTAGGACGTTTAGCAAAAAGATCGGCCAAATAATTGATAGGCATAAACGATTCAATTTCGACATTGTAGTTGTTCTCTGCCAGTTCCGCAGCAAATGCAAAGCTACGGTACCGGCTTGTCGCACCTTGGGTAGGATATTTGGTAAAAAATGAGATATTAGTCATGATATTTTCCAAAAATATTGCGCTTATAGTCAACTAAACCGCGGAGCATCATTTTAAATTTTGAAAATTTTTGTTTTTCGTAAAGCAAAATAATAATGCTGTCAACAAAAAATCTTGATTTTTCAAATCGGCAGTAAAGAGGAAAAAGTTCTGTATACAACTCAATGATTTTTGAACGGTTTCTAAAGGCATAGTAGCGTCGGATAGGGCTGTGATTGGTACTGTAAAATTTTTTCCAAAAGAATGTGTGTTGTTTTAGATTTCCTAAATTATGGTTGAGGATAGCTTTATTGGCTTGTATGACGGTGAAGCCTAAAGAAGTGCTTCGCAAACAATATTCATTATCGACATAATCGATAAATAGATCATCACGAAAAGGACCAATAACCGCATATGCCTCAAGATTGAGTAAATTGCCGGAGGTCATTGTCGTTAATACTCGTGAACACTGGAGATCCGTAGACGGAAATCGGTGATATGGATTGGCATGGAAAGGGGCGATAATACTGATTTTAGAGAGATCTTTTTCTGTGCTGCACTTGAACATTTCCTGAATCATTGTTGTTGTTGCATGACTGTCTTGATCCATGGTTAGAAGCCAGTGATAGCCCATTTCCATTGCTTTTTTCGCTCCGACGTTTAATGCATAGGCAATCCCCTTATTCCCATGATTCGAAAGGTAATGAATTTTTGGATTGCGGATTATTTTTTCAACAAAAGAGGGGTTTGTAACTTCTGAATTATCGATAGCAAAGAGGATGTCAACATCGCTAAGATAAGAATTGATATTCTGCAGTACCGAAAGGTCTGGATGGTATAGGATTATTGCAGCCGCTATTTTCTTCATTTATTTAAAATCAGCCAAATTATAATGATATTTACACCCCTCGATCGTGCTCAACCGGTGCGCAATGACGATCAAGGTTTTCGTTTTGCCAATTCTATAGATCTCTTCCATAATCTTCGCTTCGGTATCGGTATCGAGGGCACTGGTCGCTTCATCCAGTACTAAAATTTCCGGATCGTTGTAGAGCGCGCGGGCGATGGCGATACGCTGACGCTGTCCTCCGCTCAGCTTTATCCCCCCCTCACCGACGAGAGTATGGATCCCTTCGTGCTGATGTTCTAAGAATTCGAGGATATTGGCCTGTGCAAGCGATTCTTGTATCTTTACCGTATTGATGGGTTTCCCGAAGGCGACGTTTTGGGCGACGGTTCCGTCAAAGAGATAGATCGTTTGGGGGATATAACCGATTTTATTACGCCATGCTTTAATATTGCGCTCATCCAGCAACACACCGTCCACGGATATCGACCCGCTTTTTGGACGGTAGAGGCCGATGATCAAGTCGATGAGGGTTGATTTTCCGCTTCCGCTTTCGCCGATAAAGGCGACACTATCCCCCTTGGCAATACTCAGATTGATATTATTTAAAACGGGTTTGGCTTCGTCGTATTCGAAATGGACGTGATCGAGTTGAATCGAGCGGTTAAAGGTAATCGGAACCTCTTGCAGTTTTTCCGCATCGTACATGAGATCGTTGTGGATGATGTCCAGAGAACTTTTAAAAAAAAGTATTTGGTTATACCCAGAGAGGATGCGGTTTGCCGAGGGCATCAATCGATAAAGCCCCAGAACGAACATTGAGATAAGGGGCAGAGCTCCGGAAATGTCGGTTTGGTATTTGTAGACCAGATAGATAACCATAAAAATAATAATTCCAAAACCGAGAGCCTCTAAAAAAAGACGGGGAAAATGGATCAGGGTTTCGTTGCGGATATTGGCCTGAGCGTATCCCGAACTGGCATGATCGAATTGCTCAAGAATCGTTTGGGTATTGGAAGTGAGCTTCATCATTTTAAAATTGCCGAGGCTGCTTTGGATGATTTCGAAAAACTTTTTTTGGTGTTCTTCCCGGGATACTCCCGCTTTTTTGATGGCCCGGGACACGGTCATGATCAGCAAAAAGGCGTTGACAACAAGAATGACGCTTAGGAGCAGGGTGATTTTCCAATTGATATAGAGCATGGCGGAATAGATAAAAATGACGACAAAGACTTCACTCAGCATTAACAGCAGACCGGAAACCAATGTGGTCATATTTTGCGCTTCGTTAATGATCGCTTTACTTAAATCGGCACTGTTCTTATCGATAAAATTTCTATAGCTCATCCCGAGATAATTTTCAAATAACCGATAGGCCAGGAGATGATAGCGCCCTTTGGAAAATTTGGCGAGAAGGTAAAAATAGCCGAGATTGAGCAAAGAACGGAGAAAATAAAATGCCAGTAATACCATTCCGAGTGCGATGACAAAATCGATATCATCGGTAAAACCGAAAAAACGGTAGAGGGATTCGATATAGGGGGTAGAATGGATCGTTGAAAAATTCCCCGCCACGGAGATAAAGGGGAGGATGGCCCCTACCCCTACCATCTCGATGAGGGAGACGGCAATCGAGATTACAATTAGCAGTGCGAGGAATTTTTTATCATGCACGGTGAGGATCGAGAAGAGTTTGACGAAAAAAGGCTTCATTCCGGGTGATCCCCTCCGCTGATATCGGTAATTATGCCGTAAAGTTCTTTTCGAAGGAGGAGTGTTTCTCCCCACGGGCGTTGTGTCGGTACTTCCGCCATGGTTTCACCGAGTGAAAAAACGGCGGATTCGGAAGATAGAAGGCGCCGTGCCTCCTGGTATTGCGCTTCGCTTACCCGATAGCATTCTTCGAGCGGTTCGATTTGATTAGGATGAATGATCGTTTTACTTACAAGCCCCTCGCGTAAATCTCGCAGGACGTCTTGTTTGAACCCCTCTTGATCGTTGAAACATCGATAGACGGCACCGCTGATTTCAAATCCGTACGGTTTAAAAACGGCCATAAGCGATGCGATAACGCTAGAAGGGACGGCCATATCGAAAAGCGACAGGCTGCAATCGCGTCTCAGCCGTAATTGACGCAGCATATCTTCGGCACCGAAACGGATGAGGGGGATTCGGGAACGATACGGGAGGAGAGCGGTACGGATTTTGACGAGATTGACCCGGTCGAAGAGGGAGATCCCCTCGATAGAAGGCATAAAACAAACGGACGAATCGCCAAGCAGTTTCAAATAGGGTTCCATAGTGTCCAGATCGAATTTCGGTAGAACAAAGCCGTCGATCTTGTCGATCCCCGGCATGCCAAGCAGAAGGTTCAGGGTATGAGGACTTCGTGCTCGGATAAAGCATAACGGTTGGATACGTTCGAGGGTATTCAAAAGGGTTCGGATCATTTCCAGTGCCGGTTCCAGCTGTGCTTGGGTGATACCGTCTTCCGTATCGATGACGACCGATCGGAGCGAGGGGAATTTCGTCCCGGTGAGGATAGCGCTCAGCCCTTGATGTACTGCGGGGACAAACAGCGTCCCCCCAAGGCTCCAGGGATTTATCTCTCTCATCATACGCCGGAACTCTCGGCATGGATACTTTTGTAAAGCGCTTTGGAAAAATTTCGGGTTAAATGGGTGATATTCATAAAAATAGCGGTCATCTCTTTTGAAATTTTATAATCGCTGATCATCTCATTGAGGATTCCGATACTGTTTTTATAACTTATATCGAGTTTTTTGAAAAGAAGTTCCAACTTCTCTTTGGCCTGATTGTCTCCGTTAAGCCAATCGGTATAATACATACAAAGAGAGAGAACCTGGTATCGGAGCTCGTGGTAAAACGCCTCCATCTCCCGAGTATCGGATTCATTGAGCATATCGATATCATGAAGGATATCCCGGATATATTTGGAGGCTGCGATGAGCTGGGTTGCTCTCAGCAAAGTCCGGTCAAACTCCTCACGCACGGCAGGGAGGAGGATATGTTTGGAAAGTGCGGTTGCGTAATCGAGAATCTCCCCTTGCAGGCGTTGGAGCTCCGTGTAGCGTCTAAGCGGTTCAAGCGAGAGATTAGCCGTATCCCATTCAAGAATTTTAGCAATGGAAGCGTGGTGTTTCAACCCCTCTTCGGGGGGGACATGGATAGCGCTTACCGCGAATGCGCAGACTTCATGCCCCAAATGGATTACCTCTTTTCGCAGCGCTTCATGGGCAAGTGCGGGGATACTGAAAGTCACATTCTGGATGTAGAGGGTTGCGGACGGTTTGACAACATTAAATTTCTTTTTGAGCCATTCCGTCAGCCGATGGATGAGGGGAAACCAAATGATGACGCCGAGCACATTGAACAGGGTATGAAACAAGGCGAGCGCTTCTACGCTTTGATCCAGGTTGACATGGGTTGCCGCCCAGCTCATAGGTGATAAAAGGAGAAACGCAACAATTCCCGTAGAGAGATTAAACAGCAGATGGGCTAACGCTGTCCGTTTTTTATCTCCGGAACCTCCGACGGCACCAAGCAAAGCGGTTACCGTGGTGCCGACATTGGCACCGATGACGAATGCGGCTGCGTGATTAAAATCCAAAATGCCGGTAAAAAGGGCACTTTGCGCAATAGCGATTGAGGCAGAGCTGCTTTGAATAACGGCGGTTAACACCAATCCGATAAAGAGAAAAAGGAGAGGATTGTAATCTCTTAATGCCGCGATGTCGATGGTATTTGCCAACGAAGCAAAACTCTCTTTTAACCCTTCAAGCCCCAAAAAAATAAGGCCGAATCCGGTTATACCGCCGAAAATATGGCGAATTTTGCCTTCACCGAAAAGGACGCTTCCGATCCCTCCGAAACCGACCATAACGTAGGCAATCAATTTGATATCAAATTTAAAACCGATGAGTGCGATGATCCATCCGGTAGCCGTCGTTCCGATATTGGAACCGAAAATGACTCCGATAGAGCTTTGCAGGCTCATTAGCCCCGCTCCGGTGAGCGAAAGGGCCATCAGGGTTACGACGGAAGAGCTTTGCAGCGCCGCCGTAGCGACCGTGCCCGTCAGAAGCGCCTTTGCATTGGTATCGGTCGAAATCTTGACCCATCGTTTAAATGAAGCCCCGGCCGCTTTTTTGAGGGAGTCTTCCAAGTAGATCATCCCGAACATAAAAAGGCCGAGAGAGGCGAATGCTTCAATCAAGACTGCAGACATGGTCACCGTTTATTTTTTCGCTCACAAAAACGTTTGGCATTTAACAGCCGTTCCGTATGCCTTTTGTCGGCTAAGGCTTCGGGAATGACATTTCGGAGATAGTACTCAACGTATTTGCACAGATCAAGATTACCCTCGATTCCGGACTCTTTTTTGAAGCGCTGGATCGGTCCGGAGCGCTCGGAATTTTTAAATAAAGCCTCATTGAAATCGAAGCCGAAATAGTTGAGGGATTCGGTATATTGATGGGTCAATTTCTCTTTGATCTCATTAAAATAACGAAAAAATTCCTCTTTGTGCTGTTCTTCAAATACCTTGAGCCCTTCTTGAAGTTCTTCCAGATCGCGGCGGTGGGTACCAATCATGTGGATTGTATCGACGTGATCCCGGCGTACTTTTTTTAAATCCTGTTCAAAAGCGTCTCGTTTATCGGCAGGGATCGGTTTTTCTTTATCGATAAACTGAGCTTCCATCACTTTTCGTCGCTCCGCAAGTGTCTGTTCGCGCGAAATAAACATCTGCAATTCCGCTTTCAAAATTTCGAATTTATGTTTTTCTCCCATATAGGCGTCTTGTGCATTGAGAAAATCTTTGAGATAGATATTCAGAGCGTATTGGCTGCGTTGTTCAAATTCAGTAAAACGGTCGTTTAAATAGCGGATGGTTTTAAATTTGGTGATAAGCTCTTGATTGTATATGGTGGTGTCTAAATCTTTGAACATCCCCGCTGCGGCGTAGATAAACTCTTTAAAGACATCGAAACGGAAATCCTCATCGAAATCAAATCCGATGGAATTAAAAAATTTTTTGACGATTTTGATATCGTTTTCAAAAAACTTCATAACAATTTGTTTCTGGGATATGGAGATAGGTATCATAAATGGCTACTGCTTTAAAAATGTATCTTATGGTTGGGTTATGATAGCGTATAATTGCGAAAAAAAAGGTTTCACGTGTGCGGTATTTTCGGAATTATCGGTAAATACTCCCCGGAAAAAGGGCGTGAAGCGCTTAAAACCCTGATACACCGGGGTCGGGATCATTGCGGTATTTCTGAGGGGAAAGGGTACTTTTTAGCTCATCAGCGCCTATCGATTACCGATGCGCACCACCGTTCTCATCAACCGATGCGCCGGGGAAAACTGTTGATCAGTTTTAACGGAGAAATTTATAACCATGCTCAGCTGCGTGAACGGTTGGAATTATCCGTTTGGGAAACAGCCGGGGATACCGAGGTTATTTTAGCGGCGTATGAACGGTGGGGAATAGCGTGCGTACACCATCTGGAAGGGATGTTTGCTTTTGCTCTTATGGATGGGGACAAACTCTATCTGGTCCGAGACCGGATGGGAAAAAAGCCTTTGTTCTATCATCAGGGCAAGGAGGCCTTTGTTTTTGCTTCGGAAATCAAGGCGATTAAACCTTTTTTGTCTTCCGTACGGATGAATGAAGACGCGATGCAGTCATATCTCTCTTTTTTAGCTTCTGCTCCTCCCCATACGTTTTATGAGGGGATCGAAAAACTGCAAAGCGGCGAGTGGCTCTGTTTTGAAGAGAATGCCGTTACCAAACACCGTTATTACGATCTGCCGGAGGCGTCTGTTTCAAAAATCAGCGATGTATCGCTGGCGTTGGAACGTATTGAATCAGAACTTCACCGCAGCATCCGTATGCGTCTTGATACCGAAGCCCCGACGGCGGCACTTCTCTCAGGGGGGCTGGACAGTGCCATGATCTGTGCCGTTGCCCGTTCCCAGGGAAAAGAACTTCCGGCGTTTACCCTCGGGTATGATGAATATCACGGATATGATGAACGCTCCAATGCCGCCGTTACGGCAGCATACCTAGGGTTGAAACATACCGAAGTCGTTATTTCCAAAAAAGATTTTGACGACCATCTGGATGAGCTTTTAACCCATATGGATGAACCGCTCAACGATCCCGCAGCATTGCCGCTGTATCTGCTGTTTAAAAAGATTGCTGCAGAAGGGTACAAAGTCATTGTAAGCGGGGAGGGGAGTGATGAACTGTTTTTAGGGTATCGGCAGTATTTCGAATATCTTGATATTGAAAAAGCGGCCTCTTTACACCATAAAAACTGGCTCAAAAAATATTTTCATGCCCATTTTTCAATGAACCGGGAGTGGGAATGGTATAAACGGATTTTTGATGAGACCCTCCTTTTCCGTACTTCGGGAGAGAAATTTACCGATTTGCAGCAAAATAAGCTTTTACGCCGCAATGTGAGAGACAACGAATCGCTCCGTTTCTTGGAACCGTATCGGAAACGCTATACGCAAAGCGGACATACCGATCCGAGCATGTGGTACAGCATGATCGATTTGAAACTTTTCGTCGGGGAACATTTTTTGATGAAACTTGATCGTGTGTCGATGGCGCATACGCTTGAAGCACGGACCCCGTTTCTGGATCATCGTTTAGCCGAGACCATTCTTTCGGTTGATCCGGCTTTACGCATCGGGGAGGGGAAACCCAAATCGCTCCTAAAAAAAATTGCCCGAAATTATCTTAGCGACGAGATTATCGATCGGAAGAAAAAAGGGTTTGCCAACCCTTATATCGAGTGGCTGATTGCGACAGGAAGGATCGGTTTGATACGGGAAGTAAACGCCAAAACCGGGCTATTCTATCCGGAGGTGATTGAAGAGTATCTGGAAATGGCCCATAGAGGCCGTTTTAAACAGCATGTATGGGGTCTTTATCTTCTCAGTTACTGGATCAATAAAGAGCTGCTGTGAGGTTATTTTTTTTCCATCAATAACGCCAATTCGAGTGTTCCGCTGACGTAATTGGCGAAAAAACTCATGATCCCTTCATCTTTCTCGTCGAAATCACCGTTATATTTATTCAGTAACTGGATCACCCCTACGATCTCTTGGCGAGAATTAAAGATGGGAACGGCAAGGATATTTCGGGTCACAAAACCGCTTTTTTCGTCGATTTTTGCCAAAAAGCGGCTGTCTTCATACGGATTGTTAACGATTTGAGCCGTTTTGGTCTGAACGGTACTTCCGACAATGCCCGAGTCAATCCCGATAGCGATCCGTCCAATTCCGTCGCTCAGCTTGGTCCATAGCATGTTCCCTTCGTGATTGACGATGAAAATCGAACACCGTTCGGCGTTCACAATGGATTTAGCCTCTTCGGATATGGCAGGGAGGGTTTCATCGATAGGATTAAGTGCCGTCAAACGTTTTCCGAAATCGGCAATCCGATGGTAGATATCTAGGCTCATTCGATCCCTTTTGCCAGCAATGTTGCTTTATCATCAAACAGCATTGCCAATTCGAGATAACCGCTGATATAGTGAGCAAAGAAAATCATAAATTTGATATCTTCGGTTGAAAAGCCCCCCTCTTTGTTGAGAAGCTGAAAAACACCGATGATATGACGGTTTGAATCAAAAATCGGGACCGAGGCAATATTCTCCGTTACAAAACCGGTTTTATTATCGATGGCATGAAAAAACCGGTTATCTTCATAGGGATTATTCACCAGTATGGGTTTTCCCTCTTTTACGGTGTGGCCGACAATACCGTCTTCTTGATGAACCATGATTTTTTCTACCCCGTCAGCGAGAGTCGTCCAAAGCATCTGGATTTTTGGATTGTAAATAAAAATGGAACACCGTTTGGCTCCGCTAACTTGTTTGGCATACTCAGATATGAGCGGCAAACCTTCTGACAGGGTAGGACGTTTCAATAAAGAGCGGCCAAATTCGGCTAAAGCGGTGTAAGACGTTGTGGATAGCATTCGTACCCCTTGAATAAATTGCTGAAAATTAAATCGTATCCATTTAATACTAAAAAATAAATCAACTTAAAGGTAAATGTCAGAAAAGAAGAGTTTTTTCCCCGACGGGGAAAGAGAGAGATTACAGGTTATTCGCTTTTTTGTACTCGATAATCATTGCATACGCTTCGTCTTTAAGCAATAATTTCTCTTTTTTGAGTTTTTCAAGTTCAAGATCGGTCATTGGAATTTCACCATTTTCAGCTTTAGTGATTTGGTTGTCAAGATCATTATGACGATCAAAGATTTTCAAAAAGTGGGCATTTGCCGCATCATTTTGTTTCATATGGGTGATAACATCGCGGTATTCGTGCAACATTTGGAGTCCTTGGGTGGAAATTTATCGAAATTATAGCATTAGTTAATTTAAAATCCGTGGAAGAGTGATTCCCTCTTGCCCCTGATATTTACCGCTTTTATCTTTATAACTGGTTTCGCACATCTCATCGCCTTGTAGGAAAAGGACCTGGGCAATCCCTTCATTAGCGTAAATTTTTGCCGGCAAAGGGGTCGTATTGGAGATTTCGATTGTAATATGTCCTTCAAATTCCGGTTCAAACGGGGTTACATTGACAATAATACCGCAACGGGCATACGTCGATTTTCCCAGACAAATGGCCAAAACATCGCGGGGGATTTTAAAATATTCTACGGTTCGTGCCAACGCAAAAGAGTTTGGAGGGACAATACAGACGTCCCCGGTAAAATCGACGACATTCATATCATCGAAGTGTTTGGGATCGACAACGGTAGAGTTGAGGTTCGTGAAAATTTTAAATTCATTGGTTACTCGGATATCGTAACCGTAGGAACTAAGGCCGTAGCTGACGACGCCGACACCCACCTGATCTTCGCAAAAAGGGGAGATCATCCCCTCCTTTAACGCTTTTTCTCTAATCCATCCATCGCTTTTAAGACCCATCTTCTATCCGTTGTTAATTTTATTTGTGGTAGTATAACACATCTATTACCCTACTTTTAGGAGCATTTTCCAATGGATATGAAACAAATTAAAGCCCTTTTGCAAGAGTTTGACGCAAGTACTCTTTCAAAATTAAAAATTACTCAAGATACTTTTTCGATTGAACTTGAAAAAAACAGCGGTGTTGTTGCAGCACCGGTAATGGCCGCTCCGGTTGCAGTTGCCGCCGCGCCTGTTGCGGTTGCCGCCGCACCTGAAAGTGCCGCTCCGGCAGCACCGGTACATACGGGAGATATGATCGTTTCACCTATGGTAGGGACCTATTATGCCGCCCCTTCTCCGGATTCGGCTCCGTTTGTCAAAGTGGGCGACCGCGTTAAAAAAGGGCAAGTGATCGGTATTCTTGAAGCAATGAAAATCATGAACGAACTTGAAGCGGAATTTGATTGTAAGATTGTAAGTATCCTTGTTTCTGATTCTCAGGCTGTTGAATACGATATGCCTCTTTTCGCGGTTGAGAAGCTCTAACCATGGCGGAAATCAAACGTATATTAGTAGCCAATCGGGGTGAAATTGCTCTGCGCGCTATCCGAACGATTAAAGAGATGGGGAAAGAAGCGGTCGCTGTCTATTCAACCGCGGATAAAGAGGCATCCTATCTTAAGTTGGCCGATGCAGCGATTTGTATCGGAGGGGCTCCAAGCTCACAAAGTTATCTGAACATCCCCTCAATTATTGCGGCAGCTGAAATCAGTGGATGTGATGCCGTTTTTCCGGGATACGGTTTTTTGAGCGAAAATCAGCACTTTGTTGAGATATGTACGCACCACGGGATCAAATTTATCGGACCGACGCCGGAAGTTATGGTGTTGATGTCGGACAAATCCAAAGCTAAAGAGGTTATGATCGCCGCAGGTGTACCGGTTGTTCCGGGTTCTGACGGCGCTATCAAAGATATCGCCGATGCAGCGGTGCGTGCCAAGGAGGTCGGTTATCCGATTATCCTTAAAGCGGCTGCCGGCGGCGGTGGACGCGGTATGCGTGTGGTGGAAGATGAAAGTTATCTCGAGAACGCTTTTTTAGCGGCTGAAGCCGAAGCGATTACGGCATTTGGCGACGGTACGATTTATATGGAAAAATTCATTAAAAATCCGCGCCATATCGAAGTGCAGGTTATTGCCGACAGTCACGGGAACGTATTGCATATCGGAGAACGCGACTGTTCGATGCAGCGCCGTCATCAGAAATTAATCGAAGAGTCGCCTGCGGTCGCATTGACTCCGGAAATCCGTGCCGAGCTTCACGCTTCTGCGGTACGCGCAACCAAATACATCAATTACGAAGGGGCCGGTACTTTCGAATATCTTCTGGATGCCGATAAAAATTTCTATTTTATGGAAATGAATACCCGTCTTCAAGTTGAACATTGTGTTTCGGAGATGGTCAGCGGCCTCGATTTAATCGAGATGATGATCCGTGTTGCCGAAGGTGAAGCCCTTCCTCCCCAGGAGAGCGTTATCTTGTCCGGCCACTCTATTGAGTGCCGAATCACAGCCGAAGACCCGATTAAATTTTTGCCGTGTCCGGGAAAAATAACGCAGTGGATCGCCCCGGGAGGGCGCAACGTCCGTGTCGACTCTCATGCTCACGGAGGGTATATCGTTCCGCCAACTTACGATTCGATGATCGGAAAATTAATTGTTTACGGAAAAGATCGTGATGATGCGATTGCACGAATGCACCGTGCATTGAGTGAATTTACGATCACCGGAATCAAAACAACGATCCCTTTTCATATGAAAATGATGAAAAACCCCGATTTTATTTCCAACAATTTCGATACCAAATATCTTGAAAAATACAGCGGCTAATTGCCGTTGTATCTTGACTTCAGAAAAATTGCGCTGTTTAAACCCCTTTTTAGTCTCCATAAATTAAACTTATTCACTTGTTGAAATAATAGAATCTGTTTTTGTTGAAAATGCAGTTGTCATTTACATAAAATTTACGTGTAAACAGTATGCTTTGAGTGGCAAAAATTCTATTAGCGATATCGATTTGTAAAGGAATAAGGATGAGTAACCTAACCATAGCGCAAAAGGTACATATTCCGTTGATTGCGTCTATCGTCATCGGATTTATAGTTGTACTGATTAATTACCTGATATCGGTTGGAGAGATTAGGGAAGATATTTATGCTACGCAAACCAAAGAGATGACTACCCTCTTTGATGAAGCGATAGATGCTAAAAACAGCGTCGGTATCACCAACGCAATCGGTATTGCCAAAAACAGTGCTGTTGTTAACGGTCTCATCAATAATGATCGGGAGGGGACACTCAAAAGTTTAAAAGAGTTGTCTAAAGAGTATAAAGAGAATACCAAATTCGGTAATATCAAAATACACGTTCACGACCGGGATGTCCACAGTTTTATCCGTGTCTGGAAACCTGAGAAGTTTGGAGATGATTTGAGCGGATTCCGTAAAACGATTTTAGCGGTCAAAGAGAGTCGAAAACCGCTGGTCGCGATTGAAGTAGGTCAGGCAGGGTTGGAACTTCGCGGAATCGCCCCTATAATCGCCGGCGGTGAATACGTCGGATCGGTTGAATTCATGCAGGGGCTCAATTCGGTCGTCAAGGATATGCGCAAAAATTTCGGAACAGAAATCATCATCGCTTTGGACAACCATTTTCTCGATAATGCAAAAGAGCTTGGCGATGCCCCGAAAATCGGTAAAAATTTTACCTTGGCCGTTAAAGAGGATGTTATCGATAAAGGGTTTTTATCTGAATTGAATCAAGCGGATATAGATCCTAAAAAAGGGGCTTTCACAACGAAAAGCTATTACGTTGTCCCGATAGCGATCAAGGATTTTTCGGGAGATGACGTAGGATATGCCCTTTCAGCCAAAAAACTTGAAACTGTGGAAAATTTGATTAATCAATCGGAAAATTCTTTATTGCGTCAAGTAATCATTATGACGGTGATGGATGCCATTATCTTGGTGCTATTGATTATTATTGTCCGCAGAGCGGTAACGGAGCCTATAAAAAATCTCGATACGATTGCCAAAGAATTGGCAAGCGGCGATGCTGATTTGAGTAAACGTTTGCATGTTTCATCTAATGATGAAATCGGAAAAGCGGCAAAGAGTTTTAACGTATTTATTGAAAAGGTACAAAACATTGCCCATATTGCTGAAGATCGTGCCAAAGATGCATTAGATGAAAAAGGGCGGTCTGAAGAAGAGATGAAGAAAAATGAAATATCTCTTTTATTGGCTCGCCAAATGATTCACGGTTCCATCCATAATGCGGGAAGCCTGCGCAGCTCGTTAGAAGGGAATATTAAAAATCTTCATAATGTGAATGATCTTAATCACGATACGGGACAGGTTGTTGATGTTGTAAGTCATCAAACCGATGAGATTATGTTGACCATGTCAAAAATTACGGAAATGATTAACGATTCACGTTCTAATTCGGAACAGTTAAATCATAATGTCAGTGAGATTTCCAACGTGATCACTCTGATCAAAGATATTTCGGATCAAACCAATCTCTTAGCCCTAAATGCGGCGATTGAGGCAGCGCGTGCCGGGGAACATGGACGGGGATTTGCCGTTGTTGCTGATGAAGTCCGCAAATTAGCGGAACGAACCCAAAAAGCGACCAGTGAGGTTGAGGCTAATATCAGTGTACTGAAGCAAAATTCGGTCGGTATGCTGGAAAACAGTGAACGGGTCGAAGAGTACGCTTCAGATTCATCACAAAAACTTGATCAATTCAAGACGGTCCTATCCCAATTAATCCAAAACGTTGAGAAAATTAAAAATGACAATCAGTCGATCAGTCATGAAATTTTTACGAATATGGCGAAAATTGACCACATGATTTTCAAAAATAACGCATATGCGGCAGGATTTGAAGGCAAAGTAGATCATGAATTTAGCGATCATCACACATGCGCATTGGGTAAATGGTATGAAACCGGAGACGGAAAAGCAATTTTTGCATCAAAAAGCGCCTATACCAAAATGCTGGCACCGCATAAACGGGTGCATGATGAGGTGAAAAAAGCAATGCAGCTGCTTAAAGAAGACCCGATGAAAAATGCGAAGGCAATTGGCGGATGTTTTGAAGAGGCGGAAAAAGCAAGTATTGAACTCTTTGATGTCTTGAATGAGATGGTCGTTTCCTAAGGTTAAAGAGGAGAGGGGCAGAGTCCCTTTCATCGTGCTCTTACTGAATCCGCTACTCTTTCCTTTGAAAAATTTTCAGTGTTGAGTAGAACTCTGTTGTTAGGGGAGCCGTAGGATTTTGATATCGGCATTGAGACGAAGACGCGTAAAATAGTCATTCAAGACCTGATTTCGTTTTTCACCGAGAATTGCATTGGCAATTTGTGGACGGACCGTTTCGAGGGGTTCTGTTACCTGGTTATTTTTGTCTCTCATGTAAAAACTCATATACCCGTTTTTTTCATGAGGGAGAATCGGGCTGAAATTGCCGTCGGGTATTTTGTTAAGAAGCTGGGCCAATTGGGGATTAATGGCAGCGTAGGGGATTGTCTCTTCTTTCATTTGGATATTGGAGATATTCCGCATCGGATCGGAAATTTTTGCCATTAAATCCTCTTTAGACTGTGCAGTGTAAATCGTTACGTTAAAACTTTCCGCCCGGGTAAAATCATCCAAATGGAGTTGATAAAATTCGTTCTCCTCCTCTGGCGTCGGTTGTCCCATTTTGGAAAAGGCAATGGCACTGTAGAGCTTTTGCCCCCGGATATTCTCTTCTATTTTCTCTCTCAGCTCTTTTTCACTCAGACCTCGGGTGCTTTGCATGGCATTGATGAATTTGTCGAGCGACAAATTGTTTTGAGCGGCCATCCGATTCATCTCATCGGTGATTTCAGAGGAGGCCACCGTAATTTTTTTCTCGTTTGCCTCGAGTTGTTCGAGTTTTTTGCGGATGAGATTATCGGCGCTTTGCTTTGCATCGGCACCGGTTAATGTCATCTCTTGCTGCACTTCATAGAGGGTAATGGGGGTGTTTTTAACCAATACAGCCACCCCGCCGATCGGGGCGCTCCATAAAAATGTGGCCAGTATGGCAGAAAGAGTTAGAGAACGCATCAAAGCTCCTAGGTGAAAGTTTCCTATTTTACCCGCTTTTAACATAGCCTTAACTAAAATTGCGCCATTGTATCCACAAAGGATTTTTTGATGATAGTAACCAGATTTGCCCCAAGCCCTACCGGGTACCTTCACATCGGCGGATTACGTACCGCACTGCTCAGTTACCTTTGGGCACGCCGTAACGGCGGAAAATTTTTGCTCCGTATCGAAGATACCGATTTTAGCCGTAATGATGAGGCGGCGGCACGCGCCATCGTCGATGCGTTTAAATGGGTCGGATTGGAACATGACGGAGAGATAGAATATCAATCAAGCCGTTTGGCCATTTACCAAGAGTATGCTCAAAAACTCCTCGATGCGGGTAAAGCGTACAAATGCTATATGTCGAAAGAAGAACTTGAAACCCTCCGTGAAGAGCAGACGGCTCGCAAAGAGCGTCCGAAATACGACAACCGCTACCGTGATTTTGACGGAACGCCACCGGAGGGACGCGAAGCGGTTATCCGTATTAAAGCGCCGTTGGAAGGCTCCATCACGGTACATGACGGGGTCAAAGGGGACGTTGTATTCAACGTCGCTGATATCTTGGATGATTTTATCATCGCCCGTGCCGACGGCACGCCGACGTACAACTTTGTGGTCGCCGTCGACGATGCGCTAATGGGGGTCACCGATGTCATCCGTGGAGACGATCACCTCTCTAACACCCCGAAACAGATTGTCGTGTATGAAGCCCTCGGATTTCCGATCCCCCGTTTTTTCCATGTTCCGATGATCCACAACCATGAAGGGAAAAAGCTCTCCAAACGTGACGGTGCGACTGACGTGATGGCATACAAAACGCTCGGGTATACCCCCGAAGCGCTCCTCAATTTCCTTGTCCGTTTGGGATGGAGCCACGGTGATCAGGAGATATTCTCGATGAAAGAGATGCTGGAGCTTTTCGATCCGAGCGATATCAACCGCTCCGCTTCGGTATACAACGTCGAAAAACTTGATTGGCTCAACAGCCACTACATCAAAAATATCTCCAACGACAAGCTGTGCGAACTCTTGGAATTTCACGGTGTGATGCTGGTAAGTCATGATAAACGTGAAATCTTGCTTGACGCGTTGAAAGAACGTTCCAAAACCTTGGTTGAGATGGCGAATCAAACTAATGAGATTTTGGTACGTCCGGCAGGTTTTGATGAAGCGGCGCTCAAAAAAGGGTACAAAGAGGAGTCCAAAGCGATTCTTCAAACGTTTGCCGAAGCGCTTAAAAACAGCGCTGAGCTTCACTTGCCGAGCGACTATCATCATGTGATGGAGCAGGTTGTCGCACAGTTGGAAATCGGTTTCGGAAAAATCGGTCAGCCGCTTCGTATCGCGCTGATGGGGAAACTCTCAGGCCCGGGGCTGGATACCGTTATGGCGATTATCGGAGTCGATGAGACGTTGGCGCGGATTGAAGCACTTTTAAGTATTTAACCGATGTTATGCACTTTTCGGGCAAAGCCCGCAAAGTGGCAGGGACAAATCTCCCTACAACCCCCTAAAGCTACCCGCATCACTCAGATACGGGAGAGATTTAAAATCAATACCTAATTTTTCCGAGAGAGGGATTTAACCCTCTCTTTTTCGCCTCTTTGACGAATCGTTTATACCCCCGCTCCTCGTTAACGCCCACTTTATAGCTGATAAATTTTAGATAATGGGTGATTTGCTGAGGGCTGAGTCCGCTACGGCGGGACGCTTCCATTAGGATATAGTGGGGGATTTTCACCTTTTTGATGACAAACGCGCGGCTGAGACGGTGAAGTTCATCAGTGTGGTGATGGGTGCACAGCAGGGCAAAAACAAACGGAAGTCCTGTGCGCTCGTACCAGAGTTCTCCCAGATCGGTATGCTCGCCTCCGCCGTAATAGTATCGAAGCGCCTTGTCGCCGATCAATACTTCCCCGTTAATGTCAAGGATTTTGGAGAGTAGATTGGAAGTTGCCGAATCGGCATCCGCTTTATCGGGAGCCGGGAGGGAAATGACACTGAGCACTTCTTTTTGTGCGACGATACCGACACCGAAGTGGCGGCAGTTTTTGGCGGTGATGCTGGAAATAAAGGCTGCATCGATCCGGCGCATGGCGAATTCTCGGTTAAGTTCCGAGGGGACACCCTTGTGGTAATGGAGGCTTTGGTGAAACCGTGTAGTTCGGGCATAACGTTTGATAAAAACATGAAAGGGGAGGAGATTTAAAAAATCTATTTTTCCGAAAATCAAAAGAGTCCCTCATTGAGAATATAAAAATACAATTATACTCAAAGGCTCTGTTAGTTCTCTTTTGCTATAATCTACCCCAATATAACTACCCAAAAAGGGGAATTGTCATGGTGACAATCGAATTTTTAGGACCGATTCAAAAGGCCCCGATAACATTGGAAGCATCATCTTTACGTGATGTTGCTGGAGCATTAAAAAGTGA
>JAQULP010000019.1 GCA_028718525.1 Sulfuricurvum sp. | reverse complement strand
CTTACTAATCCTAATTAATTAACCTTTTACCTCTAACTGTGACTCTAAGCACTAACAACCCAAACCTAATAACCCAATTCTTTATCTAAACCCGT
Organism: Sulfuricurvum sp.; assembly: GCA_028718525.1. Classification (GTDB taxonomy): domain Bacteria; phylum Campylobacterota; class Campylobacteria; order Campylobacterales; family Sulfurimonadaceae; genus Sulfuricurvum. The sequence continues at coordinate 31,054 of JAQULP010000019.1, read as the reverse complement.
GAGAACTCTTTTTCCTTATCCTGCAATTTTAATAATATTATTCAGATCCCAATTATCATGACCATAGAACACTGTCAAGGTTACATATATAACAGAAATGTGTTAGATGAACTTATCAACTCCAAACATTCATTCCTATCTGTTTTGATGTTTTAGGGCTAGTATTGAGCTGATCTTGCGTACCCATTAATGATTTTTTATTATCGGACGGTATTTGTATTTCTATAGCGCATGATTCGACTCTTTTTCTTCCCGTATCCGTTCAATTATCTCTACAAAATTCTTCATTCTCAACTATTGTCAAATCATATTATACATTTTAATCCAAGCTTAAATAAACGTTCGCTATAATTCGCCACTTTTTGTAGACTTGTAAGTAAGGAACGCTAATGTACGCAATTATCAAAAACGGCGGAAAACAGTATAAAGTTCAAGAGGGTGATATCCTTTTGTTCGATAAAATGGGACTTGATCCTAAAACCACCGTCGAAATTAAAGAAGTTCTTGCCGTTAATAACGGTGAACTTAAAACCGGTACTCCATTTGTAGAGGGTGCTGTTGTTACAGCTGAAGTTATTAATGAAGGTCGTGACCGTAAAGTCGTGATCTACAAAAAACGTCGTCGTAAAGACAGTAAATTGAAGCGTGGTTTCAGAAGAGATCACACACGCGTTCGTATCGTTAAGATCGCTGCGTAATTATATTAAAGTAGGAGGACAGCATGGCTCATAAGAAAGGTCAGGGTAGTACACAGAATAACCGCGACTCAGCGGGACGTAGACTCGGTGTCAAGAAATACGGTGGTGAATTCGTAAGAGCGGGTAATATCGTTATCCGTCAACGCGGAACTAAAGTTCATCCAGGTAAAAATATGGGTATGGGTAAAGACCATACATTGTATGCGTTGGTTGATGGTGTCGTTGCGTTCGAACGTAAAGACAAAAAACGCAAACAAGTTTCTATCATCCCTGCCGCTTAATTTTCTCAATATTCACGTCGGGCTTTCGCCCGATATTTGATTCAATTTCCAAAATTATCTTTTTAATCGTGTACTTTTTATTCATAATGAAAAAGTGTAGAATTGAGTAAATAATTTTTGCCTTTCGTGAGGCAAGTGTTAGTGCCGCTGCGGTCAGTATAGCGAATGGGATCCATTCCATTTGAATGAAAATAAATTTAAGGACATTCATGTTTAGCGATAGTGTAGAAATAACCGTCTCATCTGGAAAAGGGGGAGCAGGGTGTGTTGCTTTTAGACGTGAAAAATATGTTCTCCAAGGTGGACCAAACGGCGGTGACGGCGGTAAAGGCGGAGATGTCTATTTCAAAGTAGACAACAATACCCACACCCTTGCCCATTTCCAAGGAAATAAAAATCTAAAGGCAGACAAAGGACAACCGGGCATGGGGTCCAATATGGCGGGAAAAGCGGGTAAACGTCTCGTGGTCATCGTCCCTCCCGGAACCCAGGTTGTCGATGTGGAAACGGGTGAAATATTGCTTGACTTACTTGATGACGGTAAAGAGGTTCTTTTTTTAGAAGGGGGACGAGGTGGTCTTGGGAATGTTCACTTTAAATCTTCTACCAACCAAAAACCGATGTATGCACAACCCGGAGAACCGGCCGTAACCCGCGTCGTTCGACTCGATCTCAAACTGATCGCAGACGTAGGCTTGGTAGGCTTTCCTAATGTCGGGAAATCGACATTGATATCTACCGTTTCTAATGCGCGTCCCGAAGTGGCTAACTATGAGTTTACGACATTAACCCCAAAACTCGGTCAAATCAATATAGGTGAATTTGATTCGTACATTATGGCGGATATTCCCGGTATTATCGGCGGAGCGTCTGAGGGAAAAGGGCTTGGGTTGAAGTTCCTTCGCCATATCGAGCGGACAAAAACTCTTTTGTTTATGATTGATTTAGCATCATATCATGAACTAGAGTATCAATATACTACACTGAAAGAGGAACTTGAAAAATTTTCCCCTCTTTTAGCAGAACGTAATTTTGCTATTGCGCTTACCCGTGCTGATGCCATGAGTCCCGAAGAAGCGATTGAAAAAACCAATGCCTTTTTAAAACTTGTCAATCTTGCTCCGGTAACCAAAAGCCGTTTTGCTTTCAGTACGGAATATCCGGTCTATGAACAGGAAGACTTTGATAAAGCATTTTATGACCGTAGTAAACCGGCGTTTATCGCTCCAATCTCTTCGGCAATTAACCTTAATATTAAACCTTTGACGTACGCACTTTATCAAATGGTTGTAACGGAGCGCAAATGAAGCGAATCGTCGTTAAAGTCGGAAGTGCGGTTTTAAGCGAACAAAATCGTATAGCCAAAGACCGAATGCAGAATTTGGTCGATTTTATTGCTGAGTTAAAAAAACAGTATGAAGTAATTTTAGTCTCATCAGGCGCAGTAGCCGCAGGGTATACGGAACTCAAGCTCGATAAAAAGGTTTTGGCAAATAAGCAGGCACTGGCATCAATCGGACAGCCGATACTGATGAATAAATACCGCAAAATGTTTGAAAAACATAATATCCTTCCCTCACAAGTGTTGGTGACGTCGGCAAATTTCAATACACTTGAGCAATCACAAAAAGCTAAAGATACGATTGAAACCCTTCTTCACCATAATGTCATTCCTATTATCAACGAGAATGATGCCACTGCTACTGAGGAGCTGGTTTTAGGCGATAATGATCAGCTTTCAGCCTATGCCGCATACCATTTCGGTGCTGACTTATTAGTCATTTTGTCGGATATTGATGCCTATTACGATAAAGATCCGCGTGCGCATAATGATGCTAAAGTCAGAATATGTATTGAATCCATTCCTAGTGAAGATCTATCACGTGAAGTTACTCCAAATCATAATTTTGCAACAGGGGGTATTGTGACCAAACTAAAAGCAGCCGATTTCCTTTTAAAAAGAGGTGGTGCGATGTTTTTAGCGAGTGGATTTGATTTAAGCGATGCCCGGAGCTTTTTGGTTGAGGGGATACATCGCGGAGGCAGCCTATTTAAAAAACATGAGGAACAATAAATGACTCGTGTTATCTTTATGGGGACACCTGAATATGCTGCATCGATCTTAGACGGATTGCTCCGTGCAGATGATGTCGAGATTACAGCGGTATATACCCAGCCAGATAAACCTGTCGGACGAAAAGGTATTCTTACGCCTCCGGTAGTTAAAGTTTTAGCAGAAGAGTCCGGCATACGTGTCATTCAACCGGTACGGTTGCGAGATGAAGCCGTTGTCAATGAAGTGTTATCCATCCCGTGTGATTTAATCATTGTGGCAGCGTATGGGCAGATTCTGCCAAAAACAATTTTAGATTATGTCCCTTGTATTAATTTACATGCTTCAATCCTTCCTCAGTACCGCGGTGCAAGCCCGATACAGCAAAGTTTATTGAATAATGATTCTCAAAGCGGTGTAACTGCAATGTGGATGGATGAGGGGCTTGACACCGGAGCGATAATAAAAATAGAGACAATTGCGATCGATCCGGATGAAATGGCGAGTTCATTGTATGAACGGTTGACAAAAGTGGCAGTAGGATTGACTTTGGATGTAATCCGAAATTGGGATCGTAAAAGTGCTGTTGCACAAAATGATGAAGAGGCATCGCACTGCAAAAAAATACTTAAATCTGACGGTTTGATTGAGTTTGCAAATGCACGTGAAATTTACAATCGGTATCGTGCTTTTACCCCTTGGCCCGGTATTTTTACGGAATCGGGATTAAAAATTAAAGAGATGCGGTTAGAGGAAGAAAATTCAACAGGGGCAGCAGGAGTGATACTTCAGATAAACAAAGAGAGTGCAACGGTACAGTGTCAAAAAGGTTCTTTGCGTATTTTGAAAGTACAAGCTCCTTCTAAACAAGAGACTTCTATAGTTGATTACCTTAATGGAAAACGGATCGGGTGTGGATATCCATTGGTATAATGAACTTGAATCGACCCAAAGCTATCTAATCGAAGAACTACGAAGTTCACGCTTAGCGGCACCGGTTTGTATCGGTGCCTTCTCCCAAACTATGGGAAAAGGTTCCCGTGGAAATTCGTGGATCGGCGAAAAAGGCAATCTTTTTATTTCAATTGCTTTAGAACGTAGTACGCTGCCACACGATTTAAAGCTAGAATCATCATCGATCTATTTTTCTTTTTTGATGAAACAGCTATTGGCTTCATACGGATCTCAAGTATGGGTTAAATGGCCGAACGATTTTTATCTTGGAACTAAAAAGATCGGTGGCGTAATTACAAATTTAGTGGGTGGATCATTAATATGCGGTATAGGAATAAATTTAGTTTCTGCACCGGAAAATTTTGAAAAAATAGATATTGAAATTATGCCGGTCGATTTAACGAAAGCTTATATTATGCTCTTTGATGAATTGCCAACGTGGAAGCAGATTTTTAGCAATTACCGGATAGAATTTGAGTACAACAAAGAATTTTTTACCCACAACAATAATGAAAAAATCACATTGTCTCGAGCCGTATTGTGTGAAGACGGATCATTGGAATGTGATGGCCAAAGGATATTTAGTTTACGATGAGTGAAGTTATTGTTATTGCCAATCAAAAAGGGGGAGTGGGGAAAACTACCACTGCCGTTAATTTAGCCGCATCATTAGCCGTTGCAGAAAAAAAGGTCTTGCTCATTGATGCAGACCCACAAGCGAACGCAACGACATCATTAGGATACCATCGCAATAATTATGAATTTAATATTTATCATGTATTAATTGGTGCAAAAAAACTAAGAGAAATTATTCTAAAAACGTCACTGCCAAAATTATTTTTAGCCCCTTCCAATATTGGACTCGTAGGGGTGGAAAAAGAGTATTATGATGCAGACAATGCAAAAGGGAGAGAACTGATCCTAAAACGGGCAATTGCCCAGGTTAAGGACGAATACGATTACGTTATTATTGACTCTCCACCGGCACTTGGACCGATGACCATTAATGCACTTTCAGCATCAAATTCAGTCATTATTCCGATTCAATGTGAATTTTTTGCGTTGGAAGGGCTGGCTCAATTACTGAATACGGTAAAACTGGTTAGAAAAACGATCAACCCGAAATTGACGATTAAAGGATTCTTACCGACAATGTACAGTGCGCAAAATAATCTTTCGCGCCAAGTATTCGCCGATCTTCGTCAACATTTTCAAGCGAAGCTTTTTAAATCGGGTGGAAGTGATGATTTTATTGTTATTCCTCGTAATGTTAAATTAGCGGAATCACCGAGTTTCGGTAAACCGGCAATTTTATATGATGTAAAATCAAGCGGCTCAATGGCATACCAAGATTTGGCACATGCCATTATTGCCTAAAGGGATCAAATGGCAAAAGCATCGGCGTTGGGCAGGGGTCTTGGAGCACTTCTCAGTGAAATTGAAGAAGCGTATGACAATGAACTACCTAAAAGGGGCGGAGTAGAAGAGATTGCTTTAGCTAAAATTCGTCCTAATCCGTATCAACCACGCAAACATTTCGATTCAGAATCTTTAGCAGAACTTGCAGACTCCATTAAAACGCATGGATTGTTACAGCCCGTAGTGGTAAAAGAAGATCTTGACGGATATATACTCATCGCAGGTGAACGACGTTTACGTGCCAGCAAACTGGCTAAAAATAAAACGATAAAGGCTATTGTTGTCAGTGTCAGCGATGAACAAATGCGACAACAAGCGTTGATCGAAAATATTCAGCGTGACGAACTTAATGCCATCGATTTGGCACAAGCGTATCAAGAGCTAATTGATATTCATGAATTAACGCATGAGCAATTGTCCCAAACCGTCCATAAGAGTCGGACACAAATTACCAATACGTTGCGATTGTTACAATTAAGTGAAAAAGGACGTAAAGCTCTTATTGAGGGTAAAATTACGGCCGGACACGCAAAAGTGATTTTAGGATTAGAACCCAATGAACAGGCGATGATGATTGATTCGGTTATCGGTCAAAAACTGAGTGTTCGTGATGTTGAAACCATGGTGAAAAAAATAAAATCACCATTGGCCGCTCAGCGTGACAGTAGCAGTGTTGAGGAATTGGATTTTAGTTCGTTGAAAAAACATTTAGATCTGCTTGGTTATAAAAGTGGCACTAAAGGTTACAGATTGACGATCGAATTTAAAGACAATGATCAAATTGAATCATTTTTAGGCCTACTTTCTTAATATCTTTTGACGTTTAACTGTCCCTTCAATTTATAAATTGTATAATCACGCAACTTTTAGGAGGTGGTATGTTAGATATAAGTCCGATGCTGCTTGGCAGCACACTGATTGTCTTCCTTGTCCTTATTGCCCTGCTAAACAGTTTGCTTTACAAACCTCTTTTCAGTTATATGGAAAAACGGGATGCTGATATTAAAAAAGATTTGGAACATGTTGGAAACAACGATGCCGAAATCGCAGCATTTCATGCCAAAGCTGAGAAGATTATGAGTGATGCTAAACTGGAAGCAGCAGCATTAAGAGAAAAAGTTATTGCTGAGGCCAAAGCGCTGGCAAATAGCAAAATAGAGACAAAACGTGCTGAATTAGCACTAGAGTACACAACGTTTCAAAGCGAATTGTCGCAAGAGAGAACACGGTTGATTGCTGAGCTTCAAAATGAAGTTCCTGCGTTCCAATCTGCTGTATCAGCAAAACTTAGTCAAATTTGAGGTATGCAATGGGTAAAATAATTGTTACAGTATTACTGCTTAGTGCATATCTCTTTGGATCAGATGCTGCTGCAGAAGGCTCAACTGATATCGTACAAAGAGCGGTTAACTTCCTGATATTTGCCGGGATTCTGTTTTATATTTTGGCAGAGCCTGTCAAAAATTATTTTAGTGGACGAAGTTCAGGAATTGCGAGTGAACTTGAAAAAGTTCAAGAGCGATTAAATGAATCAAAACGACTAAAAAAGATGGCTGAAAACAAAGTGGAAGAAGCTGAACGTTTTGCTAATGAACTGGCAGAGTCAAGTAAAAAAGAGAACAAAATTTTGGTAGACAAAATTTTGCTTCACTGTGAACAAGAAATGGAAATTATTTCTAAACAAAACAGCGCATTGATGGATCTGGATCAACGTAAAATGGTTCGTGACGTCGTTGAAGGTGTGATGAATGAAGTAATGAATAGTAGCAATGAAGCACTTGGTAAAGAAGCAATGACCGAAATCTTGAAAAAGAAGGTGGCATAAATGCAGTATGAACTAATTGCAAAACGTTACATCAAACCATTGATGGAAAGCTGTGACTCTTCTTCGTTAGAGAATTTAGCCACTCTTTTAGAAGCAGTTGCAAAAGCTTATGAAAACGACAAATTCGATCACATAATGCGCAGCAATGACATTAGTGATGCTTCAAAGTCTCAATTGATTTTAGACATGGTTGCCCCGGCAAACAGTACATTGGTTAATAACTTTATTAAGTTGTTGGCAGAAAATGGACGTCTTTTATTGATTCCGGCAATATCTGAACAGTTGAGTCGTGAAATTTCAAAAGCAAATCGCACATTTACAGGACGTATTTACAGCAGTAATGTCGTTGATCAAGTTTCTGTAGAAGCAATTGCACGTGATTTAGGGAATAAAATGGGAGCAATGATTTCGTTAAGTTACGTAGCTTCTGATTTTGACGGTATCCGTGTCGAAGTTGATGATTTAAATGTTGAAATTAATTTTTCAAAAAACCGTCTTAATGCTCAGTTGATTGAGCATATTTTAAAAGCAATTTAACCCTCGGGAAAGGAGAAATAGTGGTAGCAAAAGTACAAGCAGACGAAATCAGTTCAATCATTAAAGAAAGAATTGAGAATTTCGAACTTAATGTAGATATTAATGAAACCGGAAAAATCGTCTCATACGGAGATGGAATCGCTCAAGTATATGGTCTGAATAATGTTATGGCCGGTGAGATGGTTGAATTCGAAGACGGTACTCGTGGGTTGGTAATGAACCTTGAAGAGAGCAGTGTCGGTGTTGTAGTTCTTGGTAAAGGGAAAGGTCTTCGAGAAGGTATGTCCGTAAAACGTCTTGGACGTCTTTTACGTGTACCGGTAGGTGACGCTCTTCTTGGTCGTGTTGTCAATGCTCTTGGTGAACCGATCGACGGAAAAGGGCCGATTGAAACAACAGAAGTTCGTTTTGTTGAAGAAAAAGCACCTGGAATCATGGCGCGTAAATCAGTTCATGAACCAATGGCAACCGGTATTAAAGCAATTGATGCACTTGTTCCGATCGGGCGTGGTCAACGTGAGTTGATCATCGGTGACCGCCAAACCGGTAAAACAACTGTTGCATTGGATACGATTATCAACCAAAAAGGTAACGGTGTAGTATGTGTCTACGTCGCAATCGGTCAAAAAGAATCTACCGTTGCTCAAGTAATCCGACGTTTGGAAGATCACGGTGCACTTGAATACACTATTATCGTTAATGCACCGGCATCAGAAGCAGCGGCATTACAATTTCTTGCTCCGTATACCGGTGTAACTATGGGTGAATATTTCCGTGATAATGCACGTCATGGTTTGATCATTTACGATGATCTCTCCAAACATGCGGTAGCTTACCGTGAAATGTCCTTGATCCTTCGCCGTCCTCCGGGCCGTGAAGCATATCCGGGTGACGTTTTCTATCTACACTCCCGTTTATTGGAGCGTGCCGCTAAATTGAATGATGAAATGGGTGCAGGTTCATTGACCGCTCTTCCAATCATCGAAACTCAAGCGGGTGACGTTGCGGCGTATATCCCAACGAACGTTATTTCGATCACTGACGGTCAGATTTTCTTGGAAACTGATTTGTTTAATTCAGGTATTAGACCGGCGATCAACGTAGGTCTTTCAGTTTCACGCGTCGGTGGTGCTGCACAAATTAAAGCGACAAAACAAGTTGCCGGCACATTGCGTCTAGACCTTGCACAATACCGTGAGCTTCAAGCGTTTGCACAATTTGCATCTGACTTGGATGAAGTAAGCCGTAAGCAGCTTGAACGTGGTCAACGAATGGTTGAAGTTTTGAAACAGCCTCCATACTCTCCATTGGGTGCTGAAAAACAAGCATTGATCATTTTTGCAGGAAATGAAGGATACCTAGATGATATTTCAGCGGGTTCTGTTGTGAAATTCGAAGCGGATCTTTATCCGTTCGTTGAAGCGTCATATCCACAAATTCTTGAAAATATTCGTAACACATCCAAAATCGATGATGAAACGATGGCAATGATGAAAAAAGCACTCGAAGAGTTTAAATCTACTTTCGTTGCTGAATAAGGATCTTTATGGCTAACTTGAAAGAGATTCAACGACAGATTAAGAGTGTTTCGAACACGCAAAAAACTACGCGTGCGATGAAGCTTGTTTCAACGGCGAAACTTCGCCGTGCGGAAGAGCTTGCGAAACGTTCACGACTGTTCGCCCAAAAAACGAATCAAGTAATAGCTGAAATCGCAGGACGTGTGAAATGCAATAAAGTAGGCGGGATTGAAAACCGATGTTTTGTTGAAAATAATGCTCCTGAAATGATTGATATTATTTTTGTAACTGCAGACAAAGGCCTTTGCGGAGGATTTAATATGCAGACGATCAAGGCTGTTAAGCGTTTGATGAGTGAATACAAAAATAAAAAGGTAAAAGTTCGCCTTCGCGGTATCGGAAAAAAAGGGATTGAATTTTTTAACTATAATGAAGTAGAGATGCTTGATCAAGTTAAAAATCTTAGTTCTGCTCCAGATATGCAACGTTCGAGTGAATTTATGACCCGTTCGATCAATGATTTCAAAGAGGGTAAAATTGATGCGGTATATATCGTTTATAACGGTTATATGAATGTCATTACCCAAGAGTTACATATCAACCGTGTTTTACCGGTCAATGTAGATAGTTATGATTGTGATAAAGCGGACAACACTATGTTGGAGCTTGAAGCACAAGACGAAGAAAAAATGTTAGATTCGTTAGTAACTAAATACGCTGAATACAATATGTATTACGCTTTGATTGATTCTGTTGCGGCAGAACACAGTGCGCGAATGCAAGCAATGGATGCTGCTACAAATAATGCGAAAGAAATGGTTAATTCGTTGAAAGTCAAGTTTAACAAAGCTCGACAAGAAGCGATCACGACTGAACTTATTGAGATTATCAGCGGCGTCGAGTCGATGAAATAATTATGGAGGAAAGAATGATTGGTAAAATTGCTCAAGTAATTGGTCCGGTTGTTGATGTTGATTTCGAAGGCTATTTGCCTGCGGTTAACGACGCAATCGAAGTAAATGTAAGTGTTGAAGGGAATACGACTCGTCTTGTTCTTGAAGTAGCTGCCCACCTTGGAAACGGCCGCGTACGTACGATTGCCATGGATATGTCTGAAGGTCTTGTTCGCGGTATGGCTGCAACAGCTACCGGTGGACCTATTAAAGTTCCAGTAGGTGAAAAAGTACTTGGACGTATCTTCAACGTTATCGGTGAAACAATCGACGGCGGAGACCAAGTAACTGATTGTGATACTTGGTCTATTCACCGTGATCCTCCAGCACTTGTTGATCAAAGCACAAAAACTGAGATGTTCGAAACGGGTATTAAAGTTGTTGACCTTTTGGCTCCCTATGCAAAAGGTGGTAAAGTCGGTCTATTCGGTGGAGCCGGTGTTGGTAAAACCGTTATCATTATGGAATTGATTCATAACGTTGCTCACGGGCATGATGGTCTTTCTGTTTTCGCGGGTGTCGGTGAACGTACACGTGAAGGTAATGACCTTTATCATGAGATGAAAGAATCAAGCGTTTTGGACAAAGTTGCACTGTGCTACGGTCAAATGTCTGAACCACCGGGAGCACGTAACCGTATCGCGCTTACCGGTCTTACCATGGCAGAATATTTCCGTGATGAGAAAGGGCTTGATGTATTGATGTTCATCGATAATATCTTCCGTTTCGCACAATCAGGTTCTGAGATGTCGGCACTTCTTGGGCGTATCCCATCAGCCGTTGGTTACCAGCCGACATTGGCGCGTGAAATGGGTGCTCTTCAAGACCGTATTACCTCAACCAAAAAAGGTTCGATTACTTCGGTTCAAGCCGTATATGTACCTGCGGATGACTTGACAGACCCGGCTCCGGCTTCTGTATTTGCTCACTTGGATGCGACAACGGTTCTTAACCGTAAAATTGCTGAAAAAGGTATTTATCCTGCGGTTGACCCATTGGATTCAACATCACGTTTGCTCGATCCGCAAATTATCGGTGAAGAGCACTATAGTGTTGCACGCGGTGTTCAAAAAACACTTCAAAAATACAAAGATTTACAAGATATCATCGCGATTCTTGGTATGGATGAACTTTCTGAAGATGATAAATCGACAGTTGAACGTGCACGTAAAATCGAGAAATTCCTTTCTCAACCTTTCTTCGTTGCGGAAGTATTTACCGGTTCTCCAGGGAAATATGTTTCACTTGAAGATACACTAAAAGGGTTCAAAGGAATTCTTGAAGGTGAATACGATCACTTGCCAGAAGGTGCATTCTATATGGTTGGTGATATGAACGAGGCGATTGAAAAAGCTGCTAAAATGAAAAGCAAGTAATTGCTTCTCGCCTTAAAGGAAACACTATGGAAACACTCCAATTAGAAGTGCTAACACCAAGCGGTCCTATCTATAACGGACCAGCTAAAAGTGTCACCCTCCCGGGTGAAGAAGGGGAATTTGGTGTCCTCCCTGAACACGTCTCTTTAACTACATTGCTTCAAGCAGGTGTAGTGGACATTGTCAAAGAGAATGGTAAAACCGAATCCGTTGTTGTGAATTGGGGAGTTGTCCAAATTACGCAAAACAAAGTTGTTGTTTTAGTAGATGGTGCTGTCGCAATCCGCGGTGAGAGTGAAGGCGATATAGCTAAAGCTCTTGATGAAGCTAAATCACTTATCAACAGCGTTGCTGATTCGAGTGCAATGATTGCTTCTGTTTCAGCACGTATAGAATCTGCAGCACATCATTTAGTATAACTCGATGTTTCAAACATTCGTAGATTTTTATGATAAAAGCCATCCGGTAACATTAGCGGTGTTACTGGTGCTTTCTTTCTACTTTATTGCCGTAAATTGGATCTTCTTTTACCGTTATTTTTCCCTTTCTCAATGGATTTCTACCGAAAATCAATCGCTTGAATCTTTATTGCTTGGCTCACATTCAATACCGGAATATTCCTATCTAAGTCATTTTACAAAGGCCTCTTCCTCCTCTAAAGCTTTATTCGATATGGCTTCTTATGCAGCAACAAAAGAGGCAACTAAAGGGTTGATGTTTCTTTCCGTTGTAGCTTCTACAACACCTTTTATAGGTCTTTTTGGAACGGTTGTTTCTATCTTGGGGACGTTTTCTCATATCGGACAGGCAAGCGGTACGATGAGTATAATTGCTTCCGGTGTCTCGGATGCATTGATCGCAACCGCATCCGGTATTTTTGTAGCCATTTTTGCTTATACCTATCATCAAATTTTAAAACGTAAGGCGTTTGAACTTTCTGGATTGATCCGAATGCAAGGTGACGCTCTCCTCTCTAAGGTCGGATGAGCGTGTTTGACTGGGATGAAAAACCGGAACTCAATATCACTCCGCTTGTGGATGTGATGCTGGTTTTATTAGCTATTTTGATGGTTATTTCCCCTAATATCGTCTATGAAGAGCTGATACGTCTTCCAAAAGGTTCTGAGCAAAAAGAGTTGAGCAAAATCCCTCCTGTCCATATCACAATTAATCGAGAAGGAAAAATTTCGGTTAATCGTGAATCCTTTGAATTGGATACCTTCAGTGATAATTTTTTACTTTTTTCACAGAGATTGGATCATGAAGCTACCGTGCTAATCAGTGCAGATCAAACACTCGACTATGGAAAAGTGATGTCGGTTTTAGGTGCTGTAAAACAAGCCGGTTTCAGAGATGTTTCATTAGCGACAAATGGATAAACGTATTTTAAAGTTTCTATCGGAGACACTGTAAAATGGGTTTTAATCAAGAACGCTATTTTTTTATTAGCGGTTTCATTTCCCTCTTCTTCTTTTTCTCTCTGATTGTAATAATTGGTTACAGTAGTAAACTTTTATCATTTCCAGAACAATTTGCCTTAAAAAAAAGTGATTTCATTTCAGTTTCGATTGAAGATATTGATATTCCTGCGCCTGTGACAGTAGAAGAAGAACATGTTGAAACCCAACCTGTCGAGACAACTGCGCCTGCAAAAGAACCCACATTAGATAAACCGCTCAAAGAAACGCCCCCTCAGCCGGTTTCAAAGAAAGAGACAAAAAGCGAATCGAGAAAGACTCCAGAACTATCCGAGCTTTTTGCGCAAATTAAACCTCAGAATAACGTCGAAAAAATCATTGAAGAACGGAAGCGTTTAGAGAAATTAAGCATGTTGGAGAATCAACTTGCTTTGCCGAATGAAAAGATGCATATGTCCGAGAAAGTGAAAGAATTTAATTTGGCGAAGCCCTCTTTGAAAATGGTTGTAAAAAGCGGATCAAGCGGTCCAACTGTAAATGAATATCATGCTAAGATTCATGCTTTAGTCTATGCGAATTTTCATCCTCCCGTCGGTAGCAGCGGCAGTGCCGTACGCGTTCGTGTCAGCATCAGTGCAGTTGGTAGAATGCTCAATTATAAAATTATTGTTTATTCGAATAATGAAGCGTTGAATACAGAAGTGGATTGGCTAAAAGAGCGATTACAAAACGTAGTATTTCCCAAACATCCGGATGATATCGATACGGATATAGAATTTATTTTAACAGCTAAGGGGTAAGGTTGAGAATATTTTTCTTTTTCCTTTTTTTATTCCAATCAGTGTGGAGTGCGGATGCAACTATTGAGGTTATAAAAGAGGTAGATTCCAATATAACACTTTCCATTGAAGACGCTTCAGTGGTAAGCAATGATAAAACACAAAAGTTTTTTGCAATGTTAAAAGCAGATATGAACGTCGTGTCATTATTTAGTGTTGATGATAATTATGCAACTGTCTCTTATGAGAGTGCTGATCCGGCCCCCATCCATAAAAATTCAAGTTATCTGTTACGTTACCGCTTAACTGAAGATGGCGTAGGCGGCGTTAAAGCAGATGTAAAACTCCTTCGTGGGGAGAATTCACTTTTTTCAAAAACGTATTTTTTAAAACAAGATACGATGATGATTTTTTTGGCGCATACCATTGCGTATGACATCAATAATAAGTTGGGCGGTACATCCATGGAATGGATAAAAAGAAAAGTTCTTTTTATCCGATTGACCGGACCTCGACAGTCAGAGATTGTCGCAGCAGACTATACTCTCACCTATCAACAGGTATTATTAAGCGGTGGAATGTTCGGTTTTGTAAAATGGGCCAATAAAGAACAAACCCATCTCTATTTTACATCTTTTTCCGAGAATAGACCCACTATATATAAAATGGACATCGTAAGCGGTAAAAAAACAAAGTTAATCAGTTCTGACGGAATGGCGGTTTGTTCCGATGTGAATGAGAATAGCAACAAACTTTTGTTGACATTGGCTCCGGATGGGCAACCGGATATTTATTTGTATGATTTGACAAACGATACAAAAATGCGAATTACCAATTACCCCGGGATTGATGTGAACGGACAATTTATGGAAGACGGCTCCATCGCATTTGTCTCTAATCGCTTCGGATACCCAAATGTATTCGTGACACGTCCTGGGTCCAATGCCGTGAATCAATTGGTGTTTCACGGACGCAATAATTCTTCTCTAACGTCGTATAAAAATTTTTTAGTCTATAAAGGGCGCGAAACCAATGATGACGGCAGTGGTAATATGTTTAATTTGCATTTGATGTCATTAACCTCAGGAAGCAATAGACGTTTAACCTCGAGCGGGGAAAATGACTATCCAAAATATTCATCCGACGGAGAAGCAATATTATATATCAAACAAGAAAAATCACGGAGTTCTCTGGGTATTATACGTTTGGGAATAAACAAAAGTTTTGCATTTCCACTCAGAATTGGTAAAATACAATCAATTGATTGGTAATTTTAACGTTTACAATTCTTGGTTATGATTATTGCAGTACAAATTTTAAGGAGAAATTATGATGAAAAATGTTGCTTTTCTAAGTGCAACCGTAGCGATGCTGGTATTAAGTGGATGTAGCTCAAAAGAGCCTGCAATTGATGCAACTCAAAATGTTGGTACTGCGCCTGTCGCTATCAGCTCTGACGCACCGGCAGCAACGGTAACAACCTCCAATGCCGCCACAAATGCGGATATTGTGAGCAGTAATGCGAACGTAGTAGCGTCACCACAGGCCGCAGTTAGTGCACCAATCACCGAAAATGCTTCTACAACGGTGAATACAGCTACGGCTGATGCAGCAAATGTTATTGCTCCCATCACCGAAACAAATGTCAGTAATGAAACACCTGTAATAAATAGTGTCAGTGTTGTTAATGGGCAAATTGTCAGCGTCTATTTCGATTTTGACAAATACGACATCCGTGAAGATATGATCGATGTACTTAACAAAAATAATGCGTCACTTAAAGGGAAGAGCTTTAAATTGGAAGGTAATTGCGATGAATTCGGCAGTGATGAATATAATTTTGCTTTAGGGCTCAAACGTGCGAATGCTGTTAAAAGTGCATTGGTCAACGGTGGGATCAACAGTGATTCAATCAGCATGGTCAGTTTGGGAGAGGGGAATCCTACATGTTTGGACAAAACTCAAGAGTGCTGGGCTAAAAATCGTCGTGTAGACTTTAAGCTTCAATAAATGCGGCACTATTTAGTTCTACTACTTTTTTTGTCGGCTACCGCAAATGCAGCCGAGCCATCAGTCTTCGGTGCCGGTGACTTAAATCACCCGAATCCGTATGGACTGACCAATGAAGAAAAATTGATTCTTGAAAACAAAAAAGTGATTCAATCGGTTTTGCAAAAAAACAATATGCAAAGTGCAAAAGTTGAAACGGTTACCGAACGTTTGGACGGAATGCAAGGAATTATTGAAGGTCTGGGGGAGCGGGCGAACGAACAAGCTCTTTCATTGCAAAAAATCAATGAAAAATTGGCTTTGGAAAATGAACAGAATGTAAAATTGGATAATTTAACGAAACAGGTTTCTGCAAATACGGAAAATATTTCTCAATTGAAAACATTGTTAGAGGAATTATCCCATGCCATCGATACGATTAGCAGTAACTATGTCACTAAAGAACAGTTCGGTGAATTGATTAAACAATTAAAATTGGGGTCAAGTCCATCGGCTTCTGAAGTAACAATAGATAAACTGGATAACATCGGTCTTGAAAACGAGGCAAAGAGATTATTTGAGCAGAAAAAATATGCCGAAGCACAAGCCTATTATCAAAAAATGATCCGGAATAAATATAAATTGCCCGAATCGTATTATATGATTGGTGAAACGTTATTTGAACGCCAATCGTATAAAGAGGCTATTTTGTATTTTAAAGACAGTGCATCACGGAATGAAAAAGCCGGTTATATGCCTACGCTTTTGCTGCACTCAGCCATGGCCATGGAAAGAACAGGGGATATCGCAATGGCTAAAACATTTTATCAGGCAACGATTTCCAAATATAACGGAAGCGGTGCGGCAAAAGAGGCTGCAGCCTATTTAGCTAAGTTGAAATAATCAACAGGGTTCTAAATAGACGTTTTCAGCGTGAGTATAGGTAAATGTGCTACAATCGCAAAATCTTAAATGAAGGCTAATAAAATGGCAATTGAAAACAATCAAATTGTTTCCATCGAATATGAAGTTCGTGATGGTGGAACTGTAGTAGATAGTAACGTTGGTGGACATCCATTAACATTCATGATCGGAAAAGGACAAATCATTCCAGGTTTAGAAGCAGGTATCGCACATATGAACATGGGTGATAAAGGTGATGTTCTTGTAAAAGCTGCCGATGCATACGGCGATTACAATGAAGAAGCACAACAAGAGCTTCCGCGTGAACAATTTGCGGGAATTGACTTGAACGTTGGTATGACATTATACGGTCAAGGCGAAGATGGCGGTACGGTTCAAGTTATGGTCAAAGAGATCAAAGACGATATGGTCGTCATCGATTTCAATCACCCTCTTGCCGGTAAAGATTTGATGTTTACGGTAACTATTATGAATGTCCGTGATGCATCTGCCGAAGAAGCCATGACCGGTATTCCTGCAGAAAATAAAGTGGATGATAGTGGATGTTGTGGAAGTGGCGGAAATCACGGCTGTGGATGCCACTAATTTTTTAACCGCCTCAAGCGCCTCTGTAGAGGCGTTTAAAACGGCTAATTTGCTCAAGGGATTAGGGGTAAATGCTATCATCTTCGGTGAGCGCGGTACCGGAAAGCTTACCCTGGCCCGTTATATACTTCCGCATGCGCCGATCATAGATGCAGGTCATTTTGATGAACTATTAGATGCGTTGGAATCGAACAGTGATGTTATTATTCATCATCTCGATAATGTAGCCAACTTGAAGCGACTTATTGAAACAATCCAAAAGACACGTACACGCGTCATTGCAACCGGCGGCGGACGTTACTCACAAGATCAGTTGGATGAGATTTTTACCATTCGTTTAGCTTTACCACCTTTATCTGAACGGAGTGAAGACGTTACAGCTTTGATCGATATTTTTGTCAAAGAAGCACGTAATACTCTTGGAAAATCTGAGCCATTTGATCTAAACGGGTTTATTCCCGATTTGAGTGAAAACGCGATATCCCTTCGACGACAAGTCTATTTGCATTATCTTTTTGATAGTATTAATGAGAATGATTTGATGGGGATAATGGAACATTACCTTGAAGAAAAGCTTGGAAGCAACAACGATTACAGGGCTTTTTTACATTTGTATGAAGTTCCATTGATCCGGGCTGGAATCAAACGTTTTAAATCTCAATTGCAATTGGCGGAGCGGTTGGGGTTAAACCGAAATACATTACGTAAAAAAATTTCAGATCATTCAGAATATCAATTAGAAACGAAGGAAAATTAATGTCAAAAAAAATCGCAATGATTTTTCCCGGGCAGGGGTCACAAAGCATCGGGATGGGAAAATCGTTTTATGACAACAGTGCAACGGCACGTGAAATGTTTGATAAAGCGGGCGAACGTATCGGAGTTGATTTTTCAAAACTTTTGTTTGAAGCGAATGAACAGCTTGATCAAACCGAATATACACAACCGGCAATTTTGCTTATTTCCATGATCGCGTATAAACTATTTCAAGAACAATGTCCAACGGAAGCGGAATTGTTCCTAGGCCATTCATTAGGAGAATTCAGCGCGTTGTGTGCGAGCGGCGCTATCGACTACGTTGATGCGGTTGAACTGGTCCATAAACGGGGGAAATTGATGTCTCAGGCATGTGAAGAGATCAATGCCGGAATGATGGCAATTTTGGGATTGGATGACTCTGTCGTCGAAGAGTTATGCGTCAAAGCTAATGCAGAGGGGAAAAAAGTTTGGCCGGCTAATTTCAACCAAAACGGTCAGCTGGTCGTTGCCGGTATTAAAGAAGATCTTCAATCAATGGAAAGCGTATTTAAAGAAGCCGGTGCCAAACGGGCCTTGTTGTTGAATATGTCGATTGCAAGCCATTGTCCTTTACTCTCAAGTGCTATGGAACCACTGGGCGTTGCGATGGAACAGATGGTAAATGATACTTTTAGTGCACCGATCGTTTCCAATGTTACGACAGAGAAATATTCTACAAAAACCGAAGCGCTGAATCTTCTCAAAGTGCAATTGATTCAACCGGTTAAATATAAACAATCGATTGAAGCGATAGCTGACGAGATTGATTTGATGATAGAATTCGGCAACGGAGCCGTTCTTAAAGGATTAAATAAACGGAATGCACCGAATGTAGAGACATTGGGGATTTCTGATATGGAATCGTTAGCCAAGGTTTGCGAAGCACTGTAATGAAGGTTGCTCTGATCCAATCGGCACCGAAGCTGAACCGTTCAAATCTTGCGGAAATTTTAGTTTTGATAGAAGAAAACAAAGGTGCTGATGTTCTTGTTTTCCCCGAACTCTCTTTAAGCGGCTATTTACTCCAAGACAAACTGTACGAAGATGCATGGAAAATCGGTGAGTTGGCTGAGCTTGCCGTGGCAAGTCAGCAGGTCGATATTGTAATCGGTGCGGCACTTTGGGATGATGATCATGTTTACAACAGTGCTTTGTATTTTTCACAAGGGAAATTGCTTCACATCCATCATAAAAACCATCTCCCAACATATGGCATGTTTGAAGAGGGGCGGTATTTTGCTTCAGGCCGAACAATAGAGGCATTTGAAACTCCCTACGGATATGCGGTCATGGTTATTTGTGAAGATTTGTGGCGTGCTGAAACGATTGCTGCGATTGCTGCGTCAGAAGCGGATATCGTTTATGTACTTGCGGCTTCACCGGCACGCGGATTTGATGAAAACGGCATTGATATTGAATCGCAATGGGACGTATTACTCAAATCAACGGCATTACTGAGTCACAATTATGTCATTTTCGTCAATCGCGTCGGATTTGAAGACGGATTGGGCTTTTGGGGCGGGAGCCGTGTCATTACACCGGTCGGAGCGTGCGAATATACCCTTCCACTGTTTGAATCCAATGCCAAAACGGTTGAATTGAACCATTGTCTTCAAAAACTTGGACGCTACATAGCGAAAAAAAAATCATAAAAGGTCATAGTGATGAAAATAGCGATAATGGGGGCGATGCGTGAAGAAATTTCGCCTATTTTGGAAGCCGTAGGCGAATACAGCACCGTGGAATATGCCGGAAATGTTTTTTATGAGGCTCAATACGGCGAACATCAACTGGTTATTGCTTATTCGAAAATAGGGAAAGTGTTTTCCGCAATTACCGCATCGGTTATGTGTGAACATTTCGGTGTTGAAAAACTCCTCTTTAGCGGTGTAGCGGGGGGAATTTCTAAAGAATTAAAAATCGGGGATCTGGTAATGGCCAGCTCTTTGTGTCAGCATGATGTTGATATAACCGCCTTTGGCCATCCATACGGATATATTCCCGAAGGATCTGTTATGATCGATACGGATGAGGGGTTACGCTCACTTGCCGTTGAAGTGGCTGTGGATATGGGGATTGAGTTGTACGAAGGGATTATTGCGACGGGAGATCAATTTGTTGCTAGTGCAGAGCGAAAAGAGTGGATTGCAAAAACGTTCAATGCTGATGCCCTAGAGATGGAGGGGGGGAGTGTAGCGTGTGTTTGCCATAACTTTGATATCCCCTTTTTTATTCTTCGTGCGATCAGTGACAGTGCTGACGGAGAAGCCGGAATCGATTTTGATACTTTTTTACAAAGTTCGGCACAGGTAAGTGCCGCATTTATTTTAGAGATGGTGAAACGTCTTGGGCATTAAACTCAGTAAAAAAATTATGCGTCAGGTCGGGCGCACGAATGCAACATTCGGTCTCATTGAAGAGGGGGATAAAATCCTTGTAGGGCTTAGCGGTGGCAAAGATTCGCTGACAATGGTTCATGCAATGATGGAACAGCAACGGCGCGCTCCGTTTCGTTTTGAAATCCTCGCGGTTACGGTGACGTACGGAATGGGGGAAGACCTTTCCGCGCTCGTAGCCCATTGTGCCGAGCACGGGGTTCCCCACCGTGTCTATGAAACGAACACCTATGAAATTGCTGCCGATAAAATTCGACAGAACTCCTCGTTTTGCAGTTTTTTTTCCCGAATGCGACGAGGTGCACTTTACAGTGCAGCGAAAGAATACGGGTGCAATAAAGTAGCGTTGGGGCACCATCTCGATGATGCTGCTGAGAGCTTTTTTATGAATTTTATTTACAACGGACATATGCGTGCACTTGCACCAAAGTATAAAGCCGGTAACGGCCTGATGGTCATCCGTCCCCTTATTCAACTTCGTGAACGGCAGCTTTCAGCATGTGCTTTGGAGAATGAAATGCCAACGATCGGTGACGAAGCCTGTCCGTCGATGCGTTTTGATGTTAAAATGCCGCATGCCCGTGCGAGTATGAAAGCAATGCTTTATGAGATGGAGCAAAAGTATCCTGATCTTTTTGTTTCGATCAATTCGGCATTTGGCCATATTAGCGATGACACGTTTTTTGATCCGGAACGTTTTATCGTTTAGACTCTTCGTAATCAAATCTCTTTTGCTTCAAAAAATCGATTAAGCGGGATTGATAAATTTTCGCATCGGCATCATACGTACATTCGCGCAAACGTTCAAGGTGATCCGGCTCGATTTTAAGGGCATATCGAGGGATCATGCGCAGTTCACGGATGATTTCGATAAGCAGTGCTTCTTCTCCTGAATGCTTCTTAATCTGAATGGAATTTAAATATTCGCGTACGGTCATTATCAAAGCCGCTGCACGGTCAGGTTCAGTATAAACTTCAGAAGCGATCTCTTCGAGTCTTTTTTGATAATAGGTTAATGATTCATTGGAAGCAGCAATAAACAGTGCATAGGTTTTGGCACGAAATTCCAATGAAGAGTGGTGATAAAGAAAAATTTCACGAAATGTACTGAAAAAATAATTTTTGACTTTTTTAATCATACACACCCTCCCTCTTTTTCCAAATTATAGCGTAATAACATAAGGGCTTTGTGGTCTGCACGGCTGAGGGAGAGGGCTGCGATTTCAGAAAGTCCAAACCATTCATACTCTTCATCATCAAAATCCTGATCACTCAAATAGACTTTCGCTTCCAGTATAAAATGAGAATAATGTTGTTTTAGTTCTCCAAGATACGGTTCTCTTACGGAGGCATCGGTTTCGACAAATCCCCATAATCCATGTAGAAAACGGCTGTTTCGGCGTTTAAGCGCATATCGATTTTCACGGCGGTAGAGGATAATCGAACGTAACCGAAGCGGTTTTGGAGTTTGAATTTTGCCTTCAGGATAGGCGAGCGGCGATCCTTTCCCTGCACACCCCGGTTCAAAGGGACAAAGCGAGCACAGCGGCTTTTTAGCTAAACAGATTGTGGAGCCCAGGTCCATCATTGCTTGGTTGTATTCGAATGGGTGGTTTACGTCGAAGAGGGTATACGCACACTCCCAGAGCTTTTTTTCATCCCGTTTGGTTACGGCAAAGTAGCGGTGAAGGATCCGTTTGACGTTGGCATCGAGTATCGGAAGCGGTTCCCGATAAGCAAACGCTGCAATCGCATGGGCCGTTGAGCGTCCGATACCCGGAAGTTTCATTAGCTCCGAGGCATTGTCCGGTAATGTCCCTCCACATTGCCGAGCTGCCGTATGGAGATTGCGGGCACGGGTGTAGTAGCCTAAACCTTCCCATTTTTTCAGGACATCATCGAGACTCGCGCAGGCTAAATCTTCGAGTGTCGGGAAGGCTTCGAGGAAGGGAAAATAGAACCGTTCCAAGACGGTTTTGACCTGTGTTTGTTGGAGCATTATTTCGCTCACATAGATCTTATACGGATCGTTTGTACGTCTCCAGGGCAGGTCGTGCCTACCGTTTTCCTGATACCATTGCTGGAGTGCTTCGTGCGCTTTTTTAAACATCGGTTATTGTAACGTATTTCCGAGAATTCCAAGCAGCTTCTTCAAATCTGTTTTAAGCTCTACGAAAACAGTGTTGAAGCGGTTATAGAACAGAAAGTAGCAAACGGTATGTATCGAAAAAAATCGTGATTGCCGGAGAGTTGAGATTATATATTGCGAAAATGCTTGTTTACAGGCGATGTCGCGTGTGAAAATGCAGATGAGGGGCTGAGCTGTTATCAGACTCCCCAAATAGCACATGGCCGTATCCGTTGCTACGGTGATTAGCTCGGATTTTGAAATGGGTCAATAGCGAGGAGCAAGACGGGAAGGATAAAGAGATCAACGAGAAGTGAAAGGAGGACCAAAATTGCCCCAAATCCGCCGATCAGTTGAAGAGAATGGATCGGTGTAAAAGCCAGCAATGTAAATATCGTTGCAAGCATGAGTGATCCAATGACCACCGGAATTCCGGCATAAAAGAACATAACTTCAAGTGAATGCCTTTGTGTCCGTCCGAAATAGCGGCTTCTAAAATATTTGAAAGCAAAATGGACGGTAGCGTCCGAAGAGAGTCCGACACTTAAAGTCATAGCGATAAGAACTTCCAGGCTGAGTGGAATATGGACCGTTTCAAGAAAAAGCCCAAACCATATAATCGGGATGGCATTGGCAATGAATCCGACCCAAATCAAATTGTATTTACGGAAAATTCTCCCCATAATAAGTCCGATAATGATCAAGACACTGAGTAAAGAGATTCCGAGCAGAACCATTTTATCTATCTTGGCACTGCTGATCAGGCTATCGTAATCGGCAAAAAAGATATCCAATTTACGATAGGACTGCAGCCACTGCATAATAGCAATTTTATCGGCGTGTTCGAGATGGATGGTAATGGTGAACGCACCGTTTTCAAAATAGTTTTCTTCAAGGTCATAAAGCTCGAGAAAGAAAAGCGCTTGCATCAGATTTTGTTCATCACAAATATTGGAGCCCGTGTTTGCGTGATTGAGTAAGGATAAAACCGAAGCCAGGGAAGTGACTTCCCCCACCCCCTTATTGGATTTTTTAAGGTCTGCCTCGAACTCTTTTAGCTTAGTGATCGTTTCCAAATCAATAGTTTTGTAGGGGATTTTGGCGATTAGAATATGTTCATTAACACTTTGGGCAAACAGCCGCTCCGGTTTCATAACCATATAATAGGCCCCGATTGCCGCAACGATCGCGGTCACACTTAAAAAGAGGAGCAGATAGCCCTTATTGTAATGGATTTCGTTTTTGGCAAACAGATAGCCGTATCGACCGAATTCTACTTTGGGATGAAGAACGCTGAAATAACTGAGTAAGGCGGGGAGAAGGGTTATATTGAGAATATAGGAGATCAAGGATGCAAAGATAATACTGAGAGATAAAAGTCGGATGATGGCGGAATCAACCCACAGAAGAGAACCTAACCCGAGTAGTGTGATGATGGTAGTCCATAAGGCGGGGGTGATATTTCGGTTAACGGCTTTAAGTAACGAGCGTTCACTGTCAGCCTTATAGTGAGAGACATGCCATCGATAATAAAAGTACAAACTATCTACAAGCGCTATACCTGAAACCATTAGCGTCAGGGCAATGTACACTTTTGATACACCTGTCATAAGCCATATTAAGGTAAATGTACCGATTAAAGTGAAGGTTACAACCGCGAGAGAAGAAAAAATTGAAATATAATTTTTGAAAATAAGGCGAAAAATTAAAATCAGCATTGCCAGAATGAGAACGGAATAGAGAAATAAGGTCGTCCACTTAATCGGAGCATCTTCCATAGAGAAAAACTTATGGTGAAAATGAATCGGAAGGGAGTCTATTGAGATCGGGGATAGGGAATAGATATAAAAATGAAACGATTTCAAATCCTGGTCGACATATGGGATATAGGGTGTATGCAACGTGTGCACTAGCTGTTTGAGTTCACTGATGTTAAGATCATTGATATCAAGTGCTTGAACAAGTGAAGAATCGCTTCCATCCGTATTATTGTAGATATAATGGGAGCTGAACAGGGAGTCGACTCTGCTGACGGAAGGGATTGCACTTAATCGGGTATGGAGTTGTTTAAGATCCGATTTACTTTGCTCGTCAAAGCGGTCGAGATCAATATCCAGTCGGCTCACATATCCGGGGCTGAGTTCTCGGGAGAGCGTTTTTTGATACTCTTTTGACTCATCAAGCCACATTAAACTGTCGGATGAAATAAATTCCGGTTTAAAAAAAACTAATGAAAGGACCCCAAAGAACATATAGGCGGCCAATATATAGATACGATAACGTTTGATAAAACGTATATAAGGGGTCATGCTCGGGGTATCGTAATACATTAGTTCTCTCTTTTGACCATAATGATATAGGGGCGCTTATAGACATCGAGTGCTTGGGCAACATTTGAAATTTGGAGAATTTTACCTGAAACAGAGGGGTTTGTCATTTCAGGAAGATTCTGGTCGAGGATCATTACCCTTTTGAGCGCATCGATAGGATTGGAGGAACTGTAAATCTTTGCAATCATTGGTGCAGAGTTAAAGCGTTTCAGCTCATAAAGAAAGAAATAGTAGGTGTACTTGGAACGCATTTTGGCATTTTCATCAATTAATGCGATAAAATTCCTCGAATTTGGGCAAAAAGGATCAATGAAAACATATACTTTGGTTGAACCTTCCCCCAAAACAAGGGCATGATGTTCAATAGTCTGAAGCAAGGGAAGACTTTGGCTCAAAGGCAGTTTTGGATGCTCTTGCGGTTCATTCGCATGAAGCAAAAAAATAATAGAGAAAAGTGTCCAC
The DNA here is from genome assembly GCA_028718525.1 of Sulfuricurvum sp. GTDB lineage: Bacteria > Campylobacterota > Campylobacteria > Campylobacterales > Sulfurimonadaceae > Sulfuricurvum. Next base: position 5,629 of record JAQULP010000019.1, on the reverse strand, counting down.
AAAAATTTCATAGGGTAGTTTATCTCTTTAGGGCTATTTAATCACAACTATATCACATTATTGTTTTAAATAATGATGAAAAAAACGTCAATTAAAACGATAAGATAGTAATACAGAGAAACCGGATTATGGATTGCGAGCAATATGAAAACGTTAGAAACATTATTTACCGATTCGATAGAAATCAAACAATCGAAATTTATCGCTTTTTTATTTCCGTATCAACGGTACGAGGAGAAGATGCAAGAGTTGCGATCGGAGCATCCCAAAGCCGTCCATTTTGTCAGTGCCTATCGTTATCTTAACGAATACGATCAGATTGTCGAATACAGCGGAGATGACGGGGAACCGAAGGGTACGTCGGGTAAACCTACCTTAGCGGTATTACAAGGACATGATCTGATCAATGCCGCGATAATCACCGTGCGTTATTTCGGTGGGACTAAGCTTGGCCCGGGCGGTTTAGTACGTGCGTATGCCGAAGCGGCAAATGCAGCGTATGCTCAGGCGGTAACCATTCCTTATGCGAAACACTTTATTCAAAAACTTGAATGTGATTACACCCATATCTCTTTGGTTGAATATGAATGCGCACAACAAAATATCGCTATTGTGGCCAAACTATTCGGTGAAAAAGGGGCGATATTCACGATTGAAGGGACAGCGGAAAATCTCGAACGATTGTTTGTGCTCCTTGGAAGAACCGTACAAAAACACTAGCGGAGAACTCAACCTCAATGGATTATGCCAGTGATACGGATATTCGGCGTTGGTTTACATTTACCCTTATCAGCTTTTGCTCCATAACTTTTCATTCAGTTTGAGCTCTTCAATAATCCCGATCGTATACCGCAATGTTCCAATATATTCCATTGCCTGTTTATAATCCAAAAGGGATCTCAATACACTTGGTTCAAAGAGATCTTTTTTTGTCCCGACTGCGATATGTATGTGATTATGGATAAACGATATGAATAGGGGATAGGAAATTTTTTTTTGAAACTCTAAAATTCGTTTCATCATGGTGTGACTGAGAATATAGCGGGCCTCGATGGGATCATTTCCGTAAACGACAAATTGTTTTTCGAAATCGGGGTCATCGAGACGAATTAAATCGTCACGAGAAAAGTTTTTGGATTGTATCCAGCCTCCGATAAGGGAACCGAATGTTTTTTCCGCTGTATCCGGGAGGATAACGGTTTTACTTTTAAAGTATTTATTGAATTCGGCGACGATGAATAATCCTCGAAATAGGGTATTCCAATGGGTATTTCCCTTGGAATCACGTGTTTGATATTCGGCATGTATATCTGAAAATTCTATGGGAACATTATCGATGTTCCCTTTGACATAGTCATTACCGCTATAGCGGTCAATGGAGTGTTGAAATAGGTTTGAACGTTCGAAAAGATGCTGTGAAATCATAAAATCGGCATGATAAAGGAGATTGGGATCGATGGCACAGATGAGGGGATGAATAATTTTAGTTTTGAAATCTTTTGCATACCCTTGCACCAGTTTACGATAAACGATGGAAGCCAATGCGATAAAAACAAAGGTAACGGCCATCACTAAAGGATGCATGAACCCATAAGATTTTTCTAACCACAGAATAATCCACACGAACAAAACACTTCCCATCCCAGCGTACCATTTTAATTGGGAAAGGATCCTTATTCGTGTTTTTTCCAAGGTATCTAAGGACGGGTAGAGCTCTTTATAATAAAAGTCGGTGAGTTCGGAAGTCGATTTCATGGACGCTGAAATAATTGATGAACATTGACGTTTTGCCGTTCATGAGCGGTAATTTCAAAGACGGCTTTACGGTCTAAATTCATCCATCCTGCGATGAGGTTCGTCGGAAACATTTCGATAGCATTGTTAAGATCCGTCACCGATTGATTATAGGCCCGGCGTGCCGCAGAGATTTGCTCTTCGATTTCGTTGAGGGAACGTTGCAGATGCATGACGTTTTCATTGGCTTTTAAATCGGGATAATTTTCCATAGCGACGGTGATGGACCCCAATGCGGCAGAGAGTTTTCCGTCCAAAGCAACTTTTTGATCATTGCTGAGATTCGGTTTCATTGCCTGTGCGCGCAATTCAGTTACTTTGGTCAAAATCGCTTGTTCGTGCTCCATATAGCGTTCGACCGAGGCAACAAGATTGGGAATGAGGTCAAACCGTTTTTTTAGGATGGTATCGACCCCGGCAAAAATATTTTCAACCTGATTTTTTTTAGCGATGAGAGAGTTGTACATAACGATAATGAATAAACCGGCAACGGCGAGAAAAATAAGAAAAATTTGCATCAATAATCCTTTTGTTTAATGAGTATCGCAATATTGTATCTTGTTTGCTCTTCAATCGCCAAATGGCCGTAACCATTTTTTTTAATCACTTTTTGAGTTAATCGGATGTAAATTAGCTTACAAAGAGCATTGGAGGTGTGACATGACAGTGAATTCTTATTTATTTCAGAGCCCTTATTCGCAACCGGTACAGGTAGGAAGAGCCGATCCTTTGGTCAAAGAGCAGAAGGGGGATGGGTTAACGGAGAATACGTTACAAAACACGAAAGCTACCTTATCCGATCAAGCGAATATGAAACCGACATTAGAATCGGGAGTCACGATTAATGTCGCAGCGTTAACGGGTGCCTCCGGACAAAAAGCGGCTGAAACGTTCAACTCGGCATATACCAAAGTGCAGGCCCAAAATGCCTATCAAAGCAATTAAAGGGGTGAAATGGCAAAGATGCTAGGGACTTTCTGGCTATTTTTCACGCTATCTTTAATGGCATCCGATGCGGTTGCGGGCAAGACGGACGGAGGAAAAAAGGTACAGGGTTGGGGTAAAGAGGAAGGGATGGCTCAGGCTGATATTCTAAAAAAAGCGGGTAAGAAAACACGCGTACAAGGGTTTGAATTTAGGGAAGAGAAAAAACACGATTATCCCAGAGGTACAATAGCAACACATTAAGAGAATTTGATGGGTATGAGGAGAGAAAATTAGGTGGCGCAGCGGACGGGACTCGAACCCGCGACCTCCTGCGTGACAGGCAGGCATTCTAACCAACTGAACTACCGCTGCAACCTAAAATGGTGGGAATTACAAGACTCGAACTTGTGACATCTACCTTGTAAGGGTAGCGCTCTACCAACTGAGCTAAACTCCCGAGAGTTTTTAATAATAAATCGAAATAACATGGCGCAGCGGACGGGACTCGAACCCGCGACCTCCTGCGTGACAGGCAGGCATTCTAACCAACTGAACTACCGCTGCAGCCAAAAATTATGGTGGGAATTACAAGACTCGAACTTGTGACATCTACCTTGTAAGGGTAGCGCTCTACCAACTGAGCTAAACTCCCGTTGCTTTCTTCGTGAAAAGAAAAACGTTTCAAAATCGAAATAACATTCGAACAAATGGCGACCCCTAAAGGATTTGAACCTCTGTTCCTACCATGAAGTGATAGTGTCCTTGGCCACTAGACGAAAGGGTCACTGAACCAACCATGGTGTCTCGTGATGGATTCGAACCATCGGCCCCCTCATTAAAAGTGAGATGCTCTACCGGCTGAGCTAACGAGACCTCTTCAATCACCGAACTCGCTGATTGTGAGGGCGAAATTATAGGGGAAACTTCTTGTTTTGTCAAGCTAATTTCGCTTAAACAGCAAAAAAGAGTTCCCGATCTATATTTAAAAGCATTTTTACGGCCATAAGGACGCTTTGTTCCTGTATGTAATTTCGGTCTCCCTCAAAATGAAACCGTTCGGTATGGACGGAAGTTTTGGAACGAGCACTGATGTAAACGGTGCCGACCGGTTTGGCATCGGTACCCCCTGTAGGGCCCGCAACGCCGCTAATGGCCAGTGTATAATCGGCATAACTGACATTCATGGACCCTTCCGACATTTGCAGGACAACTTCCGCACTGACGGCACCGTGTGATTCTATCGACTCGTCATCGACGGCCAACCAATTGGCTTTAAGGGTATTGGAATAGGTGATAAGTGAACCTTCATAGATTGCTGAAGAACCGCTTTGGGAGGTGAAGAAATGGGCTAATGACCCTCCGCTGCAGCTTTCGGCAAAGGATAGTTTTTTATGGTGGTGACTCAACCGTTCGATAATAAAGGCGGCTATGTTGCTTGCAGCAATGACTTTGTGGTGCATTAACCCGCGTGCGGAGGCGATGAATTGAGAAAGGTTTCCGTGACGGCGGGTATGTATCCGAATTTTCAGCCACCCCTCGACAAGCTCGCTGAATTCCAATTTAACGTCAAAGTTTTGGGCTAATGGCTCAAGAAGCGTTTGGGCACTGAGTAACTCTTCATTAAAAAGATGGATGGTGGCCTGACGTGATTCATCATCAATGAGGATCGGAGGGAGATTTTTCCCTTCAGTCGCCAGGATGACGTTGATTTCCGAATTATTGTGTGTGAGCAGATAGCTGCCGTTTTCGAGGATACTGGCACGTGAGGGGATAAGCATCTGCTCTTTTAAAATTTGATTATCGGCGGTAACGGTACTTAGGAGTTTCCCGACAATGGTAAAGGTATTTTTGGCGGTAATGATAATGAGTTTGGATTCATTTTTTAACAGTCCCTCAAGATGTAAAAACAGCCCTTTATCCGATTCTTCAAAATAGCTGATGGTATCAATCGAAGAGAGACGGTTTTTTATGCTTCGGAGGATATAACGCTCGTATGCTTCATTTAAAATGAGTCGATTACCTACGAAAATAACATCGCGTTTCATAGTTTAAGTCCTGTGTATCATATAATGAATTTTATGTGTGTCTGATGGGCCGACTTTAGTGTCATGAACGAAATGAGTGTGATTCATTTGCCATTCTTGGTCAAGAGTATAGCATAGTGACAGCAAAATTTAATCACCTTAAAGCTATAATGCACCACTTTTTATATAAGGTAACAGATGGATTATAAAGAGACCCTCCTTCTACCTCAGACCGGATTTCCGATGCGCGGAAATTTGGTCCAAAATGAACCGCAGCGCTATGCTGCATGGATTGCTAACGACGTATACGGCAAAATGAAAGCCAACCGAAAGGGCGCTGAAAGCTTTACCCTGCATGATGGTCCCCCGTATGCCAACGGTCATACCCATATCGGTCATGCCCTCAATAAAATTCTGAAAGATATTATTGTCAAATACCACTATTTCAACGGTAAATCGGTCCGTTTTACCCCGGGATGGGATTGTCACGGCTTGCCGATTGAACAGCAGGTTGAGAAAAAATTGGGCGGAAAACAGAAAAAAGAGCTTCTAAGTACGGCTGAAGTGCGCAAACTGTGCCGTGATCATGCAAGCGAATTTGTCGATATCCAGCGAGAAGAGTTTAAAAAATTGGGTGTCATTGCCGATTGGGAGAACCCTTATTTGACAATGGATTCCAAATTTGAAGCGAACATCTATCGGACTCTTTGCTCTGTGGCAAAAAAAGGGCTTTTGATCGAACGCTCCAAACCGGTTTACTGGAGTTGGGCGGAACGTACCGCACTTGCCGAAGCGGAAGTTGAATATGAAGGCAAAGAGGATTACTCGATTTACGTTGCTTTCGAACTCAGTGATGAGGCCAAAGTGCGTGCAGGGATCGAAGG
>JAQULP010000018.1 GCA_028718525.1 Sulfuricurvum sp. | reverse complement strand
GCTTTGTTCAAGCTCAACACCACCAGCTGCACAGAATTTAGATGCAATTGGGAAGAATGAATACGTTGCCAAAGCCGGAGCTTCGTCGATTTTCGACCAAATGATTTTTGCCATCGGGTTCTCCTGTTTTTATTTTTGTAGAAGCATCATAACACTTACTTCGTCTTTTTTTATAAAGTGCACCCCTCCAGAATCAAAAAGTTGGCAATATGTTTCATTTTGTAGCATTTACTATGTTTTTACGGTGTGTAGAAAAGTAACTAGTATAAATATGCTCTCCATTTTTACCCCGAACGAAATAGAGGTAATCCGTTTGTTTTGGATGCAATGCCGCATCAATGGCATCTTTGGAAACATTGCATACCGGATATAATGGCAAACCTTTGTTTTTATACGTATTATAGGGGGTTCTATCCGTTCTAATTCGATGAGCTGTAACTTTCTGATGCGAAAATTCTCCGTAGTTCAACGTCCCGTCCATTTGTAGACGCATCCCTTTTTTAATGCGATTATCGATTACGGAGCTTACATAAGGCATATCCGATATTGAAGCGGCCTCTTTTTGGATGACGGATGCTTTTGTTACAATTTGTAACCACTTATCGCGGTTATAGGGGTGATGGTAATCTTTAGCCCAGCTTTTTATCTTTTTATCGGATTCCTTTAACAGATAAACAATCAATTTCTCTTCTGTGATCTCATTAGGAATACTGTACGTGTCCGGAATGAAATTACCCTCTTTATACGGAGCGTGTTTATCGTAGGCTTCCTGAAGTCGCTGAAAATCGAGAGAGAGTTCCTTACTAAGCTGCTGCAAAAATACGATCGTCGTCTCTCCCGGTATCAACGTCACTTGCCGTGTAGCCGCTTTAGCCGTAGTCAGACGGTAAAGAAAGTGGATACGGCTCATTTTCTCATCCTGTATATTAATCCACCCCTGCTGCGGCTTACCGATAATTCGTAAAAGCAGCGCATCCGGGAGATGTACATTAACCCCCTCTTCTTGAAGGTGTTTAATGGTCTTAAAGACAGAACCGTGGGGAATATAAACAATTTTTGGAGAAGTGACCGTCGAGATCAAATAAGCACCTAACGCTAACAACAGCGTACCGACTATTCCAAACATCCAGATATAAAGTGTTCTTTTTTGAAAATGGGATTTTTTTTTCGGATGTTTCATTCTTTCACTTTGGCAGAGGGGTAAAATTTGGAAAATTATATCTCAAATGGAACCGGGTAGAATAGAAATTTTCTACAATTTTTCCATTTAATTCAAATATACATTGTATGCATGTAATTATTTGGGTTAGTAAATCTCTAAAAAACTTTCAATCTTGCACATCTTCATAATATCATCCTTCTCTATCAGCTTATCGATTCGTTTTCCTGTATCCTCTACCAAACTATCCGGATAACACTCATTTAACGTATAAAGTTTTTTGATGTTTATTTAAGTATTTATAATTTATGATGACCCTTACGTAAAAAAAGGATGATATGACGATGCATCTCATACTGTTTTCTTGTGAAAATCATAAGTATGCATTACCCCTTGAACGTATTTTACGAATCTTGCATGCATTAGAAATAACCCCTATCCCTGAAGCTCCTCAATTATTACTCGGTGTTTTTGATTTGCACGGACAAACCATCCCTGTCCTCTCTCTTCGAGAGCTATTTTCCCTTGTAAAAAAAGATATTGAACTTGACGATACGCTTATCGTCATCCAAATACACACCTATTTGATTGCTTTACTGTGCGATCATGTGATCGGCGTATATGAACTGGAACCTGAAAAATCGTCGGAAGCACTTGAACTTTTCCCTGGATTAGTAATGAGCCATTTGGTGAGATGGGAAGGGAGCCTGATCCCGTTACTGGATATTGAGACATTGATTGACCATGAATTGGTCCGCGTCCTCAATAAAAAGGGTGAAGAGCATTATCATGAACCTATCTGAAAGCATACCAAATTCACAAGTCATCCAAAAGGCACAGGAGTATTTGTATCATTATCTGGGATGGAAGATAGATCTGGAGGGGGCAATGTCGGCGGTAAAAATCGGCCGTGTATGTGCTGAATTAGGCTATGAACAACCGGATAAGTGTTTTGAATTGCTTGACAAGATACAGAATAACCCAAAAGTGATACAAACTTTTGCACGTGAATTCAGTGTTGGAGAGAGTTACTTTTTTAGAGATACCCGTTTTTTTGATCACCTTGAGCACGAGATTCTTCCTCGCATTATTGCTAAAAATGAGCGTACTCTCTCAATATGGTCGGTAGGATGCAGCCGCGGGGAAGAGCTCTATTCCGTTGCCATGGTGATACGTAACATGATCCCCGATATTGACCATTGGAACTACTATTTCCTTGGAACCGATGTCAATCCTGATGGAATTGGACAAGCAAAGAAGGGAATATATAATAAATGGTCACTTCGACAGATTCCCCAGAGCTACAGAGAGATGTTTCAACAAGAGGGTGAACTGTATCAACTCTCTTCAGCCATTCTAAAGATGGCCTATTTCCAATATCATAACATATCAAGTGACGCCATACTCCCTAAACCGCCGGATGGAGATGGATTTGATTTGGTTTTAGTCAATAATATTTTGATCTATTTTGAGTCTCAAAAAGCAAAAGCTGCCGTAGAGAAACTATTTTCTGCCGTTAAAGAGGGTGGATGGCTGGCAACGACGGCAACGGAATACGGAATGGGACTCTTTTCACTGCCCCATTCCATCACGGTTCCCGACAGTTTTATGATTCAAAAATCTTCCATCTGGGATACACAAAACATTTCCTCTTCTATGGAGCTTCAAGAACCGGAAATGGCTGATCCATTCAAACATGAGCAGAGTAGCGATCAGCAAACCGAATCGATCCAACCCGTCCCTCCAATAGAAAATCCACAAATCTATTATCACAATGCCCTCTTGATGTTAGATCACGGTGAACCTGAAAAGGCGAAAGTATTGCTAAGACGCTCTCTCTATCTCGATAAAAATATGGTTATGCCCTATATCGTACTCGGAAATCTTCTAAAACAAGAGGGAAAAACAGAAGCGGGAATCAAACAGATTCATCATGCAAAAATGCTCCTGGCAAAAATGGACCCGTATACGGAAGTAGAACTCGCAGATGGAATCAGAGCCAATGATCTATTGGCTCTGCTCAATTCAATCAAAGGGGGAAAAGGTGAATAATACAGAAGCCGTTTTGAAAGCCAGGGCCATTGAAGCCGCCAATATCATTGAACGTTTCGAACAAACAAACGGCATCAACGTAGTCGTCTTTATGCTGGGTAAAGATCTCTACGCTATCGAGGCTGAAGTGATCCAGGATGTGCATACCTATTCCAAACCTACGACACTTCCCCATCTTCCCCCCTATTTAGAAGGAATTCTCCATATACGGGGAAGATTCGTCTCCATCGTCAATCTCAAACGTTTTTTAGGAGTAGAAGCAACCCGTGATGAACCCGCCCGCACCATTTTGCTCCTGAATGACGGTGTGATGGAATGTGGGGTGAGTGTTGATGAAGTAATCGAACAATCGGCGTTGGATCAAGATAAAATCCGTCCGCTTCCCTCCGGATTTAATCTCCCAAAACCCGACTTGATCCGTGGAATAACGGAAGGGGGGATGAGTGTACTAAGCGGGAAAAATCTGCTTGCAGATCCGGATATGACGATTTATCAGGAAGTTGTAACTTCGTATAAAGGGAGATTCCATGTTTCATAATCTGAGTTTAAAACAAAAAATATTGGCGGGGGGACTGTTTCCTCTTCTATTGGTAGGCTTGGTCAATATGATCGGGTTGGTAAACTTCAACGGAGTGGTCGAGAGTTATCAATGGCTATCACATACGTATCAGGTCACTGAAATGGGAAGTGAAATTGAGAAAGCCGCCTTTAATATGGAAGCGGGGGAACGGGGATTTTTATTAACCGGAAATGAGAGCTATCTGGAACCTTATAATGAAGGGAGCCAGGCCTATCACACTTTATTCCTAAAGCTAAAACAGATGACGACGGATAAAGTAGCAAATGACGCACTGGTTGAAGGGGAAAAAAGATTGGAACTCTGGAAAGAGCTTATCGATACGTATATCCAAAAACGGAAAGATCTGGCCGGCTCACCCCATATCAACGATACGATGAGCGCTTTGGTCGGGCAACGAAAAGGGAAAGAGCAGTTTGATGCGTTTCGTACACAGATGAAAATATTTGATGAAAGAGAAAACATGCTCTTACAAATGCGTATTAAAGATGCCGATTCCGTAGTACGGATGACGAATCAAGTTATTATTTTCGGAACGGCAATTTCTCTTATTCTCGCCATATTCATTGCCGTATTCATTGTGAAAATCATTACTACGCCGATCACCATTATCAAAGCGGCCGCGCTGGGAATCAGTAAAGGGGAAACAGATATCTCAATCGATATTAATACTCGCGATGAACTGGGAGAAATGGCAAAAGCCTTCAGTACGATGGTAGAGAGCCTGAATAACTTTTCGATGATTGCACATAAAATAGGACAAGGTAATTTAAATGTTACGGTCATAAAGCGTTCTGAGAGGGATATATTGGGGATAGCTTTAGAAAATATGGTCAACAATCTCAATTCGATCATGGTGGAGCTCAAAGAGAGCATTTTTGCTCTAAACAGTGCCGCAAATGAAATCCTAGCCACAACGTCCCAAGTCTCATCGGGTGCCAGTCAAACCTCTTCGGCGGTTGCCCAAACTTCCGCTTCCGTCGAAGAGATCAAACAAACGGCAAAGATCAGCAGTGCCAAAGCGATCCAAACAGCAGAGAGTACGACGAAAGCGATGGAGATTGCCAAGAGCGGAACGGAAGGGCTATTGGAAAATATGAAAGGGCTTAATCAGATCAAAGAAAAAATGGACTTGATCGCCTCCAATATTATTCTGCTGAGCGATCAAAGCCAACAGATCAGTGATATTACCAGCACCGTTGAAGATATCGCCAATCAGGCCAATATGCTTGCCGTCAATGCTTCAATCGAAGCGGTCAAGGCCGGAGAACAGGGGAAAGGGTTCTCCGTTGTGGCCGGAGAACTTAAAAATTTGGCTGAACAGTCCAAACAAGGGATGAAGCAGGTTCAAAAGATACTCTTTGATATCCAAAAAGTTACCGCTACCCTTGTCATGGTTGCGGAACAGGGGTCAAAAGCGGTTGAAAACGGTGTATTACAGGCACAAAATGCCAAAACTTCGATGGACCAGTTAAATGCGAGTGTCTTAAATGCCGCCAACGCCGGTAAACAGATAGCGGCATCGTATGAACAGGAACTCGCCGGCATGGATCAGATATCGGGAGCAATGCTCAGTATCAAAGAGGCAACATCCCAAAATCTCAGCAGTACAAAACAGGTCGAATTCTCGGCAAGAGATCTGAGTGCTCTAAGCCAAAAGCTCAAAGAGGTGATGGAACATTACACCATTGCCGAAACCAAATGAGGTACACCTAAGTGACGGAGAGTCAAAACGAGGCTTTTCAAAAAAAGCTTTTGGAAACATTTATTCAGGAATCCAAAGAGCATATCGATACCCTTTCAAACGGCCTTGTAAACCTGAAAAACAGTGATCCGGTCACATCTAAAGAGCTGGTAGAAACCCTGTTTAGAGAAGCCCACAGTTTCAAGGGGGCATCCCGTTCGGTCAATATATCTGAGATTGAAGAGGTATGCAAAGCATTGGAAGACATATTTAGCCGCTCTAAACAATCTCCCGCTCCCATCCCGATACCTCTTCTTGAAACGATGCTCGAGGCGAATGATCTTCTCGCACTTTTGGCTGGATCCGATGAAGCAACCCGACGAGATTTGAAACCGCGTGTCCAAACAATCATACACCGCCTGCGTGAAACTTCAGTAGAGGAAGCACCGGGGAAAAAATCCGCATTTATCACCCTTGAAGAAAACGGTGCTGTTCACGTCAACGAACAAGAAGAACTTCCCTCATTCAAGGAAGAAGAACTTAAAAAAGTTCGTATTCAAACCATTGCCAAAGGGGTTAAAGGGGCCGAAACGATCCGTGTTCCCGTAGAGAAACTGAATGCCATCATGCGCCAAAGCGAAGAGATGCTTTTTGCCAAAATAGCATCGAAACGGTATGGACAGGAATTGCATTCGATTGCGGAAGAGATCGGAGAACTCAAAAAATCGGAGGGGATATCCCGCGCGACGCTGGCTGAGCTGACCAAAATAGAATCTACCCTTTTTAAAGCGATAAAACAGGCAAACGGGGATGCACGGGAAATCAACATCATGGTAGACCGTCTAATGGAAGAGATGAAAGATGCGTTGATGCTCCCATTTTCCACACTGTTTTACACCCTCCCGAAAATGGTCCATGATTTGGCTAAAAGTGTCGGAAAAGAGGTGATACTCAATGTAATCGGGGGTGAAGTCGAAATCGACAGACGAATTTTGGAACAGATGCATGATCCGTTACTCCATTTGTTACGCAACGCGATCGATCACGGAATAGAGCGCGGTGAAGAGCGGGTACAAAAAGGAAAAAACAAAATTGGGACCGTGACGCTGACGCTGACCCAAAAAAACGGTTCAAAAGTGGAATTATCGGTTCGCGATGACGGAGGGGGGATTGATGTTGAGAAAATAGCCACTTCTGCCGTCAATAAAGGGATAATCGACGAGTCGGACGAGGAATCACTGAAGAGCGAAAGTGTGATGAACCTGATTTTTCAGTCCGGTATCTCTACGGCTGAGAAAGTCAACGACCTCTCCGGACGGGGGCTGGGTCTGGCAATCGTTTTAGAAAAGACGGAACAACTCGGCGGGCAAGTCGATGTCCATAATCTTAGGGAGGGGGGAGCCGAGTTTACGATTCTTCTGCCGCTTACGATGGCCACTTTCAGAGGGGTTGTGACCTCTTTAAACGGACAGAAGTTTATTTTTCCGAGCGACCACGTCATCCGTGTCCTAAAAGAAGAATACAGGAATATCCAAAATATCGAAGGAAAAGAGATTCTGATCATCGATCATGATGTGATGGCGTTGTATCATCTCAATACCGTCTTAGAATTTCCTCCGGTCAATCATGATTTATCGTCTGTATCGGTTGTTATTATCCAATCGGGGAATGAGAAGATCGCTATTGCTGTAGATACCATCGATTATGAAGAGGAGGTCATGGTTAAAAGCTTGGGAAAACAGCTTTCGCGGGTTAAAAACATATCCGGAGCGGCATTACTCTCCTCCGATATACCGGCTTTGGTTTTAAATATATCCGATATCTTCAAATCGGTCGGAAAGGTTACACTTCCGGTGAATCTACCGTTACGTGAAGTTGGAAAGAAAAAGCCAAAAATTCTAGCTGTAGATGATTCCCCTACAACCAGAGCGTTACTTCAGCACATAATGGAAATGGTCGGATACGACGTGATAACCGCTGTTGATGGGCTTGATGGATATGAAAAACTTCAACAGACCCCCTATGATCTTGTCGTATCGGATGTAGATATGCCCCGTATGAATGGATTTGAACTCACCGAATCGATACGGGGAAATTCACAATTTTCAGAACTTCCGGTTATTTTAGTCACCTCTCTTGAATCGGCCGAAGATAAAGAGAGAGGGATGCATGTCGGAGCCAATGCCTATATTGTCAAAAGTACATTCGATCAAAACAACCTGATTGAAACCATCCAATGGTTGATTGAATAAAGGGGAAAATATGATACGTTTGATGATTGTCGATGATTCCGCCGCTACCCGTGAACTATTGATCTATGCATTGGCTTCAGAACCCGATATTGAGCTTGCCGGGATAGCATCCGACGGGGAAGAAGCGGTCACGCTATCCAAAAGGGTTCATCCCGATATTATTTTGATGGATATCAATATGCCCCGACTTAACGGGTATGAAGCTTCACGTCAAATTATGGAAGAGAATCCGGTCCCTATATTATTGATGACGGCAACCTGGGATATAAAAGAGGTAGAAGAGAAAATCAAAAAAATGCATCTTGGTGTATTGGGAAGTTTTGAAAAACCTTACGGTCCAGGGCATCCGAGATATAAAGAGCTTTATGAAAAGATCCTTGCAGCTATCCGACTGATGTCGGATGTTAAAGTGGTCCGTCGATGGAAAAACAGTGATGCTACGACCGTTGATAAGTTTGAAGTCACAGAAAAAAAAGTCTCCTCTGTTGTGCTTATCGGTTCTTCAACAGGAGGTCCGCCCATCCTCCATTCCCTTTTACAGGGGCTTCCATTCAATTATTCCCTTCCCATCTTGATTGCCCAGCATATGAATGCCGAATTTATCGAGAGCTTTGTCCAATGGCTGAACAATCAGTGTGCTCTTAATGTCATTTTAGCTACCGAAGGTGAAAAAATAACAGGAGGCAACGTATACATTGCACCTCCTTTATACCACTTGACCCTTGATAATAACCGTATCAGGCTCATAAAGGGAGAAGCAAATGAACTCTATATCCCTTCAGTCAGCCGATTATTTGCATCAGTTCAGCCAACCGATGCTAAAAACATCGTCGCAGTTTTGCTATCGGGAATGGGCAAAGACGGTGCTGAAGAGACGGTCAGACTTAAAAATGCCGGTGCCATTACTATCGGGCAAAACGAAACAACTTCTGTGGTGTACGGAATGGTTAATGAAGCGGTCAAGCTTGGAGGGATCGAATTTATCCTTCCCCCTATGGGTATTCTTGAAATGTTGTTGGCAATTGAAGCGGATAAAAGGAGTTATTATGAATCATACTGTACATGACAATAGAAATATCATCATCCTGGTTGTCGAAGATAGTCGAACACAAGCGGAAGAGATCCGTTTTTTTCTGGAAAGCTACGATTATTCCATTTATCTCTGTCATGACGGAGTTGAAGCCTACGAATGGCTCCAAAACAGCGGTAAACACCCTGATGTAATCGTCAGTGACGTAATGATGCCCAGAATGGACGGTTATGAATTATGTAAAACGATTCGTGCCGATGAGCGGTTTAAAACGATTCCTCTCATACTCCTTACTTCCCTCTCCGAACCGCATGATATTATAAAAAGTATCGAAGCGGGAGCCAATAAATTTTTAACAAAGCCGTTTGATCACAAGCGCCTCCCCGAAGTGATTGATGAACTCTATATTAACACCCAGCGCAGAAATGTCGAACGTATGGAAATGGGAATCCGGCTGATGTTCGGGGGGAATGATTTTTTGATTACGGCAGACAAAGTACAGATTCTCGATCTGCTCCTCTCCAGTTACGAAGACTCCTATTATAAAAACTTGCAGTTGCAAGAGGCAAGAAGCGAACTTGAAAAACTAAATTCCGAACTCGAAGAGAAGGTACAGGAGAGGACGAAAGAACTGCGTGCCCAGGAAGAAAAATTCCGCACCTTAGCCGAGCATACCCCGGATTTAATTGCAAGAATCGATCGGAATCTGAATATCGTATATGTCAACAAATCGGTTGAGAATATATTTGAAATTCTTTCCGATGAACTGATTGGCAAACCTATCCGCAAGCTTGAAGAGATCAGTGTCGGCTGTTTATGCACAGAATTTGTCAAAGAACTGTTTGAGAGTGGCAACGAAGTCCGTTCGGAATTTGAGATTCAAACACCTAACGGTTTAAATTGGATCGATTCAACTTTTCTTCCGGAACGAAATGAGAAGGGTGAGATCGAATACGTTCTGAAAGTGTCCAGCAATATCACCGAACGTAAACTGGCCGAAATTGAACTGCGTAAACTGACACAAGCGGTAGAACAAAGCCCTTGCAGCATCATCATTACCGATACGAAAGGGAATATTGAATATGTCAATACCGTTTTTACCCAAATGACCGGAGATACGGAGATAATCGGTAAGAATCTCCGTCAGATGGAGTCGGATCAAATGGGTGAAAACACCTACGATGAGATGTGGGAAAGTGTACAGGAGGGAGAAATATGGCGTCGTGAATTAATAAATCACCGCCGTGACGGGAGTGAATCAATTGAATTAGTCAAACTCTCACCCATCTACCATACCGACGGAAAAATCACCCATTATATGATGATGAAAGAGGATATTACCGAGAAAAAACGCTCTGAAGAGCGGATCCACTATCTGGCCAATTTTGATGTTCTTACCGGACTTCCAAACCGTATTCAGTTGGAAGAACGGGTCAAATATGCGATTGAAATGACGAAACAACATCATGGAGAATTAGCAGTCATATTTTTGGATATCAACCATTTTAAAGACATCAATGACTCACTCGGACACCGTATCGGTGATCGGTTATTAATCGAATTGGCCAAACGGTTTCAAGTGACTTTACGGGAGGAAGATACGGTGTCGCGGCTGGGGGGAGACGAATTTGTCATTATGGTTTCCAATCTCAAGGAACAAGGGATTATCCGTGTCATCCAAAAACTGCTGGATACGGTTGCCAAACCCTTTAGCATCGATCAAAACGAACTTATGGTGACGGCATCCATCGGTATCGCCGTCTTTCCGATTGACGGAAACGATTATGAAACACTGACAAAAAATGCCGATACCGCGATGTATCAAGCCAAACAGGAGGGACGCCATAACTACCGCTTTTTTACCAAAGCGATGCAGGAACGCTCCGCCCGAAATCTGCAAGTGAGCAATGCACTATACCATGCCCTTGAAAGAAATCAGATGCGTGTGGTTTATCAGCCCCAAATTGCTTTACCGGATGAATCTATCATAGGGGCCGAAGCGTTATTACGCTGGAATCATCCCATTTTGGGCGAAGTTTCGCCTGCCGAATTCATCCCATTAGCTGAAGACATAGGACTCATTCTGCCCATTGGGGAATGGGTATTGCGCAGCGTCATTGCACAGGCACAACAATGGCGGGAATATGGATTACCGCCGATGCTGTTTGCCGTCAATCTCTCAGCCGTACAATTTCGTGACCCGAACCTTATCAAACTGGTCACCGGAATACTCGAAGAGGTTAATTTTCCGCCGCGCTATCTGGAATTGGAATTAACGGAAGCGGCAGCCATGCATAATCCCAAAAAAGCGATTGCCATCATGAATCACCTTCATTCACTCGGAATCCGAATGTCGATAGATGATTTTGGAACGGGTTATTCCTCTCTTAGCTATCTCAAACAGTTTAAAGTCTATAAACTCAAAATAGACCAATCATTTATTCGCGATGTCAGTACAGATCAAGATGACAAAGCTATCGTAAGTGCCATTATCAATATGGCCGATAGCCTGGGACTGCTGACAATTGCAGAAGGGGTAGAAACAAGTGAACAGCTCGATTATCTACGACAGCAAGAGTGCGATGAGATACAGGGATACTATTACAGCAAACCCCTCAGTGCGGAAGAGTTCGAAACGTATGTCCGTACGCATAACGCGCACGGTATAGAAAAAGATTCGGATAGATGATCCGCACCCAAAGATGAAGAGAGTCAAGAGATTTGGGACAGAACCGCCAATGCACCTTTATAAATCGGTTCATCAATAAATCCATACCGTTCATCCGTAAAGCCGCTAATTCCTAAAGATGCCTGTTCCTCAAAGAGCTTTACAATCTCTTTTGCACGGATGATTTCAGATTCGCCGTAACCGAAACATTCATGGATCAACTTAACCTGCCCAGGCGAAATACACCCTTTGGCATTGAATCCCATCCTTTTTTCCAAGAGCAGCCACTGATTCAATCCCTCGTCATTTTTGTATTCCTGATAAACAAACGAAACCGGCTTAATACCGCAGGCACGGGAAGTAATCAAAAATGAAGAAAGAAGGTATTGAACCGTAGGATTTTCAGGAAAGAGCAATGTTTGCGAAAGCCCCAAATCGGCAAACAGGTCGAGAATACCCAGATAATAGACTTTAATCCGCGGATCAATAGCCAATTGGGATAACCCCAACCATGCCTCTTTCGTTTCAATAGACAAATGAATTTCGATCTGCCCATCTACCAAAGAAAGAACTTTTTGTACCTCTTCGACCGTACGTATTTTAGGAACGCGGATCGCATCCGGCATAAACGGGTTTAGATAAAGAATCTCTTCTATTCCCCCTTCGTCAAGGGGATTGACACGGACAACCAGCTTTTTGTTACATTGAGGATGTGACGATAAGGCCATCGCACACAACACGAGGGCATAAGGTTTTTGTTCTGAACTGACACCGTCTTCCAAATTTAACATTAAACATTCGGCTTCAAGATGGGGAAGTTTGGCAAGGTGTTTGAGATTATGGGTTGAAAGCATCATAGCCGAGCGAAAGGCTACCGACTTGTTTTGCTCCCGTTTTACCGGAATGGCCAATTCTCTTAACCCCTTGATATCCTTGGCGGCGATAAGATCAGTTAACTTTTCGGGATTTTTGAACGGCACGTTGAAACTCCTCACGGTGCAGATAATAGTAAAGGGTCTGGATTTCCGTATCGGTTAGATAGTAGCGGGGCATGCCGATAATACGGCTATTCATTTTGTCGTAAAAATCACGGAAGGAAAGCTTTCGGATCGGCTTTCCGATGAATGCTTTCTCTTCACCTTTCTCTTTGTAGCGGGCAATAAGTTTACCTTCTCCCGCTTCTCCATGACACAGATGACACCCTACCCCACGGGGATTATGATAAAGTCCGGCGGCATATTCTTCTTTTGTTATAAAGGATTCTGCATGTGAAAATGAATAGAGCAGCAATAGGAAAAGAACACTGCGCATTAAATCCCTTTAACCAATTATTAGTCTTTTGTCGGTATCATACTCAAAAACTATTTAACGGTGATTAAATGCAAATTCTCGACGGTAAAGCACTCGCACAAAAAATCGAAGCAAAAGTCTCTATAGGAGCCAAAGAACTCAAAGCAAGAACCGGAAGAGTTCCCGGGTTGGCGGTTATTTTAGTCGGCCACGATCCTGCGAGTCAAGCTTACGTCGGTATGAAGAAAAAAGCATGCGATCGTGCCGGGTTTTACTCTGTAACACACGAAATGCCCGATGATATCTCTCAGGAAGCTATTGTTAAAACCATCGAAATGATGAATCTCAATCCTAATATCGACGGCATTTTGATACAGCTTCCGCTCCCTTCACATATCGATACGACAAAAATTCTCGAAATTGTTGCCCCGACCAAAGATGTTGACGGTTTTCATCCCTACAATGTCGGCCGTTTGACAACAGGGCTTGACGGCTTCGTCCCCTGCACTCCTTTAGGGGTTATGGAACTTCTTGCCGAATATAACATTGATGTCAAAGGTAAAAACTGCTGTGTCGTCGGCGCTTCCAATATCGTCGGAAAACCGATGGCGGCTCTCTTGCTCAATGCCAATGCTACCGTCGAAATCTGCCATATTTTTACCGATGATCTGAAAAAACACACCCTTGCCGCTGACGTCATCCTGGTAGGAGCCGGGGTCATCAATTTGATCAAAGAAGAGATGGTTAAAGAAGACGCTATCGTTATCGACATCGGTATCAACCGTGCACCGGACGGACGTCTCGTCGGTGACGTCGATTATGATGCCGTGGCTCCAAAAACCTCCTATATCACACCGGTTCCGGGCGGTGTCGGACCAATGACCATCGCCATGCTCCTTTCCAATACCCTTAAAGCCGCACAAATTCACGCACAAGAAGAGAAATAACCTTTGAAGAAAAAAATATTCAACGCGGCGCATAGCGCCTACCGTTTTTCCAATACGTGGACCGGTACGATTATCATTGTTTTATTCGTGATCTTTTTTGTCGCCCAAGCCTTTCGTATCCCCAGCGGTTCGATGAAAGATTCATTACTGATCGGCGATCATCTTTTTGCCAAAAAATTTGCCTATGGTATATCCACTCCCCATATCCCGTTTCTCGAAATTCCTTTAATCCCCGGAACCGATGGCCATATTATCAATGGGGATGAACCTGCACGCGGGGACATCGTCATTTTCCGCTACCCTAATAATACGCAGCTTCACTACGTCAAACGGTGCGTTGCCCTTTCCGGAGACGAACTGTTTTTACGGGATAAAATTCTTTACCTCCACCCTCGTGAGGGGGATGAATACGCTAAAAAGGCGTTCCCGGGATACGAACTTATCGAGCAAGACGGCAAATTATGGGTAAAAGATCCTTATACCAAAGAGCATCCCGGCATTCATCATGATGACCGTGTGAATCGTGATGCCCCGGAATTCGGGATGATTCAAAACGGTGATTACATTATTGATTTTCCTCCGACCATTGTCCCGGAAGGGGAGTACTTTATGATGGGTGACAATCGTGACCACTCCAATGACAGCCGTTTTTGGGGTGCTGTTCCTTACGGTCTGATTGAAGGGACACCGTGGTTTGTCTATTTCAGTCTGAATGACAACTATGAAGTCCGCTGGGACCGAATCGGCAAAACACCTTCGGATCTAGAGCAAAAAGAGCTTCTTGATAAAGCAGTCGCTGAAAGAATACGCGAAGACGCAACTAATTATGAACTCTATTGATCTTCTTGAGATTGCTGCCGCGATTGTTGCTCTTCTTATTGCCATCATCGGGCACGAAATCATGCACGGCTGGGTTGCCTACAAATACGGTGATCACACTGCCAAAAGCCAAGGACGGCTTAGCATTAATCCCATCATCCATATTGATCTTTTCGGTTCGATCCTTGTCCCCTTAATGACCTACTTTATCCCTATGTTGCTAGGGGCCTCGAGCGGTTTTTTATTCGGTTGGGCTAAGCCGGTTCCGGTGAATACCTATACCGTCATCCGAAACGGCGGTTATAATGCCGCAATGCAGGTAAGTCTTGCCGGTATAGTCTATAATGTCTTCTTAGCTACACTCTCTTCCACCTTGCTCTTATCGCTTGCACAACCGACAGAAGCCGATGGATTGGCCTATATTTTCAGCTATTTATTCATCATGAAACTGCTGTTAATCAATGTTATCCTGGCCGTTTTCAATCTTCTTCCGATTCCGGGATTTGATGGCGCCCATTTTATCGCCTATTTATCGTTAAAATACAAGATCCATGCTGTTGCCGAATTTTTCGCCAAAGCCGAACCTTATGGAATGATTGTTATTATCATCATATTGGTTACTCCGCTTAAAATACCGTTGGTTATGTGGCCTATTGAAGCGGTGCTTCATTTATTATTAAATTAAGGGGAATTATGAAATTTTACATTGCTACTGATCATGCCGGGATTGATTTGAAAAATTTTACCGTTGAACTGCTTCGTGCGAAGGGGCATGAAGTTGTTGATTTAGGACCGTTTACCAAAGAGAGAGTCGATTATCCCGATTTTGCCGTACAAGTATGCGAAAATGTTCTCAAAGATACCTCTTCTCAAGGGATCTTGATTTGTGGTTCAGGGATCGGAATGTCTATGGCGGCCAACCGTTTTCACGGGATTCGTGCAGCGCTTTGTCATGATGCCTATACGGCAACCGTAGCCCGCGGACACAATGATGCTAATGTGTTATGCTTCGGAGAACGTATTGTCGGACAAGGGGTTGCCGAATCAATTATCGATGCCTGGATCGCCGGACAATTTGAAGGCGGAAGACATTGCGGACGCGTTGAAAAAATAGAGGCTATCAAAGGATAAACAATGTTTTTTGAATGGTCATTACTCACCATAGTCACTTTAGGTGCATTGTTCTTTTTGGTCAAAATGTTTTACTTTCGTAGTATTACAGTGAAAGAACAGCGCAGTAGTGAAATGATGAAATTGACCCTCAAAGAGGCAGAAGTTTTAATCCGGAAATATCAAATTCAGCTGCAAAGAGCGCTTGGAAACGTTGATATTTTAAGTGAAGAATTGAACAACCTCCGCAATGAAGTCAAATCATTGAAACAACGGAATTCAAAACATCGTGCCGAGACCGACCGTCTTCAAAACAAGATTAAAGAGCTCGAAGGTCGAATTGACGCCTTGATTTGATTTTCAACCTGATATCGGTTGAATCATTTGCTTTTTTTCGTGATCATTAAGATACATTTTTTAAAGGATTTTCATGACTTTGGCGATGCAGGATAAAACTATTTTGCTGAATGCTATCCGAGATATCCCCGATTTTCCAAAACCGGGGATTGTCTTTAAAGACATCACGACACTGCTCTCCGATAAAGAGGCTTTTTCCCTTTTAATGAAACATTTGGCACAGCGGTATTCGACGTATAACCTAACCCATATTGCCGGAATCGACGCACGCGGATTTATTTTCGGTGCCGCTCTTGCGCAAATGCTGGGTGTAGGATTTGTCCCCATCCGAAAGAAAGGGAAACTTCCCTATACCACCGTTTCCGAAAAGTACTCGCTTGAATACGGTGTGGATGAAGTTGAAATCCACATTGACGCTTTTTCACAAGTTCAGAATCCTAAAGTGCTCCTGATCGATGATCTGATCGCAACGGGCGGAACGGCATACGCAGCGGCAAACCTCATTCAAAAAGTGGGGGCGGAGTGTATCGAAGCGTGTTTTGTCATGGGTCTTGATTTTTTAGATGGACAATCGAAACTGAGTGAAATAACCAAAGTTTATACTGTAATTGGAGTTGATTGATGTATATCCCTAGCCCTTCAAAATTTGACCCGATTGAGGGTCATTTCGGTATTTTCGGTGGACGTTATGTCCCTGAAACCTTAATGCCGGCCCTCTTAGAATTGGAAGCTGCCTACCATGAAATCCGCTTTGACGAAACATTTTGGAAAGAAGTAGACGGTTATCTGACTGACTATGTCGGACGTCCAAGCCCCTTATATTTTGCAGCCAACCTCTCTGAAGAACTCGGAGCCAAAATCTATCTCAAACGAGAAGACCTGAACCATACGGGGGCTCATAAAGTCAACAACGTCATCGCTCAGGGGCTGATGGCGAAACGTTTAGGAAAAAAGAAGGTGATTGCTGAAACGGGTGCCGGTCAACACGGCGTTGCAACGGCAACGATTGCCGCTTTATTAGGTCTCGAATGTGAAATCTTCATGGGGGCCAAAGACGTAGCGCGTCAGGAACTCAATGTCTTTCGGATGAAACTTCTGGGGGCCAAAGTTCATGCCGTAGAGAGCGGAAGCAAAACCCTCAAAGATGCGATGAACGATGCAATCCGTCACTGGGTCACCCATGCACGCGATACCTTCTATATTATCGGTACCGTTGCGGGACCACACCCTTATCCGATGATGGTACGCGATTTTCAGGCGATTATCGGGTGTGAAGCCCGTGCCCAGATTTTGGAGAAAGAGAATCGTCTCCCCGATTACGTTATCGCCTGTATCGGCGGAGGTTCCAATGCCATCGGTACGTTTCAGCACTTTTTGGAGGACAAAGAGGTACGCTGTATCGGTATCGAAGCCGGCGGGTTGGGTGTAGATACCGACAAACACGGATGTTCGCTTCTCAAGGGGCGTCCGGGAGTACTGCACGGGCAAATGAGCTATCTCCTCCAAGATGATGACGGTCAGATTCTGGAAGCCCACTCTATCTCGGCAGGATTGGATTATCCGGGTATCGGACCGGAACACGCCTTTCATAAAGACAACGATACCGTTAGCTATGATAATGTCACCGATGAAGAGGCACTTGATGCTTTTGTATGGCTAAGCCGACGTGAAGGGATTATTCCCGCATTTGAAAGTTCACACGCTGTCGCCTATCTGAAAAAAATGTCCGATATTAAAGATAAGCTCATTATCGTTAATCTCTCAGGCCGCGGTGACAAAGATATGATTCAAGCAAAACAAATTTTGAACTTCGATCAATAAGGGGATAAGTGGAACATCTGTTTCTTGAATGGCTAAAAGAATACGGCTATATTGTCCTTTTTTTCTGGAGTATTTTAGAAGGGGAATTAGGGTTGATTATGGCCGGTATTCTCTCCCATACCGGCGACATGTCTCTTGGAATATCCGTAATTGTCGCCGCATTAGGCGGTTTTGTCGGTGATCAGATCTATTTTTACATCGGACGATTCAACAAGAGCTATATCCATAATAAACTCCGTGCACAGCGACGAAAATTTGCTATAGCCCATTTGTTACTCAAAAAATACGGCTGGCCTATTATCTTTGTTCAACGCTACATGTATGGAATGCGCACCGTTATACCGATGGCAATAGGACTTACTAAATATTCCAGTCGCCAATTTGCGTTCATCAATTTTATCAGCGCCCTCTTTTGGGCCGCAATGACAATTATCCCCGCATACTATTACGGAGATGAGTTGCTGATCCTTCTTGCCTGGATAAAAGCCCACTGGTATTTTGCTATACCGTTGATTATTATCATCGTCAGTACCCTGTTGTACAATTTAAACCGCCTGGAAAAAAATCTTTTGGAGAAACGCCGTGAACGTCAAACTCATTAATCAACCTCTGGAAATGATCGCCGCCGATCTGACGTTAGAATTTGTCACTTCGGATCAGTTGGCATCACACCCGCACAATGCCCTTTTAACCCAAGCCGGATTCAAAGGGGAACATGAACAGCTGTGTGCTCTGCACGAACACCGTCTTCTCGTCTGCGGTATCGACAAAGAACGCTCCGATGAAGGTTATCGCAGTGCAATGGGATCGGCCGTCAAAGCGGCAATGAACTACTCGTATGCATCGCTTAAGCTTGCGCAGTACACTGCTAAACATTTCGCGGCTCTTATCGAAGGTGCTGTTCTGGGAAGCTATAAATTCGATGCTTACAAATCCGAACCGAAACCCTCCGCATTGATCGATGTGATATTTTCGACCGAAAACAGCGACAAAAGCGTTAATGATGCCGATACCCTCGAATCCATACTGACCCAAACGCTTATCATCGCAAAAGCGACCAATTTTGTCCGTGACATCGTCAATCAAACTCCATACGATATGACACCTCAGGGGATGGCGGTTACTGCCGAAGCTTTGGCCGATAAAAACGGATTGGAATGCACCATCTTGGACGTTAACGGACTGGAAGACGAAAAGATGTTTGCCATGCTTAGCGTCGGCAGAGCATCCACTAATCCTCCACGCCTCATCCATCTCGCCTACAAACCTGCCAATCCAAAAAAAGTGATCACCCTCGTCGGTAAAGGTCTTACCTATGATAGCGGCGGTCTCAGTCTCAAAGCGGCAACTTCTATGGTCACGATGAAAATGGACAAAGCGGGAGGATGTGCCGTAATGGGAATTATCAAAGCGGTCAGTGAGCTGGGACTGGATATCGAAGTACACGCCTTTGTCGGAGCGGTCGAAAATATGATCGGCGGCAATGCCTACAAGCCCGATGACGTCCTCCGTGCCAAAAACGGAAAAACGATCGAAGTACGCAATACCGATGCCGAAGGCCGCCTCGTCCTCGCTGACGTTCTCGGCTATGCTCAGGCTAAGGTCAAGGCCGATTATCTCTTCGATTACGCAACGCTGACGGGTGCTTGTATGGTCGCTCTCGGGCCGTATACCACAGGCGTTATGGGACATAACGAAACGCTTAAACAAGAGTGGCTGAATGCGGCAGAGCGAAGCGGCGAATACTGCGGTATATTGCCGTTTAACCGCCACCTCAAAAAACTGATCAAAAGCGATCTTGCCGACGTGTGCAACGTCTCATCCAAACCGTACGGCGGAGCGATCACGGCCGCCCTATTCCTCGATCACTTCATCGATGAAAACATGAAAGAAAAATGGGTCCATTTCGACATCGCAGGCTCCGCCTATACCGAAAGCGCGTGGGATGTCCATACCTACGGCGGTACGGGTGCGGGTGTCCGCATGACGCTTAACTGGCTGATGGAACACTGCAAATAATGTTTCTTACTCATTTCCCGCTTTAGCGGGAATTAGATGCCTATTTTCTCTTTTTCATTGACATACAAAAAACCTCAATACAAATTCAGTATTCTTTAAAAAAAATAGATATACCATTATTTTTATATTATCATAAGGGTGTATCAATGAAAAAAATCCTTAGCAGCGCACTTTTAATCCTTCTTTTTTTCTCAGGATGCAGTTTTAAAGCCGGATATGACCCCTCATACGTTCAGAATTTGAGAACAACCTTCAATACACCAAAGAACTCTACCCTCAAACTAGCGGTACTGACCACAAATGAATACGATAATAAACTCCTCCGCCAGTCACCAACCAGCTTTACAGGCGGAGGAACAACCCTTGAAATTCCCATAGGCATCATTACAAGAGAACTGACATACGAATATTTTGCACACTATTACTCTGATATTTCCCGAATAAAAAGTATGAATGGCGAATACTCTATTATTATTTCTCCTGAAATCACCCATTTTGAATATGAGTATGACCAACTTTCAAATCTCGGGTTTGCGATTACACCTAAACTTTCATTTACATTGAAAGTTCAAGTTTATAACCATCAAAATCTGGTGATGGATAAACTGTATGATAGTGGACTGCAAAGCGGAGCCTCATATATGGTATCCGGACAGCCCGGTGAACATATCAACAAATTACTTCACGAAACCCTTTTTCATACGTTGAGTCAAGTCAAACTGGATATCGATAAAATAGTGGAGACTCCCCTTAATCCATAAGGTTGTCAAAGCTGTCAGCTATGCTTCACCCCTCCTTGGCTATAATGCGTTTAATTTTATCCCTAAAGGAGACCCATGGGACTCAGTATCGGACTCGTAGGATTACCGAACGTCGGAAAATCGACCACTTTTAACGCACTTACCAAAGCACAAAACGCCGAAGCGGCAAACTATCCGTTCTGTACGATCGAACCGAACAAAGCAACCGTTCCGGTGCCTGATATCCGTTTGAACGAACTGGCTAAAATCGTCAACCCTGAGCGTATTCAACACTCAACGCTGGATTTCGTCGATATCGCCGGTCTCGTCAAAGGGGCAAGCAAAGGTGAAGGTTTGGGGAATAAATTCCTCTCGAACATCCGCGAAACCGAAGTTATTTTACAAATCGTCCGTTGTTTCGAAGATGACAACATCGTTCACACGGAAGGGCGTATCGATCCGTTGCTTGATGTCGAAATCATCGAGAACGAACTGATCTTCGCCGATATCGAAGTACTCACGAACCGTATCGAGAGACTCAAAAAACAGGCGAAAAACGAAAAAGATGCGGCGGCCATGATGGCGTTTGCCGAAGAGTTGGCGGAGTTTTTGGCGGAAGGAAACCTCGCCCGCAACTTCCCGAAAGCCGATTCGGAGATGTATGAAAAACTGATCAACGAAGTGCGTCTCCTTAGCGCCAAAGAGATCATGTACGGTGCCAACGTCGATGAGGACGGCCTTAGCGAAGACAACGAATACGTTCAGCGTCTCCGCGAACACGCCGCGAAACACGGATGCGAAGTGATCAAACTTTGTGCTAAAATTGAAGAAGAATTGGTCGGTATGGAAGATGACGAGCGTGACGAATTCCTCCGTGATATGGGTGTCGAAGAATCGGGATTAGAGCAAATTATCCGTAAAGGTTTTGATAAACTCGGCCTCATGAGCTATTTCACTGCCGGCGTCAAAGAGGTTCGCGCATGGACAATCCGAAAAAACAGCACGGCTCCGAAAGCTGCTGCGGTCATCCACAACGACTTTGAAAAAGGGTTCATCCGTGCCGAAGTAATCGGTTACGAAGATTTTGTTGCCTGCGGAGGCGAAGCCAAATCCAAAGAAGCGGGAAAAATGCGATTAGAGGGTAAAGAGTATATTGTGCAAGACGGTGATATCATGCACTTTAGATTTAACGTCTGATAAGGAGTTTTTGATGTCGACGCCGTTGCAATATGCTGGACCGAAACCGATGATTTCAGCACATGGTGTTACTTTCGATCTGAATAAAGAGGATAAATTCGCATATCTCAGCATTGTCGCCGAACTCATCAAAGCGCTTGACCACGAGTACCTTGACGGCAAACGATACACCTATATTACGTCGGGAAAACCGTTGGATAGCGATCAAATTTTATCTACAATCCGTTCGATTGATCCGAATTTGGATCAAGAGATAAAAGATCGGCAGTCGCTTGTGGAAAAAGAGATTGATGAAGAGATAGAAAGGGCCCACTCCAATCGTATTTTATGTGAAGAAGAACGGGAAGTTCTAACTAAAAACATCGAATTAATGCGCCAGTACCGGATCCACCGTTCAATCAACAAAACTATTTATTACAGCGGTATCGCATCATTAGCCAATATCATCAAAATGGGGCATATTGATCATATTACTGCGCCGATGTTTCCAAAATTTCATCATGTCTTTCATTCGATTCAGGGAGCTTTATCAAAGCTGCACCCTCCGGTTGACAGCGATATCGACATTTTCGAAGAAGACGCCCACTTGAGCGTCCGCTTAGCAATCCGTATCAACCATTAATTCATTCGCCCGATTGTTTGGGCGAATTTTACATTATGCCCGGCCGAAACACCGATTTCGACCATATCTTTTTCACATAACATGACAATAGTCGATCCCATACGAAAACACCCGAAATCATCCCCTTTACTTAGATAGAGTTCTTTATAACTATATTGACTTGGAGTGAGGACCGTATTGGTCCGAATACGGGGTTCAAAACTGACTTCCATTTCACCGACATTTAAAGCGCCTACCAGAATTAAAAAGAACCGTTTTCCTTCACTGCTGAGACATTCGATGACAACCCGCTCATTTTCAATAAAAAGATTGATCTGTTTTTTCAACGAGGGGATATTTACCGGATAAAGTTTTCCGGGTATATGTACCGCATGCAGAACCTGCATGTCGATCGGAGCGTGATATCGATGATAATCGCGCGGTGAAAGATAAAAATTGATAAATGTTCCGTTATGGATACTTTTCTTAGAACTACTGGAGATCCCTTCACCTAAAACGTCATCGACACTGTATTGCATCCCTTTGATTTGGAGTGCCAAATTATCATGAATCACACCGCATTCGGTAATCAGTGAATCGCAGGGGCTAATCATATCCTGAGGGTCTGCGGAAAAACTCCTTTTACGGTGGAACTTCCGTGTAAAGAGGGCATTAAGCGTCGGATACGATTCCGGAGCTTCAAAATCGCTCATATCAAGCCCCATAAGCCGAACATACGATTTATTGATCATTTTTTGAAATAATTTTCCGTGTTCTTTGGAAGCAAAGCGGCCAAAAACCTGAGAAAGGGAAGAAGTGAAATGCTGTTTCATAAATTACTCCTGAGTCTCATCTGATTGAATAGGACGTTTAGCGATCTCTTCGATCAATACCGTTGCATAGCACCCTTTTGGCAAGGTAAAATGAAGTTCAAACCACGCATCGTTTTCCTTGTATTCCCCTTCAATCTCTTCCGGGAATATCCAGGCGTATCGACGGGCACCGTCAATGCCGCTGGTTATCGTATCATAATCTTTTTCAATACTTTGCGCAACCCCTTCGGCCCGCGTTGCACGTTTTCCGCTCAATAAACCGCTAACCGAAATATCGCGATTTGCAAAACGTTCAATCTCTTCCGTGCTCTCATAATGGAAGATCTTCCCGTAAGGGTAATGCATCATAACATCACCGTGCATAAGTTTGAAGGGGTGTTTTTGGGCTTTCATGGCCGCTAACTCTTCCTTGGGAAACGGCAGAACCGTCGACAATTCATCAATACCGAACCCCTCAACCAATTTGGAAATTTGAATCCGGCGACTCAACCAATCGTTAAATAGGTAACTTTGATACGCGTTGACATAAAATTGAGCCAATTTTTTGTTTCGTTCTTTTAACGTTCCCGCCAGAATCGCTTCCCCTTTTTTATAGTTTTCACCGTCAATTCCAAAGCGTTGAAAGCCAAAATAGTTTGGCATCCCTTGATGTTTTATCATTTTCAAGGCTTCCTGAATTTTCATTGCCGATGTGGGATTCACTTTTTTCAAACGGATAAAAAATCGGTTTCCTTTGAGATGCCCGACACGGATTTTATTGTTATGATACGTTTTTTCGAGAATTTTAATCCCTTCGTGTTCAAATTTCTCTAACAAAGCTTCATATTTTCTAGGGAGAGAAATATATTGCTTCGTTTGCGCATTTTTATCCTTAAGCCCCGCATATCCGATATCCCGGCCTTTTATCCCCAAGTGGTTGCTGAAGACATCGATCATCTGCCACGTCGAAAGATTTTTTTTACGGACATGAAGGACTAAATGTTCTCCTTCACCGCTAAAAGGATACAAAGGTATCTCGTCGACCACGAAATCGCGAGGGGACTGTCGAAAATGAAATTCGATTGCACTGTGAGGCAAATAATATTGACGTTCCATAAAACTCCTAAAAATGATGACGCTTACAGCGATTAATAAATTTTCCCCGCACAACGGAAGCTACGGGAGTGACACGTGTTCGAGTACGTGCGGCAACACGACGGATACTCCTCTGCTGTGAAGGGGGGTAAGCAATTAACATTTCGTATTCTTCCCCGCTACAACCGATCCCTTTTGCCACTCTTTGATAAAATCGTACCCCTTTTCGGTTGACAGAACATAATTTGTCGATATCGCTGAAAAGTCCATCGGAGATATCCATCCCGCAACGTAAATAGCGTCGTGAATGCTGAACAAACGATTGCCGCAGCACCGGCGAAGCAAAACGGCTTTTTGAATGTACCTTTCCCCCGCTAAAAAGATAACGAAGCTCTTTAGCCGATCTTCCGAGTTTGCCGGTATAGGCAATAACATCGCCTATTTTCAACCCTTTTCGCATTAGCGGGTTACGTGCCTCGGAAATAATGGTCACCGAGATATCCAATTTCGAATTTCCGATAGTATCTCCGCCGATAATCTCTATTCCGTATTTCAAGGCTGCGGCTTGAATTCCGCAGGAGAGCTCATCCATCTGATGAAAAGTTATCGTAGCGGGCATAGCAACGCCGAGAAGCGCATATTTTGGAACCGCATTCATTGCAATTGCATCCGAAATATTAACAATCATCGCTTTATAGCCGATTTGGTATAAACTAAGCCATTTACGCTTGAAATGAACGTTTTCGGAAAAAAGGTCTTTACTGTATACTTGGGTACCGATCAAGGCCCCGTCATCGCCGATGTGGCTTTGCGCAGAAGTGAAAGTGGAAATGAAATAGTTTTCGCCGTTCAATGCTTCTATCCGTTTATTTAAGTAAAGTGGTTACGATTATAGACGAAATGTGTTTACGGGAGCGTTAAATGTTTACAGATTTTCATCTTTGTGACATAATTGTGTAACTAAATTTTATTAAATCTTATTTATGAAGGGTAAAGCATGTTTATTTCAATTCGAAAAATTTTTTTAAAACTGAAAATTTCTTTCGTCATCCTGCTTCTTGGTATCGGCGTAATAACCTTACAGATTATCCATCTTTCACAATTCAGCGAGCGTTTAAACGCCTTGAAAAATCAACATCTTGTCATTGACAAAATGGTCAACACGGATCTAAATGACCCGAAAATGGCCTCTATCCTCCTCAATAATGCTATCGCCGAAATGAATCTCTATGTCAAGCTTTCAGCCAAAAAAAGCATTTTGGATTCGCTCTTTTACTCAACGGAGGAGCAGGACAGTCTCTATAAATCGCTGCAAACATCTTCAGGTACTTTTAACGACAGTGTCCTTCTGTGGTCCGAATCGCTGCCGATATCCAAAGAGTCCGGCTATTCGCGTATGATGCATTCGCGAGAACTTTTACTCAGGGATATCGATCGAATGATCGATTATCAGATTCACGCACAAAACAACTCCATTACGATTGCCACGATGAGTGCTTATGCCCTCTTCTCGTTCGGAATCATCCTCTTGTTTTTATATCGCGGCCGTTTGAATCTGATATACGCTGATATCACTCAAGCGTGTGCGTTAGATACAGACGGGAGCAAAAAAGAGGTTAAAACGGAAGAAATCGATTTCATTTTAAAACGTTTAGCACGCAAAAACGTTCAGGTCCCCTTAAATCCGACACAGATCAATCCTCTCAGCGGGCTCAATAACGACAAAGGGCTTATCCACTCTTTCAATATGAAAAAAACCGCCAAATCAGGAAATACCCTCTTCCTATGTTTATTGGAAATCGATCAATACAATGAACTCGTCAAGACCTACTCGAATGAAGAGATAGGAAGTATCTTTAAAAAATTGGGAGATATGATCGCTATGTATGAACAGCCTCTGGATGTTATCGCCCATTTAGAAAGTAATCGCCTCGTTTTTTTACTCTCCCGCAGCAGCAAAGAGATAGCGCTGAGCGAATGTGAAAAAATTGTTCAATCTGCCGAAGAGATGAGTATCAATACGACAAACGGTCCGCTAAAAATAACTCTAAGCGGAGGATTTATCCTAAAAACTCCGGCAAAATCGATCGAAGAAGCGGTAATTGATGCCTATAAATTAGTAGTAAAAGCCAAAGAATCCGGCGGAAACCGTATTGCACAGTTACGTGAGCGGACAACGACCTATCGTTAAATATCAACATTTATGTAACTTTTTCACTCACAAAGAGCCTTTTTTTACTCTTTATTGTTACTATTTTGGACAAGATCAAAGAGTTTCCCTGTTATGTCCACTCTATAATCCTTTTTAATCTTGCGCAAGGAGCCGCGCGCTATAATCACCTACAGATTTTATCAACAAGGAAGGCGTATGAGTATTCCCATTTATACTTATGATGCGGTTATTGTCGGAGCTGGTTTGGCCGGATGTGCTGCAGCTCGCGAGTTGCAAAGAGCCGGCAAAAAAGTTGCCGTTGTCACCAAGTTACACCCGTTGCGCAGCCACTCCGGTGCTGCCCAGGGGGGAATTAATGCGGCGTTTAGCGAAGCAGACAGCGTTGAACTCCATGAGTTTGATACCGTAAAAGGATCGGATTATCTTGCAGACCAAGATGTTGTCCAATTTATGTGTGAAAAAGCGCCTGAAACAATCCGATGGGCAGAACGTATGGGAGCGGCATTCAGCCGTAACGAAGACGGTACAATCGCACAGCGCCCATTCGGGGGGCAATCTTCTCCACGTGCTTGTTTCGCAAAAGACCGCACAGGCCTTACCCTTCTTCAAACTATTTATGAGCAAGCGTTCCGTGAAGGTGTCGAGTTTTGGGACGAGTGGTACGTAGCCGACCTCTTATATAACGAAGGTAAAGTTTACGGCGTTGCCGCTTACAACATTCGCAATAGCGAAAAAGCGATCTTCAATGCGAAAGCGGTTATGTTCGCAACCGGCGGATACGCAAGAGCCTTTAAAATCAACTCTAATGCTCACGCCAATACCGGTGACGGACTTTCACTTGTAGCACGTCACGGTCTTCCGTTGGAAGATATGGAATTCGTCCAATTCCATCCGTCAGGGCTTTCAGGAAACGGTGTCTTGATCTCAGAAGCGGCTCGCGGCGAAGGGGGGAAACTCCTTAACTCGCTCGGTGAGCGCTTTATGGAGAAATACGCTCCGAACGCAATGGAGCTCGCTTCACGTGACGTTGTTGCCCGTGCGATCATCCAAGAGATCCGTGAAGGACGCGGTGTAGGCCCTCGTAAAGATGCCGTTTATATCGACCTCGTCCACCTCGGCAAAGAAAAAATCATGGAACGCCTTCCGGAGCTTCGCGACCTTGCGATCACGTTCCTCGGACTTGATATGATCAAAGAGCCGATCTTGATCTCGGCGACTGCCCACTACTCTATGGGCGGTATTCCGATGGACAAACACGGACACGTCCGCAAAAACAATTCTGAATTCGTCGAAGGGTTCTACGCCGCAGGTGAATGTTCATGTTCATCCGTCCACGGTGCAAACCGACTTGGGGCCAACTCCGTTCTCGAAGCGTTGCTTTTCGGACGTTTTGTCGGTAAAACAATGGTTGATGAAGTAGATAGCCTTTCCCTTCATAAAGCGACACAAGCAGACGCTTCACGTATGATTGACGAAATAAACTGGGTCCTTACCAATAACGGCCAAGAGTCAGTTTCGGCACTTCGCGAAGAGCTGCAACAGTCAATGACCGATAATGCAGGTGTTTTCCGAACCCATGAAACCCTAAGCGCACAAATGGAAATTTTGAAAGATTTACGTGCACGCTATAATAATATTCGCATTGCCGATAAATCGAAAATTTTCAATACCGAACTTCAAGAAGCGATTGAATTCGGTCATATGCTTGACTATTCTTTGTTCATCGTGGCGAGTGCCTTGGATCGTAAAGAGAGCCGTGGTGCCCATTACCGTGAAGATTTCCCGACACGCGATGATGAAAATTTCTTGAAGCACACCATGGCCTACATGGATGAAAACGGTAATATCACCCTTGACTACATGGACGTTACCCTCGGGCGCCATGAACTCAAAGCGCGATCATATTAAGGGAGAGATAATGGATACGATAAAATCGCAACAAGTAACGTTTAAAGTTTTCCGTTTCAATGAAGAGACCGATTACCTTCCTTACTATAATACCTACGTTCTTGACGTAACACATGAAGAGGTTGTCCTGGATATCCTCAACCGTATCAAATGGGATCATGACGGAAGCCTCTCTTACCGTCGCAGCTGCCGTCACGGTATCTGCGGAGTATGTGCTATAAAAGCCAATGGAAAAGGTATCTTGGCGTGTAAAACACGTTTATTCGATTTGATCGAAACTTTTGGAAGTGAAATCACGTTAGAGCCGTTAAGTGTTAAACGTGCAATTAAAGATTTGATCATCGACAAAAAAGATTTCTGGGACAAACATGCTGCGGTACAGCCTTATTTGGTCAGTGACATTGAAGAACATCCGGCTTCTGAACATCTTGTAAGCCCGCATGATGCCGAAAAGCTTCTCGAAGCCGACTATTGTATCCAATGCGGTGCGTGTCACTACTCATGTCCGGCATTAGAGATCAATGAGCAATACTTCGGACCGGCAGCTTTCGCCGCCGCATACCGTTTTAGTGCCGATGTACGTGATGAGGCATCCGTCGAGCGTTTGCATACTGTCAACGAAGAGGCGCAAGGGGTATGGGATTGTGTCAAATGTATGGAGTGTGCGGAAGTGTGCCCGAAAGAGGTCAATCCGATCGAAAAAATCACCAAACTTCATAACATGGTATTTGAAGCGGGTATCGCGAAAAACAATGTTGCCACACGTCATGCCGTCGGATTTGCGCATTCGATTGCAAAACACGGTCTTCTCGACGAAGGTGAACTCGTGCGTTATTCTGAAGGGAATATCGGTGTTCTGAAACACGTCCCTGTTGCTATTAAAATGTTTACCAAAGGTAAAATCGTATTACCATGGAATATGCCAAAAGCCGATAAATTAGATGAGATCCAAAAATTAATCAAATCTTCATCAACCGTAAAGTTTTAGGGAGTACCCAATGGAAAAATTAAAATACGCACTTTTTACCGGCTGTACTGCAAAAGAGAGTACGCCCGAGCAGATGATGTCGACTTTAGCGGTCGCCAATAAATTGGGAATCGAACTGGTAGAACTCACCGAAGCATCATGCTGCGGTGCTTCGCACTTGCAAGATTATGACGACTTTTTATCTTTGGTTTTAAATGCGCGTAACATCGCATATGCTGAGAAGCACGGTCTTACCATGGTAACGATTTGTAATACGTGCCAGCTTAATACCGCTATGACCAAACACCGACTCGATCATAATGCAGAACTTAAAGCAAAAGTAAACGCAAAACTCGCCGAAGTCGGTTTGGAGTACAAAGGGTCTTCACAAATCACCCATTTCTTATATGCCATCATTGATGATTTCGGATTGGACAAGATTAAAGAAATGGTCGTTACACCGTTAAGCCAATTCAATATCGCCCCGTTCTATGGGTGTCATAATATCCGTCCGTCTGAGCTTCAGAATGAATCTCACAAAAGTCATGAGAGCGCTTACACCCCTACCTCACTCGATGATTTAATTATCGCCTGCGGTGGTGTCAATGTCGATTATGAACAAAAAAACAAGTGCTGCGGTTTCCATGCAGAACTTCAAGCCCCTCGTACTGCGGCAGTTCTTACCGGAAATGCCGTAGCCGGTGCAATGGATGCCAATGCAGACTGGATGGTAACCCCATGCCCGCTTTGTCACCTTAAACTCGATACACAAACGCATCATGCCTCCGTTGCTATCGGTCGTGAAGTTTCTCTTCCTGTCCTTCATATGCAACAAATGGTAGGTCTTGCCCTCGGTTGTACTCCTGCTGAACTTGGCCTAAATCATCACGTTACGAAAGTGGATTTCGTATAATTTCTTTCTCCCCCTCAGAGGGGAATACATACTCTCTTCTCATTACACTTCTCAGCTTTTTTTGATTGCCGTAACCAGAAATATAGGATAGTCTGATCCCTCTTTTTCTACCGTATACGCGTGATGAAAACGGACATGTTCAAAACCGGCCTCTTCAATCGTATGACGCAGAGTATCCCGTTCAAATCCGAAATGGTATACCCCTTCATTGCCATGAGAGTGAAAGGTACCGTCTTCCGATTCAAGATCGGCAATTGCGATAAAACCGTCCCGCTTCAAATGGCCGTGAAATGTTTTAAATAATCCTGCCGTATCTTCAACATGATGCATGGCCATTGAGCTTACAATACCGTGAAATGTCATATCCAGCGGTGATTTCATAATATCACGACAAACAGTTTTGACTTCCATCAAATCATTATTTTTGGAGATGAGCTGTTCAAGCATTTTTTCGGAAAGGTCAACGCCCGTTACCCTCTTCACCTGACGGGCAATTTTAAAGCTCAGCAACCCTGTTCCCGCTCCAAAATCCATAATCTCCATATGATTTAATAAAGAGATGCGGCTTGAAAGCGTTTGAAATACCGAATGGGCAATGTTTTGACGCATATCCCCCTTGTCCCATGTTTCTGCCGCTTTGTCGAAACGTTCTGTCATTTTCTCCCCTTTGATAGCTGCTTGATAATATTCTCATTTTTATATACAAATGCGCAGTTTATTACTTCATTGAATAATCATATCCGCATTGTAATCCATAATGCACATATCTATCTTAATCATTCAGTTAAATTTTCATGGTATTAAAGGGAGAGAACTATGAGTGAAGAAGTCTAAGGTACGGGAAAAGCGTTGTTGCTTCCCGTATTATGAAATAAAATTTTCGATTCAGATGGCTTCGATATCGGTTTCACCGGTACGGATACGGACAATTTTGCTGATATCGCTCACAAAGATTTTGCCGTCACCGATTTTACCGGTTCGGGCGGATTCAACAACGGTATTGACCACTTGATC
>JAQULP010000017.1 GCA_028718525.1 Sulfuricurvum sp. | reverse complement strand
GACCTAGAAAAATACTCGGATATAAAACACCGCATGAAGTGTTCTTTGCTAAAATTGCACAATGGATTGATGACTCGAAGCTACATTACAAAAATAACGTTGTTGCACTTGAGGGTTGAATGGGCGTTGTGTTTCGAAAAGTAACTATAATAAGAGAGAATTGTGTAATAAGTGATGGTGCGGATGAAAGGACTTGAACCTTCACACCGTTAGGCACCAGATCCTAAGTCTGGCGTGTCTACCAATTTCACCACATCCGCATAAAAAGAAGTCTAAGGTGGTACGCCCTAGAGGATTCGAACCTCTGACCGATGCCTTAGAAGGGCATTGCTCTATCCAGCTGAGCTAAGGACGCGAGAGTTAACATGGTGCGCCCGATAGGGTTCGAACCTATAACCTACGGATCCGAAGTCCGTTACTCTATCCAGTTGAGCTACGAACGCACATCCTTCTAAAACATCGCGTATCAAAAGGGTTTCAAACCAGAAACAAATGGGGTGGAATATGGGAATCGAACCCACGACCCTCAGAACCACAACCTGATGCTCTAACCGACTGAGCTAATTCCACCATCTGTAATAATGTCTGTTTGAAATGATACTAAAAAAGAAAAAACATGGTCGGGGCGAGAGGACTCGAACCTCCGGCCCCTTGGTCCCAAACCAAGTACTCTAACCATACTGAGCTACGCCCCGACCTTCATCTAACTTTTCTCATGTGAGCTAAATTAGTGAGGCGAAATTATAATCCAAAATTAGAAAGATGTCAATACATTTTTGCAAATTTAGTGTAATTTGAAAATAAAATGATGAAAACGCGCTAAAATAGGGCTTTAGGGAACTGATTTTGCTCATCGGACTTTAGGACATAATAGGGATTACTATGAAAATAGCACAGTTTAGCAGGTTTGGATTTATGATGTCGGCCGTCGGTGCGGCGGTTGGATTGGGAAATATATGGAAATTTCCTTACATAACGGGTGAATACGGCGGCGGTGCATTTGTACTGGTGTATTTGATTACGGTGTTATTGGTAGGATTTTCGGTCATGATTTCTGAGATGCTGATCGGATATATGGGACGGCGTGACTGTGTAGCCAATTTTGAAAATTTAGCGCCTCGTCATAAAAGCCGATGGAAATACGCCGGATGGATGGGATTGACCGGCTCACTGGTAATGATTTACTACTCTGTCGTGATCGGATGGATTTTCCATTATATTACGGTTGCCCTTACCCAGCTTCCCACCAATGTCAAAGAGGCTGAAAGTGTATTTGGCGTGATGATGACCCAGAGTCCGGGAACACAGATTTTTTATCACACGATCGCTTTTTTGATTACTACGGCCGTTGTCGCCAAGGGGATCAAAGGGGGGATTGAAAAAATGAACCTGATACTGATGCCCGCATTGATGGGGATTTTAGCCGTTATGTTTATCTATGCAATAACTCTGGACGGCTTTTCGCAGGCTTATTCCTACATGTTTACCCCCGATTGGAGCAAATTAACGTCCGAAGCGTTTGTCAGTGCCGTAGGGCACGCTTTTTTCACCCTCTCTCTGGGAATGGGATCGATAATGGTCTATTCGGCTTCGCTCCCTAAAGAGGGGAATATGGTTCATAGCTCCCTCTTCGTAATCGCCGGCGATACGATTATCGCCTTGGTGGCGGGGTTGGTTCTTTTTACCTTTTTATTTCAATACGGTGCAGAGCCGGGGAAAGGGCCGGGCCTGGTCTTTATCTCTTTACCGGCAGTATTTTACGAAATGGGGACGATCGGGAATCTTTTTTCGGTTCTCTTTTTTATCGCACTTGCGTTTGCCGGACTCACTTCGGCCGTTTCGTTGGTTGAACCGATGGTCCAGTACTTGATTGATAAATTTGATATGAGCCGGTTAAAAGCGGCTGTCGCGATGGGACTTTTCTTTTATCTGTTCGGCATAGTCGCAATTTTTTCACAAATTGAAGGGAATGCGTCGTATCTGACATGGGGCGGGAAAAACTTCTTTGACTGGGCGGACTATATGACATCGGCGGTATTGCTTCCGATAGCCGGATTGGCGATGGCGGTTTTCGTCGGGTTTGTGATTGAAAAAGAACGGATTGTATCGGTGTTGAAACCGCAGATGGGATGGTTTTTCCCGGTTTGGTATTTCAGTGTACGGTATATCGCTCCGGTAGCGCTTGTGGTCGTAATGTTGAATTTGATGGGAGTCATTCAGTTTTAAGGTACTTTTCTGGTTAGCCAGAAAAGTACCAAAAGAGCATACCGTGATCCAAGAACGCTCGTTCCTCACGGCACTACTGCCTACGGAACGGCTCTATGTATTGGATCACAGGGATTTTACTAGATTGAGATAAAAAATCGCAAGCGATTTTGAGCTGACTGCTGAAGTAAACTCAGCGTTAGCGTAGCCTAGCGGGACGTTGTTCCGTAGGCGTATAAAATCAAAATTGAATCATCCCGTCTACGGGAGAACTTGCCGTCGCATACGGACGTTTCGGAATGCGCCCTGCCAAGTAACTGAGTCTTCCCGCGATTACTGCATTCTTCATCGCTTCCGCCATCATCATCGGGTTTTGGGCCTGTGCGATCGCGGTGTTCGTCAATACGCCATCGGCACCCAGTTCCATCGCCAGTGCAGCATCCGAAGCACATCCGATCCCCGCATCGACGATGATCGGCACTTTTACCGCTTCACGGACAAACACGATGTTATAACGGTTTTGCACCCCAAGCCCTGAACCGATCGGTGCGGCGAGGGGCATGATGGCATGCGCTCCCGCATCTTCGAGGCGGCGTGCCATAATCGGATCATCCGAAGTGTAGGCCATGATCGTGAATCCGTCTTTGGCGAGCACTTCACACGCTTTGATCGTCTCGAGGACATCGGGATAGAGGGTTTTTTGGGTATCGCCGATCACTTCGAGTTTGATAAGGTCGATTCCCGTCGCTTCGCGGGTGAGGCGAAAGAGGGTAATTGCCTCTTCGGCGGTGGTGCAGCCTGCCGAATTGGGTAAAAACTTCACATTGGTTCCGGCAAAAGTATCACGGAGATTCGGTTCGTTCGGATTGGTAATGTTAAGACGGCGAACCGCTACGGTTATCAATTCTGACCCGCTGGCAAGAGTTGCCGCTTTTGTTGTTTCAAACGAATCATACTTACCGCTTCCGACGATTAGACGGCTGCCGAGGGTATATTTTCCGATTTGTAATGTATGCATGGTATCTCTCCGATATCGTAATAATCATGAATCGCTTTGCCCTTTCATTGGCTGAAGAGGCCTCCTTGTGAATGAAGTGGGGCGATCCAAAAATCTTAGTGATGGGTTTATAACATAACGATTCTGTTAGGAATCTTTGAGTACTTTTATAACGCTTAGAGGTAAAATTTCATGTTCGATGGCCCGAATTTTAGCGGTAAAGCTTTCTAAGGTTTCATCATCACTTTTTAAAAACCCTTTTTGCAAAATCAGTTCCCCTCCGTCGAGCTCATCGGTTACCCAATGAACGCTTGCCCCGCACAGTTTTTCGTCGCTTTCAAAACTCCGCTCAATCGCTCGAGCCCCTTTAAAAGCGGGAAGAAGGGAAGGATGGAGATTGATTGAGCGGATATTCGAGGTAAAAACGGGGGTTAATATCCGCATGAAACCGCACAAAACGACAAGATCGGGATCGTAACTTTTGATCATGTCGACAAGGGCGGCGTCGTAGCTTTCTCGGCTGTCAAACCGGGTATGTTCGAGAATTTCGACAGGGATTCCGGCCGCTTTGGCTTTGGCAATACCCCCGGCATTGGGGTTATTGGTGATAGCACCTGTAATCGCACACTCTTTGAGATGGACTTTTGCGATCAGATTGGCGAGGTTCGTCCCCTCTCCGCTGAATAAAGTAACAATTTTTTTCATAAACAGGTAATTCTCTCTATTAAATCAAATGGGGTGAGGGCATAGTTATGACGCTCAAATTTTTGTGCGGCCAGTGCATGGGCCAAAGATCCCTGAACCGCTGATGTGACCGGATCATACCCTTGAGCCGCAAGTGCGCCGATGAGACCGCTTAGGACATCCCCGCTTCCCCCTTTGGCAAGGGCTACGGTACCGAGAGGGTTGATAAAAAAACGGTTGCCGGATCCGATGATAACATTGGCCCCTTTGAGGAGCAATGTCACATCGGGATAGGCATCGCAGAAGTGCTGGACGAAATCAAAACGGTTGTTTTGGAGGGTTGCGACATCAATATCGGCAAGGCCGCAAACACGGAGAATCTGAACAAATTCTTTGGGGTGGGGGGTAAGGATGATGTTAGGCCGTTTGAGCAGGTTTAAAAATATTGGATGAAAAAAGATATCGGCGTCCAACACCAAAGGGAGCGAATGATCGAGCAAGCCGGTAAGTTCATCATCGCAAAATTCGACGCCAAGCCCCATCCCCAAAGCGATAGCGGTAGCGGTAGCCGGGAGCGAGTGATTCTGCATCAGTTCATAAGGGAGTGAAACGTTCTCGTTGCTGATAAGGCTCACCAATCCCGTTCCGAACCGAAGTGCCGCCGATCCTGCGATGACCGCAGCCCCCGTTTTTTCTCCGCAGACGACCGCCAAATGGCCATAGTTTCCCTTATGGGTGGAAACGTGTGTCCGAAAAGGCAAGGAGAGGTCTGAAGCTTCAAGCAATTGCCATGCGGAAGGGATCTCGTAACGGCTTCGGTGAATTCCCAGATCGGCGACGATGATTTCGCCGGCAATCTCTTTTGCCGCATCGCTAAAAAGCCCCCGCTTGTAAGCCCCCATCGTTACGGTAATATCGGCATGAAAAACATGTTCATCGTAGCTTCCGTCGGGATAGAGTCCGCTGGGGACATCACAGGCGATCTTGATGCCGCTCATAGCGTTGAGGGTATTGACTGTTTCGATGCCCAAAGCGTTTAACGGACGGCTTAGGCCGCTTCCGAAAAGGGCATCGACGATGATTTCGTATGGACCGGAAATCTCCGAGTGCTTCAGACCTAACGGTTCGAGTCGCTCGTATTGACGTTGTGCGAGAGCAGATGATACCCCGTAGGGGAGATGGATACTGACCGGATAATCCCCCTCTATCAACCGTCCCAAGGCCAACCCGTCCGCACCGTTGTTGCCGCTTCCGCAAACGATCAGCACGGATGAGCCGCGCCGGTATCGCTCACGTATCAGCTGAGCTAAGGCAAGGGCGGCATGTTCCATCATCACCTCTTCGCTTAGG
Organism: Sulfuricurvum sp.; assembly: GCA_028718525.1. Taxonomy (GTDB): domain Bacteria; phylum Campylobacterota; class Campylobacteria; order Campylobacterales; family Sulfurimonadaceae; genus Sulfuricurvum. The sequence goes on along the minus strand of JAQULP010000017.1, from coordinate 35,584 downwards.
GCAAATTTTTGGACGGATCGTTGGTCCAAGGAGGTGACTTCGGTATAGAGATTGTGCATGAAGATACCTGTCCGCATATCCGAAATAGTTTAGAGTTACAGAGTCCCGGTCGCTGCGTTAACAAGACGGTGGACTTGCGTACTTTTAAAGGCTATTTCGGCTATAATTATTTTTATGAACAATGATTATATCGCAATAGCCAAAAACACACTTGAAATCGAAGCCTTAGCTCTCCGTGAAGGGGCGCAAAGGTTGGGAAATGAGATTGAGCGTGCCGTAGAGATCATTTTGGGATGCCGTGGAAAACTAGTTATTACCGGAGTGGGAAAATCGGGGCTGATCGGGGCTAAAATCGCTGCGACTTTCGCCTCCACGGGGACACCGAGCTTTTTTCTCCATCCGACGGAAGCGTTGCACGGCGATTTAGGGATGATCGGCAAAGAGGATGCGGTTGTGGCGATCAGCTATAGCGGAGAGAGCCCGGAACTCAGCTCTATCCTCCCCCATATCAAACGGTTTGATATTCCGCTGATCGGAATGACCCGAAATGCCGACTCTACCCTCGGACGCTACAGCGATGTGGTGATCAATATCAATGTGGAGCAGGAAGCGTGTCCTCTGGATGTCGCCCCTACGTCTTCGACGACGTTGACGGTTGCCATGGGGGACGCGTTGGCGGTCTGCTTGATGAAGGCACGCAATTTCCAAAAAGAGGATTTTGCCTCGTTCCATCCCGGCGGAGCTTTAGGGAAACGGCTGTTTGTCAAAGTGCGTGACTTGATGCGAACGGAGAACCTTCCGATCGTTGATGAAAACACCCCCCTTAAAGAGGCGATCTTAACGCTGAGCGAAGGGCGTTTAGGGACGGTATTACTGACCAATGGGGAGGGGAAACTTTCTGGGCTCTTGAGTGATGGGGATATCCGGCGTGCACTGTTGAGCGAGACTTTTTCGCTGGACGCTTCGGCCAAAGAGTACGCTACTAAAAAGCCTCTGGTGATTAACGATGCCTCGATGCTTGCCAGCGATGCGCTTGTCCTTATCGAATCGAAAAAAATTCAGTTGCTGGCGGTGACCGATACCACCGGCGTCATACAAGGTGCATTGCATCTTCATACTCTCGTGGAAGCAGGTATCTCATGATGCGACTTAACAAATATATTGCCCACTATTCAACGTATTCCCGCCGCGAAGCCGATCAGGCGATCCTTGACGGTTACGTCCGTATTGACGGTGAAATCGAAACGAATCCTGCCACTCAGGTCGATGAACGCCATGCCAATGTTATGATCAGCGGGAATAAAATCACCCCTACCGATCAATTTACGGTGATCGTTTACAACAAACCGCGCGGTGAATTGGTGACGAAAAAAGATCCTCAGGGGCGAAAAACGATTTATGACTCGTTGGCCAAACAGTACCGTCATTTTATCCCCGTAGGGCGGCTCGATTTTGCCTCGGAGGGGCTGCTGCTTTTGACCGACGCGTCACGGGTTGCGACGGCATTGATGACGTCGAAAATGGAACGGGTTTATAAAATCAAGATCAAAGGCCCTGTGACCGAAGGGATGAAAATTGCGATGGGAGAAGGGCTCGAACTCGAAGATGCGAGTGCCGGTGCCCATGAACAGGCAGATGCGGGGCCGATGAGTTTTGCCCCTTTTTACGCGTATCAGGTTCAAAAAGACCAAGGGGACTATTCTATTTTAAAAGTGGCGATCGGAGAGGGGCAAAACCGCGAACTGCGCCGTTTTTTTGCCCATTTCGGAGCGGAAATCGTCGATTTGAAACGGCTTAGTTTCGGAGGGATTGATCTGAACAACCTCCCGACGGGAAAAGTACGCTTTTTGGAACGGAGTGAATACGCATCGCTTCGTGAATTTTTGGACGCAGTAGAAAAAGCGGAAAAACAAAAACAAAAAAGTGAAAAAAAGGTTCCGAAAAGTTTCGACAATGCAGAGCACAAACCGGTCAAAAAAAGATTGGATCACGAGAAGACAAAAAGCAAGTCAAAGCCGTCCGGAGAGCCTTTCGGCACCAATAAGTATAAACCTGATTCCAAATTTGCAAAAGGCGGTAAAAAATGAAAACACTTAAATTCCCAACCAGTCATAAAACACAGCTGATGGATATCAGTGCCGAAGTCAAAGAAGCGGTGATTACCTCCGGGGTAAAAGAGGGAATTTGTGTCGTTTTTACCCCGCATACGACGGCAAGTGTCTTTTTGTTTGAAAATGCCGATCAGAATCTCCGTCGCGATTTATTGGCGGCCCTCTCGGCTGTTATCCCCGCCGATGTAAAATATTCCCATGTCGGGAGCAATGCGGCAGCGCATTTGAAATCATCCCGTATGGGCGCTTCGGTCACTATTCCGGTACATGAAGGGCGTCCGATGTTTGGAAAATGGCAAGGGGTATTTTTCGGAGAGTTTGACGGTCCGAGACAAGTTCGCGAAGTTATTGTCAAAGTGATTGCAGGCTAAAACATTGGCCGATTATACCTATCTGCTGCGACCGAAAACGTTTGACGACGTTGTCGGACAACCTCACGTGTGCTCAAGCGACGCACCGTTGCGTGCTTTGTGTGAAAACGGAAATCTGACCCACTCTTTTTTTTACGGCCCTCCCGGGTGCGGGAAGACGACGTTAGCCCGGATTATCGCCGAAGTGATGGGGCTGCCTTTTTATGAATTTAATGCTACATCCCTTAAAATCGAGCAGCTTCGCAAGATTTTCGATCAATATGAAAATTCGCTCACGAAGCCTTTGATCTTTATCGATGAGGTACACCGCCTTGCAAAGAATCAGCAAGAGGTGTTATTACCGGTTATGGAAAAAAACAGTGTGTTAGTCATCGGAGCATCGACGGAAAACCCCTATTTTTCCCTGACGGCAGCGATGCGTTCGCGCTCGTTATTGTTTGAACTCCATTCGATTACCTATTCAGCGTTAGAAGATTTGTTAGTCCGAACGGCGGTGGAGATGGATAATGAGGCACGCGAATATCTGATTGCCAGTTCCGGCGGCGATGCGCGTGCTATGCTCAAACTTCTCGAAGTGGCCGTAGCCCTCGAGAAACCGATTACCCTCGGGTTACTCAAATCGTTACGACCCGCCGCGCAGAGTCTGGGGAGTTCCGAAGCGGGGGTCCATTACGATCTCGCTTCCGCCCTGATCAAAAGTATCCGGGGGAGCGATCCCGATGCGGCGATCTATTACCTCGCCCGCTTGATTGAAGGGGGAGAACCGCCGGAATTTATTGCCCGCCGTCTGGTCATTCTCTCATCCGAAGATGTGGGAAACGCCAACCCTCAGGCGCTGACGCTGACGACCTCGGCGATGATGAGCGTCAAACAGATCGGCTATCCCGAAGCACGGATTATTTTGGCTCAAGCGGTGATCTATCTGTGTGCGTCGCCGAAATCCAATACGGCCTATAATGCGATCAATGCCGCACAGCAAGCCGTCAAAAACGGGGTCATCCTGGATATCCCTGTTCACTTGCGCCAGCAGCATAAAGGGTATCTCTATCCGCACGATTTCGGGGGATGGGTAGACCAAAAGTACCTCTCCAAACCGCTCAAATTTGTCGAGTTTAAAAACAGCGGCTATGAGGGAAAAATGGGCGAATGGATACATAAAGTTTGGAATCGATAACCGTTCTTTCTCGCATATAATAAAAAATATTCTTTCATCAATGAATCATCAATATGTTTCAATATAAACAAATTTCGTTGTAATTTATATAAATAAAAGTTTTATTCCCCTACAATCCAATCAAAAAATTATCACATTTTATTATCAAGAGAATATATGGAACCATTACTTATATTTATAATAGGAGCAGCTTTTATCTCTTGGATAGATTGGAAAAACTCCATCATACCAGATAAATATATCATTCCATTGATCTTTATACTTGGAATCACCAAAGTAATTACAGGCTCTTTTGAAACAAATGATCTTATTGCGGTATTAATCATACTAATAATATTTTTAATACCAATTTTTTTGAATTTTAATTTTGGAGGGGGCGATTTGCGCTTTGGAGCTTTTTGTGCATTATTTTTGGGCTTGGCACCGGTAGGCTATTTCATCGCGTCGGCAGGTATTATCCATTTGATCATTATGGGTTTATTGCGAAAACGCGAATTTGGATTTGCCCCTGCAATGAGCATTGCATCGTTGGCAGTCTATGGAGCAGTTCATGCGTAGAGGTTCCGTCGCAATTGTTCCCTTGATTCTTGCTTTGATGCTCTTTTTTTGGTTTATCTGGTTTATGGGCGGAGAGAACGATTCGTTGATGCAAATTAATAAAGTGGAGCATGTCCAGCACCTGCAAGAAGAGCTTATGATTGCCGCGATGCAACGCCATTTGGCAACGGAACAAGATCTTAGACGATCAAATCCGAATATCTCAGACATCAATGCAAAAGCAGCGGCAGATCTTGATGCGGATCAGTATGTAAAAATCATGATGCAAAACAATCAGATCGATCCTAAGGGGACACCATGAAGCGTATTTTGATAGGTTCACTGCTGCTTGTACAAATAATGTACGCTCAAACGGCGACGACCGTTACCACCTTTATAACGCCAGTATCCTTGGGGAAAACGGATGTTCATGGCAGGCATCTGTATGAGCAAAATGTGACGATTGCAACGAATAATTATCAAGTCGACACTTTTTGGAACCGTTTTTTTGATCCTGCGAAGAAAAATCAAGAATTTCAGACCATCAGTACTTCCGCAACGGCGCAGCTCAGTGTTGCGGCATCCTCGGCCTGTTCGATCGCCGGTAAAGGGGAACTTGCTGCGGAAGGATGTTCGGGGCAAAAACCGTTTTTGGTGAATGATACATCGGTAGCTGGGCTTTCTGATGGGGCCAGTATCAGTTTGATTTTTCAGCCGGTTTATAAAGATCCGACCGCCATTACTGGATTGTATACCGATACGTCGGCTGACAAGATGTTTTATCCGCTTGATATCCAGCGGGATGCCAATTATTATAAAAATGATGTTGCCTTAAGTGCAAAAAAATCGTTTTTCAGTTTTTTTGGAGACATTTTCAAAGTTTTCTTTTCGTTCTTCGGTTTTACAGCTACGAATAGCTCTGATTATCTCAATAGTCCTGTGGTGAAGATTGATAATGTCACCTCTGCCGATGATGAACGGCAACGATACAGAGCGAATATTATTGCGGGTGTACAGCAGAAATATTTAATGCCGAAGGGGACGAATCTCCATCCTGGCTTGTTATACACACCTGTTTCACTTCTTCATTATAAGCAAAAAGACAAAGAAGCTAATGTGGCGAGTTGTCAGTCAGCGTTTTGGCCGATGACCATGATGTGCCGTATGATGACAGGATTTACATCAATGTTTTTTAATACAACGTTGCTGAATAAAAATACATCCGGAAGCGCCGTAAAATATGATCTCATTACCATTGATACGGAGAATGCATTACTCGCCCTTATGGGAAAAATAGCTCCGACAAAAGTTCAGACGACTGCAACATCTGCGCCTACGTCACTTTTTGCAGGTATGTTTATCTGGATGTCTAAAATGATGAGCATGATGTTTGGTACGACTACAGCAACGTCGACCACTCCTGTTTATTCAGAAACGAATTATCAGTTTACAGATGCTGAAGCGATGACCATGACATTGGCGGTAACAAAGGATGGGGGATCGACGGTCGACCGTTTTGATACATTTAAACTGATGGGCATTCATTCAACGAATGGATCAAAAGCCGGTGATGGAACATGTACTGTAGAGAGAAATAAGATTACGACGACTAGCGGATGGCCATCTACCACGACTACGACTTCAGTCATTACGACGGAAACCTACTATAAATCACAGGAAAGCAATACTTCGAAAACGCTCATACAAAGAGATATTAGCGGAAGTTTTAGTTTCTTTTCTTGGTTTACAGATACCAAACTGGATACTCATAAGGAATGGATGGGATGGTGTAATGAAATGAATACAGCAAATAAGACGTCTGAAACAGATTCCACTACAGGTTTTGGAACCAGTACGACTACTGTATATACAATTACGAATTATTCTTCAGCCGGAACAGGTTTGGGACGGGGCTTGATCTTGGACCTCAAAAAAGTGACCCTCACGCCTGAAAATCCGTTCAATACCACAGAATTCAAACTGATTAACGTCACACACTAGGGAAAAAGAATGATTATTGCATACGTATCGAGAATAGAAAAAGAGTGTTTTGACCGTTTGCGCGAATATTTTGATGATGTCGTGAACATGGATGGAGTGGACGAATTTATCAATTTTTATGCCTCCCATCGCAACCGCGACATTGTTTTGATTTACCGTGTCGAATCGATGACGGATCTGGAAGCCATCAATCATATCAATTTCAGCAACAATCTCTACATCATTGTGATTGGCCCTGAAGACGTCCATTTGTCCCTTCGCGCGGGAAAAATGGGGGTCGATAAATACATCAGCCGTATCGAAGTCAATCCCGAAGCGATCAAACAGATGGTCGCCCACTCCCAGATCGTCATAAAAGAACGTCGAGGAAAAAGTAATATTGCCGTCTTCACGGGAATCAGCGGCGGTATCGGGACGACGACGATTACGATGAATCTCGCCGCGATGATCGCGGCCAAACATCCGGAAAAAAATGTCCTTTTCCTCGATTTTGCTTATACTAAATCGATATCTAACCTCTTTTTCGATGCGTTCCAGCCTCAAAAAAGCATTATCGACATTGCGACTTTGGCCCGTTTGGATCTGGAAGATCTGTTTACGAACGGATTGATGAAATACGATAAAAACCTCTTTTTTATCCCGGGCATACAACGCCATACCGACCGCGATACCCTTGAAAAACCGGAAAATATCCAGCGTTTTCTCGCGTTTATCAATTTTGCAAAGCAGTTTTTCGATCTGATCTTGATTGATGTCGGAATGTTTGAAGATGTCGAACTCGAAATCGATATTCAGGAAATTGCCGATCAGATTTTTGTCGTGACGGAGCTCAGCATTCCGGCGATGTCAATTCTGAAAACCTACATCGATATCATCGATAAAAGCGGCTGGTATAACAAAACTCATATCGTCGTCAACCGCGAAGACTCTTTTGGAACCGTGACGAAAGAAGAAGCGACGGTGATCCTCTCCAAAAACTCTCCGCATAAATTCGAAGTGGATTTCAGCCTTCCCAATGATGCGCGTCATCTGCGCAGCTGCTGGAATGAAGCGATGCTAGTGTGTGAAGAGTTTCCCGACAGCATATTTGTCAAACGTCTTGATCAGATGATCGAACGTTACTTTTTCTCGATGTCGATGGAACAGTTCACTCCGACCAAAAAAGCGGTCAATCCGATCTGGGCTAAGGTGAAACAATGGCTCTAAAAGAAAAAATGCTTCGACGAACGGCAACCATTGCTCCTACGGTGGTTGAATATTCGAAAGATGTAACGGTTGAAGAGGACGAAGATCTGAGAGGATGCCAGGTTTTTTGTTTTCCGTTGCTCTATCAAAACAGTGATTATCTCAATCTGGCCTATCAAATCTACGATTCGTTTGTTGAAAAGCTCAATCCAAAAGTGCAACTCACCGAAAAAATGATACGCGAGGTCATTGCCAAGCATATCTCCGGATATTCACTCCCCAAAGCCAATCTGAAAAACGAAATTATTGAATTGATCGTCGATAATCTTCTGTATTACGGTCCTATCTCTGCCATCATCCGAAACGCCGGGCATGATTTGAACGATATCATCATCAATACAAAGGATTACATCGATGTGATTTACGGAGGACAAACCATTGTCACCCCGTTTCGGTTCCGATCCGAAATAGAGTTGCGCCGCATCATCAACCGGATGCTGAGCGAATCGAACCGTAAAATCGATGAAGGGCATCCCATTGCTTCGGCAAAGCTCAATGATGGTTCCCGTATCGAAGTGCAGATTCCCCCGGTAGCGGCAAATCTGGACCGCGAAGGAAAACCGGGGTCGTACGTTACAATCCGTAAATTCCGAGAAATTCCTTTGCTGTTTGAATCGATGCTGGATGGAGTCCAAATGGATTTCAAAATGGCCTATTTTCTCCTAAAATCGGTACAGGGAAAATTGAACATCGTTGTATCGGGAGGAACCTCCAGTGGGAAGACGACCTTTCTAAATGCCATCACCCGTTTTATCGACGAAGGGGATCAGCTTCTCACGATCGAAGATACCAAAGAGATGAAGCCGCAGATGCCGTGCCACAGTATCCGCTCTTTTGAAGCGCGTATGGAGAACGAAGAAGGGGTAGGAGCCATTACGATTGAGCAGCTGTTGCGTACGGCTCTGCGTTCAAGCCCTCGCCGTATTATCGTCGGAGAGTGCCGCGGACCGGAAATCGTCACGATGCTCAATGCGATGAATACCGGCCACCCGGGATCGATGACGACCGTTCATGCCGATGATACGAAAGAGGCGATCATCCGTATTGAAAATATGTTTTTGGAAGCGCGTCCGAGTGCCAATATGACCTTTGTCCGTTCCCAGATCATCAGTGCCGTCGATTTGGTGATACAGCTGGTCCGGTTTCCGGATGGGCGTCGCCGTATTGTCAAAATATCCGAACCGGAAAAACGGATGGAAGAGAACGGGATTGTTTCGATGCTTGATATTTTCGAGTTTAAACGAAACGCACCGGCAGGAAGCGTTTCGGATTCGAGCGGTGTTTTTAACGCAGTGAGTTCCCCGGTCCGTTCGATAAACAAGATGGCGCTCAATGGGATCGAAATGGAAAAAAGGATTTTTGATCCCGATTTTACCGTGACCAAAGATATGCTGCTTAGCGAGCTCAAAAAGTTTCATCCGACCCGTATGTGCGGATGGGAAGAACACTACATGAGCGAAATTATCAAAAACAGTTTTCAAGACGGCAAAAGCATTCTTGAACGATGGCCGAATTTACAGCGATGATGAATTATCTCATTTTAGCGTTTTTGTCCATATTGGCGGCAACAACCATCTACTGGTTCGCTTTAGAACTGCACCATTATCTCCGTTTGGTACGGCTCAAAAATATTGTTGCCGGATCGCATAAAAATGACGATGATTATTTGGACAGGACAGCCGAATATCTTCGAGGTAATGTTTTAGAACGGAAAATGCGTAAATGGCTAAGATTGGCCGGCTTGAATATTCAGCTCTGGCAATTGTATGGTATTGCGTTGGTGCTTTCACTTCTATTTGGGGCAGGTTTCGCTCTGTTTTTAAAACATTGGTTCGGATTCATCCTCGGAACGGCTGTCGGAATCAGTGTCCTGATTATGTTTTTGAACGGAAAAATAATGCGACGAAAAATCGAATTCAACCGTTCCTTCACGATTGCTATTTCAGCATTGGTTAAAATGATGCGTAACGGTATCGGTTTTGAACAGGCTCTTAATAAATCGGTGATGACATCGCATTCAGCGTTTTTTCGAGCGATTTTCGAGCGATTTTTACAAGAGAAGAACCGCATTGGTGAGATTGATGCATTTGAAAACATGAATCGTTATGTCGATTCAAAAGAATTGCGGATTTTTGCATTGGCCGTCAAAATTGGCCGTGAAAGCGGAGGTCATTTCTCTTCAACCTTGGAAAAAGTGGAAGAGACATTGCGCTACCGGAAAAAAATGCAGGACAAAGTGGGGGTTGTGACCCGCGAAGCGAATATCGGTTCCTACATGGTCGCATTGCTCAATATCCTTTTGTATTTTATGATTGATATGAATTTTAACGGAAAAGTGAGCGTCTACTTTTTCACTTCCGAATGGGGACGATGGCAGCTTCTGGGAATTGGTTTGTGGATGATTGCCGGATTGATGGTAAATCGGTGGATTACAAGGATTGAAGTATGACGATATTGATGGTACTCGCTTTTTTTGCATTATTAAGCGCGATAGGCGCATTTGGCTATTACGCGTATGAAATTTATATGCGGGAACGATGGCTGCGCGAAATTTTTGAGGTTAAAGACACCAGCATCCTCGAAGATCAGACGACGAAGTTTGAAAAAACGTTGCAGTTGAAACTTACTCGGGCGGGTATTACCAAAAAACAGCTGATGGAAGTTGTTTTGGCCGGAATCATCGGAGGAATTGCTTTGGTCGTCTTGATATTCCTGGTGGATATGTCCTTGTTTATAAATATTCTGATGGGGATGGCAGCGCTGGGAATGGCTGTGGGAACGGCGCCGCTCTATCTGGAAGAACAGATTTCTGCCCGAATCAAACGGATCGAAGAAGACCTCTCGATTTTCATCGATCTGCTGATCATTATTCTCGAAGGGGGAGGGGGATTGAACAATGCAATCGATCAGGTAACCCGGGATGGTGCAAGTGTGATACGGCGTGATCTCCTCGAAGAATCGAAACTGTTTAAAAACGAGTATGTCACCTACAGCAGTGAGATTGCCTATGACAACCTGATCCGCAGGACCGGATCGGACGCCATTGCAACGATCGTGAATTTCATGCGCCTCTCTGAGGAGACCGGTATCGGTGTTAAAGCCGTTTTTGAAAACCAGTCGCGTGAAATAAAAGAAAAAGAGATGCTGGAAATTGAAAAAAAAGCGGCAATGATGAACATCAACCTGACGCTGATCATGTTTATCTTCATCTTGCCGGCGATGATCGCGATGATTGCTTTTCCAATCGCTGCGAATTCGTTAATAAGTGGACTCTAATTAAAGGAAGTGTATGAACAATAAAAGAACGGTCGTTTTGAGTATAGGGCTTTTATCCCTCGCCATCTTTGCGATCATTGTGATGGTGATGATGTATGTTAAAAATGAGGATGCAACTCCCTCGTCGGAAAATAACGTTGCCGCTTATGTGGCGGCAAAAGAGATTCGTCTAGGGCAAAAAATCACTCAAAGCGATGTTGAACTCCGATCGCTTCCCCGTGATTACATTGGGCAAGAGCCCCTTTCGATAGCCGATATTGTCGATCATTATGCACGTGTCGGCATCACCAAGAACGATTTGATCCGTCCTGAAAAACTGACATTGCAGTTTCAGGCACAGCAAGAGCCGACCGCGGAAGAAAACGTCTCGGCGATGGATACATCCGTATCGGGCAATGTGATGCAGCACGATGCGATCAGTTTGCCGTTGAATGTGTTTAAAAATCTTGACACCACGTTGAGAAAAGACGAATACATTGATATTGTCGGTATTTCCGAATATGGCGAAGAGAAACATCAGTTTGCAACCCGTTATATCGGAGTGCACGTACTGGTCGGAGGTTTTATGAAAGAGGGGAAAAAAATCAATGAGATGGTTTCGGTCACGGTTGATGAAAAAACGCAGGCGACGAGTAAAGTAGTTGCAGATGACATTATCTTAAACATGTCACCGCAGGATATCAGCCGATTTCTCAGCCTCTATTACCGGTCTCAGGAATTGAACAATGATCATAGCCATAATGCGGACAACCTCTACCGCGGTCACATCTGGATGGTCAAATCCAAGCCGATCGTATCCGCAAATGAAAATTTGATCAAGTTTAAAATGATGAACGTCAACACAGTTCCCCGCCATAAGGCAAAGCCACAGCTCTCTCAGAACCTGCCGCCTTTGCCAAAGTTGATTTCAGCTTCAAGAGGGATCGTAACATATGAACAATAAACCTGGGTGGAGAAAAGGATTCGGATTTGCTCAAATTTTTGCATTGATGATTGTCGTCATTCCGACGGCAATTTTTTTAATGACACTGCTGTTGGACTACTGGACCGTGATGCAGCTGGACAACCGTTTGAAAATGATGAGTCATCGTGCGATTATGATCATTAATAATGAGTCGAATTTAAGTTCAGAAGCTAACGTGAAAAAATCGATGGACGATTTAAAAGCATGGGGTGTTCTTCAGTCGCTATGTCCATCAAGCAAGCCAACGCTTAAACTGAGTCGAGTAGGGGAGATGAACGCTTCTCAAACAAAAATTGAAGTGGTGATAGCGAAGTATCCGCTTAATCGTTTGGGAGATAAAAATTTAAGCTCTACGATTACGTCGTATTCGTACAAAGATCAGAATGGATCATTCAAATTGGAATGTGAATAAAGGAACATCGTGAAAATTGTAGTAATGTTGATCGGATTGGTATTCGTCCTGTGGGGACGCGATATCGTTGTATTTGAAAACGAATTTAAGGTATTTACAGCCGACAAGAGTTTTAATCAGGTCGTTGTCGGTAATCAGGAATTATTGAAAGTGACGGTGATGGAGACATCGAGCAAGTCGGATCAAACGTTGCGATTGTTTGGTAAAAAAAGCGGCAATACCTCGCTCCTGATCCATTACAATGACAATACAATCGAAAATTATCAGATTTATGTGAACCAAAATTTAGGATTTGTCCAAAAAATGGTAAACATCGTAGCTCCACAGGTGACACTGCACCGTGCAGGAGATGGTTCGACGGTTTTGGGGGGAATCTTCAGTGATCCTCATCAGAAGAGAAGGGTATTCCAGCTCTTGGCGAATGCGGGAATCGATGTGAATCAAACGATGGATTTAAGTGAAACGAAAACTGTCGAGAAGATGGTACGTACGAAACTTTATTTGGTATCCATCGATAATAATCGAGCCGAAGAACTTGGCGGTGCAGTAGGACTTAACTATTTTGGAAAAAATGGGGATATTTCTTTGAATGCAATGTCCAAAACGTATGCCACCTTTAGCGGATTTTTATTGGATCAAACCGGAGCATTTGCAAATAGCGGTAAATCCTTGGTGGCGAATTTGAGTTTTTTAAAATCCAAAGGGGTGGCTAAAATTTTGGATGATACGGTTTTACTGGGTACGGAGGATCAAAATTCTTCGTTCCATGTAGGGGGGCAAATCTTTGTCCCGATCAGTTTGACATACAATAATAATAGCAACTTTCCGACGATTAATGCGAAGGAAAAAGAGTATGGATTGCGTCTAACAATACGTCCAAAATTTTTGGAAAAAGAAGGGTATATGGGGATCATGGTTGCGATTAACGACAGCGAGTTTGACTCAGACCCTACTCATCAGGTAATGTTAGGGGAAAATGTCTACATTCCGGCGTTTCGGTCAAAAAATATTACAACCGATGTGGTCGCCCAAAGCGGTCAGGTGATCGCGCTGGGCGGACGGCTCCATACGGAAACAAACAAACAGGAAGAGAAAATTCCGTTTCTCGGTGATATACCAATTTTAGGCCATTTGTTTAAACGTACGGTGGATGCAAACCGTGCAAACGATTTGCTCTTTTTCCTGGTTCCTGAAATCGTTGATGGCAATGAATATGTCGACGAGAGCGGATTTTATAAATCGTTCAAAAAATCATCCACCCAACTGCATGAACAATTGACGGAAGTTGAATCCGATGAGAAAAAAGGTTCTTCGGATCAAACGAGTTCCATCGAGCCTTCATCGGAAGAGAACACAACAAATGTTCTCCAAAACACAGCAGGAAATGCTGTCGTGTTAGATTTCTCTTCTGCAGTGAAAGAACAAAACACAACGGTGAATGAAACGATTCAGATTCCTAATCAGGAGATTATCAAAGCAGGTGCTGTTGACAAGAGTGTTCCGGAAGCGATGAAAACAAACGAGAGCTATTATGAAGTGACTTCCGCCTATATCTATCTCCGTGCAAAACCGAAAGTGGGAAAACCCATGAATGTATGGAAAAAAGGGCACAAACTCCAAATCGGTGATGAAATTGCCATCGAAAATGTTCTCTGGGCAAAGATTATAAAAGATTGTTCAAAAGAGGGATGCGAAAATGTTATCGGTCCTTTATGGATATCAAAAAATCATATAAAAGAAATTTCACAAATATAGAAAAAAGTGATAAATGTACTTGATTATTGTGTGATAAAAATGTATAATAATTGTGATGTAAAATGATAAAAAGGTTGGAAAATGTTGAAAAACTTAGTAGCTCGTATCAAATCCCAAAAAGGGATGAGTGGTGTATTGGTCGCAGTATTGTTGGTCGTTGTGGGTGTTGGTTTGGTAGCAGGTTTGAATACGTACATGACGAAGGCTAAAAATAATGTAATTGATGTTGCTGATGCTAACTTGACTTCATTGGGTGTTGCTACAGCTAAATAATGATTAAGAGGGCTATAGGCCCTCTATTAAAATAGCCTCTCATCATATTCTTCATATTTTAAAATTAATCTGACATTAGCTTGCCCATTAAATATCATTGATTGAAAGAACTCTCTATTATACTGAGGGTCAAATGGCGATGACACCACTGCAGTGCGGCCAGATCGACGTAAAAGTAGCTAAGGATGATACTCAACACAGCCGCTGTGGCTATGAGAAAATATTTTAGAACAAAGGGTTTTGAACTCAAATGTTGTAGTATGTTGCCTCTTTATGATGGACAACGAGTGCCGTCGTACTTTGCTCCGGATGGATTTGGAACGTCTCCGAGAGGGTAATACCGAACTCTTCAGGTCGCAGAAGATCGAAAATAATACGGCTCGGCTCTAAATCGGGACACGCCGGATACCCGAAAGAGTAGCGCGCACCCGCATAGCGGTTCATGCGGACATCGCGCAGGCTGAACCCTTCGTCATCGCTTGCGATATTCAGATCGAGACGGATTTGTTTATGGGCCACTTCGGCCAACGCTTCGGCCAACTCCACCCCGAAACCGTGTACCAGATTGTATTCCAGATATTCATTATGGGCATAGAGCTCTTTTTCATATTCGCTGAATTTGTCCCCGACACTGACACAGGTTAGCGGCAATACGTCATCGCGCGTATGGGCAAAAAAGTCACTGAGCGCTCGGTGCGGCGCTTTGCGCTGACGGGGAAACTCGAATACGTATTTGGCATTTCCGATTACCTCGTCGAGAGGCTGACGATTGGCATTTGAATCGATATTCCATCCGCAGCTCTCATCGAAAATCAGAAGTTCCCGATCGCTGCTTCGGACGGGGTAGTAACCGTAGATCACGGTAGGATCAAACAACCCCCGTTTGACGATCTCATTTTTGATCCGCTCATAGGCGGGATAGACTTTGGTTTCGAGTAGTTTTTTGTACTCTTCGACCGGCATCCCTGCCCGTTTATACCCCCAGTGCAGCTTAAAGAGGCTTCGTTTATTGATCCATTCGCACACCATATCAAAGTCGAGCTGCTCTTTTCGAAGGACACGTCGTCCCCAAAACGGAGGGGTAGGAATTTTAACGTCACTCGGCATTTTCAGCTCATGAAACGGAGGGATGACTACATCTATCACTTCTTTCGCAATTTTCTCTACCATATCGCCTCCCAGGCGGGTATCGAGCCCTGTGCTCGGGTCGGCATTGTATTTTTCGATACGGCTCATGGCTATGACACCGTCGAAGGCATCCCGGCAGTAAAAGATGGGACCTTGATAGATCGGTCGGCAAAAATCGTCCACGAAGCTTCGGGTAAGTGCCGCTCCTCCCAGCAGTACCGGAGTGGTGATCCCCATACCGGCCATCGTCTCCAGATTGTCTTTCATGACCTGGGTCGATTTGACCAGCAATCCCGACATTCCGATGGCGTGGATTTCTTTGGATTTCATAACGTCAAGATACTCTTCAAGCTCCGTTTTAATCCCGATATTGATCACTTTGAATCCGTTATTGGAGAGGATAATATCGACGAGATTCTTCCCGACATCATGGACATCCCCTTTGACGGTACCGATGACGAGGGTTGTATCGGTATCTTTTTCCTGCTTGGAGAGATAAGGATTGAGATAATCGACGGTCGTTTTCATCGTTTCGGCACTTTGCAGTACGAATGGCAGCTGCATTTTCCCCGATCCGAAAAGCTCTCCGACCACTTTCATCGCATCGATGAGGATTTCATTGACGATACGGTCGGGATTGATGGTGTGACGAGCTTTTTCGACTAACGGAATCATCCGCTCTTTATCCCCATCGATGAGGAGCTTGGCGATCTTTTCTTCATCGCTGAGGGCTTCGTAGGTTTCATCGTTTTTAGAGTTGTCGATTGTTTTGTCGCTGAAATGGCCGATAAATTTAAAGAGGGACTGATCATCGGGATGGAAGAGCAGTTCTTCACAAATAGCGCGATCTTCCTCGGACATTTTAGAGAGGGGGATGATGTGCTTGACGTTAATAATGACGCTGGTCATCCCCGCTTCGATACAGTGGTGCAAAAAGACGCTGTTCAAAAAGACACGTGCATTCATGCTGAGTCCGAACGAAATATTCGAAAGCCCCAGCGTCGAACCTACATTCGGGTATTTGGCGTGGAGCTGACGGATCGCTTCAAGGGTTTGGATAGCGGCGTCACGGTATTCCAAATCCCCGCTTCCCACCGTAAAGGTGAGCATGTCGAACATCAGATTGCGCGGGTCGATGCCGTGACGGTTGACGCACAGATCGTAGATACGATCGGCAATGCGCATTTTGTCTTCGGTGGTTTTGGCCATCCCTTTTTCATCGATGACGAGACAGACAAGGGCCGTTCCGTATTTTTTGGCGAGGGAACAGATGGCATCGAGACGCTCTTCTCCGTCTTCGAGGTTGACGGAGTTGATGATCGGTTTTCCTCCGATACACTTGAGCGCCTCTTCCATCGTATTAACCCGGGTGGCATCGGGCATGAGGGGAAGGGGGATTTTTTGGTTGTAGAGTCTCATGACGTGCGCCATATCCACCGCACCGTCGCGTCCGGCAAACTCGACGTTGACATCGAGACAATGGGCGCCGTCGCGTACCTGCGCTTGACCGACGCTGAGGGTCCCCTCGTAATCGCTGGCGATGATCAGTTCACGGAACGCTTTGGAACCGGTTGAGTTGGAACGCTCCCCGATCAAAAGCGGGGCTGGGGTCTGAATAAGTTCGACGGTATTGAACAGCGATGCGATGGAGGGTTTTGTCTCGCCGCTCGGTTTTTTAGGGGCGATTGCGGAGACTTTGTTGACCAGTGCACGGATATGCTGAGGGGTCGTACCGCAGCATCCGCCGAGAAAGCTGACGCCGTCGTAATTTAAAAAATCGCATTGGAGATTGGCAAACTCATCGGGTCCCATCGGATAGTACGAATAACCGCCGCGGTTTTGAGGAAGCCCCGCATTGGCATGAACCGAGATCGGTTTTCCCCACACTTCGGAGAGGGTCCGTACATGTTTGGCGTATTGCTCCGGTCCCGTACCGCAGTTGAATCCGAGGCTGATAATGTCAAACGGCTCCAAAATGGTCGCAATCGTTTGCGCATCGGTTCCGATGAGCATGCTTCCGGCGAGTTCGATGGTGACGGAGACCATAATCGGCAAAGAGCTATTCCGCTCTTTATTCGCCGCTTCGCAGGCATGGAGCGCCGCTTTGATTTGAAGCGGGTCTTGGCAGGTTTCGAGGAGGAAAATATCGCATCCGCCATCGATGAGACCCAGACAGCATTCGAGATATCCTGCGTACATTTCATCGTAACGGATATGTCCCAAAGAGGGGAGTTTGGTTCCCGGACCGATGGAACCGAGTACAAAGCGGGGATATTCCGGGGTCGAGAATTTATCACACTCAGCTTTACAAACCGCCGCTCCGGCGCGGGAGAGCTCATAGGCGCGGTGGCCGATTCCGTATTCATCGAGTACCCAGTTGAAGGCGCCGAAGGTGTTGGTCGTGATCAGATCGGCTCCGGCAGTGAGATAGGCGTGAAAAATATCACTCATCACCTCCGTGGCGGTAACGTTTAGAAGTTCGTTACACCCCTCCAGCCCTTCCCAGGCACTTTCGGGAATCTTGTCGGCACGTTCCTGAAGCTGAGTTCCCATAGCACCGTCGATAATAAGCGGACGGCGGGTGATCGTTTCAAGTAGTGTATTTTTAACCGACATTGTGAGACCTTGCAACAAGAATTTTCCGCGATTTTACCCAAAAGGAGCATAAGCGGTTATAAGTATGAAAATATAATTCTTTGGATACACTCTTGCGCATGAAAAAGCTCTCTCTATTATTACTTTTTATGGTTTCACTTTTATGGTCAAATGAAGCTGTAACCCTCCAGCTGTCGTGGCTGAACCAGTTTCAATTTGCCGGGTTTTACGTAGCCAAAGAGAGAGGATATTACCGTGATGCCGGGTTGGATGTTACGATTAACGATGCCCGGAATAAAATGGATCCGTATACGTCTGTGATGGAAGGGAAGGCCCAATATGCGGTAGGGCATACATCGATTATTATCGAGAGTATGAAGAGCTCTCCGATTGTTTTAATGGCGGCTATCTATCAGTCATCACCGATGATGCTTCTTGTCAGGGAAGACTCAGGGATTAGAAGCGCCAAAGATTTGCGGGGGAAACGGATTATGCTGACCGGCGATGCCGCGAGCGGTGTCGAAATTCAGGCCATGCTGCGAAGTGTCGGGCTCACTCCCGAGGATTATCATTTGCAGCCCCATTCGTATGATCCCCGTTCATTGGAACGGAATGAAACCGATGCCATGGCCTCTTACCTCTCAAATGAACCGTTTATTTTAGAAAAAATGGGGGTTAAAACGCGTGTTATCCATCCAAAGGAGTACGGGTTTGATTTTTACAGCGATATTCTGTTTGCAAGCCGAAATGAATACCTAAAGCATCCGGAACGTATGAATGCTTTTTACAATGCATCGATACGGGGGTGGATATGGGCATTTGACCATGTAGAAGAGGCGGCCGATCTTATTTACCGCAAGTATAATCCCCAAAAAAAATCTTTAGAGAGTCTTATCTACGAAGGCAATACCCTCAAAAAACTCGCTTTTCGTTCCAATGCCCCTTTTGGACAGCTTGATCCGAACCGAATGGCAATGATCGCGCAGGGGTATCGCTTGATGGGAGCGGTGAACGATACCTTCTCATCCAAACCGATTATGTACGATAATACTACCCTTCGGTTAAGTACGAAAGAGAAACAGTGGCTCAGAGACCATCCGATTATTCGGGTAGGGATTGACCATAACTGGCCTCCGGTAGAATCGGTAGATGAAAAAGGGAGGCATATCGGGATCAGTGCCTCGTATTTGAAACTTTTGGAAAAACGGCTGGGGGTCCGGTTTGAGATCGATTATAGCCGAAAATTATGGAGTGATTCGATCCATTCCGTTCAGACGAAAGAACTTGATATGCTCTCGTGCGCGGCCGTTACCGAAAAACGTCAGGAACATCTCCTCTTTAGCCGTCCTTATCTGAAACAGTCCATTGTTATTGTGGCCAATTCGGATGTCGGATTCGTCAATGATTTGATGGACCTCAAAGGGAAAAAAGTGGCTGTGGTCCGTTCTTATGCAACCGAAGAGTATTTGCGTACCAACCATCCCAATATTATCCCTGTTTTGGCGGACAGCTCACTCGAAGCACTCCAAAAAGTCGCTTCAGGCGAAGCGTATGCCTGTATCGAGGGGCTGGGCGTCGCAAGCTATATTATTGAGCGGTACAATTTGAATCATTTGAAAGTTGTCGGTGAGACCCCGTACCGTTATGAACTTGCATTTGCTTTTCGTGATGATTGGGGACCTTTGGTGTCGATCAGCGATAAGGTGCTGGCATCATTGAGTGCATCGGAGTATCAACAGATCCATGGGCAATGGATGGTACATGATGGGCGGGGAGAGTTTGTAAATTATCGGGTGATTTGGAGCATTGCCGCGTTTATTGCTCTTTTATTTATTTTGATCGTCTATAAGAACCGCCGACTAGATGTATTGGTACGGCAGCGTACCGATGAATTGGAATCATTCAACCAAAGGCTGCAGGATGAGATCGCCAAAGCGGTCGAGAAAAACCATAAGCAAGAAAAATTATTGATGCAGCAGGCAAAAATGGCCGAAATCGGTTCGATGCTTGAGTCGATTGCCCATCAATGGAGACAACCACTGAATATTTTAGGTCTGTCGATGACCCGTCTTAATCTGAATTCCCTGGCAGGGGGGAACAGTGAGACCCTGAAGATTATTGAGATTGCCGAGGCCCAAATTGAGTACATGTCGCAAACGATTGATGATTTCCGAAATTTCTTTAAACATGACCGGGATCAACGCTCGGTGAATATTAACGCCCTGATAAATGAAGTTGAAACGCTTCTTGGCCCTTTACTGATGCGAAAGAGGATTAAAATAGATCGCAATATTGATCCGGAGATTGAAGTATCGGTGTATCCTAATGAACTGAAGCAGGTTATGATTAACTTAATCAACAATGCACGCGAAGCGATTGAACAGCATAAAGGGGGCGAACGGGTAATCCATATCGGATGCCAAAGCGATGAGGCGGAGTGTACCCTCACCGTTGAAGATACCGGAGGGGGGATTCCGGAAGCCATTATGGACAAAATATTTGACCCCTATTTCACGACTAAATTCGAATCTCAGGGGACAGGGATCGGATTGTATATGGCGAAAACAATCATTGAGAAACATTTCTTAGGAAAACTAAGTGTTCACAACGGCACAAAGGGTGCTTGCTTTGAGATTCGGCTGAGCCGCCGTAACTCCGCCTTATAATTTTGGAAGTCTCGGGATATACCCCAGTTTGGAGTACCGATAGTAATAGCCCCACAACTGTTTTAGCCAATGTCCGATCCAAGGCAGCGGAAGGAGAAGTGCCCGAACATTGTCGCGGTAGACAAAGCCTGCCCCATTGCCCATGTCCATCACGCATAAAATGGCGAGATGTTCATGATAGGTTTTCACTTCCCCTTTTTTATTGAGATGGTTCAAGGCAAGAGTATGGGCTGCAATACGGGCCATTATTTCGGCAATATGCCCTTGTTTGGCACGCCATTCGGGACCCTCAATGGCGGCAACGTCCCCGATCGCATACCATGAGGGGATTCCTTGGATTTGACAGGTTGAATCGATACGGATAAATCCCGCATCATTCTGAGGGAGATCGCTTGAACGGATAAGATGGCTTCCGTTTCCGGCGGGAATAAACATGGTTAAGTCACTCTCCAAAATCGAATCGTCTTCAAATACAATCCGGTCGGGTTGAAATGTTTGTATTTTTTTACCGTAACGGGTGTGAAATCGGTTACGTTCAAACAGCATTTTCATCATGTGTAGTGCCTGATCCCCCATCCGTGCACCGGGCTGAGGCATAGGAGCGAAAAACGTCATTTCGAAATGATCACGAATTCCCAATTTTGTGAGTTGATGATGGAGGTTGAAAAAGAGTTCAAATCCCGGACCCCCGCGAACGGCGCTGCTGTCTTTGGGATTGCCTCCGAATCCGAATGCAATTTTACCGCTCCCTTTTTGAATGAGCTTATCTATGGCCGATTTGATTTTGAGGGATTGCTCGGGTTCGGAACAGATATTAAAGGTGTTTTCCAAGCCCGGATGGGACATTTTAGCACTTCCGGTTGCAATAATCAGTATCTCTTCTTTGCGTTCTCCCCCCTCTTTAAGGGTGATGGTTTTATGCTGCGCATCAATATGGATAACGGAATCAAGGGTTAAGGAGAACGTATGCTTTTCGGCTAGGGATTTTAGCGGAATGGTCGCTTTGTCAAACGGGAGCGACGATACCGGGATCCAGATGGCGATTGGAAAAATGAAGAGATAGTCACGTTCGCTGATAAGCTCTACCTCAAATCCCTCTTTTCGGCAAAAGATAGCGGCTTCAACCCCGGCTATTCCACCTCCGATGATGGTTACTTTTGTCACAAAAACCTCCCTGGGCATATTTACTGATAAGTATAAATAGTTGTTTGGATAATAGGTGATTATACGTTATTGGAACGGTTAAAGTCAAGAAATGGGAAGAATAGGGGTAGAAAGAAGTATTGCCTTAGAGGCAAAATTGATTTAGTCAACCATCCAGCTGGCACGTTTGGATTTACGTAATTTTTTGACCAACATTTTTTCTAACGGTGTCATTTTTTCCATTGGGTTCTCCTTTTTAAAATGGTAGCGATATCGTATCGGTATATGATTACCGTACGATAACGTGTTGTGACGAAACGACGGATTATAATCACTTTCTTCAGGAGTCTCCTTTGTCGGCTGATTAAAAACAACGCAATCGCCTCATCAGCTAGCGGAATTATTTTAATAAAATACAAGGAAAAGGAGAGATAATTCAATAATAATTATTAATCTTGAAAAGAGCCCTAAATGGAATTGTTTTTTCAATCTTTTTGGAATTTGAGTGTCTCGATGGGAATTTTTATTGTTATCGGGGTCATGATCGCCGGAATAATGCACGAACTTATTCCCGAAAATTTAATCAGTAGGCAGCTTGGATCGCATACTATGGCATCGGTGGTAAAAGCTACCTTGTTTGGGATACCGCTCCCTTTATGTTCGTGCAGTGTGATTCCCTTCGCCGCTGAGCTTAAACGTAAAGGCTCGTCAGAAGGGGCTGTATTGTCCTTTTTGATTTCGACGCCGATAACGGGGATAGACTCTATTTTGGCTACCTATGGGATGTTTGGGTGGGTTTTTACCCTCTATCGGGTTATAACATCGACCCTTATTGCTGTTGTTGCCGGAGGGGTGGCTAACCTGCTGATAAAACCGCAAGTCAAAACAGCCGCTTCGTTTTCGCTAAAGCCTAATCTTCCGTTCACCGCAGGGATTATTAAACCGACAGGTGAAATAAAAAAGCAAAAGTCATTTTCGTTTAGACGTGCATTGCATTACGGATTTATTTCGTTGTTGGGGGGGATTGCAAAGCCTTTACTGTGGGGATTGATTATAGGTGCTTTGATCTCAATGCTTATTCCGGATAGTTTAGAACCATATTTTGCCGATAACGTATGGCTTGGATATTTTTTGGCGGTGGCGGTTGCCGTACCGACGTATGTTTGCGCGACGGCATCGCTTCCGATTGCCCTCTCTTTGATCATAGCCGGAATCTCTCCCGGGGCGGCATTTGTTTTTCTTACTGCAGGACCGGCAACGAACACGGTGACGATGGGAGTCGTTAAATCGATGCTGGGGACAAAAGCCTTGATGATCTATTTGGCGAGTATCGTCATCGGAAGTGTCGGTTTTGGAATTGTTTTGGACCTTTTTGCCGATACGGTAATCCTACAGGGGGTGTTATTACACGAGGAAGGGCATAGTTGGTTAGAGTATGTAGGCGCCGCGGTGTTGCTTCTGATGGTGGCGTACAATCTGATTGAAGGGCGTTTGAATTCG
This sequence comes from Sulfuricurvum sp., assembly GCA_028718525.1. GTDB lineage: Bacteria > Campylobacterota > Campylobacteria > Campylobacterales > Sulfurimonadaceae > Sulfuricurvum. Next base: position 12,433 of record JAQULP010000017.1, on the reverse strand, counting down.
AAAAAGAGCAGCTGCGACGGTGGCTCATGCTGTTCTTAAACTTTAAAACTGTTTTGTAATTTTGACCCACTTTGCAGTTTAAAAAGCCGATAATCACCCAAAAATAAGGAAGAATGATGAACTGCAGTGAAAAAGCCCTTTTGGGGGGCGGGTGCTTCTGGTGTATTGAAGCGGTATACAGCCGTGTCAAAGGAGTGTGCAGCGCCCTTAGCGGATATGCCGGCGGCGCACGGAAAAATCCAAGTTACGAACAAGTCTGTACCGGGGCAACAGGGCATGCTGAGGTCGTCGAAATCCATTATGATCCTTCCCTCATAAGCTATGAAGAGATTTTGGAAATTTTTTGGGAAATTCATGACCCTACAACTTTAAATGCTCAAGGGGCCGATAAGGGGACGCAGTACCGCTCGGTCATTTATTATTTTGATGAAAATCAGCGTACACGAGCGGCGCTTTCAATGGCTGAAGCCCAGCAGAAATTTCATCAGCCGATTGTAACGGAACTTTCAGAGGCACCGGAATTTTTTGAAGCGGAAGGGTATCATCAAAATTACTATACAGAACATCCGACGCAGGGGTACTGTTATGTAGTGATTGCTCCGAAAATCGAGAAGTTTATGAAAAAATTCAAAGAGAAGGTAAAAGAATAAGGGAAGATCTGCCCCAAAAGGGCAGAGAAGAGAGGTCGAATTAGCGGCTCAACTCAACTTCGATACGGCGGTTTTCTGCACGTCCCTCAGGCGTTTCGTTTGTCGCAACCGGCATACTTGCCCCTTTTCCGCTTGCATTGAGGCGATCGGCGTTAACCCCCTCTTTTATCAAAACGGATTTAACCATTTCAGCCCGCTTTTCAGAGAGTTTTTGGTTGTATTCAGCTGAACCGTCAGAGTCGGTATGCCCGGTAATGGAGGCTTTCAATGCCGGTCTCTCTTTCAAGAAAGTAGCAAATTCACCGACTTTAGGCATGTCCGCCGCATCGATTTCATCTGAGTTAACCGCAAAGTTCAAATGCAATGTCATACTGATGAAACATCCGTCTTTATCAACTTTGTATCCGGCCGGAGTATTTGGACATTTGTCATTTTCGTCAATAACACCGTCTTTATCACTATCTGCCGGAGCGACAACGACAGGAGCCGCGACAACCGGTGCAGCAACGACGACAGGAGCCGCGACAACCGGTGCCGGTTTAGGTGCTACGGCTACGGGTGCTGCCGGTTGGGCTTTTTCTCCGAAACCGAAATTCAGTCCGGCTAACAAGAGGATATTGTTTTCCCAGTTAAATCCGTTGAATTTAACCATATCGATCGCTTCAAGTTTCAATGCGACCTCTTTCGATAATGGCATTTTTAACCCTGCCCCGATATCGGCGAACACACTGTTAGAGTTATCATACACATGCTCACTCATCGTTTCGTACCCTAAACCGGCTTTGGCAAACGGAGTGACGGTATTGATTTTCGGATAGGAATAAACACCGTTTACCGCTGCACGGAGAATGTCGGTATTGACCGTGCTGTTTTTATAATCGGCATTGCCGTATAAAAGTGATATTTCCGGCTTAATAGCCGACGCAACATCGTTAAATTGGAGCTCTGCCCCGTAGACAGAATGGTCTTTAAGCGCTTGGCCGGTACTCGGAAGGGCAACACCGATCATTGGACTAAGTTCATAGCTGTAATCTGCCGCTCCGAGCAAAGTAGCAGCCAGCAAAGTTGAAAACATTACTTTTTTCATCATATTTACGTCTCCTGTTAAGACAATTGTGGATTATCCCAATATCCTAGCACATTTTTTATAGGATACGTTTTTGGTAAATTTATTAATATTATTGTTTAATGTTAAACCTTTCGCATAAATTGAATTTTTCCCATTTTGTGCTAGAGTATCTCCAAGATAAGCGAAGGAGCAGAAGATGGATCATACGTATCAATTGGCGATAATCGGGGCAGGTCCTGCAGGGATTGCGACAGCGATTGAGAGTTATGTATTAGGGATGCGTGACATTATACTGCTCGAAAAAGATGAAAACCATAATGCGACAATCCGAAAATTCTACAAAGACAATAAACGGGTAGATAAAGACTGGAAGGGTCAAAAAGTGGAATTGGACGGGACAATCTACTTCATGGACGGCACGAAAGAGAGTACCCTCGATTTTTTCGATCAACTTCTTGATCATGAATCCCTGGAACTGCGTACCCATACCGAAGTACAAAAAATTGTCAAACGGGAAAATGATTTTGAGGTGTTTATTGCAGGGGGAAGTTTGTTGGCCAAAAACGTTGTCGTGACGATCGGAAGAATGGGAAAACCGAACAAACCCGATTACAAAATCCCCCCTTCCATCAAAAATCAGGTCCATTTTACGTTGGACGGATGCGGGTCGGGTGAAAAAATCATGGTTATCGGCGGTGGGGATTCGGCGATAGAGTATGCCGTCGATTTATGTGATCGTAATGAAGTAAGTATCTGTTACCGCCGCGGAACCTTTCGCCGTGCCAATCCGACCAATCAGGCCGATATTGAACGTGCGCTCGCGAACGGATCGGTAAGGGCGCTTCTGAATACTGAAATTACCGAGATTGAGAGCGAAAGCGGAAAAGTCAAAGTCCTTTTTAGCGACGGGACATCCGAGTTGTTCGATCGGCTTGTATATGCGATCGGTGGGACGACGCCGAGCGGTTTTTTATCTGGCAGCGGGATTCGCGAAGAGGAGGGGAAACCGGTGCATGATGAGAATTATCAGACCAATATTTCCGGACTTTTCGTAGCAGGGGATATTACCCAGGAGTCTGGCGGTTCGATTGCCCTGGGTCTGAACCACGGATTCGCGATTGCCAATTATATTATGAATCTCTCAAAATAGGTTCGCTTTGATGGCTGATTGAACCCTCTGCGGTAAAGAGGGTCAATTGGATGGTCGCATGGAGGTATTCGGAAGTGACGAGGGGGTCAAACCGTTCATCTTGAAAAGCGGCAAGCTTAGCGTTTCGGATAATCTCTTCAAGGAGGGGGCGGGAGATTTTACTGCGGGCCGATCCGCGTACTTTGGTGTCGAGATAGAGGGTGATTTCACACTCCATCGGTTGTGACAAAACGGGATAGAGTCCGAGTAACTCTGTTCGATCGATTTTTAATTCGGCTTGAAGCACCTCTTCAATAGAAGCCCTTGCGATGGTTAACAGCACGGATTGCGACATGAATTAACCTCCTCTTCCAAGCGTAGTGCGCTATTATAACTTACTTATCCTCAGGCGACAAAGCAATTTCAAATCCGAGTTCTTGAAGCATTTGAAGGTCGCTATGGGCTTCGCGACCGGCTGTGGTAAGATAATTTCCGATGACGATGCTATTGGCTCCGGCCTCGAAAATTTCATGCTGACGCTCTTTAAAGGTGATTTCTCTCCCTCCGGCGATCATGATGCGGTCCGCTTTATCCAGAATACGGCGTGCGAGGGAGATAAGATTCAGCGATTCATCAATCGTAAGCGGATTGGGATTCAGTGGAAGGGCCGGATTATGATGGTAAAAATTGAGTGGAACGGAGACCGGATTGAGCTCTTTTAAAGATTCTAGCATGCTGATGCGGTCTTCTTGTGTCTCACCCATTCCGAAGATCCCGCCGCTGATCAATTTAAGTCCCGATATATTGACATTTTCACACGTTTCAAACCGCTCATCCCAAGGATGGGTCGTGCAGATTTCGGGATAAAACGCACGGCTGGTTTCGAGATTGTGGTTGTAGGCACTTACGCCGGAACGTTTGAGCTCTTGCAGTTGCTCCAGGGAAGCGGTTCCGTTACAGGCGATCAGTCGAAGGCGCGGAACCTCCCGTTTGAGCGTTGAAGCGACATTACAGACAAATTCAAGAGTTTTATCATCCAGCCCTTTTTGCGCCGTAACAAGACAAAATCCTAAGGCGCCGAGTGATTCGAGACGGCGTGCTTCGTCTAAAATCTGCTCCATCGGTTTTTGTTTGTAGCGCTCGATATCGGCTTTGTATTTAACGCTTTGGGAACAGAATTTACAATCTTCATTGCAGGTACCGCTGTTAATATTGCAAATAGAGCAAAGAAATATTTTTTTCATGGTGGTCCTTATGAACGCGGAGGGATAGATTCCCTCCGTAGTTAGCCGATCCGGCACTTAAATGGCTATTATTTAGGATCTTTCGAACGAATAATGGCGCTCATCAAAGGTATCGCCGCCTATTGCCCTGAAATAGTGGGTAACCTTGAAATGGGTCTCGGAGATTTCAAGCATGGCACAGCTTGAAAAAGGTTTTTCCCGGGCACATGCCTCTCCTGGATTGAGAAAAAGGGTACGACTTTTAAAATCACATTCGAAGATATGGGTATGTCCGAAAATAACGACTTCCGTATCGGGATTCATATAAAACGGAAGATGCATCAGTTTAAAACTGATGCCGCCCAGTTTAAAGTAATGCGGTTCTTGGACGAGATTATAACGGGTATGGTACTCGATCAAAGAAGCATCATTGTTCCCATAGACCGCGATATAACGGATGCCGCTGTTTTTAAGCTGATCAAGGATTTCGGGCTTGACGATATCCCCGCCGTGGATTAAAAATTCGGCCCCCTCTTTTTTAAGATGGTCGATTACTTTTTGGGAGCGCCCTTTTTTGGTGTGGGTATCAGAGAGCAACCCGATTTTCATAAACGATTCCTATAGCGTTTTAACCCTATATTGCCTGCGACGGAATCCATCGCGGGTACGGCGAAGTGATCCATGTTACTCACCGCTCTCTTCGCGTGGGGTACGCTCTTTGCATTTGACGCATTCGTAAACTTCTTTGTTTCGGTAAGTGCGGGGAGCCAGTGCCCCTCCGCACCCTTCCACTTCGCATTTTTTATCGCTCGGCTCGAATTTGGAGATAAATTTACATTTAGGATAATGTTCACATCCCCAAAAAGCACCTCGGCGCGATTGACGCCACAACAGTTTTCCTCCGCATTCCGGACACGGTACTTCGGAGGTTTTTTGCTCGGCAAGGGTTTTGGTGTTTTTGCATTTCGGATAGCCGCTGCAGGCCAAAAATTTCCCGTTGCGTCCGTTTTTGATCACCATGGCGCTGCCGCATTTTTCACATACCTCTTCGCTTACTTCATCAGCAACCGAAGGGTTCTCTTTTTGGTTCTCTTCGGTTTGTTCGGTGTATTTGCATTTCGGAAAGCCGCTGCAGGCAATGAATTCGCCGAAACGTCCGGAGCGAAGCAACAATTCGCTTCCGCATTGAGGGCAGTTGCGGCCAAGCGGTTTCGCCATTTTAAGGCTGACGATATTGGTTTTCCCCGCTTCGATTTTTTCAATAAACGGATAGTAAAAATCAAGGAGGATTTTATGCCATGATTTTCCCTCTTCACCGATTTCATCGAGTGTTTCTTCCATGTTTGCGGTAAAAGAAGCATCTACGATTTCATTAAAATGGTTCTCCAGAAGTTCGGTAACCGTAAAGGCGATCTCTGTCGGGAGAATAGCCCGTTTTTCAATGTAGATGTAATTACGGGCCTGCAGGGTACTGATGGTCGGGGCGTAAGTAGAGGGGCGGCCGATCCCTTCGGCTTCGAGCTTTTTAATCAGGCTGGCCTCGGAGTAGCGAGACGGCGGCTCGGTAAAATGTTGTTCCGGAGTAATGGTTTGTATTGCGATTGCCTCTCCGGTAGTGAGAGTCGGGAGAAGTTTGTCTTTATCATCGCTTCCGATGACACGGTAAAATCCGTCAAACAGAAGTTTACGGCCCGTTGCACGGAATTCGGCTTTGTCGGATTTAAACGTGATGCTCTGCTGCTCAAAGCGTGCGTCGTTCATCTGACACGCCAAGAAGCGGTTGTAGATAAGACGATAAAGTTTGATTTCATCGGGTTTAAGATAGGTTGCCGCTATTTCCGGCGTAAACGTAAGCATCGTCGGCCGTATCGCTTCGTGCGCCTCTTGCGCCCCTTTGGATTTTTTCGTGTAGACTTTTGCCTCTTTCGGAAGGTACTCTTTTCCATAACGTTCCAAGATCACTTCACGAGCCGCTTCAACCGCTTCGGCGGCAAGGTTGAGTGAATCGGTACGCATATAGGTGATAACCCCGCTGGTCCCCTCGGGTGTTTTGACCCCTTCATAGAGGGCTTGAGCAATCATCATGGTTTTTTTCGGAGAGAACCCGAGCTGCGAACTGGCGGTTTGTTGAAGTGTAGAGGTCATAAACGGCGGAGGGGTAGAGCTTTTGCGCTCTTTGGTTTCAATCTCGCCGACAGTGAAATGCTCCTCTTTCAGGGTGTTAACGATCCGTGTAGCTTCGGCACCGGTTTTTATGGTCAGCTTTTCGATTTTTTCATTTTCAAAGCTGATCAGGGTGGCTTCGATATCTTTTTTGAACAAGGTATCGATGCTCCAGTACTCTTCCGGGATAAAAGCACGGATTTCACGTTCACGGTCGACGACGATTTTTAGGGTAGACGATTGCACCCGTCCGGCAGAGAGCCCTTTTTGAATTTTAGAAGCAAGAAGCGGTGAGAGTTTATATCCGACGATACGGTCGAGCAATCGGCGTGCTTGTTGGGCATTGACACGATCCATATCGATACTGCGGGGTGTTTCAAGTGCGTGGATAATCGCATTTTTGGTGATTTCGTGGAATACGATACGCGGAAGCGCTTCGGGGTCTTTATCGATCGCATGGGCAATGTGCCATCCTATCGCTTCACCTTCGCGGTCCTCGTCGGTCGCGATATAGATGGTATCGCTTTTTTTGGCGAGCTCTTGTATCTGTTTGACGGTGGCTGTACTGTCTTCGCTGATGCGGTATTCGGCAATAATCTTATCTTCGTCTATTTTGATTCCGAAACGGTTTTTCGGAAGATCCCGGATATGCCCTTTTGAGGCGATAACCTCATAGTCTTTGGAAAGAAAGTTTTTGATGGTCTTGGCTTTAGCCGGAGACTCTACGATAATGAGTTTCAAAAAGTTGGATCCTAACGTTGTTATTTTTTACCCTATTCGAGGCAATCTTCAGTAACCGGCAAAGACAAAGTATTTGATCTCTCTACCTTACTATAATTAATGTAATTGCGAAAGTGTAACAAAAAAAGCTACAAAACCGTTAAAGTTTTTTTTTTATCTCCCGATATAGTCTGTAACAGCAAGGACGCTGAACTAACTTAAGAGCAAAAAGCTCTTGCGATAAAAGGATTTATCATGGGTTTCAGAATTAACACAAACATTGCGGCTATGAATGCGCATACCTCTTCGGCTCTAAACAATCGTAGTTTGGACAATTCATTATCTAAACTTTCTAGCGGTCTACGTATTAACAGCGCGGCGGACGATGCATCAGGGATGGCAATTGCCGATTCTCTTCGATCACAGTCAAGTGCGTTAGGTCAGGCGATTGCGAATGCGAATGACGGTATCAGTATTGTTCAGATTGCCGATAAAGCGATGGATGAACAAACAAAAATTCTTGATACAATTAAAACCAAAGCGACTCAAGCGGCGCAAGACGGTCAAACAACCGATTCTCGCAGAGCGCTCCAAGCGGATATTACCCGTTTGATGGAAGAGTTGGATAATATTGCGGGGACAACGTCGTTCAACGGACAACAATTGCTTTCCGGTCAATTTACCAATAAAGAGTTCCAAATCGGAGCCTATTCAAACCAAAGTATCAAAGCTTCTATCGGAGCGACCAGTTCGGATAAAATCGGTCAAACCCGTTTTGAGACGGGGATTACGATTACGGCATCGAATCAAGTTTCTGCGTTTACTTTGTCTGCGGTGGATGGAACCAACGATATTACGCTTGAGACGGTAACGATTTCAACGAGTGCCGGGACAGGACTCGGTGTTTTGGCCGAAGTGATCAACAAATCATCGGATAAAACCGGGGTACGGGCATCTTTTCAGGTTGTTGAGACCGGAGGAACGCAAATTACATCCGGAACCATCAGCGGATTGACCATTAACGGTGTTTCTATCGGGCGTGTAGATATGCAAGCCGGAGATAAAGACGGTTCTTTGGTTGCGGCGATCAATGCGGTTAAAGATACGACAGGGATCGAAGCGTCGGTTGACAGCCGCGGGCAATTGGTTCTTACCAGCCGTGACGGTCGCGGTATGATCGTTTCTGCGGCCGGGGGTATTTCTGCTGCAGGTCTTGCTGCCGGCGGAACACAAAACTACGGACGTTTGAGTTTGACCCGTCTTGACGGTAAAGATATCCGCGGTCTTTCAGCTGCGAATGTCGGTTTCTCCGGTTCAGAAGCGCAAGCGACGGTTAATCTTCGTTCACTACGCGGTGCTATCAATGCGGATGTTGCCAGTGCGATGGGATTCAATGCGAACTCAAATGCAGAAAACATTACGACCGATAAAACAGCCGGTGTTACGACTCTTAAAGGGGCGATGGCGGTTATGGCGATTGCCGAAACGGCTCAAAAAATGTTGGATCGCGTCCGTTCGGATCTCGGTTCGGTTCAAAACCAATTAGTTTCTACCGTGAACAATATCTCGGTTACCCAGGTTAATGTTAAAGCGGCGGAATCACAAATCCGTGACGTCGATTTTGCGGCAGAGTCTGCAAACTTCTCTAAATACAATATTCTTGCGCAATCAGGAAGCTATGCAATGAGCCAAGCGAATGCGGTTCAGCAAAACGTATTGAGATTGCTACAATAGTAGCGGTTTCCAATAGTGCTTTAGGTACGATGGAAATCTTCTAAACTCATTTTACTCAGATCATGAGTAGCGAGTATGAGTGGCCTTCGGGTCGCTCATAGGAGCATAATTTTTTCAAATCCCCTCTCTTAACACCCCCCTTTATATCTTCTTTTATCCAATTTTGCCCCCTTTTCCGATAAATTTTATTTTTTGGCATGCTTTTTGCTTTTATCTGTGTTTAGAATTGCATGGATGCAAAACATTCCTAAGGATTTATCATGGGTTTCAGAATTAACACAAACATTGCGGCTATGAATGCGCATACTTCAGCCTCACTCAATAATCGTAGTTTGGATAGTTCATTATCTAAACTTTCTAGCGGTCTACGTATTAACAGCGCGGCGGACGATGCATCAGGGATGGCAATTGCAGATTCTCTTCGATCACAGTCAAGTTCGTTAGGTCAGGCGATTGCGAATGCGAATGACGGTATCAGTATTGTTCAGATTGCCGATAAAGCGATGGATGAACAGTTAAAAATTCTTGATACAATTAAAACCAAAGCGACTCAAGCGGCGCAAGACGGTCAAACAACCGATTCTCGCAGAGCGCTTCAATCGGATATTACCCGTTTGATGGAAGAGTTGGATAATATTGCGGGGACAACGTCGTTCAACGGACAACAATTGCTTTCCGGTCAATTTACCAATAAAGAGTTCCAAATCGGAGCCTATTCAAACCAAAGTATCAAAGCTTCTATCGGAGCGACCAGTTCGGATAAAATCGGTCAAACCCGTTTTGAGACGGGGATTACGATTACGGCATCGAATCAAGTTTCTGCGTTTACTTTGTCTGCGGTGGATGGAACCAACGATATTACGCTTGAGACGGTAACGATTTCAACGAGTGCCGGGACTGGATTGGGAGCCTTGGCTGAAGTGATCAACAAATCATCGGATAAAACCGGGGTACGGGCATCTTTTCAGGTGGTTACAACCGGAGGAACGCAAATTACATCCGGAACGATCAGCGGATTGAGTATCAACGGTGTTGCTATCGGACGGATCGACCTGAAAAGTGGAGATAAAGACGGTTCTTTGGTTGCGGCGATCAATGCGGTTAAAGATACGACAGGAGTTGAGGCGTCGGTTGACAGCCGCGGACAACTGGTTCTTACCAGCCGTGACGGTCGCGGTATGAGTATTTCAGCAACCGGAGGTGTCTCCGCTGCAGGTCTTCCTACTGCTGGAACAGAAAACTACGGACGTTTGACATTAACCCGTCTTGACGGTAAAGATATCCGCGGTCTTTCAGCTGCGAATGTCGGTTTCTCCGGTTCAGAAGCGCAAATGACGGTTAACCTTCGTTCACTACGCGGTGTTGTCAGTGCGGATATTGCCAGTGCGATGGGATTCAATGCGAATTCAAACGTTGAGAATTTTACGACCGATAAAACAGCCGGTGTTACGACTCTTAAAGGGGCGATGGCGGTTATGGCGATTGCCGAATCAGCCCAAAAAATGTTGGATCGCGTCCGTTCGGATCTCGGTTCGGTTCAAAACCAATTTGTGGCAACGATCAATAATATTTCGGTTACCCAGGTTAATGTTAAAGCGGCGGAATCACAAATCCGTGACGTCGATTTTGCGGCAGAGTCTGCAAACTTCTCTAAATACAATATTCTTGCGCAATCAGGAAGCTATGCAATGAGCCAAGCGAATGCGGTTCAGCAAAACGTATTGAAATTGCTGCAATAGCAGTAATTTCGGCTAGCGTGTTTTCGGTCGTATCATCCGTTTGAGTCAAAAGGCGATCCCCCCTTCTGAAGGGGGGATCTTTAGGAAAGTAAATTTCGTTTATGACACTCTTCGATAAGAGGGGGACGTCCGCGTGTAATAGCGGTTAGTTCCGCTTCTATCCCTCCGGCTAATGAAAACAGCCAATATTTGTGCGCAATAATCCATTCAACCAGTTTTGCTTTTTTTTCTAATAAGGTTTCAGAATTTTTGACAACGATTTTCGCCAAATCAAGTTCTTGATGAAAAATATACGATTGAACGGTATCGGTATACATTTTTGAAAATTCCAAACTCTCCACCTTCTCTTTGATCTCATCGATCCGGTCTGAGAGGGCAAGAAGATTATCATAATCGATCGCATCGAGATCATCGGCTTCGGATAGTTTTTCCAGGAGCTCTATCTCTTGGGCAATATCGAGAAAGAGGGCTTCAATCTCCCCTTTAAATTCCAATCCGTACTGAACCATCTCCTCGGTTTTATCGTAGGCGTATTTCAGCAGATGCGGAACCTCTTCCGGAGGGGTTTTTTCTATAGAGATGGCTTTTTTCGGCATCGATAAATCGATTGTTTCTTGGAGGACCGAGGCAAAAGGTTGCTCGATGGAACCAAGGATATGGGCCCCCCCTTCCGTACAATTGTAGGTTTTTATACCGGCTATGGTGGTCACCTCGATATCTTTTTCAAAAAAGTTCCGGAACATATTCCAGACTTGGGTCGTTTTTATAACCCCTTCGCCTCCGTATTTGGTAACCCAGATGTCACTGTCGCGGTGCTGTACCTCATTTTCGGTGAATATATGGCCCGCAGAGTGGCTTTTACCATCCTCAGCATAGGCTAAATCCTGTCCGATTAAGAGGATATGGGTATGTTTCATGTAATAAGCGATCTGATATCCTAAATTTGCAGCGCTCATTCCCGATCCGACGTACCCAAACTCCGGCATATCAAAGAAACGCATAAAATTTAAAGGGCGCATCGCCAGAGCGAGTTTCGTCCCAGCCAGATTTTCGACGGTTTTTCGGTGGGTAAGGGATGAAACGACAAAATAGGTATTCTCCCTAACGGCGGGGTGTATCTCGTTGAAAAATTTTGAGGTTGCTTCAACCCTCTCCATGGAGACAACGATATCGGGGACAATTTCGTGCTTTTGCAGAATAGGCAATGAAGCATCAATACATATGAGCGTCAAATACGGGGCAAATTGTTTAAGGAGGGGAAGCTGTTTCGCCAAGGAGGGGCCGGTTGAGATAATGACGGCAAACTTATTGGTATTTTGCGTGATCAAGTCTTGAACTTTATAGCCTGAGAGCATCATCGGAAGGTTATAAATGTGCTGTTCAATCCCGATCAGGGCATCATGCGTATCATTCCCGTGGCTATAAACCATTTGTTTTAAGGCTCGGATCAATAGCAGATTCATCTCTTGGATATTATCGGAATAGTGTTCATAAAAAGGGGAATGCAAATGAAGGTCATAGAGTTTGAGATAGGGTTTGATATCTCCGCGATACATGATCCCTATCGCCACACCGTAGCTCATTTGGCTGGAAAGTTCGAGAATGATTTTTCCGCTTAGGATCTCTTCAGAGAGGTCGATCAAATTTAGGGCTATGTAAATAATCTCTATTTCCGGTTCGATGATAACGATATGTTTCCGCATCGGGTTTGAGGCTATGGTTTTATAGAGGATTCCGTTTCCGAGACCGTAAAAAAAGAGTACCGGGTACCGCGAATATTCCCGTTCGATTTCATTGATTTTGGATTCGACATCGGCTACGGGGTTCTCATAAAGATAACGATGATCCGTATTGTTAATGATATTGATATCAAGGGGATCTTTTCCCCGAAAAACCGAAAATGAGCTATTGGTAGTCAGAGAAAAAAGGGTTGTCGCCAGGAGAGGATTGGTACTTAAAAGGGCGGACAGATTCTTTTCGTAGGTGGTGTAGGATTCCAAAATAGG
>JAQULP010000016.1 GCA_028718525.1 Sulfuricurvum sp. | reverse complement strand
TCAAATCGGAGACTTTTTTCGATTGTTCTACGATCTCTTGGAACGATGTATGGGTCGCAAGGGCGATCTGGTTCCCCTCTTTGATCTGATCCACAACCTCTTCGATGATATCGGAGGTCTCTTTGGCGGCAGAGGCGGCACGCTGTGCCAGATTACGTACTTCGTCCGCAACGACCGCAAACCCTAAACCGTGTTCACCCGCACGTGCCGCTTCGACCGCTGCATTGAGAGCAAGGAGGTTGGTTTGGAAGGCGATTTGGTCAATCGCTTTGATGATGCCTGAAATTTTTGCCGCCGATTCGGTAATGTTGTGCATCGAGCGTGAAAGCTGCTCCCCTTTTTCGTACCCCGCACGGGCGGAATCGTTCGCATTCTTCGCCAAAATATCGGCCTGACGGGCGTTATCGACGTTTTGAGAATTGATCGCCGTCGACTCTTCGAGGGTTGCACTCACCTCTTCGACACTGGAAGCCTGCTCGCTAGCCCCCTGGGCCAACGATGAGGAGGACGAAGCGACCTGATCCGATGCCGAGGTAATCTGCATCGCTCCGTCGCGAATAGACGCAACGCTTTGCGAAATCGATCGGGTAACGGAACGGATAATCACCATCGCAAGGATGATCGCGACAATCAGGGCGATAACGGAAATTACCATCGTCATCGTGGCGGCAGCGCTGGAATCATCCGTCGCACTTTTCACCGTCTCTGCTGAAGCGTCCTCGTTAATCTTGCTGATCGTTTCAATATTATCGAGCATTTTCCCGCGGACGTCACGGCTCCCTTCGACAAATTTTGTCAGTTGCATATAAATTTCTTCATCATCCAGCATCAGGGTCCCGTTCCCCAACGGAATGATGAAATCACGCTGAAATTTATCGCTCATCTCTTTCCAAATGGCCATATTCTCTTCAAAATTTTTCCACTCTGCCGCCTCTTCGGTTGTCTGCGGCAATGGAGCGTAGAGATCATATCCCTCTTTATAATAGGCCCACCCTTTATCTATCTGCTCCGCACAGTTGGCCCATTTCTCAGCCCGTTTCGGATCTTGGATAAGCCCGCGTACCCGGTTTTGCTGAATAATAATTTTATTGATTCCGGTACGCATCTTCATCAATCCGACAACAGAAGGAAGACGATTGGCACCCAGTTCATTGACATCGTCCTGCCACTTACTCACCGAATTCAGAGCAACGCCCCCGACAATGATCAACGCCGCCATCATAAAGGTTGTCAGCAAGATCAACTTGCTGCGAAGTACCATATTATCAATCCAACTCATCTTATTCCCCCTCATTCGCTGTTTGTGTTTGCTGTATCTGTTCTAAACTCACCAACTCATCCGCTTCGAAAAGTTTGAGCACATCGAGTATCATCACGACGTTCTCTTCGATTTGGGCCATAGCGCAGATAAAATCGGTATCGACGTTGCTCCCGAATTTCGGTGCCGCCCCCAGATGGGCCGAATCAATCGAGGCAACCTCTTCGACACGGTCGACGATAAATCCGACATTCACTTTTTCCACTTCGACGATGATGATCGCCGTGTGCATGTCGCTCTCTCGAGGCTCCATCCCAAAGCGCAGCCGCGTATCGACGACGGGAATGATGGACCCGCGCAGGTTGATCACGCCGCGCATGTACTCGGGGGTCTTCGGTACGTAGGTGACTTTCATCATGGCAATGATCTCTTTGATCCGATCAATCGCAATGCCGTATTGTTCCTCACCCAAAAAGAACGTGAGATAGCGCTCTTTTCTGCTTTGAACGGTGTTTGATTCCATCGCTATACCCCCAGTACCATTTTGAGGGATTTAACCAGTTTGTCATCGCTGAACGGTTTGACCATCCATCCGGTTACCCCGATCTCTTTTCCCGCCATTTTCATATCGTTCGAACTCTCCGTCGTCAAGACAAGGATCGGTTTGGTCTTATACCGCTCGTCTTTTTTGATCTCGCGGGCCAAATCGAGCCCGTTCATCTCCGGCATATTGACGTCGCTGATCAGCAGATCAAAACTCTCTTGGCCGCTTTGTAATTTCCCCAGTAATTCCGCCGGATTCAAATACGATTTAAATTCGATCACTCCCGAACTGATCATCTCATCCAGTGCCAACTCCGCCGTTGCGATAACCGCCCGTGAATCGTCTACAATTATTACCCGTTTAGCCATTATTACCGTCTCCTTCTAGTGCTTAAAAAAATTCCATTCCGTCATCATCGTCATCCTCTGCGCAGACCTCTTTGTTGCCGATAATCCCCTCTATCTGCATGCATGAGCTGAAAAACGAACTGTCCAAATAGTGGATATCCGCCGTATCTCTCAATTCAAAAACATGTTCGCGCCACGATACCAGGTCTGCCCCCAAGTGCTCAGTAAGCATTACCAGCACCTTTAGTTTGGATGGATCTTGCGTAATTGTATCAACATTCTCTTTTAAAAAGACGCCTAACGACGAAAGGGCATAGGCCAATGCGGTGAATTCAAACAAATTATTGATCGCACTTACATAGACCCCAAGAACCCCGTCAATAAAATTATAAAGGTTTTGAGGGGTCGGATTCTGCTCGAAAATATAGAGTTTTTCCTTCCACTCCGCATCCAGGCTCTCAAGGTCGCGTATCTCATCCA
Organism: Sulfuricurvum sp.; assembly: GCA_028718525.1. Taxonomy (GTDB): domain Bacteria; phylum Campylobacterota; class Campylobacteria; order Campylobacterales; family Sulfurimonadaceae; genus Sulfuricurvum. The sequence goes on along the minus strand of JAQULP010000016.1, from coordinate 43,206 downwards.
AAACGTCTCCGCCGATTTCGCTCACGTAATCGATGGCATTCGTTTTCTGGACGAAGCTCTGTCGAAGCAGGCTCTTCTCCTCGCTCTGGATCTCCCTTTTTTCTTTCACTGACTCCGGTTCCTTGAAAGCCTCTTCACTCATGCGCGGCGATTCAATGCGAACTTTCTCAGCCGGCTGAACCGCAATTGCAGGTTCAGAGACTGCCGGTTTGATTAACGTTTTCTCATAACGGTTGGGCAGCAGGCAAACCATGTTCAACCCAAGGCGGACCGAAACAAACACCTCTCGAATACGGCAATCTGCCCCTATCTCACGGATTAGAGCCGAAGCTTTCGTATTGAGCACTACCGCCTTTGGAAACTTCAACGTAACGTACAGTGCTTCGAAACTCTCTTCGGCAACGATGCTTATCCCCTGCACATTGCGGGCTTCGTGACGCATCAGTTCATAAAAAAGCTCAAGCAGAGCATCCACTTTGGTCGACGACAATCCCGAACCGTCCTCGCACCGCCCCAGAATCCACATACCGAAATCCATCATTGCATCAGGATCGACGTTTTCAAAAACCGTTTTAAAATAACGGATATCGGAGGAGAAGGGGTTCACGGCTTCCCTCTCGGAAAGTTTTTTGTATTCCCCTTGTTTGGCCCGCAACACCGACTGAAAACTTTTGAGTTTAAACCGGATCAATTCCTTGTCGATCGGTTTATGGATATAGGCGGCGACTCCGATAGCCGACATCTTCTCTTCCATATGGGGATCAATGACCGCCGTTACCGCGATAATTACCGTTGCAGGGTAACGTTCCTTAATGATTTTCGAGGCCTCAAATCCATCCATCTTCGGCATCATAATATCCATAAGGATGATATTGGGAAGCCATGAAGCCGTTTTTTCAACGGCTTCCAAACCGTCTTGCGCCTCCTGGATTTCAAACCCCTCTATTTTGCGGCAAATTGCTTTGAGAACCAGTCGATTGTCTTCCACATCATCGACGATCAGTAATCTTATATTACCCATGCCAGTTCCTCTTTCATAAGATTTCTTTTTGTTTTAAGGGTAAAACAGCTTCCGATCCCCTCAGAGGAACGGACATCCAGAACAAATCCCATTGCATGGGCGTACTCTCTGACGATGCTGAGCCCAAGGCCCGTCCCAAGATCGTCGTTTCGTGCTTGCTGAAACGGTTCAAAAACAGAATGAAGTTTATCGTGCGCAATCCCCATCCCGGTATCCTCCACTTCAATCAAGACGTTGTCATCCACCGTCGCTATCCGAACTTCGACAAATCCCCGCTGCGTAAATTTGAGGGCATTGGAAATCAGGTTGGTAAGGATCTGTCTGAATTTTAACGGATCACAATTTATCCAAATAGTGTTCAATTGAACATTAAGTCGATATTCCACATCGTTATTGTTATTCAAACTCGAACAATTTTCATACGTTTCCATTACCAGTTCAGAGGCGTTATACGCTTCAATCGCAAACGTCTCCTGCCCCGATTTCAGTTTCGCCATATCGAGCAGGGAGTTGATCAGGGATAAAAGGCTTTGGGAGTTCTTATAAGCCCGTTCAATGTACATCTTGGCCAAATCGCGGCTCTCTTCATCTAGATCCTCAAAATTTTCCAGAGCCAAATCGGTGAAATTGACGATAGCGTTGAGAGGGGTCCGGAGTTCATGCGATACCTGATCAAAAAATTTCGTTTTGGATTCGAGAGTCCGTATCGCCTCCTCTTTGGCCTTTACCATCTCGGTAATTTCATGCCGGACCGAGAGGTATTCCCTGACCTCGCCCGAGGGGTCTTTAATCGGAACAATCGTTGTGTCAAAATAGTGGATTTCCCCCTCTTTGTCCATATTTTGGATCACCCCCTTCCAAATATGCCCATCTTTAATAATCTTCCAAATCGCTTCGTAGCATAAGTCATTTTCATCCGGGACGCACAGGATTAAAACGTTATCTCCGATCAGCTCTTCCCGTTCGTATTTGAGGGCTTTGCAAAAAGCGTCATTGACGTAGGTAAGGGTTCCGTCCAAATCGCTTTTGGAAACCAGGTTGGACACATCGATCGCACGGTCATATTGCTGAAACAAAAATTGCGCTTCTTTTTTATCTTCGACACTGGAGCGGAAACTCTCTTCCAAAACGCTCTTATACCCCATCATTTCGGTGATATCCGTCAACGTAAGGATATAGGTCTCTTCATCCGGGGCAATCTGCGAAAGGGTGATGTTAAAAGTGTGAAGGGTTTCCGCACCGGCTATGGCGACACGGTACAGTTCTTTCCCACCGGATAGGATAGTCTCATACCACCGTTTCTCCTGATACCCGTCGTATACGTAGCCGAACTTGTCTATCCTTGTCAGATAGGCCGGGAAGAGAAAATCAGGTGCAAAAACATTAATCCCCTGTTCCTCGAAAAAAGAGATAAATGCTCTGTTGGCGTCGATAATCCGGTCTCCGTCACTCAGTGCGATCAGATCGCGGGTAAGGTTAAAAATCGATTTGTAATAACGGTACTCGGGATTATGCTCTTTGAGGCGATATTTCAACTGCTCTTTTAGAGATTGCGGGAATACACCATCGACCATTTTCCTTCCCCTTTGCTTAATTCCTTGATTCTTAATTATAACATAATTTTATCCTGCACGGAGTATAAATTCTCCCTTGTCCGTGCTGTTTTTTAATCACTTTGCCCTTTAGTTATCCTTTTGCCTCTCAATGGTATACTATCTTTTATGCAACGACTTACACCCACTGAAGAACAGATCCGGTCTCAATTCGTCACATCGCTGATGGAGTATTTTAAAATCGAGGAAGATATCAATCTGCGTGCCCATGTCGCCGATATGGTTCGAACCATCCACCCCTCGAGTTACCGAGAATTTTTTCGCCGCCTCTCTTCACGGGCGATGCCGTACAAAAGCGGCTTTGAGAAAATCGCCCTGATTGCTTCTGAATTTGAAACCGAGGCCCTCACCCCGATCGAACGTGAAGCGCAGGAGCGGGCCGGGGCTTTGTATACCCTGATGTACGATCTGCGCCGTGACGTAGCCCTGATCCGCGACAGCGAAAAAAGTGCTCTGGAGCGGTTTGAACAAATCCGGTTTACGTCGATCAAACGTCAGGGGGACGACAAAGCCCTCCTGGATGAAACCGATATCAATGTCGTCAAAACGTTAACCAAGCGGTGGATTTACGACTATGTTGCCCTTGACCGGGGCCTCTTCGAAGCACGCGTCATCCACGAATACCGAAACGAAATCGTTGCACGCGAACGGAGTAAAAACGACACGCTTGCCGCACCGATCAAAGCCAAACTTCTCCGATCGGCAAAACGTTCATGATTATCCTCCACCCCTCATTGATCGATCGTGACGATCTCAGCCTCATGGAGCGGGCCCTCATCCCCCTCATCGCCAGTCATACCCAAAAATGGGGAGAAAAACCCGGCGATATTGATGCCTCGACCTTAGCACAGAGCCTTCGCCACACCCCGCGTGAAGTGATCGAGGCCCTGGATTCGCTGGTCAAAAAAAACATCCTTAAAGCGCTTCGCCGAAAAACCCCTCAGGGGATGATGATCTATTATACCTTTGCCCCGATAGAGAGTGCCGCACCCGTTGCCGTGGCCCTGACATCGGGCCAGTACAGCGACAGCAGCTATTATCTCAATATTCCAAACGATACCTTTGAGGAGTTGAACGCTTTTGCTCTGGAACTGTGTGATCGGGAGGGTTTACGAAGGGAACTTTTTGACGACTTCAACCTCTATCAGCGTTCGCGTAATAACCGCTCTTTCGACTGGTGTGCCGAATTCGAACGGTGGGTTCGAAAAGAGGTGAGTTCCAATGCCCCCGTCTTGGCTTCGGAGCAGGCAGTGGCAGAACATAAACCCTCAACCGAAGAGTTTGAAATGGCGCAATATTTCATCCGCCATCTTGCCTCCATCGATCCGCAGTTTGAGGAGCCGTTTGATGTTATGAGCTGGGCCAAACAGATTCGTCTTTTGATCGAGACGGGGGGATATACTCTGCTGGATGTGAAGGCGGTCATCGATTGGCTCTTTAGCGCTAAAGGGGATTGGTTCCGTCCCAATGTCCCCGATGCCTACCATCTGCGCAAACATTTCAAACGCCTTATTGCCCACACCCGTTCGTTCCGCGACGGCAAGCCCCGTCTTCCGGACGGAATCGACCTTTTCGACCTCTACGAACAGATGTAGCGTCCGCGGTAGAAATGCCTCTTAGTTAAGGATAAATTCTACCCGTCGGTTTTTCGATCGCCCCTCTTCGGTCTCATTTGAGGCAATCGGATCGGCATCTCCCATTCCGTTAACCGTAATCGCTTTGGGATCAATCCCCTGTGAAACCAAATATTCGGCGACCAGTTTTCCCCGTGCTTCGGAGATAATTTCATTCGTCGCATACAGATGTTTGAGCCGCTGAGGAGGGATGTCATCCGTATAGGCGTTAATAATGATCGACCGTTTCCCGCTCATTTTATAGAGCTTTGCCCACTCCTGCAAACGCACTTTTCCCGCCTCGTTCAACGCCACGATACGGCTGTTGAAAAGCTGGAAATTACGAAAATAAGCTACCGGCAAAGGGGTAGAGAGGGCTACAGCCGGTTTCTCTGCCACTGGCTTCTCTACGACCGGTTTTTCAACAATCGGTTTGAGGGAAACCGGTTGGACAACGGCAGGTATCTCGATAACCGGTTTGAGGGGAACCGGATGATCGAGAGAGGATTTTTCGGCAACGGGTTTATCCGCTATCGGTTTAGGCCGCAGTACCGGAGGAGGGGTAACACTTTGCACGGTTTCTACCGCGGCAACCGTTACCGGAGCAGCTTCTGCCGATACGCCCTTGAGCGGTTTACTCACTGTCGGCGCATTAAACAAATCGGCAATACGCCCGACCGGTTCCGTCGGTTTGGAACGTTGAAGCGGTTCGGAGATGACGATCGGCGCCATCGTTTGACCCGGCTTCAGCTTCTCTATCTCCATCATGATGCAAGCCCCTTTGACATCACGCGCGGTCAAGGTAAAAGTATTCCCTTTTTGCTGCCATTGCGGGTCCGAAAGGGGTTTCAAATCCTGATCCAATCCCTGATAGCTGCGGACACCGTACCCTTTCGGAACGTTGACCGTCAGAATGTTTTCTGCCGTCACGCAATCAGGGCTCCCTTTGCAGTCTCCGCCGCTGAGGAGAATTTTGTAAATGCCGTTTTCTTCCGAGACCAGAAAATCATCCCGAAACGCCCGTTGAACGTAAGAGTAACGATCGGTATTGGCAAAAGAGAGTTTCACCGTTCCGTCTTTGAGTTTTTCCGTCGTATGATCATCAGGACGGACATAAACGATCCGTGAAGGATCGAATCCCCGGTCAAACATAAAGGCGTAATTTCTGTTTTTTGCCCCTTGATAGTTAAAATGGAGAATCCCTTCCGAGAAATCGGCCTGCGGATAAAAAATCATCTCTGAAACATCGGCTGAAACATGACTCCAGGCCAGGCCAAGACAGAGTAATCCGATCGCTAATTTACGTTGCATTATCACCTCAATTGTAATAAACGAATGATACACTATCATACTCCAATCTTCGGTTAAAGGCATTTCGATGAATCTGTTATCCCTCTACCTTGATAAAGCAATCACCAAATCGACCCTCGAGTATTCTCTCGATCTGCAAATGAACAAAGGGGTAGAAAACGGCTATTACGGCCGCAATGAAACCGTACAGGTCGTCCTCTCCCCTTTCGGTGTCCTCACCTTGATTGCCAATGAGAAAAAAACCATTCTTGACGCCCTCAAGACGCTGGGGCTTAGCATGGAAGAGGCGATCACCCAAGATTATCCGATACACATTCTCCCCGAGCATCCCGAACCGTTCAGCATCACGAATGAAGCAATCATCTTGCGTGAGGTCAGCGTTTTGTATCTCAACGTCATTGCATTGGGGATTGCCCAAAGCGTCGGCTTGGAGCACTATGAAAAGAGGCTCGATACCCTGTTTTCCCAAAGCCGCCGTATCGTCGAGTCGATACATACGTTTTCGATCAACCGTCGAAGCCACCTTATGCAGTTTGCCAAACGGCTCGCCCTCACCCGGCATGATATGGTCAGTAACCTTCTCCTCCTCGACAAACCCAATATTCTATGGGATAACGAAGAGGCCGAAACCCTCTACAACCGCCTCGCATTTATCCTCGAGCTCTACGACCGCCATGAAATCGCCCTCTCCAAACTTTCCCAGATCAAAGAGGACGTCATGCTGGTAATGGACATCATCAACCACAAAAAAAGCGAGTTTTTGGAGTGGATTATCATTGTTTTGATCGGGGTGGAAATCGTCATGGGGATTTTCGATTTTATCCGCTAAAGGAAGAGGCTCTTGAAGATAATTCTCCGAGAATATCTCTAAAACAGAGGTCATAATCGGGGTGAAGAGCATACCATAAATTATATTTATTCGTTATACTATGGCGAAACACTATCTCGTATAAAGGCAGTATCCTATGGAACTGATCTCCCAATATTTCTCGGATATCCGTGAATGTGTGAACGATTTTAGTATCAATGTTGAGAGTATCCAGTTTGATGGCTCCGGCGATCTCCTCTATACTCATGCCCTAACGGAGCACAAAAAACTCCTCTTGACCCTTCTTCTTTCGGATACCGACGAAGAGATCGAGAAAAATACCAAGGAACTTGTCTACTTCTCCATTAAAAACGAGGTCTCCTATCTTTTCCTCTACAGTGAGTTGATCACTGTCGCCCGCAAGCTCCTCGGCAAACTGGTCGAAAAGGATAGCTTGCAGCACATCAATGAGATCAACCGCTATTTTGCCGCACATGAAGACCGGATCACCACCCTTTATCTGCAAAAATTTTTAAATCAGCTCTCTCTGAAATGCGAGCTCCGCCTCTCCCATATCGCCCTTATGCCGGAGAAAAAATTTATGGTCCATTATGAGAGTCATATTAAATGGATCATGAACCTCATCCGATACGTTCAACAAAGCGAATTTGACGATAATTATCCGGAACTCAATCCGAATCTCTGCGAATTCGGGCGATGGATGCACAGTGCAGCGACCTCCTATCTCCTCTCCACTTCCCATTTCAAAGTCATCGAAAAACTCCATATCAATCTCCACGATCTGGCAGCCAACGTTATCAATTATTGTCAAAAAAGGGCGTTACGTCCGGCGACACTGATCCATCTTATGCACAAAATTGATTATTACTCCCTTGAAATAGGGAATGAAATCGCCTTTCTCAATGAAATCGAAGAGAGTGCCAAAGACCCTCTCACCCATCTGCTCACCCGACGTCTGTTTAATAAAATCATGATGAACAAACTGGATATTTCCAAAGCGACGGGGAGGGAGTTTGCCCTGATGATGTGCGATTTGGACCATTTTAAATCCATTAACGACACCTACGGCCATGCGATAGGGGATATCGTACTCAAACATTTCTCAACCGTACTCGAACGCTCGCTTCGCAAATCGGATTATATTTTCCGTTTCGGTGGGGAAGAGTTTATGATTTTACTTCCGATGACCGATCAGGAAGAGGCCCGGATGCTGGGACAAAAGGTGTGCGACGCAACGGCGGCCGAAGAGGTAATCATCGAAGATGTCTCTATCCGTTATACCGTCAGTATTGGGGTCCTCTCCATTTTGGTCGGACAAACGGTAGCGATTCATCAAGAGACGATTGACCGATACATCGCCGAAGTCGATTCCAAACTCTATCTCGCCAAACAAAACGGGCGTAACCGCGTCGAATAAAACCAATTCACCTCAGGAGTCATCATGTATAAAATACTCATAAGCCTATTCTTAACCGTATCCGCTATTCAAGGTGCCGGTATCGGTATGAAAATCTACGGGAAAACCTGTGTAGAGTGTCACGGAGACGATGGCAAAGATCTCTCGATCTCCGGAAAAGCGATTGCCGGAAGCGGTGACGTACTGAAAAAACTGACCGGATACAAAAACGGTACCTTTGGGGGTGAGCAAAAAGCGACAATGCAGGCCTCAGTTGAGCCCCTTAACGATGAAGAGCTCAAAGCGGTTGCAGCCTACGTTGAAACCCTAAAATAAATCCTTTCAGTTGAGGAGTTTTTCAAACTCCCCTGCCGGCAGCGGTTTGCTTTTAAAATACCCCTGATACAGCGTGCACCCTTTCTCTTTTAAAAACTCAATCTGTTCCTCACGCTCCGTCCCCTCGGCCAATACCTGAAATCCAAGGGCCTGCCCCATTGCGATAATCGCGGTAACGATCGCCATGTCGTCCGATTCGTAAGGGATATCATCGACGAAACTTTTATCGATTTTCAGAACATCGATAGGGAATCGTTTGAGATAAGAGAGGGACGAATATCCCGTACCGAAGTCATCAATCGCCAGCCGTATCCCCCGTGCACGCAATGTATGAAGCATGGCTACGGTCTCCTCTTCACGCTGCATCAATGCGCTCTCGGTTAGCTCCAGCTCCAGCCGGTCTGCAGGATAACCGCTCTTCTTGAGGGCGTGTTCCACGATCATCGGAATATTTTGGTGACGGACCTGATGCGCCGAGAGGTTAACCGCCAACGTCAATCGGTGCCCCTGATCGAGCCAGAGTTTCCCCTGTCGGCACGTTTCGTTCAATACCCACTCGCCGATCTCTCCGATCAGCCCCGTCTCCTCGGCAATCGGAATAAACTGTGCCGGAGAGATTAGTCCCCGCTGCGGATCATTCCACCGAACAAGCGCTTCGGCCCCGACAATCCGTCCGGTATGAATGTGAACCTGCGGCTGATAATAAACCTCCAGTTCACGGTTAAGGATCGCATGGCGCAAACGGCTTTCGCATTCGATCCGGCGTCGCGCCGAATCGGTAAGCTCATCCGTATAATAATGGTAAATTCCCCGCCCTTCGGATTTGGCTTTATAGAGTGCCGCATCCGCATGCTGCAATAACAGCGAAGCTTCATCCCCGTGATCGGGAAAAAGGACGATCCCGACGCTGGTGCCGATATGGAGTGATGCACCGCTGGAGAGCCTATACTCCGCCGCCAGTGACGTAATCATCTCCTCCGCAACCCTTCCCGCATCTTCGGGACGGGAAAGATGTTCAAGGACGATGGCAAACTCGTCCCCCCCTAAACGGCTGATAAGATCCCCTTCCCTTAACCGGACACTAAAGCGTTCCGCTACGGCGCGGAGCAGCTCGTCCCCCGTTCCGTGTCCGTAACTGTCGTTGATATCTTTGAATCGGTCGAGATCGAACATCAGCAGTGCGATCTGCGTCTTATGCCGTTTGGCCTGCTCGATCGAATTTTGCAGATGCGAGAGGAGAAGCCCGCGATTGGCCAATCCGGTCAGAGAATCGTAATTGGCCATTTTTTCCAATTGCTCTTCGTAGAGCTTACGCTCCGTAATGAGCTGAACCGTACCGACCCCCGCCAGCAGATTCCCCTCCTCGTCAACTTCCAACAGCGCATGTTCCCGAACCCATTTGGTCTCACCGTGTATGAGTATCCGATGTTCCAGCTCGTAATTTTCCCCTTTAAGTGCCGCCTGCCAGGCGTTATCCACTTTTTCCCTATCCTCGGGATGGATGGTAGAGAGGAACCGTTCGTAATTTACCGGTGTTCCGATCTCGATTCCGAAAATCCGATAGGTCTCATCCGACCATTCCAGTATATTTTTCCGCAAATCCAGCCGCCAGTTTCCGATATGGCTCAAGGCCTGTGCAGCACTGAGATCGCTGTCTTTGCGCTTTAATTCCTCCTCATACCAGACCTGCTCACTGATGTCCTGGAGGATTCCGACTGCTTTGATCGGTTTTTGATCCTCATCGTATAAAAAAGTCGTATGGGTTTTGATCCATCGCTCTTCACCGTCTTGTCGGATAATTTGATACACCGATCCCACTTGAGGGTGATTCAACGACGCTTGCAAAAGCTGATATTCAAAACGGCTCCGATCTTCGGGTGGAAATCGTTCAGAAAGTGTCGCGAAATCGACGGCAGTACCTACAGGGATACCGAATATCCGATACGACTCCTCGCTTCCGCTAAAACTGTCCCGACGCATATCCCATTCCCAGGTTCCGATATGGGCCATTGCCTGGACCTGCGCGATCTCTGCATCTTTACGTTTACGTTCCGAAACATCGCGCGCTATCCCCAAAACCCCGATCAGATCTCCCTCGCTGTTTTTCATCGGCGTTTTGATCGTATCGAATGTCCCCGCATAACTGCCGTCCCCAAAAGTTAGATACTCTTCATTGGTTCGCGCTCCCCCCGCCTCGATAGCGGCACGGTCATGATCGAGGAAAAATTGCGCCAGTTCGGGAGAGACGAAATCGAAGTCGGTTTTACCGACGATATCGGACTCTTTTGCCCCGAAAAAACGCTCAAATGTCGGATTACAGGCCAAATATACCCCTTTGGGGTCTTTGAGCCAGATTAAATCGGGAATCGTATCGACCAGCGTATGGAAAAAAGTTGTCTGATGGGTGAGCATCTGTTGCGTCTCTTTTTGCCGGGTGATATCCCGATAGACGGCAATCATATAAGTGTGTCTTTCGAGTTCGACGGAAACAACATTGACCCACATGTCGACCAGTTTACCCGTTTTGGTTCGATGGACCGTCTCAAACGTATCGTGTCCCTTCATCGAGATTGCTTCAATACGTCTTCGGGTTTCCATAATTGATTCAACCGCATCGTAATCGGTTATGTTCAGCCGGGCAAACTCCTCGGCACTGTATTCCAACGTCTCGTGGGCCGCACGGTTAAACTCCACCGCTTTCATCGTAACCGTATCGAGCAAAACCACCCCGTCCGGAATCGCTTCAAACAGCTTCTGAAACTTGAGGGCATTTTTTTCTATCGACTCTTTCTTCGTATGCAGCTCATTTTTTTGGATATTGATTTGGGCAATCGTCTCATTTTTTTGGTCGATGACCCGCAGCAAAAATTCATAATAGGCTCCGTGAACCGCATGAAGGACGTCATGTCGGGTAAGCAATCCGGCCAGATTCCCCGTTTCGTCTACGACAATGAGCTGATGCACCCCATGCGTCTCCATCATCGCTGCCGCATCCTGAAGGGGGATATCTTGTCGGATCAGATGAAAATCCCGATGCAGCAATCGCTCAATGGTAGCGGCTACCTCCCCTTTCTCATGCGCGCACCATCGGGCAATATCCCGTTCGGTAATCACCCCGATCGGACGGCTCCCTTCTAAAATTATCGCATAATCGCATTTGCGCTGATGCATAGAGGCTGCCGCTTCGGCGATCGCGGTATCGCACGCGACAATCAAAGGGGTTCCGCTCATCGCTTCGGACACCAGTTTAAATTTTCCCAACTCCTCGAATCCGATATGGCGGAGAAAATCCCCCTCGCTTACCACCCCCGCAAATCGGTGATCCTCATCAATGACAATCAGGTGACGATACCCTTTGTCTTCCATGATTGCATACGCATCGTGCAGCAATAAGTTCTCTTCGACACAAAACGGTTCTCGCGTCATTACCTCCGACAAAGAGCAGTAGGTATCAAGCCCCTCGGCGACGATGCGCAAAGCGTCACGTTCGGTAAATATTCCGATCGGACGATTCTCTTCATCGACAATAACGACGGAACTGATCGAGAGTTCACTCATAACCTCCAACGCTCCGGCAACCGTATTATCAGGGTTCAGCCCCTTGACGTGATCCGCGGCAATCGATTTTAACGTCATGGGTTCCACCCTTTTGCTTCACACGAGACACTGCGGTTTCGCCCCTCTTTTTTCGCGGTATACATTGCATTGTCGGCACGTCCGATCGCATCTTGGAGTGTATCATCCGCACTCACCTCGGTGATCCCGATACTGCACGTCACGTGCCCCACCTCATCAAACACCTGTTCCGCCAGACGATTCCGAATTTTCTCCGCTACCTCATACCCCTCTTCACATCCGGAATTTCTCAAAAGCAGTACGAACTCTTCTCCCCCCCAGCGGGCAAAAAGGTCGGCTTCGCGGACCGATGAGCTCACCAAATGGGCGAATGTTTTCAAAACGTAATCTCCGAGATTATGCCCATACGTGTCATTGACCGCTTTAAAATGGTCCAAATCGATCATCAAAAGCGAGAGCTTAATCTTGTCACGTTTTAAGATTGCAAACTCTTTGGCAAACAGTTCGGCAAACATATGGCGGTTATGGATGCCCGTCAATGCATCTTTGGTCGCCAGCTCTGTCAAGTGACGGTTTTTTTGCTGAAGGATCTGGGCAATCTCTTCGAACTGTTTAAAATGGTCCTGCATCAGCTGGGACCATTTGAGATACGTACGGGCGATCAAGTCCTGCTGCGTCACAATCCCCATCACCTCACCCGCATCGTTCACCGCAACGATCCGCTTGAAATGGCGTTTGCGAAGATACTCAATCCCCTCGCTGATCGTTGCTTTTTCACTCAACGTCTCTACCGGCGAACTCATCACGCCGGAGACACATATATCTTTACCCATATCGCTACCGACAAAACTCAAAATATCTTTTGAGGTGAGTATCCCCACCGCCGTCGTATCCTCCTGAATAATGACGCAATCGCTGTTGGAGTTTTGCATGTACTCCAATACCTTCAGCATCTGGGTATCCGGGCTAAAACTTTTGTAACCGTATTTTTTATCGAAAATAGTCGAGAGTTGAAGGGTATCCAGGACGATTTGGGGATCTACACTCGCGACGATATCGCTGTTGGTGACCAATCCGAAAAGAGAGCCGTCTTCGTTGCAGACGCAAATATGTTCATCCAAATCGTTCGTTAGGTTCAATGCCATGATAATATTGCTGTTTTTGTCGATTGAGGGGAGGGGACGGAGCAGGATCTGCGAAAGCGGGGTGGAAAAATCGATTTTCTCCAGTTTAAAACGGATGATGTCTTTCGTCGAAATAATATAATGGAGGGTTTTATTCACCACGACAATACTGCGATGATTGTGATAATACATCGTATCCAGCGCTTCTTGCAGTGTTTGGTGTATATCTACCGTGATTACTTTGGTGGTCGCGATCAACCCGAGGGTAGGGAAAAACATAGCTATCTCCTGTCTTCAGTATTCTATTATAACGCCAGATGACTCAAAAAGAGGATAAAAGGGATATTTTTTCACCCGCCATTTCGACGAAGTTGCGCTAAAATACCGCCTATCAGGAGAAAACAATGCGACTTTTAACCCTTGCAGGGGTATGGGCCCTGTCTATCACTTGTACATGGGCGAATCCCCAATGCTACGTCGAAGGATACCCCGATCTCATCGCCTCGGCAGATGACAACACACTGATTCTCAAAGACGGCACCCGATTCCCTTACCGTACCGACGGGGACAAAACCTCATGGGAAAATAAAATCAACCACGCCGATCTTGCCACTCAGGTAGCGCAATCCTATCGTGCGAAGCAGACGCCTCCTCCGTACCTTTTTGATCCGGGACGATTGCGCTATCAGCCCTTTTTCCAGGCCCTCTACGGCAAAGACCAGCCATCCGTCGAACAAAATCTCGTTATGATCGAATGGCCTACCCTTAAAGGTTCGATCAAACTCCCCGTCACCAAAATTGCCGGAGTCGATAAAAAGCTCTACCGGATAGGTCAGGAGATCGCAGCCCTCCCTAAAAAAGAGCGTATCTGGGCAGAAGGGGCGACAACATACGCCTATCGGGTTATCAAAGATACCGACAGGCTCTCCATGCACAGCTTCGGAATCGCCATCGATCTGGCCCCGACCAAAACCCAGTACTGGAAAGATGAAGCCACCGCCGAAACGGACCGTATCGGCTACCATAACACCATGCCCCTCTCGATCGTCCGTATTTTTGAAAAGCACGGTTTTATCTGGGGGGGACGCTGGTACCATTACGATACGATGCACTTTGAATATCGCCCTGAACTCCTTGCCCCATCGTGTTCGGTATCCGCCGAGTAATCCGGAAGAGTTCTTTAGGTGGTGAAAATTCACCCCTTGCGCGAGCGTTGTTTCTCCCCCTTTAAGGAGAAGCTGATCCATTTGGATTTATTCTAAATATAGACACAAAAAAGGGTAATGATGAGTAACAATTTAATCGAAAGCTATCGTGGGGAAATGATCACGCTGGAGGAGCCGACCCTCTTGTATGAATCGGGAGAGCACCAGATCTATTGGCTCGGAATCGAAGAAGAGACCGCTTTTCGATGCAATGTCTATCTTATCCGTTCAGGCGAAGAGTATCTCCTCGTCGATCCGGGGAGCCGCCAATATTTTGATCAAGTCAAAAGCCGTGTAGGACAAATCATCGATCCCACAAAAATCGGGGGGATTATCTTATGTCATCAAGACCCCGACGTCTCCGCGTCGATGATCGATTGGCTTGAACTTAATCCCGATTTATTGGTCATCTCATCCCCCCGCACCAACGTCCTCCTCCCCCACTACGGCCGGAGCGATTACCGCTTTTACGACATCTCCGATACCTTTGAATACCGTTTCGCAAACGGGCATAAACTCCGTTTTATCGAAGCCCCTTTCCTCCATTTTCCGGGTGCGTTTACCACCTATGATGAGACGTCGCAGCTCCTGTTCTTCGGAGATATCTGGGCGGCACTCGATACCGACTGGCAGTTGGTAAGCGACGATTTTGAGATTCATAAGCTCAACATGGATCTGTTTCACGTCGATTATATGGCCTCCAATATTGCCGCACGCGGATTTGTCCGTCGGCTTGACGGAATCAGGATTGAGGGGATTCTCCCCCAGCACGGCTCCATTTTTGCCGAAAAAGATGTCCCTCTGGCCCTCCATTATCTCAAAAACCTCCGATGCGGCTTGGATATCGTCTATGCCGATTTGGGCTAAAGGGCTCTTATGGCTGAAGAGTGCAGCGAATACATCAAAAAAATAGCCGTTTTAGAGCGTCAAATCAAACTTATGGGCGAATCGAGAAAACAAGAGGAGCGGTTGCGCACCCAGCTCAATCAAACCATGGATACGCTCAAAGAGAAAGAACGGCAGCTCAAAGAGCTCAACGACGGCTTGGAACAGCGGATCGAAGAGCGTACCCGCGAATTGTACGAATCGCTTGAACAGCTCAGTATCCTCGCCTCCACCGATCATCTGACCAAAATCAACAACCGGATGAAATTCAATATTCTGTTGGAACAAAAGATCAAAGAGCTTAAACGGACCGCCGTTCCGATGTCAATCGCTTTTTTCGACATCGATTTTTTCAAAAAGGTCAACGATACCTACGGCCATGTCGCCGGGGACGAAGTGCTCATCGATTTTACGCAAATTGTTTCGGACAATATCCGCCAGGGGGACGTATTCGCACGATGGGGGGGCGAAGAGTTTATCGCCATTTATGACAATTGTACCGGGTATCAGGCCCTATTGCGTTCGGAAGCATTGCGTCGGCTCGTTGAACAATACACCCATCCGGTAGCGGGGCATATCACCTGTTCCATCGGCCTTAGCGAAGTGCGTGAAGAGGATACCCACGATACCCTTTTGCTCCGTGTAGACGAAGCGCTCTATCAAGCCAAAGAGGAGGGACGAAACCGTGTCATCTTGCTCTAATCAACCCGATCCGATGATGCAGATTGCCCATGATGAAGCCGTTTTCGGAATGGAGCACAACCATGGCGGCCCCTTCGGTGCCCTCATCGTCCGCAACGAAGAGATCATTGCCGCGGCGCATAACGAAGTGCTCCTTACCAACGACCCTACGGCCCATGCCGAAATCAATGCGATCCGAAAAGCATCCCGGAATTTGGGACGTTTCGATCTCTCCGACTGTGTTTTGTACACGACCTGCTATCCTTGCCCCATGTGTATGGGGGCTATTTTGTGGGCGAGAATCCCGACCGTCTATTACGGAGCCACCGAAGCGGATGCGGCCGAGGGGGGATTTGACGATGAAAAATTCCATACCTTTTTGAAAAATCCCAAAGAGGCGCTCGATCTGCAAATGCTCGACAACGCTCAAGGCCGTGAGCTCTTTGCCCGCTGGAACCAAAAAGAGGACCGTACCCTTTACTAGAGTGCTGTGATCGTATCGTAACCATCAAAATCTATACTTGCGTACTTTTTACAAGGTATGTTCATGGTTTTACACACATCGGTCTCTCTGCTATCGCGTCTCTCAATCCGTCAAAAAATCACCCTTATCGTCGTTCTTACCCAATTGGTCGCGATTATCGCCATCGCCATCGGTATCACCGGCATGTTCTTATCCAACAACTCTTTGGAGACGATCCATGCGCGGAGTCTGCAACCGCTGCAAAACCTCCGCTCCTGTAAAAATGCCATCGATCAGGAAATTCTAAAAACCGCTACCGACCTCTCCGAAGGGGTCGGCGATTTCGACGATGTTTCGAAAAAAATTCAAGCCGCCCACACCCATTTGAACGAACAATGGAAAAACTATACCCAAGGCTCAATCACCGACAAGGAAGCGAAAATGCTCCCGGAGGCCCAAGAGGTGCTGGAGCGCGCGGACCGGTCGATTACCCTGCTGGAAAAAACGGTGGCGGCCAAAGATATTATGGGGCTGCACGATCTGATCTCAAGCGATTTTCCCTTTACCCTCACTCCGGCCGACGCACAGCTGGATCAACTGATCGAACTTCAAATTTCGAACGCGCAGGCCCTCTATCTCGAGGCCCAAAAAGAGTTCAGACAGACACTTGTTTTGATCGCGATCACCCTCCCCTTGGGGATGATCTGCGTCTATATCGTTTTACACTTTATCATACGCGATCTACTGAAAAAAATTGCCAATATCACCCAGAGCACCCATCATCTCCGATCCGGAGATCTCCTCCACCGAATTGAAGCGCAGGGGGAAGATGAACTGGCCACAGCGGCAAAAAACATGAACGATTCCATGGAAGAACTTCAAAAAATGGTCGGGGGGATGAAAGGCTCTTCCAATGACAGCATCTCATCGGCGCTGGAACTCAACCGTGTCTGCGGCGTCATCCGCAACCGCCTTGAAACCAGCGCTGCCGATATCTCCCATACCCATACCCAAATCGTTACCCTCCAAACGATTGTTCAGACCTCCACGGCAACGTCCCAGGAGAGTGACGAACAAATCACCACCGCGTCCTCCCATCTGACCCATGCCAACGAACACATTGTCCGCATGAACAACGAAATACAAGCGGTAGCCCAAACCCAAAAAATCCTCTCGGACGATCTTCGCCATCTTTCGTCACGGGCACAGGAGGTCAAAGGGGTTCTGGATATCATCGGGGACATTGCCGATCAGACCAACCTTCTGGCCCTCAATGCGGCTATCGAAGCGGCCCGGGCGGGAGAGCACGGGAGAGGGTTTGCCGTCGTTGCCGATGAAGTGCGCAAACTTGCCGAACGGACGCAGGAGAGCCTATCGCAGATCAATACGACGATCAACACCATCGTCGGAGCGATTTCCAATACCAGCCAAAACATGGATAAATCGGCTAATGCAATCCATATCGTCTCCCAAAATTCCGAAGAGGTTCAAAGGATGATCCAAACCTCATCGTCACTCATGGAGGTTGCCGCCGAGGGGATTCATGACGCAACCCGCGGTCTTCAAGAGCTACGGGAGGGAATACATCTTATCTCCTCAAAAATCGATTCGATCAACGCCATCGCCTCCTCCAATACCCTCAGTATTTCGGAGATCACGAACGTTGCCCACGGTCTGGACGCCAACACCGTCGATCTGAACCAGAAACTGCAAAAATTTCGTACCTAAAAAACGATCAATTGAACCAAACCTGCCGCGGCTCTTTAGGGAATTCCGTGCTGACGGGAACCCTTTTAAATCGGATCAGAACGCTCTCTTTCGCATCTTTATGTTTCACCCGTAATTCTATTTCACTCCCGACTTCTCCCCGCAGAAGACGAAACGCTTCATTTCCTTTGATCGCATTGACCGAGATTCCGTCGATCGCCAAGATCTCATCCCCAACCATCAATCCGGCACCGTTACCCTCAGATTCGCGAGCAAGAGAATTAATGCTCAAATGCCCTGTCCATCCGTATTCGGGAAAGACCAGTCCGGGAACGTACATCGTTGAGACTTCCGCGCCGATCCCTCCGGAAGAGAGCGGGCCGTCAAATCCCATCGTCAGATTTCGTTGCTCAATCACCGTAACCTCTCGACAGCTGTCTTTGGTCTCAAACGAGAGGGGAAAAGGGGAAGCATAAAAGACTTTCAGTTTCGGACGCTGCAGGGTTAACACCATGTGTCCCCCTTTTTCATACATTGTTCCCTCAACATTACCCCCTTGTTTAGGTACGGTACACTGTTCAACCTGCGTCTCTTTTGTTTCCCAGGTACCGCTGAGGGCATCCCCTTTGCGTTCCAGATGAAAAGCCATCGTCTCGACGGCCGTTGTCGGAACCTTCATCGATCCGAGCCCCGGACCGTAATATTCATCGATATCCCCGGACAAATTACGCCGATTGGTCCGGAGATCAATACGGTTTCCCTCCATAGTCACGGAAAAAGGGGTTCCATCCGATTCCACCCAAATTCCGGAAAGTTTTTGCTGTTTGGCCTGAAACTCCTGACGGAATTCAAGCTTATTAATCATGCTCTTAACGGCGGAAGCATCCGGTGCGTTAGGGGATAGCATGAGGTATTTTTTAAAATTGGCCATCGCTTCATCATACTGCTGTTTTTTTTCCTGGATCATCGCAAGGTTATAATACAAATCCCCCCACTCAGGCGCCAGTGCAATCGCCTTTTCAAATTCATCGATAGCGATTTGATAATCTTCAACCGATTTAGCCATCTCAACCGCGGCTAATCCGCGGTCAAAATAACGGCGCGCCTCATCTGAAACCACTTCACCCCATGCCATCGTTGTACTCAACGCAGCCAAAATCACTATTTTTCCAAGATTTATTCCCATTTTTCACTCCATTTTTTTGATCCATGAATCAGCCGTTTCAGGGTGAATGCTTATTTCATTATACATGATCTCCCATAAGCGGATAGTCTCCTTTTCCGCTTCGATACTCTCCCCGATTTTTTGTTTTTCGATTACTGTGTTCCTTAAACCACTGGTTTTCTGATACAGATACGCATACCCTTGAACCTGAGGATTTTTTTCTATCGGAGGAGGATTTTCGGGAATAAACATGGAAACTTCGGGACACGGGCCTTGCATACTTTCGTTGGCCGATAAAGCCGCACGGCTGAGGGAGTCTTCCGCTGCAGCCGATGCAGGTGGTGTCATCGAAGAGGCCTCTTTGGCACTTTGAAGACTTCGATAAGCACTGCAGCTGAGCTGCTTAAGTGCCTTAAACGTCTCTTCTTTTGCCTGAGCACGGACGCTACTCTCGGTCACGGCCGATGTCCCTTTTTTCAGCCCCCCTTCGAGGGGAGATGAGCCTTTCATCTCCCGTTGCAATTTCTCCTTATTCTGATGAAAGGCGGCGGAAGATGCTTGCTGGGTACGCAGCTGTTGCTGTTGCAGTTGCGCTATGTCCGAAGCACTCATCCCCGCATCGGGAGAGACCCCTTTTGGCTTCGCATTTCCCATGCGCAATATTTCACTCAGAGTCCCTTGAATAATCTGGTTTTTAATCATTTCGTTTTCATTTAACCTGCCGCCTGAGGATGATTTTCCCATGATCCCTCCGCTTGATCCCGAAGCGCTGCACGATCCTCCGCCGGAAGTACATTGGCAATGGTACCGTTCACCGTTATGGGTATCTTCCCACGAGCTACCGATCTTATAGCCGCAATAGCCTCGGGAATCACAGCATGCGGCCACTTCGACACCGCCGTAAGCGCTATTGCCCAAGCCGACAATCGCCACCAATGCCGCTGCAGTGAGTTTTGCTCGTATCATCTATTCTTCCTTTGTATCGAGTGTAAGGATCTCAGACTCCCCTATACCTATAGCTGCCCTCTGGCTCATCCGAGAAACGCGATCACTTTCTCGACCGGACGTCCGATCACGGCACGGTTCCCCTCAATCAGGATCGGACGCTCGATAAGTTTCGGATGCGCCGCAAGGGCATCGATCAGTGCGGATTCATCGTCTACTTTGGCCAAACCGAGTTCTTTGTACAAATCCTCTTTCGTACGCATCAGTTCCCGTGCCGAAATCCCGAGTTTTTGGAGCAATTCCTCAATTTCGCCGCGTGATGGGGGAGTATCGAGGTACTTAAATACCGCTAAAGCGCTGTTTTTCTCTTCCAGAAGCTTTAAAGCTTCGCGTGATTTCGAACATTTTGGATTGTGCCAGATAGTTACCATTATTTTCTCCGTTTTTACCGGCTATTATAACCTCTGCACCCGAAATATATCCAAAATGCTAAGGCTCAGTATGGTATAATCGCCCCATTATTTAGCCCTAGACAAGGTAACTCTTATGCGCCAAACCATTACTGAAAAAATATTCTCCGAGCACGTAGGCCGTGCCGTGTATGCCGGTGAAATCGTCCGTTCTCCGATCGATATGGTCATCGGAAACGACATCACCACTCCGATCTCGATCAAAGCGTTCGAAGATTCGGGAGCCACAAAACTTGCCAATCCGGACGGTTTTTCAATCGTTCTCGACCACTTTATCCCGGCCAAAGATATCGCATCGGCGAATCAGGCCCGCATCAGCCGCGATTTTGCCAAAAAACACGCCATGAAAAACTTCTTTGACGAAAAAGATATGGGGATTGAGCATGCCCTCCTTCCGGAAAAAGGGTTGGTTGTTCCGGGTGACGTCATTATCGGTGCCGACTCGCACACCTGTACCCACGGAGCGCTCGGCGCTTTCTCTACCGGAATGGGGTCAACCGACTTGGCGTTTGCGATGATCACCGGAGGCAACTGGTTCAAAGTTCCCGAATCGATCAAAGTCGTCCTCAGCGGTAAACCGGGAACCTATACGACCGGAAAAGATATCATCCTCGAAGTGATCCGGATGATCGGCGTCGACGGAGCCCTCTACCGTACCCTCGAATTTACCGGCGACACGATCCAGTATCTGACCATGGACGACCGTTTCAGCATGTGTAACATGGCGATCGAAGCGGGAGCCAAAAGCGGTATTGTCGCGTATGATGAGATCACGGCGGAATTTTTGGCCGACAAACCGCTGGCGCGTGAGCCGAAAATCCACTATTCGGATGAGGATGCCACTTACGTTCAGGTACTCGAAATCGATGTCGCGGCCCTCGAACCGGTTATCGCCTATCCGTTCTTGCCGTCCAACGGCCACAGCCTCAGCCAAGCGGTCAGCGACAATATCAAAGTCGATCAGGCTTTCATCGGAAGCTGTACCAACGGCCGTTTGAGCGACCTCAAAATCGCCGCTGAAATCCTAAAAGGGAAACGGGTTCATCCGGATGTCCGTTTGATCGTCACTCCGGGGACACAGCGTATCGCACGCGAAGCGACCCGCCTCGGCTACATGGACATCATCATCGATGCGGGCGGCGTCGTCTCCAATCCGACCTGCGGTGCGTGTCTGGGCGGATACATGGGGATCTTGGGTGACAATGAGGTCGCCGTCTCTACGACCAACCGTAACTTCGTCGGACGCATGGGTTCACGCTCATCCAAAGTCTATTTGGCAAACTCCGCCGTTGCGGCCGCTTCGGCAATTACGGGATACATCACCGATCCGGCAACGATCAAATAACCTCTCTGGGGTTACACCCCCGTATCACACCCTTCCAACGTCCCTTTCTCAAATCCCCGTTTAAACCACTCCATCCGCTGAGCCGACGTTCCGTGGGTAAACGCGTCGGGGACGACATACCCATGTGATTGTTTTTGGAGAGTGTCGTCGCCGATCTGACTGGCGGCATTCAGCGCCTCTTCGATATCCCCCTCTTCGAGTACCGCCCTCTCTTTTTGGGTGTGGTAGGCCCATACTCCGGCGTAGCAATCGGCCTGTAGCTCCACTTTCACCTGTACGGCATTCCCTTGGTTCCCGTTTGATCTTTTTTGTACACTGTGCGCTTTGTCCAGTGTCCCGAGCTGATGTTGGACATGGTGTCCAATCTCATGGGCAATC
Organism: Sulfuricurvum sp.; assembly: GCA_028718525.1. Lineage (GTDB taxonomy): Bacteria > Campylobacterota > Campylobacteria > Campylobacterales > Sulfurimonadaceae > Sulfuricurvum. Next base: position 21,143 of record JAQULP010000016.1, on the reverse strand, counting down.
ACGTACGCTTGGGCAAAATCTCCGGGGGCATTGTGACGTCGGGAGAGTTCATCGAAAAAGCGCAGATCCAGATACACTTTCTGATCCGTTGGACAGTAAAACGGTCCCACCTGCGCACTGGCATATCCGCAGCCGCTTTGGACACTTCCGCGAAACAATACGAGTTTCGGTTCTTGATAGTCCATCCCCTGCGTTGCAAATACCTTTCCCCAGACCGCTTCGGTCTCTCCCAAAACGGCAGAGACAAACTGGACGGAACGCTCCTCTTTGTGCGGGTCGGCAACCTGTTCCGTTACCGAATTTGCCCCTTGATCGAGCAATGTGAGGGGGTTATACCCCATGAAATAAGCGATGATCCCTATCACGAGGATGACCCTTCCGATTGTGCTCCCCATCAAAAAACGGATAACCGGGATCAGCAGATTTGCCCTTCCGCTGCCGAAGTTCATCCGTCCTCCTGCGCCTTGAGAGCGCAGATCCTCAATATTGCCGCTGCGCTTTAGATCTTCCCATTTCATTCTGCCGCCTTGTTCATGCTCCGGCTCCGTTTTCTGAGCCTTGTTTTCAGTCTGTTTTCGCACGTCGATATAGCCGTTATTATACTGATTGGGCGTATAATACAGAAATTTTTATCGGAGAATTCTATGCGTTCATTTGCTCTCGCTTCTTTATTACTGTTGATTTCCAACGCCAACGCTTTCGACTTCGGTTCAGTTATGCAAACCGTAGCGCCCGTCACGCAAGTCCTAACCCCGGTCGTTGATGAGAAGCTCACCTCTAACCCGTTGATTAAAAACATTACCAGCACCCTGGGGGTCACTCCGACTCAAGCGGTCGGGGGAACGGCGGCCATCATCAATGACGCAAAAGGGAACATGAAACCGGCTGATTTCACGACGCTTACCAAGCAGGTTCCTCAAGCCAAAACCCTCCTCTCCGCAGCTCCTGCGGGGATGCTTGGGGTAGGAGATGTCACCTCGCAGTTCTCCTTTTTAGGGATGGATGCTTCCATGATCGAAAAATTCTCACCGATGGTACTCCAATACCTTCAAGACGGTGCAAAACCGAGCATGGATAAAATCCTCGCGGCTGCCTTCGCCCAGTAATTACCCGTCTCTCCTCTTCCGCCGACCTCCCCTCTCGGGAGGAGAGACGTTCCCAAGCGGATTCACAATCTTTGCGTTACAATATCCCTATGAGTACCCCTATCCTTTTTCCTCTTCTTATTACCGTATTTTTTGCCCTGGTCCACTCGTTGGCCTATACCCGTGTCGTCAATCATCTGCATATCCGCCCCTCTACCCGCAGGATACTCAAATACCTGCTGATAGCCAATCTGGCTGCCATTGCGGGATATCTGGCCAGCCGCTATCTTCTCAGCCCCCCGAAATTTCTCTATTTTTTCCTCTCGTTGAGTATCGGCATCGGGTTTGTCCTGTTTATGGGGATTATCTTTTACGAACTCCTTCATCTCCTGCAAAGGCTAGCCCCGTTTGATGAAAAGAAACGGAGTTTTTTTAAACGCTCTACCGATTTGGGCTTTCTGACACTCGGAAGTGCCTATATCGGTGCGGGGATAGCGGAGGGGTCCAAAGAACCGGCAGTCACCTACGTCAAAGCGGCACAAAACCGCTTTGGTGGAAACAGCTATCGGATCGTCCAAATCAGCGACCTTCATCTCGGCGGGTTGATCGATCAAGCCTTTGTCGCCCGCAGCGTCACCACGATCAATGCGCTGAATCCCGATCTGGTAGCCATCACGGGGGACCTCAGCGATGCCCATATCGACCGACTCAAAGAGGCGGTCAATGAATTCCGCCATCTCAAAAGCCGTTTCGGAACCTATTATGTAGTAGGAAACCACGAGTATTTCCATGACATTCAGGCTACCATTTCCTACCTTACAAGTATCGGGATTCATGTACTCCAAAACAGTTCGGTTCACGTGGAAGATTTCTACGTTGCCGGTGTATACGATCTTTTCGGATACCGTGCGAATACGCATATCCCCGATATCACCGAGGCTATGAGGGGTATTCCCCCCGATGCGCCGACGCTTCTGCTTGCCCATCAACCCAAATATATCGATTTTCTTGAAGACTTCACCCCTTCGCTGATCCTCAGCGGACATACTCACGGCGGGCAAATATGGCCGTTTGGCTATCTGGTCTCCCTGGCGCAGCCTTATCTCAAAGGGCTCCACTCCCTGGGAAACAACCGCCATATTTACGTTAACAGCGGGATCGGTTTTTGGGGTCCCCCGATGCGGTTGGGATCGCAGGCTGAAATTACCTGCATCACCTGGTCATGATACAATGCCGTTTGCCAATACGGTTCTACACAGAAATTTAACTTGAATGGGAGGCCATTGTGTTTGACATCCACTGTATCCTTTTTGCCGGAGGGAAAAGTTCGCGGATGGGAGAAGACAAATCGCTCCTCCCTTTCGGCGGATTCCCCACGTTGACGCAGTTTCAACACGACCGTCTTGGCAGATTGTTCACCCGGGTTTCGGTCTCAACCAAATCTGCCGACAAATTTAATTTCGAAGCCGATTTTATCCTTGATCCTGTAGAGGTCGATTTTGCCCCTACCGCCGGGTTTGTAAGCGCCTTTAACCGTACTTCGGATGAGCGTATTATGGTTCTCAGCGTCGATACCCCTTTTGTCGGGAGAGAGGTTTTTCAGGCTATGCTGGAGATGGATGATGAAGGATTGGATGCGGTTATCGCCAAAACGGGTACGGGAAGCCACCCTTTATGTGGAATCTATCACCGCTCTTTGGCACAAGAGTTTGAACGGATGTTACGGGAGGGGGATCACCGGCTGGGTAAACTCCTCGCGTCGCACCGGACGCGATACGTCGAGTTTGACGATGAAGCCCCTTTTGCGAATCTCAATCATCCGCACGAATATCACGAGGCTCTTTCTCGCTTTTGCGGACCAAATAAATAAAGATTGCAAAGACCAATAACAAAAAGGACAATGCTGCAATCAGCGTCGATGCGTAAGGGAGATCTTTATAATTATGGATTGAAATTTTAAAGACGACCAGGAGCGCTTCGATCAGCAAGGCAATAATAATCGATACCGAGAAATTGAGCAGGGTTTTCGCGTTAAACGTTTCACTCACATGCTGCGTTTTCGGAAGTACCTCCTGCTCAAAAATCGTTTTGCCCAGATCATAAACGGCCAGCCCCAGCGTAAGGGCAATAATCGGTTTAAAGACCGCATCAATATTTAATGCCTCTACACCGAACAGATAACCGCCAAAGGTATAAAACCCGTACAATACGACAAATACGCCGAAAAACAGGAGTCCCCCTCCGATAATGGCGTAGGATGAGCGGTTGAGGCGTTTGAATACATCGTTTTTCTCAATCAGATCAAAACGTTCCAACAATTTCCGAATGCGAAAATCGAGGAAAAGGTACCCGTCGCTCTGGGCATACACTACTGTGATGCATAAATGGCCGGTTGTCGTCGAAATATAAGGCTCACTCACGTGATACCCTTTTTGGATGGCTACCTCATCGACCAGATAGCTGCGATCCACTCCGGCATGGTGCCCCTCCTCATGATCGGAATAGATGTTGGGAGAATTTTGGACAAATCCCTCATCGCATTTATAGAGGAGTTCCAGACTCGGAAAGGTTTTAAACAGCCGTTCGGCTAATTGAACGTTAAACGTTTTTAGACTGACCCTGCCTAACGAAGTAAGGATAAATTTTTCAATTAACGGGGCATTCGCGGCATAACTTCGCACTAAATTTTGCATTTTTTCCCCTTTCTTCCATGCCCTTTTATGGCTGATTTGTTTGAATTTATTGTATAGCGAAAAGATTGTTCTGATCATGTTGTCATCATAACCAGAACAGCTCGATTGAATCTTGAAGGAGGTTATGAGGATCTCGGATTTATATGCACGTTTGCACGACCAAAATCTCATGGCAAAACTATAGCCCAATTTTTGTTCCCGATGTGTTTATTTTTTAATCACTCTTGAATTTACAACTCTAAGCTATAATAACTAAAAGAATTAGCAAGAGATAAGCATGAATCTAACCCACCTCGATGAACGTGACCGACCCAAGATGGTCGATGTCTCCGATAAAAACACCACCACCCGCGTCGCTGTAGCCAGCGGCCTTATCCGGATGAGCCAAGCAGCGTTTGACGCCGTTGTCAACCAGACGGCCAAGAAAGGGCCCGTGCTTCAAACCGCCGTGATTGCAGCCATCATGGGGACGAAAAAAACAAGCGATATCATTCCGATGTGCCACCCCCTCAACCTCAGCGGGGTCCATTGCGATATCGAAGAGTTTCCCGATCTTCCGGGGTTCCGTCTTACCGTTACCGCTAAACTCAGCGGTCAAACGGGGGTTGAAATGGAAGCATTGACCGGAACCAGTATCGGATTATTGACGATTTATGATATGCTTAAAGCGATCGACAAAGGGATGGTTATCGGACCTATTCAGCTCGAAACCAAATCAGGAGGCAAAAGTGGTGATTATCAACGAAACAACACAAAAGCTTGAATTGCAATACCCGTGCACATGGTGCTATAAAGTTGTAGCCTATGAACGGGCCGGAATTGAAATTGCGGCCATGGAAGTCATCGGTCAGCGTTCATACTCCCTAAACCCTTCAAACGTCAGCAAAGGGGGAAAATACATTAGCATGAACTTGGAGCTGCTCGTCCACAATGAAGATGAACGAACCTATTTTTACGAAACGTTAAAAGCCCATCCGCACATAAAAATGGTATTATAGATACCCGGTCCCATATACCAAAGGAGTACTTTATGAATCTGGAAACCCTTAAACGTGAAATCAAAACACGCTATAAAGCATCAAGCGATCAAGATACGGAGGCGAAAATTTCTCTCTCCATCGAAGCATTAAAGAACGAATTTTCTCTCCAGCCCGACGTGCTTACCCTTCAGGAGCTCAAAACCTTTACCGGTGCCATACTCGAGGAAGAGACCCTCTCTTTGCATGATGAGCTCGAAGCGCTCATCGCCCAGAAGGAACGGATCGAACGCCTCATCTATCGAAAAAGCGATGAGTTGCAACATTTGAAATACTCCCTTTTTGAGACCTTTGAAAAAATGATGGGTTCGGATGAAGGGATGCTTGAAAAGCTTCATCAAATCAAAATCCAGTCGGTTGATCTGCTCGATATTCTTGAAGAGATGGTTGAAAGTGCCATCATTACCACCCTTGAAAAAGGCTCCGACATCGAAGATACCCTCCATGAAATCATCAAAGAGATCACCTTCGAAACCCTCAATGCCAATGTACTCAATGCCGTCCGTATCCGCCGCATCCTCGCCAGTATCTTCCAAAGTGCTCTGAATATTGCCGAAGCGACGCCAAACCAGTCGGATACGATTTTACGCGGCACTCTATTGGGAATCCGGACGGCACTTTTTAAATCGATCGAAAAATTCCACCAATATCTCTTATACGTTCCGGACGAGGTAAAGGCCCTCTACCGCGATGAGTACAAAACCATTGAAGAAGAACTCGATAATATCGATACCCTTTTTGCCCAGGTAATCCACTCCCTCAGCAACCGGAATTCTCCGGCTATCATTGCCAAGCTTGAGAATCTGAGCCGCGAAATACGTTTTGATTCCGAAGAACTCAGACACCTCTCCAAAGAGACCGTCAAACTCCTTCGCAACCGCCTCTCCAAACTCACCCTCACCGTTTCGGAACGGGGCAGCAAACTTCTTAATTCCAAGTCGGCTCAAGAAGCAAAAGCGATGGGTGTACGTGCGTGGAGTGTCGCCAAATCAACGATGCAAGGGGCGATCAAAGGGGCCAAGGAGGCCATGGATAAAAAATAGAGGGTATTTTACTTCCCCATCCGCACTACAGCAAAATGGGGATTATCTCTCTACATATCTTTTGCGAGGGTAAACATATTGCTGAATGTTTTGGTATAGTCGGCACAGCGATCGCAAATAGGATCGCCCCCTTTATACGGATAAGGGCAACGGCATTCATGACACATCACCATCTCGTAGTGGACCAATTGTTCAGCACGGTCAAAAGCGATACTGACTAAATCAAACCCTACTTTTTTGGTAATGGCTTTCGGTTTACAGATCTCTTCACAAATGCTGCATCCGATGCATTTTCCTTGCGAAAAGAAAATCCCCTGTTTATCCGAAGTCGGGAACAGTGCGTCGGTGGGGCAAAATTGGGTACATTCACCGCAATTGGTACAGCTGTGAAAATCGATCTGTTTATTAAAAAAGAGCGGGCTCGTTTCAGCAAAATCTGTTTTTTCGACCCCTCCGATAACCTCTTTCAACGAATTTTTCAAGAGAATCCGTTTCAACGGCATCTTCATGTCCGGAAGTTTGTGATGAGCCGTCGTCATCGCTATTTCTGCACCTGAGTCGTTGACAACCGATTCTTTGATTTTTTCGAACCCTTTTCTAAACAGAGCTCGACGCTCGTTCTGTTGCTCTTGCATCTCTATGGTTTCAATACGGTAAGGAGTTTGAATGGATGTTAAAAAATCGTTGGCAACGTCAATTTTTTCACGAATCACATCCCCTAACTTGCCATTCTCATTCAAAACACATCCGGCACAATGACTGAGATCGCATGCTACATTTTTTTGAGAACGTAGCGCCATCACCGCATAATGTTCGGTATCAAATACTCCAAGGCACGGCGTCGAGACTTTACAGGAGAGTGTCGTATCACTTTGGTTCACATACGATGCGGCAAATCCGTTAGGGTCGAAGCTTTCGATCTCCAGCGATTCTGTCGGACAGCTCCCGATGCACCCCGCACACCCGATACACTCATTCTCAAATAGCGTTAATTTGTTACGGACAATATGAAATGCCCCTTTTGGACATAAATCGATACAAATCCGGCAATCATTATGATAGTACTCGTTTCGTAGACAGCGTGTCGCCGTGAAGTTAAAAAGATTACTTCTCTGAACGAAATTCATATTACCCATTGGTTCTTCTTTCGGTTAAATAGGCATAATCCGCTGTTAAAAACTCAACGATAAAATCACATAGATCTCGATAAAAAGGGGTATCAGCCATACTTTTCATCCCCATCATGTAGGGAACGACCCAAGGGAAAATGTGCTGATCCAAAAAATCCAACTGCGGTTCTTCTTCATTGCGGTAAACCAGCGTTTGCATAAAGGCTAATTCGATACCCAGATGATCCGGTGCCATAATCTCAGTTTGATCCATATTGACTTCAAATCCGTGGGTAAAATAAAATGCCATTACCGGATTTTGCAATCCGACCAGTGTCTCATTTTTAGCATCCAGAACAAATGACTCAACCGGTTGTGTATTCAGAATGAACATCGATGTAAAATCGGTATTCAATTGATCGTAAATAGCTTCATTATCCGTTGAAAGTATCCACTCTTTCGTCTCTTCACCGATAATCTCCAACAAAGATTCGTTATTTTTGAGATCATTGATAAAACGACGATCAGGAATGTCACTCATTACACGTGACAAGAAAGCATAGATATAAAGACGATATTCGTTATTCATTCATGTATTCCTAAAAAAAGTAAGGGATTGTGTCATAGCAGGGCTTCGAAATAGCCTAACGGTCAAAACTAGTCAGAATGGTATGCTTTAGAATCTACCGGTCTAGGCAGATATTTGGTATGAGCTAGGCTCATACCAAGGCGATGCCTTATAGGCACCCTTTGAAAAATGATTTTTTCGGCGGAGGCGGTGCTTTAAACTCAGTAGCCGCGATCGTATTGGTTTTCTCATCGAGAACACCGACGATAACGACACCGTTTTTATTCATCCCTTCACCCAATTCTGATAAATTTAATTTAGAGACATCAACAAGATATGTTTTACCCGTGTTGTGCTGGAAAAGAGCGATATTAGGCTTTTTACGCTCTCCGGCAGCGATGTCTTTAAAACATCCGTCTGATCCGCACGCATAGTTTTCTAAATAACAATCGGCAAATGCACCATTAGCAGCGCAGTTTGGAGTTGTTAAGAGTCCGTCAAATTCTTGTGGCTCGTTGTCAGCAGCAAACGCACTGAAAACAAGAGCGGCACATAGCATTGCTACCTTTTTCATTATTCTACCTCCGCTTTGAGGGTTTTAAGATACGCCACAATGTTCTCTACAGTTGCTTTATCCAAGAAGCTGTAGTCTGTCATTGTTGATACGCGTTTACCTTTTTCAATAGTATACCAAGGTGTGTTGGCATGAGCATTACGATTATAACCTGGAACAACTACCGCAGAAGGTTTTAAGATTGACTCACGCAAATAGGCAGCCGTTGAGTAACCGCCGATATTGACAAGTGACGGAGCCATAACACTTTCCGGTGCGTCTGCAGTGATTTGGTGACAACCGGCACATCCGTTTGCATCAGCCGCCTCTTTACCTTTAGCAGCATCCCCTTTAGGTGCTTCTGTCGCTTCAGAAACCACTTTTGCATTTGGTTTCATCCCCTCTAGATTTACGGCAACCCATGAAGAGAGGTTTTTCAAACCGTTACGCCCCATTTTATCTCCGTCCCATACCGCAAGCGCTACAGCCGCTGTACCGGTTCCATCCATGTAAGCATCTTTAATCGGTCGGACAAGAGTTCCCGTCCATCCGTTATTATAGTTCATAGATGCATTGGATTTCACCGAACCGTCTTTAATTTCGGTGATAGAGCGGAAACCTTCACCTACGAAAACACGCTCGTAGTCAGTTTTTGCCAATCCTTTAACTTTAGCGTCATACGCAGCAAGTTCTTCATTGAAAACACCGGTTTGCTGACGGTTTAATTGAGTCGAAACATCTTTGTTTCCGTTTGGCTCATACACAGCGGCCGTCGATTTTTGAAGATGGACCACTACCGGGCGCCCTGCAGAACCCATTCCGATATACGGAAGAGGTTGTTTGGAATTCGATGCAAACTGCACCGCAAAACCGTCGCTATAGGTATCAGACGAATGTGATCCCTGAACGCTTTTTGTACCGTCAGGCCATTTAATCATGATCGCAAGATCTTTACCGTTGTGAACAGCAGCAACTTGGGCTTTTTTCCCTTTGTTCCCTTTGTTCGCCTCAACGGCTTTTTTATCGTTGAATTCGATAGCCGTTTGAGGATAAAGCTCTACGGTTGCAAATTTAGCTTTGCTCCAGAGTGCAGAGTCGGCAGTAACCTTGGCAAGATCGTCAGAAACCTTTGCCGCAGTCAATGAAAGATCGCCTGCGATTGCCGCAGATGCGGCAACACCCAATGAAAGGATAGTCGTAAGTAGCTTTTTCATTAGTGGTGCCCTCCTGCTTTAGTAAATTTACCGGCAATATAACGGGTATCTACCGGTGCCAATGGATTACGTTTGTTTTGTTTCGCCACTTCTTGATAATAGTGGTTATCCAAACGGAACATATCCGAATGTTGGTACGCGATCAAGAGATCCATCAATTCACTCATACCGGTTTCTTTACGTTTTTTCATCTCCGCTTTAAGCGTTTTGATCGAATCATGAACTGCTGGTCCGAACAATTTTTCCAACTCTTCGATCGGAAGACGTGTTGAACCTTCAATGATTTTACCTTCAGCATCAAATTTTGCCGGAGATTCGGTTGGAGGAATATAATAGACGTTCGGTTGTGTTCCGTAATCTGAACGCAATCCAAGAGCTACTTTATATTTATGTACCAATTTATAGACTTGGGACTCTTCATCATCCAAGAAACCTACGAAACGGATACGTCCGACACACTGCTGTGCACACGCTGGTGGCAACCCTTGTTCGATACGTGGGAAACATAGGATACATTTCTCTGATTTAGAGATTTTTGGATTGAAATAGATTTTTTTGTAAGGGCATCCCGCGATACAGTAGCGGTAACCTTGACAACGATCCAAGTCAACCAATACAACACCGTCTTCTTCGCGTTTGAAGATTGCGTCACGCGGACATGCACTCAAACAACCCGGATTTGTACAGTGGTTACAAATACGCGGCAAATAGAAGAAATAGTTGTCTTGTGGGAATGCACCGGCACCTTGGTCTTCATCCCAGTTTGGTCCCCAAGTTGGAGAAACATGAGGGTGGAAAGTATTGCTATCCGCCATGCCGCCCATCAAAGACTCATAGTTATAATCCCAAGGTACCCCGTAATCTGCTTCAAGATTTGGGATCACACCCGGTTGGAGGTCACCGGCCGCGTCAAATCCGCCGCCAAGCTCCATCCAGTTTTTAGGATAACCTGTACCTGGATAGGTTTCAACGTTATTCCAGTACATATACTCACGACCGTTGCGGTTCGTCCATTGCGTTTTACATGCTACGGTACATGTTTGGCACCCGATACATTTGTTCAGGTCCATTACCATTGCTAATTGTCTTTTAGACATTACTACCCCTTAATACTTTGCGTCTTTTGCTTTTTCGTAGTTAACAGCACCATCGTAAGCGTATTGGTTACCGTCCCAAAGACCACCGAATTTCAAGTGACCCCAACCATCAGCCATTTCAAGAAGGTTCAACGATGTTGGAACAACTTCATTGTGCCCTTTGTTTTTCAAATACATGTACGGCTCCCATCCATGCTCCATTACCAAACCATCAGCCGGCGCGGAAGAAGAGAGTTTTGCCATTGCATAGAACTCACCCAATGCATTGTAGATACGGATAGTATCACCGTCTTTAATCCCTTTTGCTTCGGCAACCACACGATTTACTTGAATCGCAGGAACACCACGTTGCAAACGCAACAACGTACGGGATGTTTTATAGTTCGAGTGAATTGACCAACGAGCATGCGGTGTCATGAATACGTACGGATAATCTTTCGATTGAGGACGAATCCCCTCCATACCGGTATTCGTTGCCGCACCCAATTTGATGTACATTTCATGGTCAACATAGAACGTTTGACGGCCGGACACCGTATCAAGGCGCTCAAATTTATAAAGATGGAATTCCATTGAACTGTACGGACGGTCTGAATAAAGAGGTGAAGATTTTGCCGCTTTTTCATTGATCAGCAAGAATCCGCCCACCTTATACATTTTTTCCATCGTCCACGGTTCATACTGCTCACATTTCTCTAACGCAGCTTGAACCGCCATTTTATCGGTTCCGAGATAAACTTCACCCGCACCCTCAGATTCAGCATCGGTATTAGTGTACTCTTTATGGAAAATCGTCAAGTCATGGAAACCCGGTTTTGCATATTTAGGGTGATCTTTTACTTTCGCTTTTGCTACGTTTTCCGGACGATTTGCAATCTCTTCCAATTTTTTAGCCAAGAAAGTGAACATTGACCACTCATCCATTGCTTCACCGATATTTTTGATGTTAGCAACCGGTTGCGCCAAATTCGTAAAACGGTGATAACCCGGAGAGGTACGAAGGTCATACACTTCGTAGTGCGATTTAGCCGGAAGTAATACGTCGGCGAATTGTGCCGCTTCTGACATACGGTAATCGACATATCCGTAGAATTTCGTTTTACTCAAGAATGCTTTACGGTAATCTGAACCTTTGTTACGACGGAATTTAGAGTCCGCAACGATCAAGGCACAGTCAGGCTGCCACCAAGGTTTGTTAACATTACCATGTTTAGAATCAAGGTTAATATTATTGTTTTTACCTTGGCCGAGCATTTCAGAAACAACCGCCATGTACTCTTTTTTCGACATACCGTTTTGAGCACGTTTAACGTCTTCATCACTGAAGTACTGATCAAACGTTTTCATTCCGTCGCCAAATACGAATTCGCCAACGAAACCTGAACCGAAACGTGCATTGTACTTACCGCTAAATCCTGACAATGCGCCAAGACCGGATAGGGTAAATTCATTTTCCGTATTCAATCCGCCGTACGGTCCCATACGACCGGTCAATCCGCAGATAGAAGCGATGTTCCAAATGGTCATAACACCGTTGAAATATTTATTCAACGAGAATCCGGTTGTAATCTCAACAACTTTCGGTAACGCGATGTCACGAGCCAATTGTCGAACGGTATCAGGGTGTACTCCCGTAATCTCTTTGGTCGCTTCCGGAGCAAATTTTGCAGCCGATTTTTTCAGCATTTCAAATACCGTAGTCACTTCGCGTTTATGACCGTGGATATCGGTAATAGTCCATGTACCTTCAAGTTCAGGAACAATACCTTGCTCGTCCAAGCGGAGAGACTTGATTTTGCTACCTTCAGTACCCGGCATCAAAGCAACTTTGCCGGTCGCTTTGTTCATACTGTAGAACTCTTCTTCAAATTTATGATGATCTTCTTCGTTCGCAGCATGTTCCATCTCTGAACGACGAATCATTTTTTGGGTTTTAACATCGACCAAGAACGGAAGATCGGTAAATGTTTTCATAAATTCCGGTTTGAAAAGTTTTTCATTCAGGATAACGTTGATGACGCTCATCGCCAAAATGTTATCTGCACCCGCTTTGATAGGAATCCAAAGGTCCGCTGATTTAGCGGTTGCATTGAATTCCGGAGTAATAACGATGATTTTCGCTCCGTTATATTTCCCTTCCCAAACAAAGTGGGCATCCGGGATACGGGAAACCGACGGATTTCCACCCCACATTACCGCGGTATCGACGTTATACATGAAATCCCATGTACAACCGACGTTACCTTCACCGTAAGCGATCGCCGCACCTGAGAACATATCTCCTAGGTATGATGACGGATAAATACGGATGGCACCAAGCTGAGTTGAGAAACGAAGTGGCGCACCACGACGACCCTCAGTCAAAAGACCCGTACCGGCATGAACCATTAGTTTATCCGGGCCGCGTTCAGGATCGGTCATACAATCGAAAATCTCTTGACATACACGCTCAGCCGCTTCATCCCAGCTAACGCGTTTCCATTTACCTTCACCGCGCTCACCGACACGAACCATCGGATAAAGGATACGGTCTTTTTGGTACATCACTTGTGAGTGCTGAACCCCTTTGTTACATCCGCGTGGATTGAAGTCAGGGATTTTAGCGTTGATTACCGGATAACGGGCCGATTGATTTTCACGGGTAACAACACCGTTGTTAGACCATACTTCCCATGCACAGTTACCTTGACAGTTGACACAGTGGTAAGCAAACCCGTGTTCCTCTTTTTTCCCATAGGTAAAAGCAAACTCATTGCGGTACATGTCTTCACTGTAATTGGTGTTCGGATAGTTACTTTTACCGTTTTCAACCGACATTACGTTTGTTTTTGCGAAGAGTGAGCCTTGTGATGCTACCAACGCAGCCGTCATCCCTGATACTTTCAGGAAGTCACGACGATTATTGTTCATTACTTTTGTCATATTTCTGCCTTATCGTTTAATCGGAAGGTTCATGTCGTTACCCCAAACGTCCCAGCTTCCAGTGAAGACTTTGACATTTTTGTAACCCAGAAGCTGAAGTGCCGTAATGTGCTCTGAACTGCGTCCAGCACCTACGTGACAATACGCATATATCGTCTTATCTTTGGTGATACCATATTTGTCGTATACTGCTTGGATATCCGCTGCAGGCTTAAATGACAATTTTTTATCGGCATCTGAAATTTGACTCCATTCAATAAATGTAGCCCCTGGAACGTGCCCGCCGCGTGCAACGTTATCCATTTTACGCTCACCGATTATCTCTGCCATACCGCGAGAATCGATAATCACGTATTTGGAATTTTTCCCGTTTTTAAGGATATCTTCCATTGCGTGCTGTACTTCTTCTTTTCCTGCGATAACTGAATAGTCAATTTTCTTAGGATCGATTGTGTATTTCTTCGGTGTATCGACTTCATCACCTTTAACGACGAGAAGTTGTTTTTCCACTTCAGTCATTTTGGCTTGAAGTGTTTTGATATCGTTATCAGCTTTTGCAATTGAAGCTTTCAACGCCTCTTTATCGACATTAGCGTCTTTTTTCAACGCCTCTTTATCGGCTTTTTGCGTTTTTTTGATCTCTTTCAGCTGAGAGTTAAGTTCATTATACTCTTTTTGAGCCGGATCCACTGCCATCATTGCATTACGACCGCCGTTAAGAACTTTGACATTTTTGTGACCGAAACTCGTAAAAAAGGAATAGACACCCGTCGCATTCGGCCCTTTATAGTCATCATACGCAATGATCATCATATCATTGCTGATCCCTTTGCTTCCGATATATTTCTCGGCATCATCCACACAACGGTAAAGTGGTGCACAATGCATCTCACCGGTAATATCTGAATGGTGAAGGTGGTGAGCGTACATCTCAACGGACCCTTTAATATGACCAAGCTTATATATATCTTCGCTATCTCCCGATACGAACATCACTTTTGGATTGCCAATCAGCTTGACCGCTTCTTCGGCAGAGATAAGAATATTATTGTTCTTATACCCATCGGCCGCCATCAATATGGTAGTAGCCGACAGTGATGCCGCAACACATAGTGTTTTTAGCAATCTGTTCATCCGTGCTCCTTCTTTTTAATGTGCACACAACTGTGCGTTAATTTACGGAATTACCATACTCATTATAGGTTGGAGACTCTTAATAACTGTTAAATTGCTTTTTCATACGCACTACAGTATTACAAAATGTTACATTGTTATCACAATTTTTGCTCTTATAATGATTCGATGTTTTTTTACGTTTTCTTATAAAACTACTCTTTTTAATCCCTTATACTCTATAATTAATACTTACAATTTAATCACTTTTTGATAGTATGACGATTATTTTTATCACAATAAATGTATAAGGAGTCTAATTGAGTACTGAAAAATTACAAAACGCCCTCGCCAATTCCGATACCGCAGAACTTATCGAATTATTAGAAGACAAGACCCTTCCGATTGAAGAAGTGCAAGCTATTTATAATGCTTTTAAAAACGACAAACTGATCGTAGGACAAGTGGCGATGAACCTCTCTTTGCGTACTTCCGTGTACGAACGTGACAAAGAGTACAGCCCTGTCATGGTTGAACTTTTAATTGATATTGCCAGCAATCCTATCGATATGGGTGCTCGTTGGGCGGTTGCCAAAAATCCTCATACCCCGGTAGAGGTACTTCGCCATCTCTCAACCGATTCAATCAATTTGGTCCGTGCACTTGTCGCTTCAAACCCCTCAACGCCAAGTGATGTTTTGGAAAAATTTTTTAGTGATGAAAAAATTGTACGAGACGGTCTTTCAGGTAACCCGAATACCCCGCCAAAGCTCCTAAAGATTTTATGTGATGACAACGACAAGATGGTCCGAATGCGTTTAGCCGAAAACCGTGCCGCACCTAAAGAGATCATATCCGTATTAGTAAACGACAATGATCCCGATGTCAGCAAAGCAGCTATAGCCAATCTAGGAGAACGTGGATGAAAAAACATCACCACGAAGAGCGAAGCGAATTTTTAACACTTGAAAATCATTTTTTGAATACTTTTTTTTCCGGCCTTTACCTCAGTGCAGCCGATTTTATCACCATAGGACGAAACAACGGTCTTGATTTACAAATGCATTCGCGTGAGATGCTCATCAAAGATTTGCTCAACGGATCCAATAAAATCGGTACGCTTCAGGGGGTAATAACATCACTTAATACCCTTATCGATGAACGCATACAAAACTATCATCGCCTTAGTCTTAACTACCCCCATGCACGAATGCCGCTCGCTAAGCTTGCCCAAAAATCCAATGGGACTAAAGCCCTTTTAGCCCGTGAAGCAAGAGGAAACCCTTATGAACACTAAAGAATTACAAGATGCCCTCCAAACATTGTCATACCCGGGTCTGAATCGTACACTGGGTGAGTTGAAGCTCATCTCCGAGGCTAAAGTTACAAACGGTTCCGCAAATATTGAGCTTCTCACCGTAAGTGACGAATCGTATCTTACGGTAAAATCGGCAATTGAAGCTGCTCTTGCTGATCAATTTAGCGAACTGCACATTACCAAAAAAGGGACGGTAAAAAAGGATATCAATTACGGCAACAGTGCGGCTCCGAATAACCGTGCCCCTTACGCTGCCAATGTTATTGCCGTAACCAGCGGAAAAGGCGGTGTTGGAAAAAGTACCGTCAGCGTCAACCTTGCGATTGCCCTTGCCCAAAAAGGGTACAAAGTTGGGATATTGGATGCCGACGTCTATGGACCCAATGTCCCTCGTCTGACGAATACCGATTTGGAGAAGATCCGCTGGAACGATGATAATAAAATTGTCCCGAGCGAAAATTACGGTATTAAAATCATGAGTGTAGCACTGACGACGCCCACAAGCGATACTCCACTTGTATGGCGTTCATCGGTAGCGGTATCAGCCCTAATTCAATTTTTGGAAGATGTAGCGTGGGGAGAACTCGATTTTATGGTTATCGACATGCCTCCGGGTACGGGTGATATCCAATTAACCATGGCACAAGAGCTCCCGCTAACCGCCGGAGTCATTGTCACAACCCCTCAGTTGGTTGCCAGTGATGATGTGAGTCGTGCCATCCGTATGTTCCAAGATATTCACGTTCCGATTGCCGGTTTGGTTGAGAATATGAGTTACTTCATTGCACCGGACACAGGTACCCGTTACGATATCTTCGGAAGCGGCGGAGGCGAACGGCTAAGCCAACGCTACAACGTCCCTTTACTGGGGCAGATCCCGTTGAATATGGAGATCAGAGAAGGTTCAGATAACGGCGAACCGCCAATCGCATTGGGTTCTGAGTCCCTTAAAGAGTATTACCGATCCATCGTCGATCGAATGCTCGAATCATCCCGTTTTCGTCTCTGATTATTTCTCTTGCAGACATAGCTCTGCATAGAGTTTCGTACACGCTTCAACATCGCTTCGTGAAGGTTTGACCCGTACCGAAAGATAGGTAACTCTGCCGTCTGGATTTATTTTTCTCAATGCGGTAGCATATACCCAATAGTACCCATTGTCTTTTCGTCTGTTTTTGACAAACCCCGTCCAAAAACCTTTGTTCCGTAAATCATCCCACAGCCCCTTAAAAGCAATTCTCGGCATATCGGGATGTCGAACAATGTTATGAGGTTTTCCGATTAACTCTTCTGGTTTATATCCGGCGATCTCATAAAAAAGGTCATTGGCGTAAAGAATAATCCCATGTTCATCCGTTTCACTAAGAATGTAACCTTGATCAGGATAATACCACTCATCCGAATTTGGATCTTTGTAGACACTAGCCATAGCTCAGCCTTAATATAAATCTTACTAATGAGTATAACGAATTTTGAAGAATTTTTCCCTCAAAGAGGGAAAAGGAGAGAATTTATTTGAAGATTTTTTTCAGATCGTTTTCAATTGCGCCTGGAACGGTAGCAATTTTCATAAATTCTGTCATTGTAAGTAACGGATAGCTGATAGCGATGAAATATTTTGCACTTAACGCTTTTGCTTGTCCATCTTCAATCAACACTGCCCACGGTAACAATTGACCGTTTTGCGTACCGATTTTTTTCACAAAACCATTGGTACGGCGATCCATTTCTACAAACGCGACATAACGGTCATCACCGATTTTGACTACAGCGACACTCCCTTTTGAAGCTTTAGCTTTAGCAACCAAATCAGCCGTTGAACCTTCCCCGACAACACCCATATCTTCATAATACGGCATCCCCATCATAAAATGGTATCCTGCCAAATCATCAAATTCCCATTTGTCGTCCGAATCTTTCAGTGGGCCGAACGCTTTTTCGAGTGAAGCCAAAACAGCCGATGATGTTGCACTGTTGTACTCTTTTTGCATGAATGCTTTTCCGAAATAAACCGGATTCGCAACGCTGATCTGCTTGTGTTCATCATCAACAAGAATACGTCCAACAGCCGCCAAGCCGCGTGATGGTTTATTGGCCATCGCTTTTAATGCACTGTTGGTATAAAGGATAGTCGTACCGGCATCAACCTTATACGTTCCTACAACTTCCAACCCTGCGGATGCCAGTTTCGCTTTAGCAGAATCTACATCTACATATTCACCGGTTTTATACGCTGAAGTCATCGCTGCACTCGCGTTTGTGAACGCCAATGCAAGTGCTACTGCAATAAATGCTACTAATTTTTTCACAGCTCTTTTCCTCCAAGTTCTACCATAATTCCAGTGATCTCTTTATCCAATTTGTGAATAGAATCGACCATTTTAGGATCTTTAAGTCCCATAACCGCGATCCAGTTTTCCAAACGCGGCATACCGACGATCATTTTATTGGATCCTTTTTCAATATACATGTACATTGAACATGGGGCAAAAGTACCTGCATCCGGGCGGCCTTTGTTAAAAATACCTTCAGAGAATCGGAAATGGCATAGTGAATAGACCCAATACGCATCAAATCGTCCGAACTCAACGTTGTTATCGGTCATCGCCGCTTTTACATCTTTATAACCGGCAATGATGTATTTATTTTCTTCAAATTTTTCTTCGAATTTGCCTTGGAAATCACTGATAAAAGAATCAAGGCTTCCAGCACGGTCAACCGGGATTTCAAACGTCATCATCGGTTTTTTAGGCAATGCTTTGTAGTTTACCGTTTTTACTTTTGAACCGATTTCTGCTGCTGTCAATTTATCCAATTCAACAAACGAAGCAATGAATTGTTTACGAACTGACTTATCTTTAGCCCCTACAATATTAAGCATCGTTTCTGGCATAACATGCCCGACATAGGTTTTATTTTCACCCATTTTTTTGTAAATATGTAAATTAAACGGTGAAAACCCGCCAAGAGAAGGCTCTTTCATCAACAACGGCCCGATTACTTTATCATTGGTAATAGAGAAAAACCCAAGATTATCCAATGTCTCTTTAAATGTAGGATCGAAATCAGGGTGTTTAACCTTCTCACCTTTTACTGTTTGGAACTCTGTTCCCCATTTAGTTTTATACGCATCGTTAATACGTTCGTGCGGATCAGAGAGTACAAAACCCAGAGGTTGAACTTTCTCGTTGACCAATTTCATGTACGCTTCTGTTTTGTCGCCTTCACCGACAAAAAATTTGGCTCCTTGAGCACCGAACGCTACTGATGCAGCAAGTGAAAGTGCCGCAGCACCCATCAATAATTTTTTTAACATTTGTTCTCCTCCGTGGTATCGCTTTTCGAGCTTTGGGTTGCCCAATCTTTCAAAAGGGTATTTTATCACAAAGCCATCAAAGAAACGATAATGACAGCCAAACTTCTTTTGGTCTCTAATTATCGTTTTAAAAAGTGAAGGGATTGTGAACCTCTCCCGAGGGGGAGAGAAAAGAAACATTTCTTAGAAGTTGTAGTTAACTTGAACGCTTAGTCCTGATTGTGAATGCTTAACGGACGTAGACATATCGCTTGGTCCAGCCATGTTAGGCATTGTCATCAAGGTTGTTGTTGTTTCCGGTACATAAACATACGCTAAATCCAATGAAGTTGTTTTTGAAAGGTCAAAACTACCACCCACGGTATAATGAGATTCAACCGTTGCAGGGAAGCCAAGCAAATTGAACATATTCATAGCGTTTCCACCGAAAAACGGCATCATTTGTGCTTGAGTAGGAGAGTTAGTGTTATATTTTGCTCCTGCAGCTGCACCGGCTTGTGCCAATGTCATTGCACCAGAATCTTTGATTGGATTTTTAGCATGGTTATAACCTAAGCGGAATGCAAAACCTTCACCCGCATACTCGTAACCGACAGCCAATACATTTTGGTTATCCCAACCGAAATCTTTATACCCTTTTGCTTCAGCCCATTTGATTTGTTTGTAATCAACCGCAACAGTGCTTCCACCCATTTTGTATGATGCACCGACACCTTGTTCAACCGGTTGTTCCAATTTATCGCTCATAGTACCTGGAAAGATTCCCATTGCAGCAAATGGAGCGGTTGCACTTGAAAGTTGACCTTTATACTCCATTTCAATCGCTGATTTATACACAGCACCCAATGTTAAATCACCCATATCAAGTGACGCACCCACAGTATAACCGAATGCCAAATCTTGAGCTACGCCAGCACCGTAGTTTTCGAGTACATTATCACCGTTAGTATCGGTTTTGTAGTTAATATCCAATGCACCGTATTGAATAATTGGAGTTACACCAAGGCTGAAGCTTGACATTTTATAGGCCATTGGCAATCCAAATTGCATCAATTGAAGATTGGTAACCATATTCATGTTGGATGTAAATCCGGTTTGATCACGATAGTCAACCCCCATACCGGCAGTTCCCCACATACCGACACCCATATAAAAATTATCGCTGATTTTAGATGCAATAGAAACTTCAGGGATCATGCTCATATCTGAAGCGCTATCCGTATAGCCCGCTCCCATGTTTGCAGAAACTTTTGGCATGAAAATAGTGCCGCCGAATGAAATTTCAGTCCCTTTAACCGTTGTAATCATTGCAGGGTTTGCAAGTGCTGATTCTGCCCCGTGTGACATACCGATACCGACTCCACCCATACCGCGTGCTTTTGCACCTAAACCGATTAGGTGATCTCCATTGGTTGCGAACGCAGATGTGCTACTTAGAGCGATAGCAGCGGCTACCGCGATTTTGATTGAACGTTTCATTAACTCTCCTACAAGTTATAGATGTGAACCGATTACCGGCCCCTTTACTCCCACATTATAGGGCTGATAAAATTAATCAGAACTTAACAAGAAAATATCACACTATATATTTTTCTTATAATAGAAATCATAAATGTAATACGACGCTTTAAATAGACTCAAGAAAATATAATAAACGTCATTTTTACAAATTAGACCTATGTAGAGTGAATATATAGGCGATATATGAATGTAATGTACAGATAATACAAATTTCAAAAGAAATAATAGTGAGAAAAAAAGTAACAGCATGTGTGACGTTTTTGTGATAGATCAACGCCAACACCAATATGTTACGGTGCGTATAGAGTCAATAAAGATAGATGGTAAGTTTTAAATGTCCTAATCATGTCAGATTAGGATTTACGAAGTTCATTATCTGAGAACGATTGTCGGTAGGGGTTTTAGTAGATGTGTGTGATGATGGTGTAAGTTAGGTTTCTAGAAGAGGAGTGGGTAAAGGTAGATCTTATTCTGTAGCATAACCTTGTGTTGCACATACTATATGCATGGGCGTTAAAATTGCAGGATAAGGAAAAAGAGTTCTCACGGGTTTA
>JAQULP010000015.1 GCA_028718525.1 Sulfuricurvum sp. | reverse complement strand
TGTAGCATCTCTTTGATCTCTTTTTGGCTTAAGAATTTCTCACGCGGAATCTTATGCCCATCAAAATCGACTGTTTCATTGGCCTGCATCCAGCTGCCGACCAGTGCAATGACAACAGGGATTTTATATTTTTTGATTATGGGATAAGCATTAGTATAAACGGACTGGTATCCGTCGTCAAACGTCATTAAAACGGCTTTTTTGGGTAATGGTTTGCCGTTTTTTCGATAGGTTAAAATATCATTGATGCCGATAAAGTGATATCCATTGGCTATCAACCAATGGATTTGCTCTTCAAAATGCGATGGCGTTACCGCATAGGTTGAATCAAGTGTTTCACTTTTATCGGCTATTTCGTGATAACTGAGTACGGTAAATTCGTTGACATTCTTGTCTCGACTGCATAAATTAGGTAACTCATTTGCCATCAGATAACTACCGGTAAAACCAATGAATATGATCACAATAGGGACAATGGATTTAAGTAGATCGGATAGAATCGTTAGTGATGCGGTACGCAGGGTATTTTCCTTGAATTAAAACAAAAATTATACTCTATCTCCGCTTGAAACCGCCTCCCAAGCACACTCTTACGTGTGCTTTTGCTATCTTATAGTATAGTTTCATTCAATCCTACGGCACAAACATAAAATCGTTGTGCCATCCAATGCCCTTTGCGGCAGACGTACTTCAGGCAAAGGGCCGAAATGGAACATCAAAAAATCGATGAACTCGTTGCAAAGATCAAACAACTTGAATCGGAGCTGGAAGCGGAACTGCAACAGGAGTATGAACGCTTCACCTGCGAAATTACCAAAAAACGGGAAGAGATATTGTTGTCGTATCGGCATGACCGCCAAAATCTGCTCCGCTATTTAGCGACGACGCCGATTCTGCACCTTGTGAGTGCACCGGTCATCTGGGCTGTTTTGATCCCCGCTGTGATCCTTGACGCTTTTGTTTCGCTGTATCAATGGGTTTGTTTCCCGATTTACAAAATCGTGAAGGTGAAACGGGGAGATTACATCATTATCGATCGTCACCGTTTAGGCTATCTCAATAGCATTGAGAAACTCAATTGCCTCTATTGCAGCTATTTCAACGGTTTGATGGGGTATATTTCCGAGATTGCTGCGCGGACCGAACAGTATTGGTGTCCCATTCGTCACGCATCGCGGGTCAAATCGATCCATTCGCGTTATCAGAAATTTTTTGAGTACGGTGACAGCGGAAACTACCGCAAAGGGATTGAAACATTGAGAAAAGAGCTGGGGGAGGTTCAAGAGTGAAAATCGCATTCATAGGGGATATTGTCGGCCGTCCGGGACGGGTGATGATCAAAGAGCATCTTAAAAAACTCCGTCGCGAAGAGGGGATCGATTTTGTCATCGCCAACTACGAAAACGCTTCGCACGGTTTCGGCCTTACCCTTAAAAACGCTCAGGAACTCTTTGACTTGGGGATCGACGCAATGACGGGAGGGAACCACACCTGGGATAAAAAAGATATCCTCCCCCTCCTCGAATCGCTCCCCCTTCTGCGTCCGCACAACTATCCCGAAGGGGTGCCGGGGAGCGGATGCCGCGTTTTCGATGTGGCGGGAGAGAAACTGGCCGTCTTGAACATCATGGGGCACTACGGGATGCCGTATGTGGATAATGCGTTCCGATGTGCCCGCGATACCGTAGCGGCGCTCAGAGAAGAGGGGATTGAGCATATCTTTCTCGATTTTCATGCCGAAGCCTCCAGCGAGAAGCGGGGGATGCTGATGTTGCTGGCGGGAGAGGTGAGCGGGATTATCGGAACCCATACCCATGTCGGGAGTGATGATTTGCAAATCGTGCAGGGGACCGCGTATCTCACCGACATCGGTCTCAGCGGATGCCGTGACAACGTCATCGGGATGGAAGCCAAAGTGCCGTTGGAAAAATTTCTGACCGGAATGGCGGGACGGTTCGAAGTGCCCGAAAAATGCCGCAAAATCCTCCAGATCGCCGTGATGAATCTCGAGGGGGGAAAATGTACTGAGGCATTCAAACTCAAAATCTTCGATGACGGACGCGTTTACCGAACCGATGCGTGGGTAGAAGAGTAAAAAATGATAAGTGCGGTTTACTGCACGCGGGCTTCCCGCCGAGGGCAAAGTGCCCTTCGGGTGAAACACAGTGTTAACGTAGTCAAAAGGGGCTTTGCTCCTTTGACGTATTAAAGGGATATAGATGGAACTCTATGATTCTTGGGAGCTTTTCAGCGCACTTGAAAAACTGAAACTTTTAGAGGACTCCCCGCCGCTGTGGTGGCCTTCCTACGGTACTTTTGAGGTGGTCGTCGGGGCGGTGCTGACCCAAAATACTCAGTGGGAACGTGTTCAAATTTCTCTTGATAATCTTCGCAGTCATGACTTGCTTCTTGACCCCGCTCTCCTCTCCCAATGCCATCCTGAAACCCTGATGGAACTGATCCGCCCCAGCGGTCTGTTCAAAGCCAAAGCCTCTAATCTCATCCGATTGTCCCATAACCTGATCGAGGAGTTCGGCGATTTCGAAACCTTTGCGCTCAATGTCGAGCGCGACTGGCTGCTATCCCAAAAGGGGATCGGTCCCGAGACGGCGGATTCTATCCTGTGTTACGCCTGCGCCCGTCCCGCTATGGTCGTCGATGCCTATACCGCGCGGCTGCTAAACGCTTTCGGATACGAGTTCGAGAGTTATGACGAGCTGCAGGAGTGGTGCGAAGCGGGGGTGAGAGACCATTTCGACACGGTTCAGCTTCCCGCTGCGTTTGCGCGGTTTCACGGGATGATCGTGGAGTATGTGAAGAAGAATAGTAAGGGGAAAATGGTGAATATCGAGCGGATTAGCTCGACCATTTAACCTGCGGTTCGACGTGCCGCATTGCACAGTCGGTGAGATACGAATTCATCAGTGTTTGATACGGCAAGCCCGTTTTGAGGGCAAGTTGTTTGAAATATTCTATCGTCTCTACTTCGACATTGAGCGAAATCTGTTTTTTTGCCGCTTTGGCATAAGGATTTTGGACGGATTGTGAAAAATCGTATTCTTCTCTCATGGTAATAGCTCCTTGTATTGGCGTTCTTCGTTTTTGGTGGATTGTCGGGCAGATATAATCCGTATTATCCCCTCTTGATCTTTGTAGCAATGGACTACTGTTAAGATTTTGAGCGTATAACTCATCCCTAACAGGATAAATCGTTCTTCTTGATCCGAATGGTCAGGATCGGGAATCATACGGGCGAAATCATCATCAAATACCGTTTTGGCTTCTTCAAACGATACGCCGTGTTTGGTGATATTTGACGACGCTTTTGTATCGTCCCATTCAAATTTTAACGATTTCATATGGATACTATAATGATAATATCATGATTTGTCAAGATGTTTCTGTTTTGCTTTGTACTTCCCGCCGCGTTCGCGCGGTTTCATGGGATGATTGTGGAGTATGTGAAGAGGAATAGTAAGGGGAAAACTATTAGCCTTAATAGCATTTCTAGTATACTTTTAATATGACAGTCATTAGCCAAAATCCACATACTATAGCAACCAAAGAGTTTGAAGCATTATCTCAACTCAAGCATTACTATCTCAATGATGATAGACCATTCTGTGTGGCATATAGTGGTGGTAAAGATAGCACAGCAGTTTTATATTTAGTAATAAAAATGCTTAATGATTTAAAAAAGCAAAAACAATCATTAGAAAAAAAAGTATACGTAATTAATTCAAATACTTTGGCAGAATTGCCTCCAATTTTAAAACATTTAAAAGAAACACTAGAAAAAATTCAATTAATTGCTAAAGAAAAAAATTTGCCTCTTATTGTAAAAGAAGTTTTTCCAGAGTTGATTAATACGTTAAATGTTCAATTAATTGGGGTTGGAATGCCTCCTCCATCAAGTACATTTAGGTGGTGTACGGATAAACTAAAAGTTACTCCAATAGATTATGAACTAAAACGAAATTTTCCAGAGGGAAAGTTCATTTCTATAATTGGTACACGAAAAGATGAGAGTTTTGACAGAGCACAACGGATGGAAAAAGCTTCAGTAAAGGGTACAAATTTAAAACTCAATGACAGATATATTAATGCAAGCAATCTTATGCCAATTGAGCATTGGTCAACAAAAGATGTATGGGAATATCTTTTTGAACAAAATAATGATTTAGTTGATATACAATTTTTATGGAAACTATATAGTGATGCCAGTAGTAAAGATGCTAGTGAATGCTCATTTGTTGGAGCAGGAGGAAAAAGTATAGAAGAAGGAAGCATTGGTTGCGGAGTTTCTCGTTTTGGATGCTGGCAGTGTTACATGGTTCGCGATAACGATAAGAGTCTTGATGGATTACTAAAAAGCGGATACGAAAATATTCACCTATATAAAGAATATCGTGATTGGTATTGGAATATTAGTCAACAAGGCTGGGAAATAACACGCGATGTATACAGTCATAAATATCAAAATCGTGAATTGTATAATAAAGGCGGAGAAGAGAATCCAAAATTTGGTATGACTATGCCGAGAGGTATACGATTAAGTATTCGCAAACAATCTCTTCAGAAAATTTTGGAGTTACAATCAAAATTAGATGAAACCATTATTACAGTTGAAGAAATTATTGAAATACAGAAAAGATGGTTAATGGAAGGAGATTTAGAACTATCGGCATTTAAAGAAGCTAAGAAACATCATATTCATGTTCGTAGTTCAAATTTACCTTCAGAGTTGCGAAAACAACTTAAAGAAGCAAAAAAATTATATCGTGAGAAATTGAGTACAAAAACAATAAAAAAAGACTTTTCAATTTTGACGTTAAAAAGATTTGCTATTCAACAAATGGTAAATCCAAAAACCATTGAAAGAAAATTTTTTCCATCAAAACTGGAAGAGAAACATATAAGAAAAGAATGGAAAAATGATTTAAAGATTACATCTAAAGACGGCTATATAAACCTTTTAAACTTTATACCCACTCTAAATGTAAAAGTTTAAAAGCTCTTTCTATGCATATTTGATCTGTATATTCTTGTAAAGATCCATGCCACCATGTAGCAATATATTTTTTATCTGAGAAGTGTGCCATTAAGAACATTTGAATAGTGAAAGCTATGATTCTAGTACCCAATTTTAAAGATTGAATATAGTTATTCCATAAAGGGTCAGATGGTAAAATACATGTAAAGTCACCATGAAATAGATGGTTACGTAAAGTGTATACTCGATATATCCCTTCTCCAGCTAAGTCTACAGAAGGTGGAGTACTGTTTTTATATTTATATTTATCATTCAATTCTTTTTCTATTTTTTTCCAGTCTGAAAGGCATTTTTTATATTCTCTCGGTACAGTTATTTTAGATGAGTATGATTTTAATTGAGAACACAAGGCATGGATTTTCCCTTTATGTTGAGGTGACTTCTCTTTATCTTGATGTAAAACTTCATTAATTATTGATTCCAATCCCATCCAGGACATAGAAAAAATTGAAAGATGTAAAAGATAAGCCTCCATGGTTTGTTGTTCTATCAGTTCATCCTCGAATATACCTTTACAATACATCCCAGCTTCTGAAAATGGGCTATATTCAATGCGTGTTAGATTGGCCGCATATTCTAAAAGCTTCATTGCTTCAAAGAGTTCTACACAATGATCTTCAATAGAAAATACAGCTTCTCCCAATCTTTTTAAATGGGTTTGTGTCGATATTATATTCATGCGTATAATTTATAAATGTGTACCTATATGAGCAATTAATACTTTGCCATCTTCAATGTCTTTGTCCCCAGTATGAAAATATAACCTATAATATTCTTTTTCTACACCACTTTCCTCTGAACGATTATATTTTACATGGGGTTCACAGCATAGAGTTTTTATGTTGCCATCTGTAGTGGTAAATTTGAAATTTAATCTTTCTTTTCCTTTTCCTTCAATACTAGCATGAAGGCTTATGGAAGCCGTCAAATCTTCAAGCATTGCTCTTGGATCTTTATTCTTTTCTAAACTTGCTTTTAAATTATCATTTAAATAACGTAAAGTTTTCACTATATTTGGAGCAAAAGGTATTAAGTTATCTTGAATTTCAATTAAAGATACTCTTGCATTCTCATGTAAGTGTAAATTAGGAAAATGTATTTTAATTCTATTGAAAAATTCGTTTCCATCATCTAGTTTTTCAAAATATTTATAATAAAAGTTTATTAAATCATCGACACTAAATATTAAGCAAGTAGCATTGTTAAAAAGACAAATGTGTCCTTCGATATGGTCATCAAATAAATTTTTTGATTTATCAATTAACGATCTAAGCATGACTTTGTAGTCATTTTTGATTTCGTCATCACCATAAATAAAGTCACTGACTGTTAATTCATTATAAATAATCTTGTCATAAATAGCCAAATTTTTTAAAATGATATCTTTTTCAAGTGACAATTCTTTTTTTCTGACATTAACACCCTCTATCATACTTTTAATACGATCTAAATTATCTATTCTATTGTAAATATCTTCTAGTGTAGATTGATCATTATTTTCAAAAGAGTCTTCATTTAGAAGAAGATTGATTGCCATGTGACTTTTTTCTTTCGTCAATTAGTTTTCTTATATCTTTTTCTTGTTGGTCAAAAAAACCTTTTGGCCAATCAGTCAAGTCGCTGAAAATATCAATCTTTATATTTGTAATATTTGGTTGCAACTTTTTATCATTTGCTTCAAAAAAGTTAATGCTGATTTCATTATGGTCAATTTCTGATTCTAATGTAGCTAATCTAATACCATTAATGATATGTTCGCTATGGGTCTCAATAATTATTTGTACATGATTAGACATTTTGGCTAGAAAATATCCTAATTTTGACTGTGCAGATGGATGAAGATGTGCTTCAGGATTTTCAATGATTACCATCTCATTTTCTTCTGTGTGAGATTTGTAATCCTCAAATAGTTCGCTTTTCGGTATTTGTCTTACTAAACAACTTACAATTATTGGCAATAAATAGCTAACTCCATATGGCATATTCATCGGACTTTCATATTTGCCCAAAGGATGATTTTGAACTTTGAGCATAGCTACATTTGCTTCTTCAATAAAATCAGTATTTATTTTGACATATCCAAAAATTTCACTTAACCACATGTTGACATTTGTAAGTAAATCACCTTTGACGGTTGATAGTGCTTTAAGGCCGTGGTTATTTAATATTAAAGCAGTATATTCCCCAAATTTGCCAACATTGATTCTTGAAAAATTACTATCGGTATGATGGAATGATTTTGGTCCAAATCTATCTGCGCCTATGAAATCAAAATATGCAACGAAGTTTAAAGCATTTGAGGCATCGCTATTCGTTATTGCCGCAATTTCCTCAGGGTTTAATATTTTAAGAACATTTAAATCATTTTTATCATCGATTGTAATAATGTCTATAGCCCGTTCTAGTTCATCAGTGAATGTAAACTCTATAGTGTCTTCATTCGCTTCATAGTTTCTTAATCTTTTTGAACTTCCGAGTTCACAGTAATAATCATTCAAATAGATGATTTTTGGAATATTTTCAAAATCTTTTCTATCAAAACTTTGAGCCAACAACAAAAATGCTTGTATAACCGTTGATTTTCCAGCACCATTTCCACCTGCCAAAACTGTTAACTTTGAGAATTTTATTTCTTTGTTTTCAAAACATTTAAAATTTTTAATTCTTAGTGATCGCATTCAATGTCCTATTATGTCTTCGAAGAGATTTATAAATGCATCAAATCTATAATGAACCTTCGGTGGATTATTAGTGGCGATTGATGTCATTAAAATAAAGTCACTATCATGGTATAACTCATGAATTTTGCGATTCAATTCGGTCTTATTTTGTTTAATTTCTTCAAGTGAATATTGATCTAATGCGTATCCAATTGATTCAAATAGGGCTTTGCTGATTGGATTCCCAATTTTTCCTTTTGCAGGTTTGCAAAATGCGTCATGATCAAAAAGATATTTTGCTTTTCTCATGCACTCTAAAAAAGTATTTTCTAAAGATTTAATCTCTATTTCATTCATTTGATTTATTGTTTCCATGGTATTTTCCAAGAAAGCATTCATATCATTTTTAGAATAATCTTTATAATGTGTAATTTTAAAAGAAAGATATCGAAGAATGATTGCGTGATCTTCCATTCTTTTTTTGTAGCCCTCCCTTCTTTTTTCAGGGATTAATGCAAGAAACTCTTTTGATCGTGCTAATTTTTTCAATAATAGTGTTGATTCGCCTCTGAACATAGCATTTCGCATTTCCTGAACTTCTAGATGTGTGCCTAGAGTATTAATTCTTTGGAAGATGTTAAAAGCTATTTTTGAAGGAGTATTTGGTCTTACAATATTGCAAAGTAATTGAAAATCTTCAATTCTTCTACGATATTTTCTATCTAATGTCTCAAACTTTTTCCCATTTAGATATTTTAAATATTGCATATTATTAAGCTTAAACCTATTATCCATAAATGTCAAAATTGATGTTATTCTTTGTACTCCATCAATAATGATCCATTTATCTTCATTTCTTGCATCGATATAGAAGGTGGGTAGTGGGATCCCTATAAGGATAGATTCGATTAATCTACTTTTTTGCTTTGAAGTCCAAACAAAGTTTCTTTGGTAGTCGGGAGACAGATCTAGCTCATTTTCCAGCTTGTATTTTCTATATAAGGAGGCCACCTCAAATTGCTTATTGATAATATCAATTTTTGAAACATCATAAGGTTCATCGCTATTACTATCTTCATTGTCCAAAAATTTATCATTTCTATATTCTGTTTCTTCATATACCCAATTAGGTAAATCATCTTTTAAAAATAGATATATTATTTCGATTTTTTCTAATGTTTTAAAATTTTCAAACTTATTTAAACCAAACAAAAATTCTTCATAAAATTCGTTGGCTTTATTAAGAAAACCTTCATAAAAATCAATAATGTCATTTTCATGAATATTGAGATTGTTATTTGTCATTTCTGTAATATATTCTTCTACAGCTGCAAATATAAAAGTTATTTGTGGTTCTTCTAATATATTCTCAGCTATAGAGTAATAACTACTGTTTTGAATTATGTCTAAATCTTTATATTGCATATCTAACCTTTATCTCATTATTCTGCATTAATAAAATATATTTGTTATATTCATTGCTTAAAAAAAACAAATTTTATCATCTTTAGAGCATAATTTCAGTTAATATTCTTATATTGTATTAGGAAAAAGGATAGATTGTTTTTAAAATACTTCCTTAACCCGTCCCACTTCCCCGCTCATCAATCTCACCTTTATCCCGTGCGGATGATTCGGCGATTTGGTGAGGATATCGCGGACAATTCCCTCGGTGAGTCTTCCCGTCCTTTGATCCTCTTTGAGGACGATGCTCACCCGTTTACCCGACATGATGTTTTTGCGTTCTCGCCCGTCCATAATGATCCTTACCCTTTTTGACATTGTATCGTGTTGCGGTGTGCTTGTTCTTTAATCAGCGCGGTTGGCGATGGGGAGAAAAACACCTGCTATAATGGAAAAAATATCCCACCCCGAACAAGGAGTTTCCAATGGATTCGGTATCGATCAAAGCCGTATTGTGTGACATCGGCGGTGTCTTATACGAAGGGGATACCCCTATCCCCGGAGCGATTGAAGCGGTTAAGCGGATCAAAGAGCGCTATCCGGTCCGCTTCCTGACCAACACCACCCAAAAAACCGGAGCCCAGGTTGTCCGAAGTTTGCAAACGATGGGCTTTGATATCCGGGAAGAGGAGGTGATGACGGCGCTGGACGTTACCCGGATGTTTCTGAAACGGGAGAAAGCCGGAGCCTACTATCTCCTTACGGACGATGCCGAGGCGTTTTTCGATGACCTTCCCCAGGAACCCTGCAAATACGTCGTAGTAGGGGATGCCCAGGATAATTTTCGTTATGACCGGCTTAACCGTGCGTTTCGTCTTTTGTTGGAGGGGTGCGAACTGATTGCTGCCGCCAAAAACCGCTATTTCAAAGATACAGACGGGGAGTTGAGCATGGATGCGGGGGGGTATGTCACGGCACTTGAATACGCCAGCACGAAAGAGGCCCGTATCGTCGGAAAGCCGAGTCTCGATTTTTATACGTTGGCCTGCGACTCGATGGGGGTGGTGCCTCAAGAGTGCGTCATGATCGGAGACGATATCGAAAGCGACGTTTGGGGAGCTCAGGAGGCCGGATTAAAAGGCGTTTTGGTCAAAACCGGGAAATTTTCTCCAAAAGATTTACAGCGGGGGATTCTCCCCGATGAGGTGGCGGAGTCGATAGCCACCCTAGTCGTATAGAATAGGAGATGCATCCACGCTCAAAAGTGTGAAACGGAGCGATAGATGAGCGAAAGTACCCTCACGTGGATGGCGCAGAACGGTTATGCGCAAGAAGAGATCAACCGGCAGGGTAATTACGGCAATACGGCGTTGATGAAGAGTGCGCGTGAAGGAAACAGCGCTATCGTTAGGGAACTGCTCGAAGCGGGTGCCGATATTTCGATCTGTAATAACGACGGAAATACGGCACTTTGGCTGGGATGTTTCAGTGAAAATCCCGAAGTGGTGTCCTTATTGATAGCGGAGGGAATCGCCATCGATACCCTTAATGTCAACGGTGTGACCCCCTTGATGTATACCGCCTCCAGCGGTAAAGAAACAATGACCAGAATGTTGTTGGATGCGGGTGCGGATGTAACGATACTAAATCCCGATGAATTTAGTGCTTTGGATCTGGCCGCGACACCGGCGATTATGAGGATGCTGAGAAGTGCTTTGCGCTGATCGCAGGCGAATACCGTAGAATCGCATTTGCATACCCTGAAAATCAGATCATGCCAAAGGGGAATTATGACGATTGACGTCAATTTATGCCGAGCCGACGAGGCTTTTTTCGATAATCTCGAAGATATTATGGAAGACTCGATGGTACAGATGTTTATTCTCCATCCGAAGAGCGTTTCCGAAATTGCACAGACCAAAGCGATAGCGGCACGGTACGGGAGTATTTTTTATTCGCTCCCTTTGCATCTGCATGATGAGGCTGATGAAAACTGTGTCGCCTTTTCGATCCTAAACGATCAAGACAGCGCCTTTCTTCCTGTTTCGGGAAAACCGATCATTATCGATGAATCGGTGCTCAATACGGCAACGGGATTAGCTTTGGAAGGGTGCCGCGGCATTATCCTGAATGCAACGGAGGAACATTCGAGATTGGGTAATTTTTTACTTGCTTTCGGCATCGAGAACGTGGCCAAATTTGACACGGAGACGCTGAGCTCCCTGAGTATGGATCGGATAGTACTGCAAAGTAATTACCCCCATCACGATTTCGACGAGATAACCGATACGGTAAAGGTGATTTCGGATGCTATGTTTCGCCCGGAACAAAGCATTATCGCCCGTGCGACCAAAAGTTCGCTGGAGTTATTCGGATTTCGCAAAAGTTAGTCCGTACCGTTTCACACTCCCCCTTTTTTGGGCGTTACCGTATCGTTACCGCACCTTTGTACACTACCGTAATTTTAGTTTCGGGAAGTGCCGGTATGGACAGATCGCGTTTACAGACCCTTTTTTTTCTTGTTTTGGGATTTCTCTTTCTCTCTTACCACTATATCGATCAGCCTCTGGCCCTCTATATTGTTCGCTCCGGCATCAATGTCTCCAACCATTTTTTTAATGCCGTAACGCAGCTAGGGGATTCAAAATACACCATAGGGGCAACACTCCTCCTTTTTCTCCTGTACCGTAAACGGCAAAAACTGTATGCGCGCCAGAACCTCTATCTTCTGAGCGTAGTCGTCGGTAGCGGGTTGATCGTCGATGTGATTAAAATCCTCTCCGGGAGAGTGCGCCCTGAGCTTTTTATCGATAACCGGCTGTACGGATTTTACGGTTTGAAATTGGAAAGCCTTTTTTACTCGTTCCCATCCGGGCACAGCGCTACGGCATTTTCATTCTTTATCGCACTATCTCTGCTCTATCCAAAATACAAGAGCCTGTTTATAGGTGTAGCCGTGTTCGTTGCGATGAGCCGGATTGTTTTGGTGCAGCACTATTTGAGTGATGTGGTTATCGGAAGTGCGATAGGGGCTTTTGTCTCGTATTGGGTATACCATCGATATTATCTCCACGCGAGCAGTGCCAAAACATTTTCGGTAGTAACCTTTAAACGAAAAGTGCATAAA
Organism: Sulfuricurvum sp.; assembly: GCA_028718525.1. Lineage (GTDB taxonomy): Bacteria > Campylobacterota > Campylobacteria > Campylobacterales > Sulfurimonadaceae > Sulfuricurvum. Next base: position 39,466 of record JAQULP010000015.1, on the reverse strand, counting down.
CGGGTATACGCCCCTTTGATGCTGAGAAAGGTTTCAAACAAAACCAACAAAATCTAAACGGCAAAACGGCTATAATTTGAGTTAATTTTGAATGTATAGGGAAATGAATGATCCGTTTTTTCGTAATATCGAGTTTAGTCGTTTTGATCTTGGGCGGCTGCAGTGCAAAAGAGATTAATTCCGGAGTGAACGACGGCATTAACAGTGTTCACAAAGTGATTCGGGGTACGAATCACTAAGGGAAGAGGGGGCCTAACAGGCCAGTACCTCGATACAATCTTCCCCTTTTGGGACCAGACAGAGAAAACTGTAGCTCTCATCTCCGAGGGTTTCATAGCTGTGAGGCACTCCTGCCGGTATCAGTAAGACATCCCCCGCACCCGCCTCTATTGTTTGATCGCCGATGACCACTTTGGCGCGTCCGCTGAGGACGTATTGCTCATGTTCTACCGTATTGGTATGCAAGGGCATATGGCCGCCGGCATCGATCGTAAAATTTCGCATGGCGAAATGGGGAGACTCATCCGGGGATAGAAGCATTTTCATGGCTACCCCTTTACCCGCTTTTTGGGGGGCCGCTTCGATAGCATCAATTTGTTTGTGTAAAAACATAGGTACCTCGTCAAAAAATATCCGTTAGAATAGCACAATTATTTTGGGAATACTATGAAAATAATCGGTGAAAATCACAACAGGGGAGAGCGTTTATAAAGCCTCTTGGCGCTTATATCGAAGCATCTGTCCCTTAAAAGGGAGGGTAAGGTAATCGGTATGAAGGGGTTTGCTCTGTGAATGCGTAAAGGCAAGGCTCACCATTTTTTTACTGAAATTAGCGTGATTGCCTCTACCCGGATCGATAATGATCACTTCGCAGGTTTGTTTGGTATGACGGTCAATAAAGTCTGCCAATAACGCCGCATGGTCACGTTCATACAGGAGGTCGCTTCCGATTATGAGATCGAATTCGCCCAATGTATCGTTCACGTCCTCCCATCCGGCACGGATAAAAGGGATGTGGCGGTCATTATTGATACGGACGTTTTCATCCATAAAGCGTTCGGCTTCGGGATGGTAATCGGTAGCGGTGATATCGGCGGATCGCTGGTTCAGGACAAGGCTTGCCAGCCCTATGCCGCACCCAACCTCTAAGATCCTTTTTCCCGCAATATCAAAATCGCTCATTAAATGGGCCAGTATTTTGCTTGAATCCCAGATGACGCCAAACAGCGGCCAGGAGGCGGACGATATCCCCAGTTTTTCGGCCATATTGTCTGTATCGTGATATTGCTGGGTATCTCTAAGGGTTCTTACATGAATATCGGAGTGTGTAAATTCAAAAGTCTGGTAGCGAAAGCGTACGGAGGACATAAATACCCTCCGTCTAAGTGCGAAGGTTTAGCCATGAGGGGGGATTGTCAAAATTGAGTTCACTCTCATGCCAGTCGGTTTTTTCACTGTTGCGGGCATGCAATTGGCCGCCGATAAGGGTGTATTGCAACCCGGTGACGTTACTGGTAAGTTTTTTACCCTCTTTCAATGCGTCTAAAACGGCTTCTCTGCTTTCCATAGTGGTCCTTTTAAATCGGCTTGGAAAAACACCCAATAGTGTCTTAGTAAAATGATTTAGGCAATGAAATCTTCCGCATAAATGTGGAAAGTTTTGGGGAATGGATGAATAGCGGGCAGAAGAATCTGCCCGAGGAGAGAGTTACAGAGCTGTAACGTTTTCGGCTTGTGGACCTTTGTCACCTTGACCTACAGTGTAAGTCACTTTTTGACCTTCGTCAAGAGAAACACGGCCGTAACCAGTGCTGTTGATTTGACGGAAATGTACGAATACATCTTTACCGCCGTTGTCTTGTTGGATAAATCCAAACCCTTTTTCGCTGTTGAACCATTTAACGGTTCCGTTTAGTACTTCTGCCATATTAAACCCTTTGTGTTAAAAATACACCCCGTTTCCGAAGTGGTCGAAAATATAAAATGGAGTATTCTAAGGGCGGGTCGTACTGTTAACTAAAAGGTCTTCAATAAAAAGCAAGCCTAAAGATGAAACTCTAAATCATCTTTCAATAGATGAAGTATAGCTGAAAAAATCCTTAATAGCAAGCTATCGGCTAATATTTCTCCCTTGAGCCTTTTTAATAGACGAAACCGATGCCGATACCGATCCGATCCCCTTCATGATTGCTGTGGCGTATTTCGGTTTTAGCAACAAATTTTTGGGTCACAAACCAGTTCACTCCTGTTGCGTGGGCCGTTCCGCCCAACCCCTGTGGCACTAGCGGATGAGAGGGCTGTGCGTATTCACTGTGTACGAAACCGATTAGGGTATGGCTTAAGAGACCAGAGGCCGCAGAGATATCGTACCCGAGGGTTAAACTTCCCCCCTCGGCACTTTTTGATATGGATGCGCCCGATGCGGCATTAACTCCTTGCAGCGAATCAATCCACCCTTTGGTAACGATCGCCTTCGCTTCCCATCCATGGTCTAAATAGGCGGAAATATGTGCTTCGGCCAATGTCGCTTGTGCATCGGCACCGATCAGGGGGGTGGTAACGATACTGGCACCGTACAGTACCGTATTGATATCGCCGACATCGACCCGTAAAAGCCACCCCGGTTTTTTTCCGCCGCTCAGAAAACTCTCTTTTCCTTGATGAATCCAGTTCTCGCGGGTGAGTTTTGTAGCATCCATCGGCGTCATGGCTCCCGCCGTGACGGATACCTGATCCATTTTATGGGTTAGTAGGAACGCTGTTTCGTGCCATTCGGTGGGGATGACGATATGTTCGGCACGGGAAGGTTCAAGCGTAAGAAAATAGACCGGTTCGTGATAGAGGTTGTAGAGTCCTATCGGAATATGCATTTTCCCGAAGGAGAGGTGGGTCTGCTCCGATAGAGACAGAGTAAGGGACAAGGCTTCTATTTCCGCTTCGGCTACACCTCCGCTTTCAGAAGGGCGCTCGAATCCGATATGCGTACTCAGCGTCAGGTTTTCATTCAGAGTGACCGAGGGTTCTACGGTGAACCGGGCAACTTTTTCCGTAGGGCGGGAACCGGATAAAAGATAGCCTTCGCCATACCCCTCCACCTTAAACACTGGATCAGCCGAGAGTGTACAAGCAGCCATAATGGAGAATAGACCCAAACGAACCTTCATCTAAATATCCTTGAACTATATTTCAAGAAATAGTATCCTTTAAATACTGAGAACATTATTAATAATCAGTATCATTTAGATGGTCGAAGGGGTTATACCTTCGATTGGACAGTAATCTTGGTCGCTTCAAACAGCTCTGCCGCTTTTTGGATCATCGGTTCTTTCAGCACATCGGAACCGTCGAACTCTTTGACACTGCTTTCATCGCAACTGCTGACACAGCTACCGACACCGATTTCAACATCTTCGACCATTGATACAGGTTCCGGTTGCGGTTCAACGGAGAAAGGGACCTCGGGCTCGGAAGCCAAAGGGGGAACTTCTTCGACCGTTTTGCTGCATCCTTGAGATTTGATTTGGGTGTCGATACCGTAAATTTCACGGACGAACTGGCGGATAATCCCGAAACTGTTCTTGAGCAGCTCTTTGTCCTCCCCTTCGGCACAGCTCTCCCAGACGAGGGTATTCTCTTCGAACGAAAGGAAAGAGACGCATTTTCTAAAACATTCGCCCAGCGGGGCACTTCGGTCGCTTATCCGTTCGCATAATTGTTCAAAAGAGGATTTTACCGGGGGAGCGAGAGGGGTGACATGGATGGTCGGCGCCTCGCTGGTCACCGCGTGTTCGAGAGGAGTTTTAAGAGGGGGGTGAGAGATACGTGATTCGAGGGATTCGATCATCTCATCGATCTCTTTGATTTTCAGGGCTTCGATCATTTTGAAGAGGACAAGACTAACGACAAACCCTCCGTCGGCATTGATGGAAAAAAGTGTTTTGGCATCGCTTAAAATACGGAAGAACCGTTCAATGACCAGGACGCTGAAACGGTGGTCGCCCTCGTAAAGCCGTTCTTTGAGATACGCGATCAATTCATCGATCACCATTTCCGATTCATAGGATTCGAGTTCCTGGAGCATGCGGGTTAATGATCCACGGTCTTTTGCAAAAATGGCGTCGAAAAGGCGGCTGATGTAATCGGGGTCCAGAAGCCCGAGCATATCGGCTACCGTTTTGACATCCACATAACCTTTGGAATAGATGATCGCCTGATCCATCAGCGTCAAGGTGTCCCGCAAGCTTCCGGAACCGCTTCTGGCGAGAATGTCCAGTGCTTCGGGCTGGTATTCGATATTCTCCAGATGGAGGATATGGCTGAGGTGGTGGACAATATTGGGATGACTGATCCGTTTAAAACGAAAATGTTGTGTACGGCTTAAGATCGTCGGAGGGAGTTTGAGCGGATCGGTAGTCGCCAGGATGAATTTTACGTATTCCGGTGGTTCTTCCAGTGTTTTCAGGAGGGCATTATGGGCCTCTTTGGTCAACATATGCACTTCATCGATGATGAAGATTTTGATTTTAGCGCTGGCAGGACGATATTTGGTATGTTCAATCAAATCGCGGATATCATCTATTTTGCGGCTGGATGCGGCGTCCATCTCGATAATATCGATATGCCGCCCTTCGTTGGCCATGACGCAGTGAGTGCAGACATCGCATGGGGATGAGGTGGGACCGTTTTCACAAATAAGCGATTTGGCGAAAATACGTGCAGTTGAAGTTTTCCCCGAACCCCGAAGACCGGAAAAAAGATAGGCATGGGAGAGACGTTTGGAATCAAGTGCCAGAGAAAGGGTCTGGGAGATGCTCTCCTGACCGATGAGTTCTTCGAAGCGTCGCGGCCGGTATTTTAAGGCTAAAACTTCTGAATTATGAGCCATAGTCTCTCCTTCTTTGAGATTAGATCCCAGAGCGAATCGGGGACCTCATTCGGAATTTTTTGGATAAGCGTCGATGAAAACAGGCATCTTGGTGCCAAAAAATACAACCCCGATAGAGTTTATAATGATAACCACTCTTTGGCTGTTCGGCGTAGCCCTTCAGGATTTTCAGAAGCGAAAAATTTGAGGTTTGTCTGCTCAAAACGTTTTGTAAAATCGTAATGGCTCTCCAAATATTCCACTATCGCTTCACCTGAGTGGATCAGAGAGCTGTTTCCTTCGAAATAGCGATGAATCGCCTCGGCGACCAGAGGGAAATGGGTGCATCCGAGGATAATCGCATCGGGTGTTTGGGTCAGCTCCCCAAAATAATGGTGTAAAGCACTCTGGAGGACATCCCCCTCATATAATCCCTCTTCGACAATCGGTACGAGCAGACTGGTTGCGATAGCGCTTAGATTCTGATATCCTAACTCTTGCAGCCGTTTTTCGTAAGCCCCCGATTTAACGGTTGCTTTTGTCCCTAAGATTAAAATATTGGCATCAACGCTTGGAATAGCATTCTTAAGCGCCAGGACTCCGGGATCGACTACGCCGATAACGTCGCAATCGCTGTGTTCTCTCATCTCGTCAAGAGCATAGGCACTAACGGTGTTGCAGGCGGTAATAAGAAGATCGATCTCAAAGTTTTTAAAAAATTCGAGGGCTTCTAGAGAATAGCGGATAATAGTATTCTGATCTTTTACCCCGTACGGTACACGGGCAGTATCCCCGAAGTAGATGATCTCTTCGAACAGTTGATGTTCCAAGAGCGACTTGACGACGCTTAAGCCTCCTACACCGCTGTCAAAGACTCCGACTTTCATGTTATTTGGTCGACTCGTTCATGCTGTCGAGAAATTCACTATTGGATTTGCTCTTAAGCATCGTGTTATAAAGGAAACGGAGCGCTTCCACTTCATCCTCTTGTTTATGCAGCATTGAACGGAGAATAAAGACTTTTTGAAGGATTTCCGGCCCGATGAGGAGCTCCTCTTTCCGGGTTCCCGATTTGAGAATGTCGATTGCCGGGAAGATACGGCGATCGGAGATCTTACGGCTAAGGACGATTTCCGAGTTACCGGTCCCTTTAAACTCTTCAAAAATAACTTCATCCATTCGGCTTCCCGTTTCGACGAGGGCGGTAGCGATGATGGTTAAACTGCCGCCGTTTTCGATATTACGCGCCGCACCGAAAAATCGTTTCGGTTTGTGTAGGGCATTGGCATCAACCCCGCCCGAGAGGACTTTTCCCGAACTTGGGGTAACGGTATTGTACGCACGTGCGAGACGGGTAATGGAGTCGAGGAGGATAACGACGTCTTTACCGAGCTCAACGCGGCGCTTAGCCCGCTCGATCACCATTTCGGCAACTTTGACGTGATTTTTGGCCGGTTCGTCGAAGGTAGAGCTATAGACTTCCCCTTTAACGGAGCGCTCCATATCGGTAACCTCTTCGGGGCGTTCGTCGACAAGGAGAACCATCAGCTCGACTTCGGGATGGTTGCTGGTGACTCCGTGGGCGATCTCTTTCATAAGCTCTGTTTTACCCGATCTTGGAGGTGCGACGATGAGCCCGCGCTGCCCTTTTCCGATTGGGGCAAAAAGGTCCATCATACGGCCGGTGAGTTTGGTCGGTTGGTATTCGAGCTTGATTTGTTCGAGGGCGTAAAGCGGAGTAAGGTTTTCAAAGAGAGGACGCTTTTTGGATTCTTCGGGCGGAAGGTAGTTGATCGCCTCAACTTTAAGAAGGGCATAATAACGCTCTTGATCTTTGGGAGCACGAACCTGACCGGTGACGATATCCCCGTTACGAAGGGCAAAACGGCGGATTTGGGTACTCGAAACATAAGCGTCGTGCAGGGAGTCGCTGAAACTTTGGTCAACGGCACGTAAAAACCCGTATCCGTCTTGCATAATCTCTAAAATTCCTGTAAAGAGGATGAATCCCCCCTGCTGAACCTGAGTTTTAAGGATTTCGAAAATAAGATCCTGCCGTTTCAGTTCATTAGGATCTTCGATATTTAAAGCTAGTGCAATATCAAGTAAATCTTCAAGTTTTTTAGTTCGGAGGGCTTCAATCGTGAATCCGTCAACCGGAGTATGAGTACGGTTTTTAGCGTTGTTTCTAGGAGTTTTTGCGGTATCGCTCATGCGTGGAATGCCTTAAAGTGTGTGGATTTAATTCGGCGAGTTTCTGGGTGAGATGTCATTGACAGGTCATTATTTGTTATGACATTATAAACTATCAATAAGCCGGTTGTCAAGAACGGCATTTTTGGCAAACTGTGAACACTTTTTGCTATGTTACAATGACACTTACAGAATAAGAATAGATAAAAAGGTTCATTTTGTTCGATTTTTTCAAAAAGAAAACCGAAGAGACTCCAGCGGTCGAAGTTGCTGAAACTCCGCGAGATTTTACAAATTCGATCGGAATGGAGTTCCTTTATATAGACGGCGGAGAATTTATTATGGGGCGCAATCCCCAGTATAATGAAGGGGGTGATGTTGAGTCTCCCGCTCATGCCGTAAAACTTGGAGGATTCTGGATTGCAAAATATCCGGTAACTCAAGAACAGTATTTCAAGCTTACGCGGGTGAATCCATCCTATTTTAAAAACGACAAGGTTGAAGAAGAGAGTTCTCGCCGCCACCCTGTGGAACAGGTGAGCTGGTTCGATGCGAAAGCCTATGTTGAACTTTTGAACCGTTATGAAGGGAAAACACGCTTTTATGCCCTTCCAACCGAAGCGCAGTGGGAATACGTTACCAAAGCGGGGGGAAATACGCGATTCACCTTCGGTGATTCGGAAGCGATGTTGGATGATTATGCGATCTACGAATACAGTTCAAACGGAAAAACGGCCGTTGTAGAGAGTAAAACCCCCAACCGTTTGGGTATTTACGGGTTGTTGGGGAATGTTTGGGAATGGTGTGAAGATGATTTTTTTGCCAATTATAACGGCGCCCCTAGCGACGGAAGCCCGCGTATCGGGGGAGCTGAAGGGGAATCGTTTAAAGTGCGTCGCGGCGGAAGCTATAAAACGGGTTATCTCTGTTTGCGAAGCGCGTTTCGCGGCTATTCGCGTCCCGATTTCGTTTCCAACGATATCGGATTTCGCCTCGTGATCAACGGTGATCCCCTGAAGTAAAGGTTCCGCTTTCGTAGAGCCATCGGCCCCCTGTTTTTAAAAAGCGGCTTTTCTCAGTCAGTGTTCCGCTGTCCAGCTGAGCGTGAAAGGTGACAAACGCCTCCTCGTCTCCATCGATAAATTCGCTGATTTTCAATCCTATGAAACGTGTATTATGGCTAAAATCGAGAATGGTTTGTTCCCATTCCTCCCGTTCTTGGGTAAAGTCAGGATTGTCAGGATGGGTAGTTTCCATAATATAGCGACTTAACCCCAGGGCAAAGGCACTGTAGCGCGACCTCATGAGTTTGAGTGCGTTTGAGGGCAATATCCCTTTATGATAGGGTTGGCAGCATTTTTTGTATTTTTCTCCGCTGTGACAGGGGCAGGGTGCATTGGACGATAGTTTCATGAAAGGTATATTACCGTGTGTCAACTTTTTTATCTCTAATGGTCTTGTTCGTTATAATTCAGATTAAAAAGTAGAGATGATGTTGATTCAAATAGCGCTGGTGATAACCCTTTTTACGATTATGAGCTTAGTCTATCTTTGGATACGTTCCCGTCAGGATTACGCCTTTCTTCAGGCACAGGCAGAACGGATTGAATATATAGCCAATGATGAACGGCTGCAGCGTACCCTGATGCAGTCAAAATTTGAGCAATTGCAGCAGGAATACCACGCCTTGGAACGTGACTATGCCGTTTTGCATACCAGAAACGAAGAGACAAACCGTTCGTATGAAGAAAAAATCCGTCTTCTCGATGAAGCCAAGCTGCAGATGAAAAGCCAGTTTGAACATCTGGCGGCGGAGATTTTTGAGAAAAAATCCAAAACGTTTGACGAAGTTCACACCAAAGGGCTTGATCTTCTTTTAAAACCTTTTCGCGAACAGATCACCCAGTTTGCGGCCCAAAGCAAAGAACAGTTTATTCATGATGCCAAAGAACGCCAAAGTATCAAAGATGAAATCATTCGGCTGAAATCGTTAAACGAGAGACTTAGCCAAGATGCCATTAATCTCACTCAGGCATTGAAGGGGGAGAATAAAACCCAAGGAAATTGGGGAGAAATCGTGTTGGAACGGATTTTAGAAGAGTCCGGATTGCGTGAAGGGCATGAATATGAGATCCAATCAACGCTTAGCGATGGGGAAGGGAAAAAATTTCGTCCGGATATTATTGTCCATTTGCCTCAAAACAAAGACATCGTTATCGATTCTAAAGTCTCTCTTGTCGCCTATGATGCCTTTATTCGTGCGGAAACCGATGAAGCGCGCACTTATGCGCTCAAACAGCATCTGCAATCAATTCATGCCCATATAAAGGGGCTAAGCAGTAAGAAATACGATCAATTAAACGGAATCCGCACCCTCGATTTCGTCCTTCTGTTTATGCCGATAGAGGGGGCGTTTTTACTTGCTCTCGAACAGGATAATACATTTTTTAAAACGGCGTACGAACAAAATATTGTGGTTGTTTCTCCTTCCACTTTGCTGGTAACGCTCCGAACCATTGAACATATCTGGCGAAGTGAATACCAAGAACGTAATGCCAAACACATTGCGGAGTCGGCGGAAGCTTTGTACGAAAAACTGGTAGCGTTTGTCGAGGATATGGAAAAAATCGGAGATCAATTGGGGAAAACCCAAAAAAGTTACGAAGGGGCCATGAACAAACTTGCGACCGGACGGGGGAATTTGATTCGGCGGGCGGAAGGGATGCGAAAACTGGGACTGAAGCCCAAAAGGATATTGCCTGAGGGGTTGGGATCGAATGATTCATCTGCGGCGGAATGGATTAATGACGAGAATTCTTCGCTATAATGTGGGAGAATGGTATAAAACGTGCTTTATTAATAAAATTTTATGATACTTTAGTGTATCTTTGACTCTAATAAATTCGATAAAGGAGATGGGGCGATGATGAACAGATGGTTGAAAATAATAGGGGTAGCGGTACTGACAAGTATGCTTTTCACCGGTTGCGGCGGCGGTGGCGGCGGAAGTAGTAGCGGAACGCCAGTAGTAGATACGAATACGACCGATACCAATACGACCCCTCCGATTACCAGTACAACGGCCCCTATATTTGGATCTGCCGGGGGAATCGTGGAGATCAATGCGAGTGACATCAATGTCTCGATCCCGGTTTACGATGCAACCGCCAATAATGACGAGAATGTGACGTATTCACTTGTTGCAGGTGCTTCGACGTTCAATATCACCGCTAAAGACGGTAATGTCACCTTTAAAACCGTTCCGAATATGAGTGGAAGCTTCTTTAAAGACTACAACGTGACGATTCGTGCTACCAATGATTTGAACACCACATTGACGACCGATTTAAATGTTTCATTGCATGTCGTTCGTGACGTAATCTCATTAGGATCGTATGGAAATCTCATCCTCCCTATTCAAGTGGGCGGTAAATGGTTCTATTATTTGGATAGAGATAAAAACGGTCTTGCCGGCAACTCTTCAGTCGCTAATAATGATGATGTCAATGCAAGTTTTGTCTACACAACCTTTGTCCAGGATATCAACGGGACAACAGGGACTGTGACCGTAAACGGATTCAAAACTACCAATACCTACCGTTACGCTACCTTGAACGGTATAAAAGTGGCGTTGCCGACATCAGGAACCGGAAATGCGAGCGAATCGGATACATCGTACAATTTAACCAATAATACCGTCAGCTATACCGATCTGGCAAAAATTTGGGACACATACAACACGCAGACAACTTCGTTGATGTCTTTTGGTTGGATGAATAATGCCTATTGGTCGGCTACTCCATCCGCTACAGCTCATGCTTTGGTCTGGATCGGAGCCGGTACGGCTGTGGACATTTATGATAATCCGATTGCGAACGCGGATGGCGTTGTGGATGGCTCAACGTATATTGTAAGCCCGCATACGGGAAATGTCGATGGCTCGAATGGTTATATCGCATTAGAGGTAGTAACCCCTTAATGTAAGGGTGAACCGTTTTTTATCCCTTTAGAAGCGGGTAAGTGTTTATCCGCATCCATTCTTCACGGCTCCGTTTGGGAGCCGGTTTTCTTTCCCGTCTCTTTTTTTCTTTTCGATGTAATGGATGATGATTATATTATGGCAGGGGATGGGTAGAATACTCCCCTTCCAGAGAGGAAAGATATCGATTAAAGGTGGGGAATTTTTACTTTTGAGTTTAATAATGCACCGATGGTGACCATGAGGGCAAGAACCGCCATCCATCCGATCATATCCGATCCCAACCAAACCAGCCACAGCAAAATGGCCCCCAAAGGGGTCGGTATTCCAATAAAATGTTTGGCAACCTCTCCCGCATCGGCATTAATATTAAACTGGATCAGGCGGCGCAGGCCGCTGATGACATAATAAATCGATGCCATAGAGGTGATAATCAGCGGAAGCCCCGTGAGATCGGTGTATACCGATTGAAAGATGAAAAAAGTCGGCACAAGGACAAAACTCAAAAAGTCGGCAAACGAATCGAGCTGAATGCCGAATTCATTCGAGAGGCCGAATTTACGGGCAATTTTTCCATCAATGATATCAAATGCTCCCCCCATCCAAGCCAGTATGACCGCTGCGGTAAAATGATTTTGGGTGATGAAATAGGTTGCCAGAAGTCCGCACGTGATATTGGCCATTGTCACTAAGTTGGCGAGATTGAAATGACTGGTTGAACGCCATAAAAATTGCATAAAATTCCTATTTGTATTATTTTGACGGAATTATAGCGAATCGGCAAATGAGATCGTATAAATGAAATCCATTATCATTATTAAGGAGTCTCTAAGACGGTAATAATTATGATTGCGCTATATTGTTTTAATAATTAGATTCAAACATTTTTTGATGCGGATAAGATTGAGAGTTTGAGAAGGATAGATATGGATACGATGACTCTGTTAAGTGCCTGTGCCAAAGGCGGGACGGTGAAAGTTGTGAAGATTAATGCGACAGGTCCCCTTAAGCAGCGGCTCATTTCATTCGGTCTGATGAAAGGGGCTGAAGTGAAAATGCTCGAGTGCGCGATTTCAAAGAGTACGTTTGAAATTAAGGTAGGGAACGTATCGCTGGCGCTTCGAAAAGAAGAGGCCGAATTGATCGAGGTCTGTGATGTCTGAGACAATGATTAAAGTCGCACTGGTCGGACAACCGAATGTCGGTAAAAGTATGCTGATCAATTCGATCAGCAATGCACGGTTGCATGTCGGAAATTTTACAGGGGTGACGGTAGAAAAAACAGAAGTGGTATTTGACTACGACGGATACCATTTTAATGTCGTTGATTTGCCCGGAACGTATGCATTTACCGATTATTCGATTGAAGAGAGAGTCACGCACGAATTTTTAACCAACGAATCGTACGATCTGATTATCAATGTCCTCGATTCAACCAATATGGAAAAAAATCTCCAGTTGACGGCTGAGCTGATGACCATGAGCAAAAAGATGGTAATTGCCCTCAACATGAGTGATGAAGCCGAAAAAGAGGGGATTGAGATCAATGCCCCTTATTTGTCACAATTGCTCGGTATCCCGTGCGTTCGCGTTTCAGCGGCGGCCAAGACGGGGTTGAATGCATTGATGGAAAACGTTATCAGCGTTTACAAAAGTGCTTTTCAGGAACAAAAACTGATTTTTAGCGAAGCGGTCGAAGAGGAGATCGTTATCATTGAAAACTATCTTAACCGTCATAAATTCAAAGCTTCCATTTCCAATCGAAATATTGCCATTAATCTTTTACAGCAAGAGAAAAAGACTTATCGTGTCCTTCATGATAATCCCATCTGGACCGAATTACAGCCGATTTTGATTGAGGCGGACCGCCACATTTCGCTCCATCATGACAGTGACGATATCAAAGAGATTTTTGCCGAAGAGTATCTTTCGTTTAACCGGGGGATAATCGCTGAAGCGGTTAAGATAAAATCGAAAGTGGTTGAAGAGAAGACGACGACGGAAAAAATTGACAGTATCCTCATACATCCGATTTTTGGAATTCCGATTTTTCTCTTTTTTATGTGGGGGCTTTTTCAGCTGACATTTGAGATCGGCTCCATACCTATGGAGTGGATCAGTGCCGTTTTCGGATGGATGGGCGGTGTCGTCGGTTCGACCATCGGTAATAATGAGATACGCTCTTTGGTCGTAGACGGGTTGATTTCCGGGGTCGGTGCGGTTGTCTTGTTCGTCCCGAATATCGTTATATTATTTGTCGGAATCGCCCTTTTGGAATCGACCGGGTATATGTCGCGCGTTGCCTTTTTACTGGATGGTTTTTTCCATAAATTCGGATTGCACGGACAATCGTTTATCCCCTTGGTCAGTGGCTTCGGATGTTCGATTCCGGCATACATGTCGGCACGGATTCTGAAAAATGACAGGGATCGGCTGTTGACCCTTTTTGTTATCGGTTTTATGAGCTGCGGTGCACGTTTACCGGTCTATGTCCTCTTTACCGGAGCTTTTTTCGGTCCGGAAATGGCAGGAAATGTTTTGTTCGGTATTTATATCCTGGGGGCAATGATCGGACTTGTAGCGGCTAAAGTACTAAAAATGACGGCTTTTAAAGGGATCGATGAGCCGTTTGTCATGGAGATGCCAAAATACCGTCTACCGTCGCTCAAACTGATCTGGCATACCGTCGTTACCAAAACGATGATGTATCTGAAAAAAGCGGGGACGTTTATCGCTGCGGCATCGTTGCTGGTATGGTTTTTAAGCGCCTACCCTAAGAACTCCATAATTGATACCTTTTATGCCGAAAAAATCGAAACGGCAACATCGGCAAGCGAGATCAAAGGGTTTGAAAATCAACGTGCGGAAGCACAATTGGAACAAAGTTTTCTCGGTATGATCGGACATGCGATTGCGCCGGTCTTCGAACCGCTCGGATTTGACTGGAAGATGGCGGTTTCGCTGCAGACGGGATTAGCGGCCAAAGAGGTGGTTGTCTCAACATTGGGGGTCTTATACTCTTTGGGCAGTGATGCTACGGAATCGGATAATTCGTTGATGAGGGCGATTAGTTCCCATATCCCCTTGGCTTCGGCGGTTGCATTTATTGTCGTGATTATGACCTATTTGCCGTGTTTAGCCGCTTCGGTCGTATTTACACGCGAAGCCGGAGGGATAAAATACTTTGGCTATTTATTTCTTTTTACGACGATTGTTGCGTATTCTCTGGCATTTATAGCATATCATTTTACCCTTTGGTTGAGTTAGGTAACGATTAACTGTTCCTGAGTTACAATTGCATCATGAGTAAAATATTAATGATAGAAGACGACCTTGAACTGGCTGAGATTTTGGCCGAGTTTTTGGAACAGTATGATTTTGAAGTCATTACGGAAGATGATCCGTTTAAAGCACTGAGTATCCTTAAATTGGATAAATTTGATGCCGTTATTCTCGATTTGACGTTACCGGGGATGGATGGGTTGGAAGTGTGTGAAGCGATTCGTGCACGTCAAAATATTCCTATCATCATCTCCTCCGCACGTTCGGATGTAACCGACAAGATCAATGCCCTTGAATTGGGAGCGGATGATTACCTCCCGAAACCGTATGACCCGCGTGAACTTGAAGCACGCATCCACTCCGTTTTACGGCGATACGATGCGGCATCCGAACTGGCATCGCAAAATACGTGTGATTTTAAATTGAACGAGTCGGCAATGCAAATCAGCTATAAAGGTCGAGGGCTTGAATTGACCAATGCTGAATACGGCATTTTGGCGCACATGATTAAAAAACAGGGGATGGTCGTTTCCAGAGAAGATCTCATCCATAATGTGAGTGCGATTAATGAAGACTCTTCCAACAAAAGTATTGATGTTATGATGGGGCGTATCCGGAATAAACTTGGAGATAAAGCCCTGATCGAATCGATTCGCGGTATCGGCTATAAACTGTTGAAATAATGGTTAAAAATAATGCCGTACTGGCTACTGTCGCGTTTGCTCTCTTCGTCACCGTAACGAGTGTGAGCTATACGTTTTATCAGCTTTATCAAATCAACCGTACCAAGCATATCGATAATATCTTTTCTAAACACTCTTTAATCAGTCAAATCTATCATACCTATCTTTCCAAACAGCTCTCTCAACCTATGTTTGAGGCCAATTTGGCATTGTATAATTTAGAGGAAATTATTTCAAAAAAAGAGTATGAAACGATCATTCGTGAAGGAAAAATTCTTAAAACCGACGGTACAACGGATGACCCGGTCGTCAGTGACTATTCCGCATCCATGGATTATCCTTACAGTGCAAAGACCATTCATCCCGTGATCACAACCATGATCGAATACCGGGAAAAAATCTTTTTTTGGGTTGAATCTTCCCATCAAACCGTATTGCTTGAAGACCACAGCATCGAAGCCTACAGCGGCGTTAACTTGTTTTCGGCTTATTTGAGTCTCATGACAATATTGGCAATCTCTTTTGCCTTGATCATTTACCGATTGAGTCCGTTACGCAGCCTTCGACGGAAAATCGCCCGGTTCGGAGAAGGGGACATGAGTGTTAGCTTCCGGATTGACGGAAGTGACGAAATTGCCCTTATTGCCAATGAATTGGATAATACCCAGAATAAAATCCGTTCCCTGATCGAGTCGCGCACCCTTTTTTTACGGAATATCATGCATGAACTGAAAACACCGATAGCCAAGGGGAGAATCGTCAGTGCCATGGTAAGCGACGAAAAACAGAAAGGGCGTTTTCTTGGAATTTTTGAACGGCTGGAGTCACTAATCGGAGAGTTTGCTCTGATTGAAGAGATATCCTCCGGAAATCAGTTTTTGGATAAAAAGGAGTATCGACTTGTCGATATTATCGACGGTGCGATTGATCTGGCAATGGTTGATTACAATTCGGTTGTACAGGAAATAGATACCTCCGTCAAAATGGAGGTTGACTATCGACTTTTTGTAACGGCTGTAAAAAATTTGATAGACAACGCCATCAAATACTCTTCCGATAAACAAATGGAGATTGCCGTCGAAGGGGAAGAAATTCTCTTTATCAATACCGGTGAAGCGTTGCAAAAACCGCTGAGCTATTATATTGAACCTTTTACCAAAGATCATCCGACCAAAGACAGTTTCGGTCTTGGCCTTTATATTGTTGATGCAATTTTGAAAGAGCATGGATACGTCTTGGCGTATGAACGAAGGGATCAACGAAACTGTTTTATCATTGTCCCTGTTAAACCCTCAAAAAGGAATTATAAATGAAAAAAATCCTTATCAGCAATGATGACGGATACGAATCACCGGGATTGCGCGCCTTGATGGATGCGCTCGAAGGGCTTGCCCATATTACGGTGGTTGCACCCTCAACAGAGAAATCGGCATGCGGCCACTCTTTGACGTTGACTAGGCCTTTGAGCTTTATCAGTGTCGAAGACGATTTTTACAAATTGGACGACGGAACCCCGAGCGACTGTATTTATCTTGCGCTCCATTCGTTATTTGACGAATGCAAACCTGATCTTGTTATCAGCGGGATTAACAAAGGGTCGAATATGGGAGAAGACATCACCTATTCGGGAACAGCTGCTGCCGCGATGGAAGCGGTATTGCAGGGAGTTCCCTCAATAGCGATCTCCCAAGTGATGGATTTTACTCAGCCGATGGGAGATTTTGCCCTCGCAAAAAAAGCGATCCGTGAATTGGTTATTAAAATTTTAGACGGTGAATTTCCTCTGAAACACCGTGAATTTTTAAACGTCAATATTCCGTATGGCGTTGATGAATTAAAATGGAGCGTGACCTATGCGGGGTATCGCTATTACGCGAACGATGCCCATTTGCACCGTAATCCAAGGGGGATGGAATATTATTGGCTCGGGCTTCATCCGCTGGAGTTCAAGGCACGGGATCATGGGATGGGATTATGCGATTTTGAAGCCATTGAGCAGGGGATGGTATCGGTTACGCCGATTCAGCTCGATATGAGTGCCTACGAATCGATGAAAACATTGCAGGAGTGGCTGTGAGGAATATCCGTACCCGTCTTGTATTCGGGGAAGAGGCGTTTGAAAAAGTCCAAAACAGTAAAATACTTTTGCTCGGCGTGGGCGGGGTTGGAAGCTTCTGTCTCGATTGCCTCTATCGAAGCGGTGTCCGCGATATTACGATTATTGATTTCGACCGATACGATAAAAGCAATCAAAACCGGCAGATGCATTCGGAAAACCATGAAGGCGAATTTAAAACGGAGGCATTAAAGACGCACTATCCCGAAGTGATCGCTATCACTGAAAAAATAACCCCCGAATGGGTTGAAACATTTGATTTTGAACCGTATGATGTGATTCTAGATGCGATTGACGATATGCGTGCAAAACTCGCCCTTATCCAAAAATGTTATCCTAAACTGATATCGTCGGTCGGCTCCGCCAAGCGGCTGGATCCCACGAAAATCGACATACGTTCTATTTGGAAAACGGAAGGGGATCCGTTTGCATCGAAAATCCGTAACGAACTGCGTAAGCGAAAGTTCCGGGGCGATTTTAGCTGTATTTGCAGTTCCGAGCTCCCCCGCATCAAAGAGAAGGGGAGCTTTGTCGGAGTGACGGGGGCGTTTGGACTGGCAATGTGTTCATTGGCCCTTAGACGTTTGGGTAATTTACCGGAACGCTAAAGTAGTATCTTAGAGAGACGGCAGAAGCTGAAGCTCTGTTTTGATGGCATAGCCGTTATCGGTTAAGCGCTGTATCCGCTCTGTTCCCGCGGCGGTATAGATGGAAACAATGGTTTTAAAATAGAGATTGTGGTTATCGAGATAGACAAACAGAGGTTTCTCGATCCTGGTGTCAAGATAGAGTTCGCTAATGATCCTCTTGGTATTGGAGAGGAGTAGCTCATATCCTTGTTGTGTCGCAGGCGAAGGTTCTTTGATATACGTAAGGCGTGCTTTGGTCATATTCTCATACGTTTTTTGGAGTTCGTACAAACCGATTTGTTCAAGCGAATGGACAAACTCCTTTTCTTGAGCCTCTTCGATCGAGCTGTATGTTTGTAATTTTTTCAGGTAAGGGGTGGTCGCTTCCGTTACTTTGATCCCATCTTGTTTATAGAGTGCAATCAGGTGTTCGGTTTCACTCACACTGAGCCCTTTGTTTTTGAGTTTCAGGAGAGAGGAATTGAGCGCATCCAATGAACTATTTAAGGAAAGAAGGGATTTTTGATCGCCGTGGCGGATAATTTGTCGTAAAGAGTGTTCACTGAGACTGAAAAGCTCTTTAGGATCACTCGGAAGCGTCGAGACACTGAGTGAATGGTTTTTCGTTTCGGGGGTTCCTGTCCCTATCCACACCAATCCGCTGAGGGCCATGAGCCCGACAGGTAAAAGTAAAAGTAATTTTTTCATCTTATATAGTTCCTATGCAAAATGTCATTTGGACGGAAATATAGGGCAAAGGGATTACGACAAAATTACAAAATGATAGACATTATGCAACGGATGGGCCAACATCGTAACCAAAAGGTGATATAGCCGTTTTATACTCCCCCTCATGGAACCATTACACCCTTTATACCACCATTTTCTCGAAATTTTGGATATCGCTTTTCAGCCGATTGTTGACATCCATACCGGAAAAACTTTTGGTGTTGAAGCTTTGCTGCGCGGAACGGATACTTTAGGCTATGAGACAATCGGGGCTTTTTTCGATCGTCTTTATGAAGAAAATATTTTATATACGTTTGATTTGCGTCTTCGCGAAAAGGTCATTCAAAAGTTTTGTACGATTGACGGATATAAAACGTTGAAACTGTTTTACAATATTGATAACCGTCTTTTAGAGATGTCGGATTTCTCAAAAGGAAATACCTCTCTCCTTCTCAAACGCTACAACCTTGATATCAAATCAATGGTGTTTGAACTTTCCGAACATAATGAAATTCATAATTTCGATCACTTTACCAAACTGATGGGCCATTATGCGGATGAAGGGTATTGTATTGCCATTGATGATTTCGGAATCGGGCAATCGGGTTACAAAATGCTTTACCATGCAACGCCGAATATTATTAAAATCGACCGTTTCTTTTTAAATGGCATTGATAAAGACCCTAAAAAAAAGCTTCTCTCCCGAAATATGGTTCAGTTGGCTACGTTAATGGGATGCCGCGTGATTGCCGAAGGGGTAGAGGACGAACGTGAACTTGCCGTCTGCAAAGAGATCGGATGTCATTTGCTGCAGGGATATTTCGTGCAACGCCCAACAGTGGAGTGTGCTTCGATCCATAAAGAATATCCGTTGGTACAAGGCAGTTTCGCCCAGGAAAAACGTTCCAAAAATGATCAAAATATTATTTCCAGGAGGCTGGAACCGCTCAAACCGATTAAAATCGGAGATAGCATGGAATCGCTGCTGGACATGCTTAATGAAAACAAAGAGATGTTTTTGGTTCCCGTTATCGATGGGGCAATGCGTCCTCTGGGAATTATTCATGAACACCAGCTTAAATCGATTGCATGTTCCCCTTATGGGCGCTCATTGGTACAAAACCGTTCCTCGAACCTCTCTGTCTTGGAAACTTATATCGAACCGATACCGGTTGTGGATATTGCAATGCCTTTGGAAACGATTATCGAACTCTTTTCCCTTTCGGAAAATGCCCCGGGTGTTTTAGTGAGCAAAGCTTCTCATTATATCGGTTATTTGAGTGCCCGGGACATGATCGAAGTGGTACATGAACGCAATCTCATCCGCGCACGTGATGAAAATCCCCTTACCCGTCTTCCGGGGAATTTTAGGATCAATGAATATATTGCACAGATGATAGGGGGAAAACAGGCCGGGGTTTTGGCCTATTTCGATTTTGACCACTTCAAACCGTATAACGATTATTATGGATTTCGAAACGGTGACCGGGTGATTTTGCTGTTTGCCGAATTAATGCATAAAGTGCTTTCAACAGAGTATTTTAAAGGGCATATCGGGGGAGATGACTTTTTTATCGGTGCATTACTCTCGGATGAGTGTAGCTTTGAAACGGTTTGCAGTGAAATTGAGAAATTGATAGAGACGTTTGGAGAGGAAGTACGTGCCTTTTATGAGCCGAAAGATCGTGAGCAGGGGTGTATTATCGCAGAAGACCGTGACGGGAACAGCCGAGAATTCAAATTACTCGGAGTCAGCTCCGTCGTTATACGTGTCGGGAAAGATGCGTCAATCAATTCAGCCGATCAGCTTCATCGGATATTTGCGATCGAGAAAAAAATGGCAAAAAAATCCCCAAACCATATGAGTATTATCGATTATAACGGGTCAAAATGAGAGAGAAACAAAAAATCATTTCGCTCTATAACGATAAGAAGACCTATGCCGTCAAACAGGTGGTTTCGATTGGCGATGAAGAAGATTTGAACCAATTTTGGGAATATATTATTCTCAATAACACCTCCTTCCCCTCGGATATGTATACGTTTTATGTGAGTTTATACGAACTGGCTGCCCGTTTTTTAGAAGATTTCAGTGGGACTTTTTTTGAAATCATCATCGAGCAAAGTGATGAAGCGTACTATTTTACGGTGTGGAATCGCATTTTTACCGATTTTGGACGCCAAATATGGGATAAGCGGGCAATAGCGTATCGGACAGACGGCAAGCGTATAAGCGTACGGCTTAAAAAAAAGATACTTGCGGAACAGGAGATCCATCAAGTTCAGAAAGAGAATGCCCGGATCGATTTGTTATTAGCCTCTGTGGACAATCGTACTCACCACCGGCAAGAGCCGTATACGTTTATTGAAAAAGAAGATTTGGGCGAATTGCTTGCCTTGGCGGAAGACGTAGGAGAGTATCTTTTTCAAGCACAGGAAAATGGGTTCACAGCGGATTCATGCAGCAGGATCCGCTCCTATTTTTCGATGATATCGATCACACTGAACCATTATCAGGAGATAAAAGCCGTTGCTACGATCATGAGTGAATTCTCCATGATGATTTTTCAGTATAAAGAGAAGGTAACGGCTTTAAATTCACGTCAAATCACGTTAATCGAAGGATTTACCCATAATTTCGGACGATGGCTCCGTGTTTTGTTTGTTGAAGGGGGAGCCAATCTCCATTTCATGGACCGTTCTCTACGTGCAGATATAGAGATGATCCGTTCCCTGCTGGAACCGCGTGAATCGGAAGAGACGGTGAATTTGAATGGTGTTTTTGATTTTTAGTTGGGATGGGTTTGGTATAATGCTTTATTACTATTTCTGCGGAGCATACAAGTGGAACAAAAAGAGCCTATGACCAAATACGGGTTTCAGCGATTATCGGATGAACTCAATACCCTAAAAAATATCGATTTACCGGCGGTAAACGTTGAAATTGACCGCGCCAAAGAATACGGCGATTTAAAAGAGAATTCCGAATATCATGCCGCGCGTGAAAAGCAAGCGTTTATCGGTGCACGTATCGCAGAATTGGGAGATGTCCTTTCTCGCGCACAGATTGTCGACCCAAGCGAACTGGAACATGCGCGGGTGAGCTTTGGATCAACGGTTGTCCTGTCGGATTTGGACAGCGACGAAGAGGTGACCTATACTATCGTCGGAGGGTGTGAAAGCAACCCGGAACGGGGATTGATTTCGTTTAACTCCCCATTGGCCAAACAACTTTTGGGACGTGAAGAGGGGGATGAACTAAATGCAAAACTCCCGGGCGGCGTCAAGAATTTCGAAGTACTCGAAGTGAAATATCAGGAGATCGTATTTGAAAGCCATTAATGTCGGAATTATCGGAGTGAGCGGTTATACCGGTTTAGAACTGGTTAAAATGCTTATCAACCATCCGGTATTTGTCTTAAATTATTGTGCCAACACCGAAGGGGAGACAACCCTTGATCGGTTACACCCTTCCCTTTGCGGGGTGACAACCCTTCCGGTCGATAAGGTTGATTTGGACCGTGCCGCTGCACTGTGCGAACTGGTCTTTTTGGCTTTGCCGCACAAAACGGCGATGAATACGGCCAAAGGGTTGTTGGAACGGGGGATCCGGGTAGTTGACCTCTCTGCCGATTACCGGCTTACACAGGAAAACTACGAATCGTTCTACTGCGAGCATGAAGATGTCGATAACCTGCAGCATGCCGTTTACTCGATCCCTGAACTTCACGGTAATATCGCACAGGATTCACGGCTGATTGCCAACCCGGGATGCCACGTAACCGCATCATTGATGGCAATGGCACCGTTTCTCGATTATATCGATTTGTCGCAGCCTATTTTCATCGATTCGAAAACAGGTGTTTCGGGAGCCGGTAAATCACCCAGTGCAACCGTCCATTATGTAGGGGTTAATGATAATATTAACTGTTATAACATCATCAAACATCGCCATGCAACCGAGATTGAACAGCATGCAAGCACGTTGTGCAACAAGGATGTCCGGGTTACATTTGTCCCTTCTCTGGTACCGATGACACGAGGAATGCTCTCTTGTGTATATGCGACATTGAAAACGGAGTGCGATCCGCTTCAAATCATGAGTGATTTTTATCAGGACAAACCGTTTGTCCGTGTCCGTAATGCGCCTCCGCATACGAAAATGACTTCAGGGACGAACTTTGCCGATCTTTATGCGGCACGTCATGCCAATGCATTGGTTGCTATGTGTGCCATTGATAATTTGATGCGGGGGGCAAGTTCGCAGGCTCTTGCCAATGCCAATTTGATGATGGGCTTGGACGAAACGCTCGGCATCCCGAAAATCGCATATGTCCCTTAAAAAACTTCATGTGGGTGCGATCCTGATCGCGGATGCCCATTGCGCTCCGTGGCGCACCCCCTTAATCGACTTCTTGCATGCACTTGAATCGGGTGCGATTCAAACAACCCAACTCGTTCTGATGGGGGATATCTTTGATCTGCTCTTTGGCCCCATACCGCGAACGCATCACTACAATACCGAAGGGATTGATGTACTAAACCGGCTTTCTAAACGGATCGAGATCCTCTATCTGGAAGGGAATCATGATTTTAGAATCGGGGAACTATTTCCGGATATAGAGGTCGTGCAACGTAAACAACAACCCGTACGCATGACTTTTGAGGGGAAAAAGATAGCGCTTTCTCACGGGGACAAAGCAATGGGACGGGGATACGAATTGTATACGGCCCTTATTCGAAATCGGTGGATACTGGGATTCTTACGCTTCATCGATACCCTTGGAAAAGGATTTATTGTGCAATGGCTGGAAGAGATGATGAAAAAAAAGTCACACTGCCGTGAGATTCGTGCGTTTGAGCCGTTGATTCAAAACCGATTGGCATTGCTCGAAACCGATGCTATCGATATCTGGATAGAGGGACATTTCCATCAAAATACTTTTTTTGAAGTGGGGAAAATACATTACATCAACGTAGGTGCTTTTGCTTGTAATGAAAGATACTTTAGTGTACAATCAGTGAAAAATCAGCCGTTATTGCATGAATGCAGCTTTCATAAGGAGCCCGAATGAAGGGACATGGAGATATCTTAAAAGTCGGTACCAATGAGATGGAATTGGTCGATTTTCGTATATTCAAATATGATGGTGATGAAGTGTACGAAGGGATATACGGTGTTAATGTTGCGAAAGTACGTGAAATTATCCGTTTTCCAAAGTTGACGGAATTACCGGGAACGCCATCATTTATCGAAGGGATATTTGACTTGCGCGGTGTTGTGATCCCCGTTGTCAATTTAGCCAAATGGATGGGAATCGAGGCTCCGGAAGGGGCTGATAAAAATGCGCGTGTCATTATTACCGAATTTAATAATATTCTCATTGGATTTGTCGTCCATGAAGCGAAACGGATCCGCCGTATCAATTGGAAAGACATTGAACCGGCCTCGTTTGTATCGTCCCAAGGGGGGCTTGACGGGTCCAAAATTACAGGAGTTACCCGAATCGAAGGGGATAACGTTCTGCTGATTTTGGACTTGGAAGGGGTTGTCCAGGAATTAGGGCTCTATCAACCGGGAAGCGCTAAGCTCGAAGCGGGAAAATACAATTTCAGCGGGCATGTCCTCCTTCTGGACGACAGTGCAACCGCACGGCGTATCATCAAAGAAGCGCTTGAACAAATGGGATTTGATGTTATCGAAGCAACGGATGGACAGCAAGGGCTAAAAATTCTGGAAGATCTCTATAATGCTTACGGCAAAGATCTTCCGTCCAAACTGCGCCTTATCGCTTCGGATATCGAAATGCCGTTAATGGACGGATTCCATTTCGCATCCAATATCAAAGCTGACGATCGTTTCAAAATGATTCCGATAGTTTTTAACTCTTCCATAAGCGACCATTTTAGTGAACTTCGCGGAAAAGAAGCCGGTGGAGAAGCCTATCTGGTCAAATTTGATTCAAATTTATTTTACGACGAAGTAGCACGTGTCGTACGTGCTCATATTCAATAGGGGTTAGCCAATGGATGAATTTCAAGAGATATTACAGGATTTTTTGGTTGAATCATTTGAACTGATTGAACAACTTGACCAGGATCTTGTCGAACTAGAATCACGACCCGACGATTTGGATCTACTCAATCGTATCTTCCGGGTAGCGCATACAATCAAGGGGGCAAGTTCATTTTTGAATTTTGACGTCTTGACCCATTTGACGCACCATATGGAAAATTTGTTGAATATGGCGCGTCACGGTGATTTAACGATAGATGCCGATGTGATGGATGTCATTCTCGAATCAATCGATCTGATGAAAGCACTTTTGGTCCGAATACGTGACAGCGGTATGGATGGGGGACTTGAAGTAGAGCCGTGTGTTGAACGGTTGAATGCGGTTGCCAGCGGTACGCCTTTAAGTACCATTGCCGAAGAACCGGCACCAATACCTGTTGCAGTAGCTACACCAGTACCTGCACCGACTGCGACAACAGAAGAAGAACCCGATTATTCAGGAATGAGCGAAGCGGAAGTCGAAGCGGAAATTGAGCGTTTAATTGCCTTGCGTCAAGCCGAAGACGCCGCTAAACGGGCAAAAGCTTCTCAATCGAAAGCTACGGTCCAAGAAGAGGAACCGGACTATTCAGGTATGAGCGATGCCGAGGTCGAAGCGGAAATTGAACGCCTTATTCTGAAGCGCCAAGCCGAAGATGCTGCTAAAAGAGCACAAAAATCGGAACAGCAGCCACAACCGCAAGCTACACCGGTTCCGGTCCCAACCCCGGCTCCTGCAGCACCTTCAGCCCCTATGGCAGCTCCCGCTGCTCCGGCCCCTGTTGCACCGCCAAAGCCAAAGCCGGTTGCTGCCGCTCCTAAAAAAATCGAAGGTAAAGATGATGGAGAAAATCGCGGTGGTTCAGCAGTAGAACAAACGATACGTGTTGATGTTAAGCGTTTGGATCACTTGATGAATCTCATCGGAGAACTTGTTTTAGGCAAAAATCGTCTCATCAAAATTAATGATGATGTTGAAGAACGTTATGAGGGAGAAGCCTTCCTTGAAGAACTCAATCAGGTCGTTTCGATTGTCTCTTTGGTAACTACCGATTTACAAATTGCGGTCATGAAAACACGTATGTTGCCGATCGGAAAAGTCTTTAACAAATTTCCACGGATGATTCGTGACCTTTCCCGCGAACTCAACAAAAAAATCGAGCTTGAAATCACGGGGGAAGAGACAGAACTCGATAAATCGATCGTCGAAGAGATCGGGGATCCTCTGGTCCATATTATCCGTAACTCATGCGATCACGGTATTGAAACACCTGAAGTTCGTCTGGCTTCCGGAAAAGAGGAGACAGGGACAATACGTTTAAAAGCGTATCATGAGGGGAATCATATCGTTATCCAGATTATTGATGACGGTAAAGGGCTTGATGCGGATATGCTGAAATCCAAATCGATCGAAAAAGGGGTTATAACCGAGAAAGAAGCGGATGGAATGTCTGAAAAAGAGGCATTCAGTCTTATTTTCCGTCCCGGCTTTTCAACGGCAGCTCAGGTAACCAGTGTCTCCGGGCGCGGGGTCGGTATGGACGTCGTAAAAACCAACATTGAAAAACTCAACGGTATGATCGATATCGACTCGGAGGTAGGACAAGGGACGTCGATGAAACTCAAAATCCCGCTTACCCTCGCCATCATTCAAGCGTTGTTAGTCGGGGTGCAGGAGGAGTATTATGCGATTCCTCTGGCTTCGGTACTTGAAACGGTCCGTATCAGTAAAGATGAAATTTATACGGTTGAAAGCCGTTCGGTCATGCGTTTACGCGATGAAGTCCTTTCGTTGGTCCATATCGGCGATATATTTGAAGTGGAACGGGTATTTGATAACAGCGAACATGCGTATGTCGTTGTCCTTGGGCTTGCAGAGAGTAAAATCGGGCTTATCGTCGATTCATTGGTCGGACAGGAAGAAATTGTTATTAAATCTCTCGGTGAATACCTCAAAGGGATCGAAGGTATTGCCGGTGCAACGATACGCGGTGATGGCGGTGTAACGTTAATCGTGGATGTCGCGGCATTAATGCAAATGGCCAAATCGGTCAAATCGACGGTTGGTCAAGAGAGTGCGGAAGCCAAAGGACGTTTGGGAACTAAAAACAAACCGAGCGATTATACGATCATGATAGTCGATGATTCGAAAACAGACCGCACGATCATGCGTAAATCGCTAGAGCCGTTGGGGATTACTCTGGTTGAAGCCACCGATGGCGTTGAAGCCCTCAATATCCTGAAACAGGGAGATCATCTCTTTGATGGGATGCTCGTCGATATTGAAATGCCGCGAATGGACGGTTATACGTTGGCTGCAGAAATTAAAAAATACAATAAATATAAAAATCTTCCATTAATTGCGGTCACTTCACGAAATGGAAAAGCAGACAGGATGCGGGGAGTGGAATCGGGCATGGTGGAATATATCACCAAACCGTATTCTCCGGAATATTTGATGAATGTCGTCAAACGCAATATCAAGTTTAACGAAGGGCTATAAGATGAGCGAAAAACTCCAGCAAATTATTAATAAGCAGCATAAAACCCTTTCCGGCGATGATGTTAAAATCGATGAGGTGATTCAGCTTGTCGGATTCATTGTCGGTGATGAAGAGTTTTCAGTACCCATTTTGAGCATTCAGGAAATTATTAAACCGATCTCTTGGACACGTGTTCCGCAAACTCCAAATTATATCTTGGGCGTTTTCAATTTACGCGGCTCCGTCATACCGTTGATTGATCTGAGATCCCGTTTCGGGCTTGAGCCGATGAAGCATACCGAAGAGACCCGTTTCATCGTTATGAAAAACGGTGATGATGTTGCAGGGTTTGTGATCGATCGCTTAACGGAAGCAATACGCTTGCCGAAAAAAGATGTAGGACCGGCACCCGATACCATCTCGGAAGAAGAGAGTATGATCGATGGCGTCGGCAAGCAGGCCGATAGAATTATTACCATCCTCAAGGTATGGAAACTTTTGGAGAGAAATTTTTAATTTGCTTCCATTTATGGCACAATACCGCCATGAATGAAACAAACTTTTTAGATCATCGCCGCAAACTTCTCGAACGGATGGAGGAGGGTGTGGCTATTGTCACTTCCGCTCCCCCTCAAACGCGCTCAAACGACACTGAGTACGCTTACCGTCAAAACAGTGATTTTTATTATTTATCCGGCTTTACGGAGGATAATTCTGTTTTGATTCTCATAAAAACCTCCGAATCAACCAAAGTATTACTTTTTGTAGAACCGGATAATGCGGAGCATGCTCTGTGGAACGGCGCACGCTTAGGGATAGAAGGGGCAAAATCGACGTTCAGAGTAGACGAAGTCTATGATATTGCTGAATACAGCAGGATGATACCGGAACTTTTACGGGAACATATTCATCTTTACATCGATCTCTATAGTGATTCTCCCCACTTGAGTGAAGCAAAGAGAGCAGCGCACTCCCTTCACTCGACACGAGGTATTAAGCGCCATATCCGTTCCATTATCGATATAACCTATTTGATCCGAAGGTTGCGATTAATTAAATCGGACAAAGAGATCCAAGAGATCACTCATGCGATTACCATTACGGCAGAAGCTCATCATGAAGCGATGCGCACATGTCGTGCTGGGATGAGGGAATTTCAACTACAAGCGTGCATGAGTTATGTTTTCCTCAATAACGGTGCCGTATCAGAAGCATACGGTGCAATCGTGGCTGGAGGCAATAATGCCAATACTCTTCATTATATTGATAATCGCGATGAACTAAAAGATGGCGATTTGGTATTGATTGATGCGGCGTGTGAATGGAATCTTTATGCCAGTGATATCACCCGTACCTTTCCGATCAATGGAAAATTCAGTAATGCGCAGCGTGAAGTGTATGAAAAAGTTCTGAATGTACAGCTTCGGGTCATTGAAGCGATCAAGCCGGGGGTAAAACGTGATTGGCTTCAAAAATACAGCGAAGAGCTGCTGTGTGATGCGTTGATCGACTTGGGGATATTAAGTGGTGAACGAAATGTATTGATGGACGCAAAAGAGCATAAAAAATACGCTCCCCATGGAATAGGGCATTGGATGGGGCTGGATGTTCATGATCCGTGTCCGTATGTGGATGAAGTGGGAGAAGCGCTGGCTTTTGAAGCGGGGATGGTGATGACGATTGAGCCGGGGCTCTATTTCCGCACCGATGATGAGAGTGTCCCGGAACGCTATCGCGGTATCGGTATCCGTATCGAGGATAATATCCTCGTCACTGAAAGCGGTTATGAAAATCTTTCCTCGATGATTGCGAAAACAGTGGAAGAAATAGAAAAAATGTGTAGAAAGTAAAAATAGCACACAAGTGTGCGTGGGCTTCCTGCCCAAGGAAACTCAGTGTTAACGTAGCTAATCGGGGCTTTGCTCCGATAGCGTATAAAATTAGTTGTAACTATAACTCCACCCGCTGAGGCCGTCTTTGGCCTCTTGAAATCCTTCCGAATCCCCTAAAAAATCGATGATATACAAAAGTTTCCAGGGGATTGTATGGGCTTCGGCGTCATCGACGATGTGTTTGGGCATCGGCGTATCTTGCGTTGTTTTGCCAAAAGCGATCCGTTCAAGATTGCTAAGGAGATGACTGGTTGCGGTGATCTTATAATCATGGCAGAATTTTTCAAAAATCATAGGCTTGATCTCTTCCGGTAACGGTTCGGAAGTATTTAAAATAATGGTAAAATGAATCGGATGTGCAGGGGGATTCATCATTGAAGGTGCTGCCATAATGATAAATTCAACCCCTTCCAAGAGGGTATTGATTTCGTTAAACGATAGGTAGTTTTGAATATTTAACGGCTGTATTTCTTGCATTAGAATTTTCCTTCGAGTATTTTAGCGATAAGCGTTGTCATGCCGATATGAAGATTATAGTTGGTAATCGGAAAATCGATCCATTCGTCTTGAAGGTTAATGCTGTATCCGCTGAGGTATTTTCCCAAAATCTCTAAATCAATCGGCTGATAGGTACTGCACAGGTCGGGTGAAAATTTTGTACGGAGCAGTTTCCCCTCTTTGTTGCTTAGCGCAAGGGTAAAAGCCAGTGTTTTGAGGCTGAGTAGATCGCACCATCGTATCAAGAGTGCCGGGGTAAGTTCCGCATGAGGGCGTCCTTCGGGATCAAATAAAAGGTTTTGCGCCCGAAGTGGGATCAATACACTTAAAATGGCTTCGCAAAAAGGGAGTGATTTTTCTCTCCAAAAAGGGGCTTCATCGCTCCTTTCCAGTGCCGTTGCAATTGCACCTAAAATGGCTGCGTTGTTTTCTGCTTTTAGCAGGGTGGACATTGAGTGCAAAATCATACCTATAACCTCATTTTTGCTGCAACTTTAGCTATTTTTGTATAATACTCCCATTAATAGAAGGAGATGACTGAATGGATAAAGGATGGGTAACGAATAGCATCGCATTAGGGTTGGTCGGAATTTCGTATGGGGTAGATTCAAGTCTCGCTACCCCATTGCGCACTGCCGGATTATTTGCACTTTCAGGTGCAGTGACCAATCAGCTGGCTATACATATGCTATTTGAAAAAGTACCGTTTTTATACGGCTCAGGGATTATTCTTGACCGGTTCGAATCGATTCGGGAAGCTTTGAAAAGATTAATTATGGAGCAATTCTTCACCCCGGAAAAAATTGAAAATTTTCTCCAGTCTCAAGAACGTACCGTCGATTTGGCACCAATTATCGAAGAAACCGATTTTACTCCGGCATACGAAGCCTTATTAAAAAGTGTTATGGAATCTCCTATGGGAGGGATGATAGGGATGTTCGGAGGAGAAGCGCTGATTGCCAAACTCAAAGAGCCGTTTTTGGAAAAAATTAAACTATCGACAATTGAGATTGCGAAGAGCGAATCGTTTCTGAATGCGCTTAATGCCCATTTACACCAAGGAAGCGGTCATTTAACTGAAAATATAGAGACGATAGTGGTGTCGCGTTTAGCAGAACTCACCCCGGTCATGGTAAAAGAGATGATACACAACCTTATGAAAGAGCATTTGGGATGGTTGGTTGTCTGGGGGGGCGTTTTCGGTGGAGTAATCGGATTGCTCTCCTCATTTTTGCTAAATTAAATAAATTCATTCAGAAGACTTGACAATAAGTGACTCAAAGTATTATAATTCTCGTAACTCAATAATCAGGAGAATTTTATGTCAGCAAATATTTTTGAAAAACTTACCCACCAAATGACTGAGATGATCGAATCATCGATCTCTCTGGCGTTACATAATAAAAACAGCGAAGTTGAACCAATCCATTTTTTATGGGCATTGCTGGCTAACAGCAACTCACCTCTCAATCAGATGCTTAATAAAATGAGTATCGATAAAACCGCCATAGAACTTGATGTCAAAAGTACGGCGTCCAAACTTCCCAGTGCATCCCATGTGACGAAAGAGAATATTCGGCTTTCACGCAATTTTGCCCATTCCCTTGAAGTGGGATCCGGTGAGATGGCAAAAAATGGAGATAGCTTTTTAGCAATCGACACCTATATTATTGCCAATCTTCAAAACGATCCGTTTAAATCGATTTTGGGTAAATACATTGATTTGCGTGAATTGGCCAAAACGTTTGAAGCTTCCCGCGCAGGACAGAAGATCGAATCGCAAACGGCTGATGAAAATCTCGAATCACTCTCAAAATACGGGATCGATTTAACGAAAGAAGCGGCAGAAGGGAAACTCTCTCCGGTGATCGGACGGGATGAAGAGATCGGCCGTATGATGCAGATCCTGATCCGTAAAACCAAAAACAATCCGATTCTCTTAGGAGAACCGGGGGTCGGAAAAACGGCTCTCGTAGAAGGTTTGGCACAGCGCATCTATAACAAAGAGGTTCCTCTTAGCCTTCAAAACAAAAAGGTAATCGCTTTGGATATGAGTGCTTTGATCGCCGGAGCAAAATACCGCGGTGAGTTCGAAGATCGTCTAAAAGCAGTCATCGATGAGGTGAAAAAGAGTGCTAATGTTATCCTTTTTATCGATGAGATTCATACCATTGTCGGTGCGGGCGCATCGGAGGGATCAATGGATGCGGCTAATATTCTCAAGCCGGCATTGGCACGGGGAGAATTGCATACGATCGGAGCAACGACACTCAAAGAGTACCGTAAATATTTTGAAAAAGATGCGGCATTGCAGCGCCGATTTCAGCCGGTCA
This sequence comes from Sulfuricurvum sp., assembly GCA_028718525.1. Classification (GTDB taxonomy): domain Bacteria; phylum Campylobacterota; class Campylobacteria; order Campylobacterales; family Sulfurimonadaceae; genus Sulfuricurvum. Next base: position 7,730 of record JAQULP010000015.1, on the reverse strand, counting down.
ATGTGGATGAACCGAGTGTCAACCAGTCGCTTCAAATCCTTCGCGGACTCAAAGAACGTCTTGAAGCGCATCACAACGTAACCATTACCGATTCGGCATTGGTCGCGGCGGCGAAACTTTCAGACCGTTATATTAATGATCGTTTCCTTCCGGACAAAGCGATCGATTTGATCGATGAAGCCTCAGCCGAACTGAAAATGCAGATCGAATCGGAACCGAATGCCCTGGCTGCGATAAAACGTAAACTAACACAGTTACAGGTGGAAAAAGAGGCGCTTAAAATGGAAGAATCTGTCGCCAATACCAAACGCCTAGAAGAGATAGAGCGTGAATTGGCGGATGCGGGCGAAGAACGACGGACGTTGGAATCGCAGTTTGCCCATGAAAAAGAGGTGTTTGAACGGGTCGCCAAAATCAAAGCCGAGATTGAATCCAAACGCCGCGAAGCCGAAAGTGCGAAACAGGCAGCCGATTTTAACAAAGCCGCAGAGATCGAATACGGCCAGATTCCAAAACTCTTCGAAGAGGAAAAAGCACTTCAAGAGAGATGGAAAGGGATGGTTGCGGAGGGGACGCTCCTTAAAAACAGTGTCGATGAAGCCTCTATAGCGGGAATCGTGAGCCGCTGGACGAAAATTCCGGTGAACAAAATGCTCCAAAGCGAAAAAGAGAAGATTCTTCACATCGAAGAGGAACTTAACCGCGATGTCGTCGGACAGAATCGTGCGACCCATGCCGTAGCCCGCGCGATCAAACGGAACAAAGCGGGGCTCTCTGATAAGAGCCGCCCGATCGGATCGTTTCTGTTCCTCGGACCTACGGGGGTCGGGAAAACGCAAACAGCGAAAACGTTGGCAAAATTCCTTTTCGACAGCAGTGAATCGATGATCCGCATCGATATGTCCGAGTACATGGAGAAACATGCGGTGTCACGCCTCGTCGGGGCACCTCCGGGGTATGTCGGATTCGATGAGGGGGGACAGCTTACCGAAGCGGTACGCCGTAAGCCCTACAGCGTTATTTTGTTTGATGAAGTGGAGAAAGCCCATCCCGACGTCTTTAACGTCTTGCTTCAAGTGCTCGATGACGGGCGTTTGACCGATAACAAAGGGGTCGTGGTCGATTTTACCAATACGATCATCATCCTGACCTCCAACATCGCCAGCGACAAGATCATGGCGCATCACGGAGAGGCTCAGTTAGAGGAGATGGTGCTCGGTGAACTCAAACAGCACTTTAAACCGGAATTCTTGAACCGGCTTGATGATGTGGTGGTCTTTAATCCACTGGGCGAAGCGCAAATCCTCAGCATCGTTGATCTGTTTTTCAAAGATATTTCGGCAAAAGTGGAAGAGCGGGATATTACCCTTACACTAAGCGATGAGGCCAAACGCTACATTGCGAGTGCGGGATTTGACCCTGTATACGGTGCGAGACCGCTGAAACGGGCATTGTACGAAATCGTAGAAGATCGACTTGCGGACTTGATCCTTGGCGGAGAAGTAGAAGAGGGGTCTTCCGTTACTTTTGATGTCAAAGAGGATGAGATTACCGTTTCTGTGGCATAATCGCACCATGAAAATCGTTGCATTGCTTTTTACATTGTTATTACCGTTGTGGGGGTGCACGGGAGATTGTATGACCTGTCACCCTGCATTGCTTAAAAATATTGATGCCGATAAACGGCATAAACCGATGACGACATGCATAAAATGCCATACCGCAAATCCAGCTAAAATGGCCGATTGCGGAAGTGATTGTTTTGCCTGTCATCCGGTCGCCAAGATTGAGGGGGTCCGGGTCGCCGAACATGCGATAATCCGAGAATGCCGCGATTGTCACATGAAACTCAAACCTTCGATCCCGTTTGATACCCAGCCAGCCGGTCAATCGGTCATGCCGACATTGAGAGATTTTTTAAAACCTTAAGCATAAAGCGGTTGAAAGAAACTGTCGAATCCATCGATGATTTTTTGCAATAATTTTTGTGCTTCATCGATCATTTTCGCATTGCTTTTTACACTGTTTACGGCATTATCGAACAGATCAACTACCCCTTTTTTTGCATGATTCTTGACGTTTTCATCGTTGTTTTTCAGATTTCCGATCATTTTTGTTACATCGGAAGCGACTTTGTTGAGCGGCGAAGTCTGATTTTGATCTTCCAGCTCTTTCATGAATTTATCAATAAAAGGTTGGGCTTTTTTCATAAACGCATCAATCTCTTTTTGATCCTGTTCGCTGATACCGTTGCTCTCCATTGTAAATGAAAAAGCCTGCATCGAAGAGAACGAAAAGGACTGTTCATTATCGGTTTCCGACTTTCTTTGATTTAAAGAGAGGGATTGCTCGTTTTGAAAATTGAGTGAGAGGGTATCTCCGCTGCTTGTTTTGATTTGAATATTAAGTTCATGTGAACGGTACGCGTCAAGAGAGGTTGATAAATTCATTCTAAGCCCCTGAAAATAAATTTTGAGATAGTTTCATTGTAGTAATATCGGACCTTTTTGAAATAAGTTAAGGAAGCTTGCGTTAAGCTTAATCGATCTTTAAGTAAGAATTGTCTATTATTGCGTGCTAAAAATTTCTAAAGGGAATGGCTATGAAAAGAACATACCAACCGCATAATACGCCACGTAAACGTACACACGGTTTCCGTGCGCGTATGGCGACAAAAAACGGCCGTCGAGTATTGAATGCTCGTCGTGCTAAGGGTAGAAAACGATTGGCTGTCTAAATAGCTTTTCGATGCTAAAGCTCCATGGTGAGTTTCAGCGTGTTTATCAGCGCGGTAAGAATGCACACAGCACTTCGATTGCGTTGTTTTATCTCCCTTTATCGGGAGAAAAAAAAGTTGGGTATACGGCCAGCAAAAAAGTCGGTAATGCAGTAGTGAGAAATCGATGTAAAAGGCGTCTTCGGGCCCTTTTTAATGAGTTCTCGCCCCATGTAAACGATGGATGGTACGTTTTTGTCGCAAAAAAAGGGTTATTTGACAACGCTTTTGATACAGTGCGACGTGACTGTAAATATGTTTTAAAACGGACGGGTGCCATGAGTGGAACAGGTGATGATAAGAATTCTCTTTCTTAAGCTCCTCTGGCTCTATAGGCACTCATTCTCTTTGGTGACACGCGGTTCGTGCCGTCACTATCCTTCATGCTCCGAATATGCGTTATGGCAGTTTGAGCGTAATACTCTCCCCCAAGCATTTTTATCCACTTTACTACGAATATTGCGGTGCAATCAACTTTTTGCCGGTGGTATTGATTATCCGATAATTAGCAAACCTGTGTTAAAACCCTCCGAACTTTCTATAAATACGGTAAAATACTGGTTTGTTCCATATCAACAGAATTATTTTCTGATCAAAAATTTTAAGTTTAAAGGGTCACAGTGTTAGAAAAGTTTACTCCCAATCAGCGACTTCTTGTTGCCGTCGCTTTATCTTTTGCCTTTTTTATAGGTTATACCACTATTTTTCCTCCAAAAGCACCAAACAGCGAAAATAATGCAACAGAAGTGAATATAAGCAAAGATGTTGCCATCAAATCTTCTTCTATCGTTTCCGAAATAGAGATGAACACTTCATCAACTGCAGAAATGAAAACCGTCAGTACGGATACTTTAACCACAATATCCGCCAAAGAGTTCACACTCAAGATTGATACGCTCGGACGTATATCTTCAGTTATTTTAAGTAATTCAAAACATAACGGCAAAGACGGAAAATTATCAGAATTGATTTCATCTACCGGCGCTAAACCGCTTCAAATTAAATTTGCTGATGAAACGTTAAATGCTGTTGCGGCAAAAACCCCCTACACCTCCAATATCAACAATATTGTCTTGGGAGAGAACGGCAAATCAACCCTGGTATTAACACAGAACCTTCCGGAATTAACAGTAACAAAAACACTTACGTTTTATGCTGACGGCCACTATGATGCGAAAATTAATCTTTCAAATGAAAAGCGTTATTCGGTTTACTTAGGTCAGCACCCTCAAATTATTGAGCAAATGATGACGGTTGTCGGAAGCATGGTTTATTCGGGAGATGGATTAACAACGATATTTGAAGATGGCGATGTTGAAGGGCGTTCACTCTTTACGGATGTACACTTGATTTCATCTTTCGATCAATATTATGCAACAATTTTTTATGGTTTTGACAAAGCAACACAAGTGACGATTGAACGTGATACAAACGGTAACCCGATTACGTACTTGGAAGGGAATAACAATTTTGCATTCAATGGATATATTGGACCTAAAGAGTATAAAACACTGGAGTCTATCAATCCTGTTTTAGTGAATGCTATTGAATTCGGATGGTTTACCTTTGTCGCCGCGCCGATTTTTAAAATTTTGATGTGGTTGCACGCTGCTTTAGGAAATTGGGGATGGTCAATTATTGCGTTAACCATTTTAATCCGTATCTTTCTTTACCCTTTGACGTACAAAGGGATGGTATCGATGCAGAAAATCAAAGAGATCGCTCCGCGTATCAAAGAGGTACAGGAAAAATATAAAGGCGATCCTGCCCGAATGAATGCAGCAGTGATGGAGATGTATAAAAAACACGGCGCCAATCCGTTGGGAGGGTGTTTGCCGTTGCTGTTGCAAATCCCGGTGTTTTTTGCCATTTATCGGGTGCTTCTCAATGCGGTAGAACTTCAAGGTGCTCCATGGATATCGTGGATTAGTGACTTGTCACGTATGGATCCTTACTACATCCTTCCGATTTTAATGGGTGCGACAATGTATTATCAGCAAAAAATCACGCCGAGCAACTTTACGGATCCGTTACAGGAGAAGGTATTTAAATTTCTACCGGTCATTTTTACCTTTTTCTTCTTTACGTTCCCGGCAGGATTGGTATTGTACTGGTTCGTGAACAATCTTTTCTCTATTGCGCAGCAATACATGGTAAATAAACAATTTGAAGCGGCACGTGCGGCACGTCATGAAGCCCATCTTGCGGAAAAGCATCATGAAAAAAATTGAAGCTCCATCTTTAGAACAGGCATATGCTTTGGCTGCCGCCGAATTTGAATGTTCGGTTACAGCGCTTCAAGTCGAGATTGTCCAATTCCCCTCAAAAGGGGTTTTGGGCCTCTTTAAAAAACCTGCTATCATTGTTGCTAACCGCCCTTATATCCCTACAGTAGAATTTGACAATCAAAAAACTTATGAAAATGTCGAAGATGACTTCATGGATAATCCGATAGAATCGGATGAAGCTTCTACGGCCATTGAACCCGAAGAACTGGTACTCGGAGATGAGTTTTATGAACAGGCGGATGATTTCGAAGAAGAGGGGGAACTTGAAGGGGATTTTTATGAAATCTCCGCACAAGAGTGTGCCGACGAAGTAAAAGAGCAGATTAATCTTCTTTTTAAAGATATCTGCTTTGATATCAACGATATCGAAGTGAGTGTTTATGATGAGAATACACTTCTTGTGGAGTTTACGGGAGCCGATGCAGCATTAATGATCGGTAAAGAGGGATATCGTTATAAAGCGCTTTCGTATATGCTTTTTAATTGGATCAATGCTGTATATGGGATGCAATTGCGATTAGAAATTGCAGAATTCTTGAAAAATCAGGAAGAATCTATTTCCCGTTATTTGATCAATGTTTGCGATATCATCGATCAAGACGGACGTGCTCAAACAAAAGTTCTGGATGGTGTATTGGTTCAAATTGCTCTCAAACAGCTTCGAGAACGTTATCCTGACCGTTATGTGGCGATCCGCTCTACACGTGATGGCGGTAAGTTTATTATTATTAACAGTTACCACGAATATTGATGAATGATACTATCGCCGCCATTGCCACCGCTAATGGCATCGGTTCGATTTCGATTCTCCGTCTCAGCGGAGATCGTGCCCTTAGCATCGCTTTAAAATTAACCCGAAAAGCAGAACTCAAACCTCGCTATGCAACCTTAACCTCTCTCTATCAACACGACGATACATTGATTGATGAGGCCATTGTCCTTTATTTTGAATCCCCACGCAGTTTTACCGGAGAAACGGTTGTTGAATTCCAATGTCACGGCGGGTTTGTCGTAGCCGAATCGCTTCTTAAAGCAGTATTGTATGAAGGGGCTCGTTTGGCTGAACCGGGCGAGTTTAGCAAGCGCGCCTTTTTAAACGGTCGTTTGGATTTGACACAGGCCGAAGCAATTGCTGCTTTGATTGAAGCCAAAAGCGATGATGCGGCACGTATTCTTGCCCGCCAGATGCGGGGAGAATTACGCGGGTATATTGAAAATATACGTGATTCACTTTTGGAAATTTTGGCTTACTCCGAAGTTGTGATTGATTATGCAGAGGAAGATTTGCCGCCGGACGTTGTAGAACAGATTGAAAGTAAACTGGCTAACATTAAACATACCCTTTTTCGGACTCTCGAATCTAGCCGTCGGCGTTCGGGATTAATGCAGGGATTCAGAGTAGCCATTATCGGTAAGCCAAATGTCGGTAAAAGTTCACTCCTTAATGCACTTCTTGATTATGAACGGGCCATTGTGAGTGATATCGCGGGAACAACGCGTGATACGATTGAAGAACAAGTACGCATTGGTACTCATCTTATCCGTTTGGTTGATACTGCAGGGATACGTAATGCTCATGATGAAATAGAACGGATAGGGATTGAACGTTCAATTGCAGCCATTGAAAATTCCGATGTTGTAATTGCATTATTTGATTATTCACGCGAGATCGATAATGAAGATCGCGCAATCATTGATTTGATTGAACGTTACAACGAGGAAAAGCCGTTTATTTGTGTAGTGAATAAATCGGATTTACATCACACATTTGATGTAACAGCCATAGAACAGTTCCATCCTATCTATCTAAGTTGTAAAAAAGATACGAAAACTCTTGTAGATCACCTCAGTAATTTAATGGACTATGAAAATGACGGTGAAGAGATGATGCTTATATCTCAACGTCAAATCAGTGCAACAGAAGAAGCGGTTAAGTCGATCGATGAAGCGTATGAACCGTTAAAAGATGGAGAACTTGAATTTTTCTCCTTTCATATTAATGCAGCGATTCGTGCAGTGGCCTCTATTAGTCGCCCTTATGAGCTGGATGAGATGTTTGATAAAATGTTCGGTCAATTTTGTCTGGGGAAATAATGGGTTCTGTTATTGCAATTGATTTGGGATTGAAGCGGATCGGTTTGGCATTGGATTCGGGTGCCGGAATCGTGGTGCCGCTTCCGGCCGTTGAGCGAAAAAACCGAAATCAGGCTGCTAATGAAGTTAAACAGGTCCTCAACGATTATGAAGCGATAACTGTTGTAATCGGTATACCTATGGGGAGTACAACGGAGGATGAGATGCGACGCAGGGTTTCGCATTTTATGAATCTTGTCGCATTCGACGGTGAGATTGTATATCAGGATGAATCGCTCTCCTCTCAGGAAGCAGAAGCACTCATGAAGGGTGAAATCCGCTATAAACGCGACGGCCGCATTGACTCCCTCTCTGCCAAAATTATTTTAGAGCGCTATTTACAAAATAGATCAATTACAAAGTAAGTGTATCGATCAGCTACAATTAAAAAGCAATTTTTCTCAGGTTTTTTCAAATTCTTTGAGAATGCTCTTGACATTATTTGAGATTTCCCCTATAATTCCCGTCCACAAACGATGAGGCGCTTCGAAAGAAGAGTTAAGTTTGAGTTTGCGATCATTGAAAACTAAGTA
>JAQULP010000014.1 GCA_028718525.1 Sulfuricurvum sp. | reverse complement strand
ATTGATGACGCCTGCCGCGCTGTTGGCACCCCAAATTCCCCCTTGGGCCCCTTTGATGATTTCGATTCGATCAATATCGGTGATCATCAGATGCTCAAGCTGTGCCTGCCCTTTGGTCGTTGTCGGGTCATTATATCGGATGCCGTCGATCAGGATAACCGTATTTTCCGAACTGAATCCACGGAGAAAAAACGAGCTTTGTTGTCCGACGCCGCCACTTTGCGCGATAGGGATATTGCTGAGAGTTTTTAGCGCTTCGATAACGGTGGAGATGTGTTTCTCTTCGAGCTCTTCAGAAGTGATGATATCGATGTTTGCGGTAATGTCTTTAGGGGATTGTTCGGTTTTTGATGCAGAGACGACGATGGGATCAAGGGTAATCTCCTTGGCTCCTAATGATGAGACAGTGAGGGCCGTACAGGCGACAAGCGATAAAGTGTGTTTAAACATAAGTGTCCTTGAATAAGTGTTGTAATGATGGATGAGGTGAGGACACTTTGAGGCGGAGAGACGGTTGAATAGGTATGAATAGGGTGGGTAGGACAGATCCATGCGATACGGGTGATGTTCTGGATCAGCCGTATTTCGGAAGCATAGGCCTGGATGGCCACGAGGGAGAAATAGGTTTTTCCAAACCCTTTAGGTGCGTGCATGGCTACTCCTCCCCTTTTTTGGGCGAATTATAGCCAATTTTTTTGGGCTAGAGGGAAGTGAGTTTGGCCGAAGAGTATTTATCAAAAAGCGCTTTGAGGGCGATGAGTTCTTCCAAACTCATGATCGCTTTTGAACTGTATTTTTCATTGTTGCCGATAATCAGTGAAGCTTCTACCCCTCGGCTTCCTCCGAACATCTTTTTGGTCGTATAGACGTTCAGCTCAAAATCACCAGTGGTTCTGTAACTCAATTTATAGTCTTTTTCTTCGACGGGCGTACCGGCGACCGTGATCATTTTAGAAAGGGCGGCATTGAGTTTTTTAAATTCATCATCATCCATATAGAGTTCATTTTCGACTAAAATCTTAATATCTTTGGAAACCTCTAATTTTTTATCGGCGATGCACTGAATTTTAAGCCCTGTCGCCTCCCCGTTGCTATTTTTGACGTTGACTTTGTAAATAAAAATATTTTGCAAGTCGGTATTTAATTCACCTAAAAAGGTAGAATTTTCGGTACTCAGCAAATTAGCACTTTCACGCAAAAGGACAATTTTGGATTGCTCTTTTGCAACGGTTTTGATTGGATTGGAGACGATGACGTTAATCGGATCGTTTGATTCAAGTTTGACGGTTTGGGTACTTTTTGGGGGAAAATTGGTGATTTTGACATCGATCGGTTCTCGATTTCCGATCACAATCTCTTGAACCAGATTCGGTTGAGGGGGAAGTATGGCTGACGTCGGTAACTCTTCAGCATAGAGGGAGAGACACAAAGACGTTAATGGAAGAAGGGGAAAAAATTTCATAAATACTCCTGCGTTAGAAATCAATTAGAGGGGCAAAAGGGGCAAACCCAAAAGGGGAGCTTTAGGATTTGAACTGTCCTAATTGCTCGTTCAGGCTGGTCGCGGCCGTATAAAGCTGTGCGGCAATGGCAGAGATCTGTTTAATATCTTCCTGATTGCTCTGTGAGAGGCTGGACATCTCGGAGACTTTAGTGATGATTTCGTTGAGTTTTCGTGCCATGTTTTCAGCTTCCTGAACACTTTGCTGGCTGGCATCGACATTGAGGCGAAGGGCACTGGACGCCGCATCGATTTTGAGATCAATCTCCTCGCTCCGTTCAGCGAGGCGCTCAATGTTTTCACTGTTGCTGCTCATCATATCGGACGAGTCGGAGATTGATTGAATAACGATAGAGATCGTTGAATTAATTTCGGTCAAACTTTTTTGGGTACGTTCCGCAAGTTTGCGTACTTCATCGGCAACAACGGCAAAACCTCGTCCGTGCTCCCCCGCCCGTGCCGCTTCAATTGCCGCGTTAAGGGCAAGAAGATTGGTCTGATCGGCAATATCGGAGATAATGCTTAAAACGCCGCTGACACTGGCAGCATCACTGGAAAGCTGTGCGAAACGCTCGCCCAATTCATTGCTCATTTGAGTAGTACTGTGGATTTCCCGCGTGATTGCATTGGCGATCTCTCGAACATAGCCCAGTTCTTTTTCGGTTGAGCGGCTGTTCTCGAGACTGTTTTTGGCCATATTGACGCTTTGTTCAAGGGACGAGCCGATTTCTGCCGCGGTTGCATTCGTATTTTGGGCGATGGCATTGGTTTTCTCGGACTGTTTGGCGAGATTTCCGGCCGCATTATTAAGAGCCTCCGTCGATCCTACCGCAGAACCGGTAATCCGTTTGGTATCGTTGATCGTGCTTTGGATCTTATCGATAAAACTGTTCAAATAATTGCTGGCGATCCCGATTTCATCACTTTTATTCATGATCGGGAGCCGCTTGGTAAGGTCTCCGTTGCCGTGTGCCAAATCCGACGATACGGTATCGAGCTCTTCGATCGGGCGGAGGATACTGGTTCCCGAAAAGTAGTTAATGGCGATCAATAGTGCGGTAAGGACACTTCCTAAAAATAAAAACCATTTGAAAAAACTTGCGCGTAGCTCTTCGAAATAATCGGCCTTGTTGATCCCCGGGATGACCCACATATCCCATTCTTTGATGTAGCGGTAAGCCGCAATTTTATCTTGTCCCGTTGTTGCGGAGACGTATTCGTAGACCCCTCCGGCCTTATCGTTGCGGATATGGTCGATATAGTCATGTCCTGCTTTGTTTTTCCCCTCATCTTTCGGGTGAATGGTCATAACCCCTTCAGGGTTAATAAAATAAACGTAACCGCTTTTACCGATTTTGATGCTTTTAATGTCTTCTTTAAACGCTTCGTCTTCATACGCTTTCGGATTGATTTGCGCGATATACTCGATATTTTTTTCCAGAGCATCCGCGACGGTATTGAGGTCGCTGGTCATGATCTCCTTGATCGCGCCGACGGCAATGAAGTATGCTACAATCACACTGACGAGGATGGCCCCCACGGCCGCGATGAGATTGACGATGAATTTAGATTTGATAGTATTGAATAAGTTCATAATTTTAAATATCCGTTATGTGGTGGAATTGTGTCATTGTAGTTTTCTTTTTCTAAAGCGAAGGTAAAATATGAAATTTTCTTATTTAGAACAAATTGCTCTGTATATGCGTCGTTTTACCCATATTGTTGCGGCTTATCGGTATGAAGATACCGCTTTACGACTGATTTTCGACCGCGATAACAGCTGGAATTTTGAGATGCAGCGCGGTAATTCGACGATCAGCATCGGTGAAGCGTCTAACCGGGGGAAAGTTTATCAAGCCCCGTTTGACATTTTGCTGGCGAAGCGTTTTAACCGCTCATCGGTTCAGTCGGTAGAACTGCATAATCACGACAAAATCATCCGCATTACGGTCAGTACCAGCGGTTCTTACAAAAGTGAAACCACCGTTTTACAGCTTGAATTTACCGGAAAACATACGAATGCGATCCTTTTGGATAAGGACGGGATTGTATTGGAAGCCCTGCGTCATATCGATGAAGAGGTTTCGAGCCGCAGTGTACGTGTCGGACAGATATTGGGGGAACTTCCTAAACCGCCGTATATGCCGAAAACGTATCCTTTGGAGGATGTCCGCGAATACCTGATCGACGAGTTTAAAACCCGAAGCAGCGGAAAACTCGAACGGCTTAAAAACGAAAAAAAAGTCTTGTTGAACAAACGGTTGGCGCAATTGCACAAACATCTTGAGGCCCTTGAAGAGGAGTCTGTTTTGTTGGATGAGTCACAAAAGGCTCAGCATTCCGGGCACTTGGTTTTAGCCAATCTGGATGCCATAAAACCTTATGAAAAAACGGCGCAACTAAGCGATTTTGACGGAACGGTGATTACTCTGGAACTCCCGGCGGGGTGCACTTCCCCTTCCGGCTGTGCCGAAAGTTTTTTTAAACGTTCCAAAAAAGCAAAACAAAAGGCAATCGGACTCCATCAGGAACGGACCAACCTCGAAGCCAAAATCCGTCATCATGAACTGTTTATTCAAACCGTCGAAGAGGCCAAATCTCCTGAAGAAATCGCACTTCTTTTTCCGGCAAAAGGGACAAGCTCCAAGCTTAAGAGTTCCGATTCTATTGCCGAATTTTGGATTGAGGGGGTAAAAGTCTCCCTGGGAAAAAGCGAAAAAGGGAATATCGAACTCTTGAAAAATGCCAAAGCGCGTGATATTTGGATGCATTTGAAAGACCGCCCTTCCGCGCATGTGGTCATTACTACCGACAAACAGCAATTGCCCGAACGGCTTCTTACGGCGGCGGCAAAACTTTGTGTCGATTTTTCCGTATTTGAAAAAGGGCGTTATTTGGTCGATTATACCCCACGACGAGAGGTCAAAGTCCAGGAAGGGGCCAATGTCCTGTATACCAACTATAAGACTTTGAGTGTGGAAAAAGGGTAAAAGGAGTTATTATGGCAGATATCGGTCCTATCGGGGGTGCAATTTACGTCAATCAGCAAATGGCGACGGTTGCAAGTGAAAAAAATGCGGTTTTAAACCGCTTTGAGCTCCAAAACCTTGCTGCGGCAGTAGCATCGCAAGAGGCTAAAAAAGAGATCGAAGAAGTCCGGCCTACGGAAGAGAATCACGGAACCGACCCTGACCGTGAACATACGAAAGAACAGGCTGAACAAGAAGAAAAACGTTTTGATCGTTCGAATAAAGACGAAGAAGAGACAAAACCTGTAAAACCGCTCCACATCTTAGATATTAAAGTATGAATTCGCTATAATCGCGTAATTTCAATACAATTGGTTACCCAAACTATGCAAACTGCAAAAAATTCAACACAAGAGCGTATCGTTACGGCAGTTTTTCTTGTCATCGGCGTTTTAATTGTGGGACTCATCAATAACTTCTGGCTTATGTGGGCAGTCATGGGAGTCGTTTATCTTCTCGCCTTTCATGAAGCAACACGTTTATTCGGAATTACCAATAACTCATTGTACGCCTATGCCGCTATTTTGTGGCTTGCGGCGGCACTCTATCCGTACGGTGAAGATCTCTTTGTGATTGCCGGCCTGATTTTTGCGGCTGCAGTGGCGTATACCCAGAATATTCCGCCGAAGAATTTTCTTCCGTTTGTCTACCCGACCGCCGGGATGCTTTTTCTTTTGAGTATGTATCAGGAGTACGGGATCGTCTCTTTGCTCTGGTTGCTTGTTGTTGTAGCTTCTGCGGATATCGGTGCCTATGTGGTCGGCAGAAGTATCGGAAAAACACCTTTCAGTGTCTCTAGCCCGAGCAAAACGCGCGAGGGGGTTTACGGCGGTATTGCCGTTGCGACGGGTGCCGGTTTTTTTATCGGGGTCACCTTCGTTGATATTACTCAGGCGATTATCATTTCGATGGCTTCGGCAATCGGTGCGGTCTTCGGAGACCTGTTTGAGAGTTATCTCAAACGGCAGGCCGGGGTCAAGGACAGCGGTTCGATTTTGCCCGGGCACGGCGGAGTCCTAGACCGTATTGACGGATACCTTTTCGCATCGGTAATCATGCTTGTCCTTCTTCGGGGCCTTGTTTGATCCTACTTGGCTCAACCGGTTCCATCGGGGTCAATGCTCTCAAAATAGCAGAACAATTTCATCTTAGCGTCGACACCCTTGTTGCAGGACGCAACATCCCCCTTCTGAACGAACAAATCAAGCGCCATCGCCCTAAATATGTAGTTATCATGCGGGATGAAGACCGGATGTTAGTGGATCACCCGGATGTCAGAACGGGCGAAACCGCTATATTGGAGGTGATCGAAGAATCCAACTCCAACCATGTCATTAATGCATTGGTCGGTTTTGTGGGCTTTCGTCCTACGTTAAAAGCGTTGGAATGCGGTAAAAAAGTGGCACTTGCCAATAAAGAATCCCTGGTCGTCGGCGGTTCATTTGTGGATACTAGGGGGATTGTCCCTATTGACAGCGAACATTTCGGATTGTGGTATCTCCATCAGGGAGGGCGGAGCATTGAACGGATGGTGATCACTGCCAGCGGGGGGGCTTTTAGGGATTGGCCTTTGGAAAAACTGGCCAATGCTACCCTTGAAGATGCCCTTAAGCATCCCAACTGGTCAATGGGGCAGAAGATTACAATTGACAGTGCATCGATGGTGAATAAACTGTTTGAACTCCTTGAAGCCAGATGGCTATTCGGTGAAGGTCAATACGATGCATTAATCGAGACAAAATCGCTCATCCATGCTTTAATCGATTATACGGACGGTTCGACAACGGCACATTTTGCCCATGCGGATATGCGTCTTCCCATAGCATACGCACTCATGGGAAACGTGGATACGCCGATTGTTGAGCGGATGGATTTAAGCCGCATCGGATCGCTTGAATTTCGCCCTATCGAGACGGAACGATATCCGATTTGGACGATTAAAGAGGATTTGCTCGCCCATCCGCAGCGGGGGGTGATTGTCAATGCTGCCAATGAAGCGGCCATAGAGCGTTTTGTCGCGGGAAATAGCCGTTTTGTCGATATAGCTTCAATGATATTGAATGCCTATGATAAATTTACGGATGAACCGACATCGATTGAAGAGATTTTTGAGATCGATGCGGAGGTGCGCCGTTACGTTCGGGGGATAGCATGTTAAAAGTTTTGATGCTTCACGGATGGGGAGGGAGTGATGATCCCCACTGGCAGGCATGGCTTTCCGGTGAAATTGTCAAAAAATACGGAGCTGTAAATTTTCCCCTTTTGGACAATCCCCATTTTCCAAGCAAAAATCGATGGATGAAGCAGGTTAAAGCACTCTTGTCCGAGTTTAATCCGGACATTGTCATATGCCATTCGCTTGCCAATATATTATGGTTCCATTTATGTAACGAAGGGGAGATTTCCCCGATTAAACGGCTGCTTCTTGTTGCACCGCCAAGTCTGAACTGCACCCTTGAAACCCTCAAAAGTTTTTTTCCGCTGGAAGCGCCGACAACGCTATTTGCCAAAGAGGCAATGCTGGTTACCTCGGATAACGATCCCTATATGAGTGCGGATGAAGCGCAGTTGCTTCAAAAGTCTCTCGCTATTCCTATGAATGTTATTCATAACGGTGGCCATATCAATACGGCTTCCGGCTACGGAGAATGGCCTTGGGCCAAAGAGTGGGTTTTTGAATCGTTATCATCCGATTTCCGTAATAATGGCAAGCCAATCTCAGAAAGTGAGTCGTTATGATTCTAAGTATTGAAAGCAGTTGCGATGACAGCTCTATTTCGATTACCGAAATCGAAACGAAAAAACTCATTTATCATAAAAAAATATCCCAAGAGTTGGAACATTCACGTTATGGAGGGGTTGTACCTGAGCTGGCAAGCCGATTACACGCTCAGGCACTTCCGTCGATACTCAGCGAATGCGAATCGTGGTTTTCTCAGCTGAAGGCTATTGCCGTAACCAATGAACCGGGCTTAGGCGTTACCCTGATCGAAGGGGTTGTGATGGCAAAAGCCCTGAGTTTGGCTCTGCATATTCCGATTTTGCCGATTAATCACTTGAAGGGGCATATTTATTCGCTTTTTATTGAAAAAGAGGCAGCCTTTCCGATTACCGTATTATTGGTTTCCGGAGGGCATACGCAGCTTATCGAGGTTGAATCGTATCGGAATATGAAAACCGTAGCGACAACAATGGATGACAGCTACGGCGAGAGTTTTGATAAAGCGGCTAAAATGATGGGCTTGGGATATCCCGGAGGCCCATTAATCGAAAAATTGGCATTAAGCGGCAATGCAAAGGGCTTCTCTTTCACGGTCCCTCTGCATCAGTCACCGTTAATTGCGTTCAGTTATTCAGGGCTGAAAAACCAAGTTCGTTTAGCGGTAGAAGCCAATGATATTTCATCCTATCCTGATATAGCGGCATCGTTTCAACGGGTTGCAACGGAGCATCTGATCCAAAAACTCAAAAAATATTTTAAAATCAACCCGCCAAAGCGGTTTGCGATTGTCGGAGGGGCGAGTGCAAATCTCTATCTGCGTGAGCGGACATCTGAATTGTTACGTCCTTATAATGCGGATTTGATCCTTTCCGAATTAACATATTGTTCGGATAATGCTGCGATGATCGGGCGTGCCGCAGTTGAAGCTTTTCGATTGGGAGAGTTTAGAGATTATCGGGATCTCTTGGTTAATCCCCGATGTCAATTGTAATTTCGCACTTTTGAGCGATCTAATACGCTAACGGCTGAGTCCCGTATCAGCGGTCTGACTCTTCATTCCGGAGCATGTCAGAGCCGTTGAGCTCTTTGCTTTTTAAAGCGGTTTTGAAAGTAGATTATTGAATACGAAATTCAATGATCTCCATGAGCTTCGGTCCGATTGACAATACGTCATTGCATGAACCGATTGACGGGTATATTAGTTACGGTGCTCATCCCAATAAATTGTGCCGTCATATTCTGCATGCATAGCTATAGCCCCATGTTCTTGGGCATATTCAATGATCTCTTGTACGTCTTCATCATAATGATTCACCAGATGATTCAAGTTGTAATCGGTAAGTTCTACCATTGTGCATTCATACATGTCATATCCTTTAAATACAGATATCCATGTGAATACAAATCATATTCCACTCCATTTTTCATAAAAGTACGACAAAAATGTAGTGTTTTTCAAAATCATAGCGTTTTTAGATCCTACAAATGCTCTATATAGACAATAGGATGCTGACGGCAATAAATTAGGCTCTGATGAGAACGAGAAAAGTGGAATAATCTTATTTATTTCTTAAAGCTAAACATCTCTTCTATAATTCAGAGTCAAATTATCCGATTTAAAATATACTTCTCACATCAATAAAAAGAAAAACAAGGAGCCAACATGGCAACGACTAAATTCAAAGGTACAGACGTAGAACTTCTCGGAAACGAAGTAAATGTTGGAGACAAAGCTCCTGAAGTAACTGTTGTTAATTCAGCTGGTCTAGGCGATGTAGTAGTAGGTGGAGCACAAGGTGTAAAACAACTTATTATCGTTGTTCCTTCTCTTGACACAGGTGTTTGTGCTACTGAAACACGTAACTTCAATGCAAAAGCGGCTTCAATCGAAGGTGTAAAAGCTACAATCGTATCTTTGGACTTGCCATTCGCTGCAGGACGTTTCTGCCAAGCAGAAGGTATTGACAAATTGACAGTATGTTCAGATTTCCGTAACAAAGAATTTGCAAACGCATACGGTGTATTGCTTGGCGGTTCAGTACTTGCGGGTGTAACTTGCCGTGCAATTTTCGCAGTAAATGAAGAAGGTATCGTTACTTATAAAGAGATCGTTCCTGAAATCACAGAAGAGCCGAATTACGACGCTGCATTGGCTGCTGTTAAATAATCCCTCTTTCTCCCTGCGGGGAGAAATCCTTCTTTTTCTTAAATATCTATTCTTACGTCTTCCGCATTATTTACATACAACACTTATCGTGCCACCGGCTTGTTTTAAAGCATAGCGATATCGTCCGTCCAAGGTTATGGTGAGTCGTGAAAATTTAGCATGATTTTCGATAGTTGCATCGAGATAAGGGGCGGAATTTAAAGATTTTCGCTCTGTTTTAAAGGTGGAATTGTGGTTAAAATCGAGAACAATGCGATTAGGTCCGCTAAGAACGAAATGACGCACTAATTTATCGGATGTGGCAATGGTTAAATGTTTATTGTTTGTATTCAATCGTAAAAACCCAAAATCAGCAGATGATGCCGTGTTTTTAATGAGAGGAGAAGATGCAGATGTCGTATTGGATTGATAGATGGTAATCGGATGATGCCAATCAATGCTTTTATCAACCGGAATCGTATGCTTTTCGGTACTTCCATCCAAATTTTGAAACGTCAATGTCACCTCAGTCAATATGCGTGCCTGGTTCGGGAAAGTATAATTGATACTGGTTAGCGGGGGTTTTGTGTCGGGGACATTAGAGGTAACAGCTTCAGACTTTAATCCATTGGATGAGAAAAAAGGGTTCTCACGGGCAATTAAGGGGGAGAGAAGAAAGAGTGCGATTAAAAAAGAGTGTTTCATAAATCCCCGATGTATTACTGTGAATCAGCGTCTAGCTCTTGAAACTCAAAATACTGCTTTTGCAAAGCGGCATTTTCAGTTTTAAGGCGGTCAATGTCATGGGTTAAAAAATCTTGGTACTCTTCCAAATCGAGGAGAACGCTTAAAGAGTTATCCCCGAAAAAAATAAATCCCATATAAATGCCGACGATAAGAACACCGCCGAGGGCAAGGAGAAATTTATGGGTAGGAAGCCCGAAATAGCGTTCGCTAAGACTCTCCTTTTCTTCCTCTAGCAGTTGATCGTTGTGTTGCATTAATTAAAGAGAGAACTTCCCAAATATTCACCGTACATGACTTCGGTTTCGATCTCCAGAAGACGGTTATATTTTGCCGTTCGTTCACCACGTGCCGTTGAACCGGTTTTGATCTCACCACAATTAAGGGCAACAGCGAAATCAGCGATAAACGCATCTTCACTTTCTCCCGAACGGTGGGACATAACGCATTTATAGCCGTTTCGCTGTGCAAGACGTACGGTCAACATCGTTTCAGATACCGATCCGATTTGATTCGGTTTGATGAGAATAGCATTGGCAATCCCTTTGTCTATCCCTTCAGCCAAGATATTCGCATTGGTTACGAAAAGATCGTCTCCCACGAGTTGAACTTTTGAGCCTAAACGCTCAGTTAGGATTTTCCAACCTGCCCAGTCATCTTCGCTAAGACCGTCTTCGATAGATACGATCGGATATTTTGAGCAAAGTGCTTCGTAATACCCGACAAGCTCTTCAGAAGTGACGGTTCTGTTTTCGGAATCTAGACGGTAGCCCCCTTCGGTTACCAATTCAGAAGCTGCTACATCCAGTGCAATGGCAATTTGTTCTCCGGCTTTGTATCCGGCTTTTGCAATTGCTTCCATGATAACTTGAATAGGCTCTTCATTCGAACTTAAATCCGGAGCAAATCCCCCCTCATCACCGAGTGCGGTATTGGCACCGCGGTCTTTGAGAATCTTTTTGAGGTTATGATACACTTCAGCCGATGCGCGAAGCCCTTCGGAAAAATCACTAAAGCCGATCGGCATAATCATGTATTCTTGGAAATCAACACTGTTGTCCGCATGGCTTCCACCGTTGATAATATTGAGCATCGGAACCGGCAATACCATTGCATTGGCTCCTCCGAGGTAACGATATAGCGGGATTCCGAGACTTTTAGCCGCCGCACGGGCAACCGCCATAGAAACACCTAGGACAGCGTTAGCCCCTAAGTTCCCGTAGTTTTCTGTCCCGTCAAGCTCTTTCATAACGGCATCAACCATTGCTTGGTTAAAGGGGCTAAGACCCATGATGGCATCAGCAATTTGCGTATTAACATTTTCAACCGCTTTGAGGACCCCTTTACCCATGTATCGGCTGTCGCCGTCACGAAGTTCCAAGGCTTCACGTTTTCCGGTACTGGCACCGCTTGGAACGATCGCACTTTCGCGGGTCCCGTCACTTAATTGTACTGTTGCTTTGACTGTAGGATTCCCGCGAGAATCCATTACTTCGATTGCACTTACTTCATCAATAAAAATCATTCGTCTACCTCACTTATATCTGATTCATCCATTGCGATAATGCCACTGACACCCATCGCGGATTTAATTTTTTCTTCGATTTTACGAGCCAGTTCAGGATCGTCTTTGAATTTTTGTTTAACGTTTTCACGCCCTTGTCCAAGTTTTGTATCTTCAAAACTGAACCATGCTCCACTTTTATCAATGATATCCAGTTTGACACCGTAGTCGACGAGTTCCCCCTCTTTGGAGATCCCCTCACCGAACATGATATCAAATTCTGCTTGACGAAACGGCGGTGCAACTTTATTTTTAATCACTTTTGCCTTGACACGGTTTCCGATTTGACTTTCACCTTGTTTAAGGGTGGCAATTTTACGTACATCGATACGGACAGACGCATAAAACTTAAGGGCATTTCCCCCCGTTGTCGTTTCGGGCGATCCATATCCCATCGTTCCGATTTTCATCCGAATTTGGTTGATGAAAATAATGGTACAGTTCATTTTATGCATGATACCGGTAAGCTTTCGGAGGGCTTTAGACATCAAGCGGGCCTGTACGCCTACTTGCTGATCGTTCATCTCCCCTTCAATTTCCACTTTCGGTGTCAGTGCGGCGACCGAGTCAATAACAATTAAATCAACCGCTCCGCTTCGAACAATCGTTTCAACAATATCCAGTGCCTGTTCGCCATAGTCGGGTTGAGAAACCAAAAGATTTTCGACATCGACACCGAGGTTTTTTGCGTATCCGATATCAAGTGCGTGTTCCGCATCAATGAAGGCACAAACGCCTCCGTTTTTTTGACACTCAGCCGTTATTTGCAAACTCAGGGTCGTTTTTCCTGAACTCTCCGGTCCATAGATTTCGATGACGCGACCTTCCGGTACCCCACCGATCCCGAGGGCTAAGTCCAGGCCGATAGAGCCGGTACTAATCGAATTGATCGGTTCGATCTCTTTATCGCCCAAACGCATCAACGTCCCCTTACCAAAGGTTTTGTCGATTTGCTTCATAGCGAGTTCTAACGATTTAAGTTTATTTGGATCCATCATGCGGTGCTCTCCTGGGAGTATTTAGTGTTAAAATTGCGTCATAATATGACAAATTGAAATATATTTTAAAAATATGACAAATTGAAATATTAATAATTCGCATTATGGAATAGGGATATTTTAGCGTTATTTGGTTAAAATTTAATTGAGATAGAACCACAAAACCTCAAGAAGGGTGTTTATTCTAACCGGATCAGGACGAATCCAAGTGAGGTAAGATCCCCTTTTTAATACAGAATACTTTTTAGGATTTTCAGTGAAAAACATGGTGATAGCCCACTCTCCCGATGCGGATGATATATTTATGTATTACGCCATTAAATTCGGTTGGGTAAGCAAAGAGAATACTCGATTCGAAAATATCGCATTGGACATCGAGACGTTAAATACGGAAGCGCTCAAAGGGACATACGATATAACGGCAATCAGCTTCGGACTTTATCCCCATATCCGGAATGACTATGCCCTTTTGCGAACCGCTGTCAGTTTTGGCCAGGGCTATGGCCCTAAGCTGATCCGAAAAAAAGAGACCGTCTTAAAAAAACGGTTCAAAGTGGCTCTCAGCGGAAAATTTACAACGAATGCATTGCTTTTCAAAGTAGCATATCCGGATGCTAAAATTGTGTATATGAATTTTTTAGAGATCGAGCAGGCAGTCTTGGACGGTATTGTCGATGCGGGTGTATTGATCCACGAATCCATTTTGGGATATGACGACTCATTGGAAGTCGAACGGGAACTTTGGGATGTCTGGTGCGAATTGTCCGGAGGTGAACTTCCGCTCCCGCTTGGAGGTATGGCGATACGAAGATCATTGCCTCTGACATCAGCTATAGAGTATGAAAACCTTTTAACCAAAGCGGTACAGATCGCGCGGGATCATAAAGAACGTCTCTCCCGGATGTTAATGGAACGCTCTTTGGTACGAATAGATGCACCGACCTTGGAAAAATACCTTGAACTGTATGCAAACGATGAGTCAATAACGTTAAACGATACCCAGTATCGCGCCATAGATAAACTTTTTGAAATCGGCTATAACCATGGTTTCTTTGAACAGCATATCCACTCGAGAGATTTTATGATACCGCTTGAGTATTCTGAACTTAGGTACAGTTAATATGGGAGTTCTTTCCACTGTAACAATTTTTATACGCATTGTTTTTTTTTCGTATGAAAAGAAGTTTATGGTGGTTCGGCCATTGAAAAATATCTGTTCGTTATAAGGACTTTACGATGATGCAAGAAGAATTAATCGGATTGGGGATAGAGACATTTAAAATAGCGTTGATCCTCTCTCTGCCCGCACTCCTGGTCGGAATGTTCTTGGGACTGGCTGTGAGCATTTTTCAGGCGACCACTCAGATCAATGAGATGACTTTGAGTTTCATTCCAAAAATTATCGGCATTGTTGTGGTTATCATTTTGACAATGCCTTGGATGATGAATGAAATGCAGGATTTCACCATTCGTATGTTTAATATGATTCCGACCTTTATGCAATGAATACAAAAACAATCGATTTTTCAAAATTCAGTTCTATCCGCATAGGCCCGGTCGTAGAGGTCGCATTGATTGAAAACGACATAATACCTGATGGACGCATGATTATCGGCAGTGCGAACAATGTCCTTGTTTCTCCTGCTCCGCCGCCGCTAATGATCTTATCAAAAATGTATGATTTTATCCGTTTAGAAGAAGATGGCCTTCATATCGGTGCGGCTACCCCCGGTGGACGGGTTGTCTCATTTTGTAAAAAAAACGACATTGCCCATTTTGAATATTTATCAAAGCTTCCCGGAACGCTTGGCGGCATGATTAAAATGAATGCCGGACTTAAGGAATATGAGATATTTAATCATCTCATCGCCATACGTACTCCAAGCGGCTGGAAACAAAAAAGCGACATCGTTTACGGATATCGGAAAACCTCAATTGATGAAGTGGTTTTTGAAGCAGTCTTTGAAGCAATACCGGGGTATTCGTCAGAACGGTATGATATGTTTGCCGCAATGCGTTCCAACCAACCGAGTGATCCCAGTGCCGGCAGCTGTTTTAAAAATCCGCCTGGAGATTACGCCGGAAGGCTGATTGAGGCGGTCGGTCTAAAAGGGATCCGAAACGGAGCAATGGCATTTAGTGAAGTCCACGCAAATTTTCTTGTCAATTACGGCGGTGGAACGTATGACGAGGCTTTGAGTCTAATCCATGAAGCGCAAAAGAGGGTTGTGAATGAATTTGGCATCGAGTTGCAATGTGAGGTTGTCATTATTGATCAGAAAAATGTGACGAAAAAACAATAATATATATTGACTTTGATCGTCAAATTTGATAATATGACGATTAAACTAAAGTATATAAAGGATTTAAGCATACAATGACTGTTAGTTATATCCGCCCGGATAAAGATTTTGACGGTGTTTATGAACAGCTTAAATTAATTAACGGATATGCCGACCAAAAAAAGATTACGATTCACGAAGAGTTGGTGGATCAGACATCACAAAATAAACGGTTGGTTGATCGTCATGAAGTCGTTCGTTTTTTTCGATCTTTAAATGATGATACATTAATTGTTTATGATACATGGACCCTTAGTAATTGCATTGAAGATTTGGTGCAAATGTTCAGCTGTCTGCTCAAAAATGGGAATACGATCCATTTCGTTAAATCCGGTGTAGTGATAGATCGTAAAAGTGATACAATGGTGGTTTTGGGTTTAATCGACCAACTTCGCCAAGTTTTGCAAGACGATGCTAAAAAAGGGATTGGACGCCCTCGCGGTTCAAAATCATCTTCTAAATTTGATATTTATTTGGAAGAGATTCTTGATTTACTCAAAAAACGGAAAAGTGTGAGTGAGATTGCACGTGTTTTGGGGGTCAGCCGGAGTTCATTAAAAGACTATATCGAGTCACGTGAACTTAAAGAGGTTGTCAGCGGAGTAATCGGTATCGGAAATGATGTGGATGCTGAAGCAATGGTTATCGGTACGATCCGATGCCCGAATATTGAAGTAAATTCGAAGGAAGAATTATGAGTGAAACGGTAATGGAAAAAGGGAAAGAGTATTTGTCCGGGTGGACTCCATGGCGGATTAAACGGTATTGGTTTTATGGCCTGGTGACCATATTCGCTTTAGTGGTTCCTTGGATTACAGTGGATGGAAACCATCTCTTCTT
The DNA here is from genome assembly GCA_028718525.1 of Sulfuricurvum sp. Taxonomy (GTDB): domain Bacteria; phylum Campylobacterota; class Campylobacteria; order Campylobacterales; family Sulfurimonadaceae; genus Sulfuricurvum. Next base: position 52,101 of record JAQULP010000014.1, on the reverse strand, counting down.
GCTAAGCTTTGATAAGCTCAAACTTCATCTGATGTTTGTTCAATTTGATATGCAAGAGCTTTACTTGATGCCGTTTCTACTAATGATCCTTTTTATCGGTATTTTCGGAATTACCGTATTGGGAGGGCGTGTTTTCTGCGGATGGATGTGCCCACAGACTATTTTTCGTGTGGTATACCGCGATTTAATCGAGACAAAACTTTTAGGGCTTCGTAAACGGATTAAAAACAAGCAACAAGAACCGGATTATTCTAAAGCGGAGAATAAGATCAAGCGTTTAGCGGCGATTTTGTTATGGACTCTCCTTTCTTTTATCGCGGCAGCCGATTTGATGTGGTTTTTTGTACCGCCGGAAGATTTTTTGGCTTACATACAAAATCCTATGGAACATACGGTACTTATTGGATCCATTCTTGGCATTGTTGCCTTTTTGGTCTATGACGTTATTTTTCTACAAGAGAATTTTTGTGTTTATGTGTGTCCCTACTCACGTATTCAATCGGTTTTATATGATGACGACACGGTTATGGCAATTTATAATCCGAACCGCGGAGGGGATATTTATGATGAAAATAAAGAGAAAATTTTTACAAAACAAAAAGATCTCCTTGCGGTCAATAGCAATGCCGAATGTACGACCTGCGAGAGCTGTGTAACCGTCTGTCCGACCCATATCGATATCCGTAAAGGTCTACAGCTTGAGTGTATTAACTGTCTTGAATGCGTCGATGCCTGTACCGAAGTGATGGGGAAACTCGGGAAACCTTCATTGGTGGAATGGTCAAGTGAAAAAGAAACATTGTACATGAAAGGGAAAACCCATTATTTCCGTCCGAAAATTTTGGGATACATCGGTATTTTAATTATTGTCAGTATTATTTTGGGAATGATGGGCAGCAAAAAAGAATACATGCTTCTCAATATCAATAAAGAGAACCGGTTGTATTCCATTACAACAAATGATGCCGGAAAAGTACAAGTGGACAATGCCTATACGTTCCTATTGCAAAATACGCTCAATGAAGATCATGAATATTACTTTGATGTTGTAGCACCGGCGGGAATGGAAGGAAAAATTAAAATTGCTCAACCGGAGAAACCGTTTAAAGTCAAACCGGGTGTTGTTAAGAAAAAAGTTATTGTTTTGTACACAGACGAGATGCTGGTGAATGACGATCGTAAAGATACCGTTATTCCGATAACAATCAACGCATATGCCGTCGATGCAAAAGAGAAAGTAGCGGTTACGCGTCAGTCCACCTTTACTTTCCCAAGAGCAGATATGTTAAAATAAAAGGAAGCGGGGTTTTCCCCGTTTCGCATCTCTTTATTTCTCTTCCTCTTCTTTTTTTCCGAAAGTATTTTCCAATCCGCTAATCAACTCTTTTTTTTCAGTATCGGATAATCTTGCTTCAGGATGGGCAATAAGGTAAGGCAGTATCGGCATTTCTCCATCTTTTACTTCTTCGGCAGCATCCTTCACTTCATTTTTCTTTTGGATACCTAGCAGGGAAACGTTCAAATGTTCGCGACCTTCTTCAATGTCGTGCATAACAAGCCACGAAATAGGTGCGATATGGCTATACCATGGATATTTAGTCATATTGGAATGACAATCCGCACAGGCTCGACTAAAAAGCTCTTCCGTGCGGGAAGAATCCCATTGCGGTTCGCTCATAACCGGGGGATTGGTGTGGTCTTTACCATAGGGGATAAATTGGATTCCGATAGCCGCAGCAATGATAATGGAGGAGGTAAGTTTCACATTCATTCGATCTCCTTAAGGAAAATGAATGAATATGATAGTATAAAAAGTAGAGAAAGCGTCTTAATACAATAGAAAAGGGGAAAATTAGACTAAAACCGCTTCCCGTTGGCCTGCTTCAAGATGTCCGATAATATAGCCGTCCGTTTCGGCTAATACATCCGCAACATCCTCTTCTTTGACGACAAGAATCATTCCGACCCCCATATTGAAAGCACGAAACATCTCATGGCGTTCAACGTGTTTGCCGATGAGTTCAAAAATAGGTAATACACGGATTGATGATTCCGTGATGACGGCACGTAGCCCCTCAGGAAGAACACGAGGGAAATTTTCAACGATTCCCCCGCCGGTGATATGGGCAAGTGCCTGAATTTTATCTTTGAGTGCTTTGAACGTTTTGACGTAAATGCGTGTCGGAGTCAAAAGAGTTTCGATAAGAGGCTTACCTTCAAATTCATCTTCAAACTTCATCCCCATTTTTTCAAACAGAACTTTACGTGCCAAAGAGAATCCGTTAGAGTGGAGCCCTGAACTTGGCAATGCAATAAGGATATCACCGGCTTGCACTTTATCGCTACGGTCAAGCTCGCTTTTTTCACCGATACCGACGGCAAATCCTGCTAAATCGTAATCATCGCTATGGTACATTCCCGGCATTTCCGCCGTTTCTCCACCGATAAGGGCACATTCGGCCTGACGGCACCCTTCCGCAATACCGCTTACTACCGCAGTAGCCGCTGTCACATCAAGTTTCCCCGTTGCATAATAATCGAGGAAGAACGATGGAGTTCCGAAATTACAGATCAAATCATTCACGCACATCGCAACCAAATCAATCCCGACCGTATTATGAATACCCGAATCGATGGCAAGTTTAAGTTTGGTTCCGACCCCGTCTGTTGCCGCGAGCATGACCGGTTCACGGTAACCTGTCGGGAGTTCAAACGCACCGGCAAAAGAGCCGATCCCACCTAAAACACCGGGTATTGCAGTCGATTTAACGAGTGGTTTAATGTTTTCGACGAAACTGTTACCCGCATCGATATCGACACCGGCATCTTTATAACTGATTTGGCTCATGGGATTCCTCACCTTAAATAGTGAGGCTATTATAACGAAAGAGTGGTTAGGAGAAATTTAGGGGCTCAATCTTTTTGGGGACATTTACCGAAAACTTTTTTGAAAATCTACAATGAAGGGCAAAAATCACTCAAAGCCCATACGATGAGCATCAAAATAACCAAAGTTTGGAGAATCATTGCATAGATGAGCTGGTTTCCGGCAAACAGAAGCATCGTCGCGGTTAAGACGATCGCCATTAAGAAACGTTGAATTTTTTCGGCACACATTGCGCTTCCTCTCTATACTTAGAATAAATTGGATAAAATTATAGCAAATGTAAGAGTGTAACCTTTAGCCGCGCAGTATAAATGGAAGATTCAAACCCTTTTAATCTCAGCATGTTACAATCGCTCGAAAATTCCCAAAAGAAGAGATACCATAACTGATGAAAACGTTTATTTACCCTGAAATGATGGTACATATTCCTATGTGCACCCATAAAAATCCTGCTTCGGTAGTGGTAGCAAGCGAAGATAATACTCTTCTTATCGAGGAACTCGGTCGCTATCGTGATCTGCAAACAACCTTCATGGGAAGTGAAAACCTTCTTGAGCCGTTACGAAACGTAGCAGACAAGAGTGTTGATATCGCAATGATCGATGCCGTTCAAAGTGACGGTGCCGTTTTGGCTCACCTAAACCGAATTCTTAAAGAGGATGGGCTAGCGGTCATGCGCCATCCTGATCTGGAGGATATTCAAAGCAATTCTAATTTGATGGGTGTATTGGGCAATTATTTTAAAATTATTATGCCGTATCATTTGGAAGACGGATCAACCCTGCTCCTTTGTTCTAAAGAGTACCATCCGACAGCCGATTTGATTTTGCAACGCAGCGATTTGCTAGAAGGGCATCAATATTATAATTGTGATATTCACACTGCCTCATTTGCAATGCCGCAGTACATTCGTAAAAATTATTTGGGAATCATACGTAATTAATGGCATATGAATATGCTATTGCCCTGACCGGAGGGATTGCAACAGGTAAAAGTACGGTTGCATCTTTATTGGGACTGAACGGTCTTCGCATCATAGACGCGGACACAATCAGTCACCGGATTCTGGATGAAAATTCTGCATGGATTGGGGAATATTTCGGAAAAGAATTTCTTCACGGTTCTAAAGTCAAACGTCCTGAATTGGGAAAAAAGATATTTTCCGATTCTGAGGCTAAAAGAGAGCTCGAAGCTTTCTTGCATCCAAAGATTCGTATTGCTATAGAAGAGCAAAGTGAGAAACAAGATCGGCTTAAATACCCCTATTTAATTGATATTCCCCTTTTTTTTGAGACTGGATCATATCCGATAAAACATTCGGTAGTAGTATATACTCCGAAAACGATTCAATTGGAACGCTTCATGAAACGCAACGGTTTCTCAGAGGAAGAATCCCTTCGGAGAATCGAAAGCCAGATGGACATCGAGGAAAAGAAAAAGCGTGCAACGTGGGTTATCGACAACTCATCCAATCTCAAACATCTTCAGAAAGAGTGCGAACACTTTGTCGAAACGATTAAAGCGCTCTATCCTGCCCCTAAGGTATAATTAGACTTATTATTTATCCAAAGGATATTCATGCTTCAAATTGCCAAATACTGTGCAAGCGGCAATGACTTTGTCATCTTTCATGCCTTTGAAAAAGCCGACCGTTCCCAATTGGCGCGTACGTTATGCGATCGGCAAAACGGGATCGGGGCCGATGGGCTGATTGTTCTTGTCCCGCATGAAAACCATGATTTTGAATGGGAATTTTATAATGCTGACGGCTCTACTGCTTCGATGTGCGGAAACGGTAGCCGTGCATGCGCCCATTATGCCCATCGTTTTGGATTGGCCCCGGCTTCAATGGCCTTTTTAACCGGAGCCGGGGTCATCAAAGCCCAGGTTGAGGGCAATATGGTCCAAAGCGACCTTACCCCACCCGTGATCGTGAATCAGGAGATTATCGAGAGTGGAATGCGATGGTGGCTGATCGATACGGGAGTTCCCCATCTGATTACGTTTGATGCCGATATCGAACATTTCAATATTGATATGGCGCGTACCCTTCGTCATCGCTACAACGCCAATGTGAATATTGCGAGCATCAATCTTGACGGAACGCTTCGGGTACGAACGTATGAACGCGGTGTTGAAGATGAGACATTGGCCTGCGGAACGGGTATGGCGGCGAGTTTTTATCGAGCGGTACAAGAGAGACTCGTAGCCGATCAAACGCAAGTATTTCCAAAAAGCGGAGAAACCCTTTATCTTGGGCTGGAAGAGGGTGTGATTACGTTTAAAGGGGAAGTAAAAGGGGTTTTTGAAACCACTTGGAGAAATTAATACTTACTTTCTTTTCTTGCCACCAAGAAAAGAAACAAAAGAAGCGTGTCTCTTCGGCAAATCGCTCACGCGGCCATCGCGCGTGGCTTTTAAGGATGCCGAAGAGACGAATTTATAATTAATTGGCCCCCGAAATTTACCTAGAGCCAAACCGCTGGCAGTAGTGCCAAAGCGGTTGGAAGCGTTCTATTGAGGGGGCGATTTTCTTTTGTATACTTTTCTTATGAAAAAGAAAAGGATGTGAGAGTACTTATAAGCCGGCTCTCTCCATAATCTGCGCCTGAGCATCGGCGATCAACGGTTCGATAATATCATCCATCAATCCCCCCTGCATAATCTCATCGAGTCGGTACAAAGTAAGATTGATACGGTGGTCTGAAATTCGATTTTGAGGATAGTTATACGTTCGGATACGACCGGAACGGTCTCCGGTTCCTACCTGCTCTTTACGCTCGCTCATCTCTTTGATTTTTGCCTCTTCCATCTGCATCTCATAGATACGGGCTTTGAGGATTTTCATCGCCTTATCTTTGTTTTTATGCTGAGATTTTTCGTCCTGATTGGTGACAACGATACCGGTCGGAAGGTGGGTGATCCGTACAGCTGAGTCGGTAGTATTGACACTTTGCCCACCTGAACCGCTTGAGCGCATCACATCGATTTTGAGTTCATTTTCGTTGATAACCACTTCGACATCGTCAACTTCGGGCATGACGGCTACGGTGATGGCGGAAGTGTGAACCCGTCCCTGGGATTCGGTTGCCGGAACCCGCTGAACCCGGTGCGTTCCCGCTTCATATTTGAGACGTGAGTAAACCTGTTCCCCTTTGATGAGGGCGATAATCTCTTTGTACCCTCCCGCGTCGGATGGACTGGAACTCATTAATTCGATTTTCCACCCTTTGACGTCGGCATAGCGGACATAAGCATTGAACAAATCACCCACAAAGATGGCGGCTTCATCTCCGCCTGTACCGGCACGCAATTCGATATAGATATTACGTTTGTCGTTTGGATCAGCCGGGATCAGGAGCTTTTTGATCTCCTCTTCAAGAGGTTCAACAAGCGGTTCGAGTGCTTTCAGTTCCTCTTTGGCAAGTTCACCGAGTTCGGCATCAAAGGCGAGTGATTTGTTCTCTTCGATATCCTCGAGGAGTTTTTTGTACTCGGTCGCTTTATTCACAATGGCTTGGATGGAGGATTGCTCTTTTGAGAGTTCGGTCATCCGTTTGATGTCATTGCCGATATCGGGTGAACTGAGTAGCTCGGTTAATTCGTTATAACGGTTGATAAACGGGGTGAGTTTGTCGGATAGCATAATGATGATTCCTAAAGAAAGGCGTTGTGCGAAAAGGGGGTAACCAAAATCTACCCGAGAGGGGAAATTTTAGTTCGTTATACTTAGGCTTGAATCGCGTTAACAGCGAGGTGAAGGCGGCTTACTTTACGTGCAGCTGTCTCTTTTTTCAAGACACCTTTGCTGACATATTTATGAAGGTTGGCGTTTGCAATGACGAGAGCCGCTTGTGCTTCTTCTTTGTTTCCTGCATCTACTGCAGTGCGAACCGCTTTAACGATGTTTTTAATACGTGTGCGATAGAATCGGTTGCGTTCTGTACGCTTTTCCGTCTGACGGATACGTTTCAATGCTGACTTATGGTTTGCCATGGCATTTATCCTTGTCGAATTTTTTTTAGGGTAGAATACTACCTTAAAGATAATTAAAATTAAGTTAAATTTTATGGATTGTAGCGGAATTATCAATCTTATAGGGAGAAAACGGGATGAAATTATTCGGAACCGACGGAGTACGCGGTGAAGCGGGCTCATTTTTAACGGCAGAATTAGCGATGCGTGTAGCAATGGCGGCTGGGATCTATTTTAGTGATCGTGCCCGTACGAAGAAAATTTTGGTGGGAAAAGATACGCGCCGAAGCGGGTATATGATCGAAAACGCTATAGTCACCGGGTTGACAGCGGTTGGATACGATGTTGTACAAATCGGCCCTATGCCTACGCCGGCCATTGCTTTTTTAACCGAGGATATGCGGTGTGATGCCGGTATTATGATTTCGGCTAGCCACAATCCGTATGAAGATAACGGAATTAAGTTTTTTGACGCACACGGAAATAAACTTTCAGAAGAGATTGAAGCCCATATCGAAGCTATAGTTCATGATAAAGCACAATTGCATGAAGGGCAGGTTACCGGGAAAAAAATCGGATCGGCTAAACGGATTGATGATGTTATCGGACGCTATATCGTACAACTCAAAAATTCATTTTGCCGTAGTCTTACGCTGCAAGGTATCCGAATCGTTCTGGATACGGCAAACGGGGCCGGGTATAAAGTTGGACCGACGGTACTCGAAGAGCTTGGCGCGGAAGTGATTGTATTGCATGATAAGCCTAACGGGTACAATATTAATGAAGGTTGCGGCGCTTTGCATACCAAAGATTTACGGGAAGCAGTCATCCAGTATCGGGCAGATATCGGGTTGGCTTTGGATGGAGATGCCGATCGTCTCATTGTGGTTGATGAAAACGGTAATGAAGTGGACGGGGATCAGATTCTAGGGGCACTCGGCCTTTTCTTGCACCAAAGCGGCAAGCTGACCGGGGACGGGATTGTAGCAACGGTCATGAGCAATCAAGCGCTTGAAGATACCATGAATGAGCATGGATTGAATCTTTACCGTTCGAATGTCGGAGATAAGTACGTACTGGAACTGATGCGTGAAAAGAATATTAATTTCGGGGGAGAACAAAGCGGTCATATCGTCATGCATGATTATGCCAAAACAGGAGATGGGTTGGTGAGCGCGTTGCAGATTCTGGCATTGTTAATAACATCCGGAGAAAAAGCCAGCAAAATACTCCGTCCGTTCGAACTCTATCCTCAAAAATTGGTAAATATTAAAGTAAAAACCAAAAAACCTCTTGAACAGATCGACGGATTAAAGGAAGAACTGGGAGCGATTGATGCCGCACATATACGTCATTTGATCCGATATTCGGGAACTGAGAATAAATTGCGTATTTTGCTGGAGGGGAAGGATTCAAAAGCTATGGAAAAAGCCATGGAGCAGATTGTGAGTTTTTTTGAAAAGGCATTGAATGCTTAAATCATTAGTGATTTTGGTGCTGGCCGCTGCCGGTATTTTCATTATAGATCAGAATATTAAACTGCTATTTGTTGAAGGTTTTCGCCATTATACCGATTGTATTGATCTCATTTTGGTTTACAATAAAGGGGTGGCATTTTCAATGTTTGCCTTTTTGGAAGAGGGGCTTAAATGGATACAGTTAGCCCTTTTGGCCGGTGTAATCGGATATGTTTTAAATTTGCGAAAAGGGTGCTATATCCTCCCGGTAGGGATCCTTATCGGGGCTGGGTTCTCGAACATATATGACCGTTTTATTCACGGCGGTGTTGTTGACTATGTCTATTGGCATTGCGGATTTGACTTTGCTGTTTTCAATTTTGCCGATGTTATGATCGATTTAGCCGTTATTTGGTTGATTATTTTAAATTTTCGTCCGAATACATGCAAAAGTTAAGTGACTTTTAACTTCTGCATGGATATAATTTCGCTCTTTCATTAAGTTAGTGGTCTTATAGCTCAGTTGGTAGAGCACTACCTCGACAAGGTAGTGGTCACAGGTTCGAGTCCTGTTGGGACCACCATTTCCACTTTTTTCCCTCAAAAATTACATCACTTTCATTTTTTAATCGTAAACCAATCAACAATTCCGTATAATCCGCGATATTTTCTCAAACGAGGCATACCCTTATGGATATTATTGCGATCAAACACAACGATCAAATAGTTGATTTACAAACCGCCGGGGCTCTTGGAATTACGGGTGATGAGATCGCTTATGATAATTCACCGGAGGCGTTGGAAGTGATTCGTCACTCATGCGCCCATTTAATGGCCGAGGCGATAAAAGCTCTTTATACCGATGCGAAATTTTTTGTGGGACCAACCGTAAAAGAGGGGTTCTACTACGATTTCAAAGTCAATGAAACGCTTGGCGAAGAAGATCTTAAAACGATTGAAAAGAAAATGCTTGATATTGCCAAAGGCAAAGAAAAAATTGAGCGGTATGAAATTACCAAAGATGAGGCGCGCAGTAAATTTGCGGGGGATCATCTTAAGCAAGCGGTCATGGATCGTATTCCAAGTGATACGGTTTCCATTTATAAACAAGGAAATTTTGAAGATCTTTGCCGTGGTCCACACTTGCCAAGTGTCGGATTTCTCCGTTATTTTAAGCTGACAAAAATTTCGGGTGCTTATTTAGGGGGAGATAGCAAAAATGAGATGCTTACCCGTATTTACGGAATTGCGTTTGCCGATAAAGAGTCACTAAAAGCGTATCTTGACCAAATGGCAGAAGCCGAAAAACGGGATCACCGCAAAATCGGTGCCGAAATGAAGCTTTTCACGTTCCGTGAAGAAGTTGGGGCCGGATTCCCGATTTGGCTCCCTGCCGGTGCCCGTATGCGTTCACGTCTTGAGCAGCTCCTTTTCAAAGCCCACCGAAAACGGGGCTATGAGCCGGTTCGCGGCCCGGAGATGCTTCGTTCCGATTTGTGGAAAGTATCGGGCCATTATCAAAATTACGGCGAAAACATGTATTTTACCAATATCGATGAGCTTGAATTCGGAGTAAAACCGATGAACTGCGTCGGGCATATCAAAGTGTACGAGCATGATCTGCACTCCTACCGTGATCTTCCGCTCAAATATTTCGAATACGGGGTCGTTCACCGTCATGAGATGACGGGAGCGCTTCACGGCTTGTTCCGTGTCCGTGAATTTACCCAAGACGATGCCCACATATTTTGTACTGCCGATCAGATTGAGCAGCAAATCATCGAAGTCGTCGATTTCGTTGATAAAATCATGAAAACATTTGAGTTTAACTATAAAATGATGATTTCGACGAAACCGGAAAAAGCGGTCGGAGATGACGCGGTTTGGGAGATTTCTACCAACGCCTTGAAAACGGCTATGGATAAAAACAACCTCTCTTATGAAATTGATGAGGGGGGCGGAGCGTTTTACGGTCCAAAAATCGACATTAAAATTACCGATGCTATCGGGCGTGAATGGCAGTGTGGAACCATTCAGCTCGATTTCAATCTTCCGGCGCGTTTTGAACTGGAATATAACGGTGAAGAGAACGTAAAAATACAACCGGTGATGATTCATCGTGCCATTTTAGGTTCGTTTGAGCGATTTGTTGGTATATTGACGGAGCATTACGCTGGGGAGTTTCCGATGTTTATCGCTCCGACGCAGGTTGCAATCGTTCCGATTGCCCCTGCACACGAAGCTTACGCACGTGAATTGGGCGCTAAATTAATTGATTTAGGTGCCGATTTTGAAATTTTCGATAAAAATGAAAGTTTAAATAAGCGTATCCGTACAGCGGAAAAAGGACGTGTGCCTCTGATTATCGTGTTAGGCGATGAAGAGGTAACCAACAAAAGTATCGCGGTGCGTGATCGACGCAAGCGTGAACAATATAATCTGGGCGAAGAAGAGTTCCTAGCACAGGTAAAACAACAAATTAATGAGGTACATTTTTGATTAAAAAACAAGACCGAGTCCTGATGAACGAAGATATCAGGGTCCCTGAAGTACGCTGTGTCGTAGACGGCGGTGAAGCATTAGGTATCGTTTCGATTAATGAAGCGATGAACAAAGCAAACGAAATGGGACTGGATTTAGTTCTTATCTCTCCGGATGCGAAGCCCCCTGTCGCAAAAATCATGGACTACGGTAAGTTTCATTACCAAGAAGAGAAAAAGAAAAAAGAGGCGCGTAAGAAGCAGACAAAAGTTGAAGTCAAAGAGATCAAACTGTCGGTTAAAATTGCGGATAATGATATCGGATACAAAGTAAAGCATGCGCGAGAATTTCTCGAAGAGGGGAAACATGTCCATTTCCGTGTATTTTTACGCGGACGTGAAATGGCGCATCCTGAATCGGCTGTTGCTGTATTGCAACGAGTTTGGCCTATGGTTGAAGATGTGGGAACCATGTATAAGGCACCGGCTATGGAAGGGCGCTATTGTAATATGATGATCCATCCGAAAAAAGACGATAAAAAATAATAGTTTCTTTTGCATTGCGTCAATAAACACTCTGCTTATTGACGTATTGATGCGTACAATCTTCTTCATCTGACCTCTATAGTCTCAAAGATAATCTCAGCAGTTTCGTATAAATTAAATAAAAAGTTTTTTTATGGTATAATCCGCCTCTCGTTTAGAGAATTTTTTGCGAAAGGATCAAGTCGATGCCAAAAATGAAATCGGTTAAAGGTGCTGTTAAGCGCTTTAAAGTGAAAAAAAATGGTCAGATCAAACGTGGTACAGCATTCCGCAGCCACATTTTGACAAAACAAGATGCTGGAACTCGACGCAAGCAAAACACCCCTAAAGTGGTTGCTAACGTAGATGTCAAAGCTATCAAAAAGATGATCGTAGACTAATAATCTACCAACCCCTCCAGCATAACGCTGGGCAAGTCCGCAAAGCGGCACCCCGTCATTAAGATTGAGATGCACCGGGTAAAGAAAGGAAAATAATGCCAAGAGTAAAAACTGGTGTCGTAAGACGCAGACGTCATAAAAAAGTATTGAAACTCGCACGTGGTTTCTACAGTGCTCGTCACAAACATTTCCGTAAAGCGAAAGAGCAACTCGAGCGCTCACTCGTATACGCGTTCCGTGACCGTAAACAGAAAAAACGTGAATTCCGTAAATTGTGGATTATCCGTATCAATGCGGCATGCCGCCTAAACGGAATGAGCTATTCAGTATTCATGAACGGCCTTAAACGTGCCAACATCGAACTTGATCGCAAAATCCTTGCTGACATGGCTATGAACGATGCAGCGGCATTTACTGCCCTCACTGCACAAGCTAAAGCAGCACTATAATTCTAAACACTTCAGGGAATTTCCCCTGAAGCTCCTCTCTTCTCTCTAACACTTTCTAGGCAATCATAAACCGTTCTAAGAACGATCTATTGTTCGATTTTGTACCCTTTGTTTTCTAAACATTTTTTACATTCAATAGTAATCGGTGCTCGTGATGCTTTTGTGGCTGCTTCAAGGTCATAATATTTACATTCGGCAAAATCAGCCCGTATCCGTTCTTCGCTTGTCCCTGCAGGACATATCATCCCATTAAAGGTAAATTCTTTTTCAGCGCATCCGCTAACGAGAAATATTGCGGCAATGACACCAAGTAGTAGAGTTTTTTTCATGATAGGTGTTCCTCTTTTAGCGAATTTTCAAACAGATAACGGTGATCTTCCGGAAGCGCGTTATACACCGCACGGGCTAAATCGCGTATCTCCCATAATGCCGATTTGTCACTGCGTAGAGAGATGAAGTTTTGCAAACTTCGTGCATTGATCGACCATGCAAGTTCGGTCTTATAACTTTCCGGAAGGCAGTATTTGGCACGGTCATTACTGATCCCCGCTGCCAATACGCCACGAAGATTTTCAAGGGCCAGGATACTCATTTCATCGACCATTTGGACATCGGTCATAATCAGATATTTCTCCGCACGCTCTTTATGGTCAATACTAAAGGGTTCTTCGTCTTTAAGCTCTTTGAGGGTATAGCGGGTACTTTTGACCGATAGACTCGCCATTCGGTGACGAGCGAGTTCTTGAAGCAGTGCGCGGCTGATCCCTTCGATATAGAAGTTATAAGTGATATGTTCTAATGTAGAAGCGTGTTTGAATTTATTTCCGACGCGATCGATGAGCTCACGGTCTTTTTCGCCGCCGTTATCGCTTTTATCAAAACTTTGCCAACAGGTGCGGATGGCATCGGAGCAGATTACTAAGGGAGTATGGTGTTGCAAGGTTACTTTCATGGGCAAATCTTTTTTAGAGTTTGGGAGAGTATAGCGAAGAAGAGTTTAAAAAGGGTAAGGGGTGCGAAGCACACCTTACATAACGAATACGTGCGGAACGATCAGAGGATATTTTTTCATTTTGCGGTAAATATGTTTACGAACGACTTGGCGTAAATCATTTTCCAGCGCTTTTGGATTCTCGATGAGACCCGGCTTGAGGTTTACGAGGAAATGTTCGAGAACATCTTCCATTTCTGCAGCGAAAGCTTTATCGTGGCGGTCAGCTACAAGACCGAAACTCGTTACCAAAGGTTTGGAGAGGAGATGTGAATCGGCTGAGCTGACTTGCGCAACCAACATAACCATCCCTTCTGATGCCATTTTTTGGCGATCGATAACAATGTCATCTTCAATCTGATGATTGTTCTGGTTATCGATGTAGGTTTTACCCGTTTTAACGGTTTTGGCTTTGCGCATCATTTTGGTATTAACTTCGATGCAGTCACCGTCACTCATCAAGAGAATGTTGCGTTCGGGAACACCGCAGCTTACAGCAGTCTCTTTATGTTTCATGATATGGTTATATTCTCCGTGAACAGGGAGGAAAAACTTAGGATTGGTAAGGCGAAGCATCAACTTTTGCTCCTCCATGCTGGCGTGTCCCGACACGTGGATATCCCGGTCATTTGCGACACGTGCACCTGCACGTTGAAGATAGTTGAGCATACCGGAAATAGATCCTTCGTTACCAGGAATCGCACGTGCGGAGAGGACGATCATATCGGTTGGTTTAATTTTGATATGGCGATGCTCGCCGATTGCCATACGGAAAAGGGCCGAACTCGGTTCCCCCTGACTTCCGGTCGTGACGATGAGAACATCTTTATCGCTCATGCGATTGGCCTCTTCGGCATCAATGAAGATATTTTTAGGGAGCTTGATGTAATCGTATTGCATACACACTTCGAGGTTACGTTCCATGGACCGGCCGATGACGCAGACTTTACGGTTATATTTGAGACCGTATTGGATGGCTTGGTAGACGCGGTGAATATTTGAACTGAAGGTCGACATGATGATACGACCCTCTGCTTTGGAGAAAATACGATCAAATCCAGGTGCAACGGTAAGTTCACTCGGCGTCCACTCTTTGTTATAGGAATTCGTTGAATCGCTGAGGAGACATAAAACCCCTTTTTCACCGTAGTGGGCAAGACGATGAAGATCCGCCGTATACCCGTCAACCGGCGTATGGTCGATTTTGAAATCGCCGGTGTGGATAATCGTACCGGCTTTTGTCGTGATTGCCAGTGAGGATGAATCAATAATCGAGTGGGTCATATGCATCCATTCGATGTCAAAATCATTCCCGATACGATAAACCTGACGCTTAACGATCGGATTAAAGTAGCGGCGGAAATCACGCATATGATGTTCATCAAATTTATTGCCGATCATGGCAAGCGGCAACGGAGTTCCGTAAATAGGAAATTGCATCTCTTTAAACAGATACGGAACCCCTCCGATATGGTCTTCGTGAGCATGGGTGATTATAACGGCAACAATTTTTTTACGTATTTCGCGCAAATAGGTGAAATCCGGAACAAGGATATCAACACCGTGCATCTCTTCATCCGGAAAACTCATCCCGATATCGATGACGATTGCTTCATGTTCTGTCTCTATAACGGTAATGTTTCCGCCAATCTCTCCGAGCCCCCCTAACGGGGTAATACGCACTTTGTCATTGCTTTCGAGATTAAGTTTAAAATGGGGATTGAGACGATTTTTATGGGCATCTTGGTTTTTAACCACAAAATCGCGAAGATTGCTGTCAATCGGAGCACTTGGAGCACCGCGGCGTCCCCCACGCCCGCGCTCACGTCCTCCGCGGTTTGGTTCGGCATCGACCGCGGTATTGTCTGAATTTTCAGGACGTTCATTGCGTTGCGGTCGATTATCATTGCGTGGAGGGCGGTTGTCCTGACGCGGAGGACGGTTATCATTGCGCGGAGGGCGGTTGTCCTGACGCGGAGGACGGTTATCATTGCGCGGAGGACGGTTGTCTTCACGTACATCGCCACTGGCTGTTTCGGCTATATTCCCTTCGGTACCTGAAGCAGCATTGTTTCGGCTTCGAAATGGTCTTCGATTGTTTCGACGCTGACGGTTTTCCCCTTGAGGTTGTGTTTGCGGCTCGATTTGTTCATCGGACATAAAATTTCCTTCTCTAATATAGTATATGTAGTTTAAACGTTTAGTTCGGTTGTATTCGGATGCTCTGAATCCCTTACCCGACTCATCGTGAGGTGAGTTGTAGTTCTTTGACGGATAGCGTTTACGCTAACGCAACAGAAGAACTTTTAGTGAATAAGGGCATAGAGCCGGTGATAGTCAGAAGTGCAAAGCTGATGAGGTCGGATGGTACGATCCAATCCAAGCGTTTCATAGGCTTGAATCAGAAGAGAACCATCATAGCGTCCGGTTAGATTTTTGTGAAGGGTTTTACGTGGCTGTGTAAAGGCCGTTCGCAAAAAATCTTCAAACCCTTCATCATTACGATTTGACCGTTTTGAAATGAGCAGTACGGACGAATCGACTTTTGGGGCAGGTTCAAATGCGCTAGGGGGGACATGTAAGACGATCTCCGCCTCTCCCACACTTTGCGTAATAACGCTTAACGCTCCAAAAGCTCTCTCACCGGGTGCGGCTGAGAATTTCTCAGCTACTTCACGCTGTATCATGACAAGCAAGTTTCGGCACGCCGGATCGGCGAGGGCTTTGAGGATAATATTTGTAGCGATATAGTAAGGCAGATTTGCCACTAAATCGTACGGTTCATCCAAAAGCTCACTCTTCCAATGTTCCAGAACATCTCCGCAACGGAGGGTCAGGACATTGGTAGCGATGGCATCGGCAAATTGGTGCTCCAAATGCTTGCACAAGTCGGTATCGACCTCAAAAGCGGTGACACTTTTGACATCAACTAAATACTTAGTTAAATCACCTAACCCAGGCCCGATTTCCGCGATACGGTGAGGAGTATCGGGCATCGATTGGATGATTTGGGCTAAAACAGCTTCATCTTTTAAAAAATTTTGGCCAAACTTTTTTTTGGCTATGGCGGCACGATCTTTTTGCATTGGTCTGATTGTACCCAATAAAGTGTTAATCCCCTATTAAATCACAAAAATGCCAGTTTGTAGATGTTTTGAATGAAGGTTGCCAATTTAGATCCTTTATCGTTACTTTTGGTAATGGGGGTTATACTTTCGTCATGATTGTGCCAAAGGTAACTAATGGATAATTTTTTTGCAAAGCGTATCATTCCGTGTCTGGACGTTAAAGACGGTCGGGTGGTCAAAGGGGTGAATTTTGTAGGGCTCAAGGATGCAGGAGATCCTGTTGAAGTGGCAAAACGGTATAACGAAGAGGGGGCGGACGAACTCACTTTTTTAGATATTACCGCATCCCATGAGGAGCGGGATACTATTGTCCATATTGTCGAACAAGTGGCAAAAGAGGTATTTATCCCCCTCACCGTCGGAGGAGGTATCCGTAAACTTGATGATATTTATCGCTTATTAGCCGTTGGATGTGACAAAGTTAGTGTCAACTCGGCTGCGATTAAACGTCCTGAGTTGATCGATGAAGGGGCAAAACGGTTCGGTTCTCAGTGCATGGTGGTAGCCATTGATGTGAAAAAAACGGGAGATCAGTATAATGTCTATCTCAACGGCGGCCGTGTCGATACGGGTATTAATGCTTTGGCATGGGCAAAAGAGGCAGTAGACCGCGGAGCAGGCGAGATCCTCCTGACTTCTATGGATGCGGACGGAACGAAAGCGGGATTTGATCTTTCCATTACCGAACAGATCAGTCGTGCCGTCAATGTACCGGTTATCGCCAGTGGAGGTGCCGGGACAATGGAACATATTAAAGAAGCGTTTGAACATGGTGCCGATGCGGCATTGGCGGCCAGTATTTTTCACTACAAAGAGATCGATATCATGGATTTGAAACGCTATCTTTCCGCTAACGGGATTCCGGTACGGTTATGATACTGTGTGCAGGCAATAACGAGACGTTTGATTTTGCAGTACCGGTCGGAGTAGGGCTGATTGACAGTGCAATCAATTTAACCCGCCACTGTCTGGTGAATAAACCCGAATTTCTCCTCTTTGTCGGGAGTGCGGGAAGTTACGGTGAACATCAAATCCATGAGGTTGTCACGTCTAAAACGGCAGCTAACATTGAGTTAGGTTTTTTGGACAAAAGTGCCTATACCCCTATCGATAATGTTGTATCGGCACAAACAGAGCAGGTGAAAGATGTTATTGTCAACTCCTCGAACTATATTACGACATCTGCAAAAGCGATGGGGCAGTTTCGCGCATTGGGGTTGGGGATTGAAAATATGGAATTTTTTAGTGTGATGCGGGTAGCTCAGATTTTCGGTATTCCGGCAGGAGGTGTTTTTTGTATCACCAACTACTGTGATGCAAATGCACATCGTGACTTTATCGCGAATCACGGATTTGCCAAGGTGCTGCTACGAGAACATTTGAAAGAAAAAGGGTTGATCCGTGGATAAAAAATGTATTTTGGATTACACCAAAGCTGAACTTGCGGGGATGGTTAAACCTTCATTTCGCGCTAAACAAATTTGGGGATGGATCTATCATCAATATGCGATGACTTTTGAAATGATGGCAAACCTTCCCAAATCGATGCGTGAAGAATTGGCTCAAACGTACGAGATCATGCCGCTGAAAATTGCCCGAAAAGAGTGCTCTTCCGATGGAACGATCAAGTACCTTTTTGAACTCAGTGACGGCAAAACGGTGGAGACGGTATGGCTCAAGATGAAAGACGAAAGCATCGATGATGAGGGGAATATCGAGCATGAAGCGCGCTTTACCGTTTGTGTATCGACACAGGTAGGGTGTAAAGTAGGGTGTTCATTTTGTCTGACGGCAAAGGGGGGATTTACCCGAGACCTCACCGCAGGGGAGATTGTCGCTCAGGTATTGGCGGTGAAAATGGATAACAATCTTGCCGCTCATCGTCGCCTCAATATCGTTTATATGGGGATGGGAGAGCCGCTCGATAATTTGGATAATCTGGCCAAAGCGATTACGATACTCAAAGATGAAGAGGGGCTGTCCATTTCAGGCAAACGCCAAACGGTTTCGACAAGCGGGTTGAGTACAAAAATCGACAAACTTGGGGAGATGGATCTCGGGGTGCATATCGCGATCAGCCTCCACGCCGTTGACGACGAACTTCGTACCGAATTGATCCCGATGAATAAAGCATACAATATCGCCTCAATTATTGATGCTGTGAAGCGGTTCCCGATCGATACCCGTAAGCGGGTGATGTTTGAATATCTGGTCATTAAAAATAAAAATGATGATCTCACTTCAGCCAAAAAACTGGTCAAACTGTTGCACGGGATCAAAGCGAAAGTAAATTTAATCTATTTTAATCCGTATCCGGGGAGCGATTATCAGCGTCCGAGCCGCCAGGATATGGTTGCGTTTCAAGAATATCTGATCAAGCACGGAGTTTTGTGCACGATTCGCGATTCAAAAGGGTTGGATATTAGTGCCGCATGCGGGCAGCTTAAAGAAAAAGAGTTGAATGCTATCGGTTGAACATCGGGCGGTATACTGTCTGGCGTTAAAATTTATGAATGTGAATAAAGGAAATCGATGAGCGGTGTAGATTGGATAGAAATCGTGTTTTTAGTGGGCGTTGTCGGTGTCGGTATGGGCGGATTCATATGGGCCGCCCTAAAAAAAGATTAATTTACCAAGTATATTTAATCATGGCCTGAAAAACATCATTATCCGTATGAAAACTGTTTTCATGATAATAGTGCCATTCGGTCCCTACTTCTATTTTCCCTTTGATAACCCCGGCCAACGGTGAAACATTGAATAACAGTTGATTCTGGGTTAGAAAATCTCGCGTTGTCCAGTCTGAAAACCCTTCAAAATGCCATTGCCCGTTCAGCGGAATGTAATAATTTGCCGAGAGTTGATAGGTATCGTCACCGATATTTTGGATTTTTCGATACGCATTGAGCCCGAATACGGCAAAGCCCGGTATATTTAAATCAACGCCTCCTCCATACAGCCATGCATGATACGTATCCGAACCGTTATACTGAAATGCCGCGTACCACTCTTTGATCAATCCGTCGGAAGCGGGTAAGCCTCCGACCTTATTGAGGCTAATGCGAGGGGAAAATTCACCGTATAAATCATTTTTATCGTTGCTAAAGCGGAGCCCTTTTCGTGCGTAGACATAATCGGCAAAGGTAAAGAGGTCCCCGTACTCCCATGTCCGATAGTGCTCGGCGGTGAGGGTTTGTTTTGGACCGCTTTGGGTGTCTAAAAACGTCGGCCCTTCAAAAGATCCGTAAAGATACTGAAGGTTGGTTGTGGAGAAGGCACTCAGCTGCGCGGCAAGAAGTGAACTCAGGATAAAAAGTCGTTTCATAAAAGTCCCTTGGTTGATGTAAATAAATGTTCAATTTGCTTAAGCAGATCGAGAGGATCGGTTTGTATACCGTGAAGCATGATACCGAAATGGAGGTGCGGGCCGGTGATTCTACCGGTATCTCCGGTCAAGGCGATAGTCTGCCCCTGTGTCACGTAATCTCCCGTATGAACATCGAAACGGCTGAGATGAAAATAGCAGCTGTAGAGTCCTTCACCGTGATCGATAATAACGGTTCCTCCTGAATAATAGCGCTCTTTGACCAAAACGACGATACCGTTATTGGAAGCACGTACCGGCAAGGGGGTAAGTGCCCTGAAATCGGTTCCGCCATGGTAACTTTTGAGGGTTCCGTTATAGGTTCTTGCTGAACCGTAAGCGCTGGTAATATTCGATTCTATCGGGAGGATGAAGGGTTTGTTCCAGTAACGGACCGGGGTAAACGTTGCATAGAGAAGAGAGGCTTCTTCTTTTTCAGCCGATATCTGATCGAGAGCTTCGGGCGGCGGGGTGACTTTGGCCGGATTGACACTGAGTGTTTCGGTTGGATAATCCCCCTCGACAATCGTAAGGACGATAGCTTCCTTTTTCCCCGGAGCGCTCCATGTGAGGTTATGCTCTCCCGATAAAGCATAATAATCGATCGGAAGCATGGCAATTCCCTTCGTCGGATCACAAGGGTGCAGTAAAACGCTTATATTGTGATCGTTCGAGGCAATGATTCCGGATGGGGAAGGAAGCGTGAGAAGGAGCGTTTTCCCTTTAGAGACGTTAAACCCCCATAACGAAAGCGTGATACAGAAAATGGGGATAAAAAAACGCATAATAAACCATTATAAATTAAAGTGTCCGGATAGAATTATAGCATTATAAATATCGAAGAAAAAGAACTTATAATTTTGGTTCATAGGCTATAGTAAATAATTATAAATGCAAATTTTTTTTTGCTTCATAATTAATTTTATTTTATTCATATAGTTATTTAAAAAAAAGCCTCTTATCCTAAAGCGGTAAATACTTTGATGGATAAGTTGTTTAAATTATCATCACAATTAAGAAAAGTCGAGTTATGATTAGTCAAGTATTAGGAAGTGGGTCAGGATTATGGGAAATAATTTCGAAACGATTAAAACGCATTTTGTGTTTTCCGACCAGGCAAAAGAAATTCTCTTAAAACGTTGGATGGCTGCAGAGGATGTTAGCCATACCTTAGGAAAACATAATATAACCACCGCTTTTTTCGGTAACTATTTTGGTTCAAAAGTGATTGAGTATGCTTTTGGTGTTGTTGAGGGGAGAAATAAACTCGGAAATTGCCCTGTTATCGGGGTAATGCTTGTTTTCTTTGAAAAAAAGAATATCCCTTTGGAAGATGTTTTTACCATTTGTGTCAATCTAAAAAACGAGCTTCTTTCGTATACCCTTGAAAAAGGGATTTTGAATTCCTCTTTGCTGCGTGAAATATGTACCCTGATTGACCACAACTTTTTTGGGGTTATTCAGGAATATCTGCATATCCATTATTATGAGACGGCAGAAGAAAAAGTATGCATGATCGATTCGGATCACGAGACAAGCCACATTGCTGCCGGCCCATCGGACGCGTATAAACCGGAAGGGATGACTTCGGCGTATACGTACATGCAGGAGGTTGAGCTTGATTTGGATATTATCCATGAATTGGGTGAAATTGAGGAGGAAACGCTTGCATCTTTAGGGATGACTGACTCCATTTCAGCGGAAGGCAAAGCGAGTGTTATTGATCTCTTTACCCGTTATGCAAAAATGATTAACCTTTTGGTGGAATTTCAAGAACTCAATTATGCATTATGGGTCCTGATCGATCTATTGGTGCATGTCGATTTCAATCAGATGGAAGAAGAATCGACGTATATCGTTATTTACATAAAAGCTATTATCAGCGACTTATCGGTATGGCGTACCAGCGTATTTCTTACGATGAAGGCTGAGGATATCCACTATTTGGATAAAACCCTTTTAAGCAGTATCGCTCAGCTTCAGATACTTCTCTCTCCACAGGATGCGGACGAAGTAGCCGAAATGGAGTTTTTTTAAGCGATGGCTTCTATTATAACCGCTATGGAACTACACATTTCATCGGAAGAGTATGCTTTTCTCTGCAATAGCGAAAAGGTCATAGTGGATACATGGCTGAAACATCCGAGAATGGTTCCGTTATTTGAGAAATATGGAATGGATGAACCCTATTTTAGGGAACATTACGGGAATGCGGTGTATCACTCTTTTTTGGAGATTATCACGCAAAAGGACTTAGACCAACCATCTCCAAGCATAATGAGGTTAATTGATTATCTCAAAAATCGAGATATTGTTGTGACGGACCTGCATAAATTTTTTTCACTGTACCGTCAATCAATTCTCAAAAACATTCTTCATGGGATGATGGTTTCCGCCGAATTATGTGATGCAATTCATGAGATTCTCGACACACAGTTCGCCGATGCGTTAGCGTACTATAACCAATCCTTTTTTTCAAAAAACCAGGCACTTCATAAAGAACTCATCCGTTTTAAAGAATACCAAAAAGCAATCGATAAAAGTGCCATTGTCTCAAAAACCGATCCGAGAGGGGTAATAACGTATGTTAATCAGGCTTTTTGCGATATAAGCGGTTATTCAAGAGAAGAACTGGTAGGGAAATCGCACAGCATTGTCCGTCATCCAGACACACCGCCAAAATTGTTTCAGGAGATGTGGCAATCGATCAAATCGAAAAAGATTTTTCATGCAACGATCAAAAACCGTAAAAAAAACGGTGATCCCTACTACGTTGATGCTACGATTGTACCCATCTTGGATGATGAAAATAAGATCTCAGAGTTTATAGCCATGCGGTATGACGTATCTGCCTTGGTTGAAGCGGTAGAGACCGCACGATTGGCAGAGAGGGCAAAGGATGAATTTCTCGCCAATATGAGTCATGAAATCCGTACTCCGCTAAATGCTATCAGCGGGTTTATCGTGATGCTTCGTAAATACATCAGTGATGAGAAAGGGCTCCATTTTCTGAGTGTAATCGATAGCAGTTCAAAAATGCTTCTTGATACGGTGAATGAAATTCTTGATTTTTCCAAATTACAAAGCGGAAAGTTTGTGATTCATAGCGAACCTTTTTCCCCTTTGCATGATTTAAGTACGGCAGCGGCATTATTTGGTTCGAAAACGCTTGAAAAACACATTCATTACAGGGTTTATATTGACCCGAAGCTCCCTGTTTGTCTGGAAGGCGATGGAGGACGTATTAAGCAGGTACTGGCTAATTTTTTAAGTAATGCGATTAAATTTACCCCCGAAAAGGGGATCATTAAAATGAAAGCCGTGTATGAGGATGGAGAGTTAAGGGTAATGGTTCAGGACAACGGAATTGGGATCAAGCATGAGAAACAAGAAAAAATATTTCATGCTTTTGAACAGGCGGACAGTTCAATTACACGGCAATACGGCGGAACCGGTTTGGGACTATCTATTTGTCATCAGTTGATAACACGGATGGGGGGTGAGATTGTTTTCCGAAGCGTTGAAGGGAAAGGGAGTTTATTCGGATTCCATCTCCCCTCTCCGATATGTACTAAAGAGATAGGAAACAGGTTTGATTCGATGCGTTATCAATTTTTAAAGGTAGCATTGATTGAAGAGCATGACGAGCCTGAATTGATCGGATTAATGGAAAAATATCTGATAGATTTTGGGATGAAGCATGTTTCTTATGTCCAGAATATCGAGATTGATGAATGGGATTTGGTGGTTATTACGGCATCATCCAAACAAATGGAGCGGATGCTTGAACAAAATATCCCGGTAATGGTATTAAATTCTACGCCAGTGCAAGGCTATGAATCCTACCCGCATATAGAGCAATTGAATGAACCGTTTCTCCCTAACATGATCCATCTTTTACTCACCAAAATAGCAGAAAATCGCAACGTTGCGCCGCATTTTTAATTATCAACCTTACTTATACGGTAGCGGATCGTAGAGTGGGTGCGGAAACTTGTTGATATTCAGTCTATTTTTATAATTAACCCGTTATTCTAAATTTCAACGATAGTCTCTTAATGTAAGGGGGGGGAATAATGAGCAATGCTGATGAAAAAATAGAGGGTCTCACCTTTTTGGATGATGGGGAAGTACTATACAATGATTTGTATTTATTGTCTGAAACGGATGAAAAAGGGATTGTGACGTATGCCAGTGATTCTTTTTTGAAAATTGCCGGATGGAAACGGGAAGATTTGATCGGACAACCTCATAACGTTGTGCGTCATCCCGATATGCCTCATGCTGCTTTCCGATCATTATGGGATGATGTGCAAAGTAAAGGTTTTTGGACGGGTTACGTCAAAAATGCCCGTAAAGAGGGGGGATATTACTGGGTTTATGCCACGGTATTGCGTTCTACCGATAAAAACGGAAAAATTAAATACGTATCCATCCGTGTAAAGCCTTCGCGTGAAGATATTAAAAAAGCCGAAGCGTTGTACGCAACGCTAGATTAAGGAGAGAATGATGGCATTAGTTAAACGAAGCGACGTATCCCCGGTTGTATCCGCGGCACAAGGTGCAGAGAAACGCAGATCACGCACTCTGGCCAAACAACAGCAAATTTCGGAAAGCATTGCCGGTGTGGCAACGACCATTCTTGATAATGCTCAAGAGAGTGTCAGTGCTATCGAACAGCTGAAAAGTTCGATGGAGCAAATTGCTACTGCAGCCGAGGAGAACAGCGGTGCAAGTGAGCAGGCATTAAAAAATGTCCGTTCAATCAACTCCAATATCGGTCGAATGGGATCAACGATCGATACGGTTATCTCCTCTACACTGGTAACCGGAGACAACATTATGAGTGCGGTCGGAACGATTAATGCCTCGGTTTCCCGTATGACCGGTGCGGTAAACGTCGCGAAAACCTCTTCAAAAAAATCTGAAGAGCTCAAGGCTTCATCCGAAAATATCGGTGAAGCGGTCGGATTTATTGCTAAAATCGCTGATCAAACCAATCTCCTTGCGCTCAATGCGGCAATCGAAGCCAGCCGGGCAAAAGAACATGGAAAAGGGTTCGCTGTTGTAGCCGATGAAACGCGTGCGCTTGCCGGAGAATCGGAAAAAAATGCCGATTTCATCTCCAAACTCGTGAATAAAATTCAAGAAAGCATTGATAAAATCATTAAAAGTATTGTTAATACAACCGATATCATTGAAAAAACGGGAGGGCGCGGTACGGCTCTGAGTTTTAAAATGGAAGAGTTGACGAAAATTGCGGTATATTCGGTCGAAGCTGCCCGTAATATGAATACGTATACGCAAAATCTTAGCCACTACATCAACCAAATTAACGACGGTTCCAAAGATATTGCCGATGCATCGGCAAACATTGCCCGTTCGGTAGAAAAAACACTCAACGGTATTGAGATTCAATCCAACTCATTGGTTCAGACGGAAGAAGATATTAAAGAGCTCAATACTCTCTCTGAGGAGCTCAAATATTCGACCGATACCATGAAATCAGCGGAAGAGATTGCCGCATTGGCCGATGCCATCAGCTCTTCCATGGAAGATATTCAAAGCTCACTCAAAGAAGTGACCAGTGCTTTGAATCAGATCGAAGCAGCTTCACAAGCGACAAATCAGAGCGCATTAATGAATAAAGAGCTCTTTGAGAACGGTCTTTCGGCTTCTAAAGATATCAATAAACTTATTGAAATTGCGCGACGCAATTTTGATTTGTTAAAAGTTTCTTTCGGAGACGTTAAAGCGCAAATGAGCGGTATTGGAAATGATTTTAGCGCCTCCATCAACGAGGGGAGCAGTGCAAGCAGCGAACTGGATGTAATCGTGAAAGAGACCCGTAACGTCGATAAAACGGTAGGCAGTATTTCCAATAGCATCATTCAATTAAATATGCTGGCCATTAGCGGTTCGATCGAAGCGGCACGTGCCGGAGATTTCGGTAAAGGTTTTGCGGTGGTCAGCGCCGATATCCGTAATTTGGCCAAAGATTCCGAATCCAATACCGATAAAATCAACGACACTATTGAATCGATGAATGCGGAGATCGATACGGTCCGTACCGATTGGCTTAAATTATTAGGCAATCAAGAGATGGAGAAAGAGCAGATTACCGTCTTAATTAATGAGATTGAAAAAATTACGACGATGCTTATTGACCTTTTGGACCGGTTTACAGGGCTTAAATCGATAAACGATCAAAATATCGAAGGGCTTAATCAGGGACTTATCGGTGTGAGTGAAATTCAAAAGGCGGTTGAACTCTCTGCTCGAAATGCAATGGAATCACGAAAAGCGAGTGAATTGATCATTGAGACGGTTGGGCATATCGGGGAAGGGGTTGAAGAACTTGCCGTGATGGCGGATGAACTTCAACAAGGCTGAAATGGATGAAGATCGAAGAAATTTTAATCGTTCAGCACGATAAAGTTAGCTTCGGCATACCTACCTATCTAATAGGGCAGATCCTTCGGATACCTGAAATTACGCCGCTTGTTTTGAGCCCGGCAGAGGTATACGGCGTATGTGCAGTAGGGGGAAATATTATCACGGCAGTGGATATGCCCTTTTTGTTAGGGATGAACAAAGTCGATATCTTCTCTCAGCAAAGCCGGATTTTGACCTTAAGCGGTGCATGGGACACTATCGGCCTGGTTGTTTCGGAAGTAGTCTCTTCCGTGATTATTATCCCCGAAGCGCTTGAGACCATACATAATCCGTATGATTCCATCATGGCGATTTATCACCATGAAGACGAATTAATTCAAATTGTGGACGTGGAGAAACTTTTAAGTTTGATTCATAAGATTCAAGTTGAATCCAAAACGGTTAACGAAAAAAACAGCGTAGAAAAAATCATATCAGAACGTAACGATACCAACAGTCGCTACCTTATTTTCCGGATGGGAAGCGAATCTTATGGATTAAGTATCGATTATTTGCGTGAAATTCTCGGCTCATCCCGTGCAATTACACCGATTAGCGGCCTTGATGATGAAGTTATCGGGATGATGTCACTGCGTGATGAACTTGTATTGGTCATCGATTTGCGTATGCGTTACGGGTTTCATTCCGATGCGAGTGATAAAAATCGGATATTGATAACTCAGCTGGGTCCGAAAGTCGTCGGATTGATGATCGATGAGATTATTGATATTAAAGAATACGCCGATGCACAGATTGAACGCTTTACAGAGGCGAGAGACGACTCCAACCTTGCTGGAGTGATCCATGACGGAGAAAATTTAATTTCGTTGATCGGCAGGGAAACGATTGATGAGGTGATGAACCAATACGATGAATTGATTATAAGTTCGGAAGCGTCCTCAACGGTAACGGAGAAATCGGATGTTGTGTGTGAAGTGGTTGTCTTTAAACTGGGGAGTGAAGAGTATGCCATTGCGATTGAACGGGTAGCGGAAATCATTGACGTAACACCGATAACACCGATTGCGGAATCTCCCGAAACCCTGGAAGGGGTAGTGAATATCCGAGGGCAAATTATTACGATCGGTTCATTATACCGCCAGCTTCATGTTCCTCCTGCTTCTGAAGCGGAGCAAAAAATTATTATCTGTGATACTCCTCAGGGGAAGATGGGGTTCTTTGTTGATGGCGTCAGTGATGTATTGGCCGTGTATCAACACGAATTACATGAAGAACGTGATGTTTATGGGCTTTATTCACATGTTCTCCATTTTAATGAGGGGAAAAGGCTTGTATTGCTCCTTGATTTAGAACGGGCATACGGGAAAGAGGGAAAATGAAAAAAGTATTGATCGCTGATGACTCAGCCCTGGTTCGTAAGCAGCTGAGTGAAATTATAAGTGAGCTTGATTTTGAGATTGAAACGGCACGAAACGGTGCCGAAGCGGTTGAAAAAGCGGTTGCTAATCAATACGACGTCATTACGATGGATATCAATATGCCGGTCATGGACGGGTTAAGTGCCGTAGAGAAAATTATGGCGCAGCGCCCGACGCCTATATTAATGATCAGTTCATTGACGACAGAGAGTGCCAATATTACGATGGAAGCGTTGGATCTGGGTGCGGTTGATTATATTGCCAAACCCGGAACGATGAATGTCGGGCGTGAGGAAAACCGCGCCGACATTTTGCATAAAGTAAAAACCCTAAGCAGAATACCGGCTCGACGACTCAAATCGGTAGCAAGACGTAGCAGTACACCCGTTTCCGCAGCCACTGAAAAAGTCGTTAAAACGTCGAATGGAGAGATAAAAAAGGTTCTTTTAATCGGTGCTTCAACCGGAGGCCCCGGTTTAATTGAACAAATTTGTACCTCTTTACCTGAGAATTTCCCTTTTCCGGTATGTATCGTACAGCATATGCCCGAACAGTTTACCGCTGCATTTGCGACACGCCTGGATCGAAAAAGTCCTCTTCCTGTTCTTGAAGCCAAAAATAATATGGAATTGGTCAATGGATGTATCTACGTTGCAAAAGGGGGAGTACATCTGCATTTTGCAAAAAAAGTATCGGGAAAATACGTTATTCGGGAAGAAAAAGAGAAAAACGGCCGATTTTTTCAACCGAGTGTTGATGAGATGTTTCTGAGCGCTCTTAAAGTTTTTCGAGGCGAACAGATTAATGCGGTTTTATTAACCGGTATCGGTGATGACGGAGCGGACGGAATGGTTGCTATTAAAAAAGCAGGCGGATTTACAATCGGAGAGAGTGAAGAGACGGCTACGGTTTACGGAATGCCAAAAGAGGCATATGACCGCGGCGGGGTTATGCAACAGCTTCCGTTTCCCAAAATCCTAAAAACGCTTACAGCCCTACGATAGGAGAATTAGATGGCATTAATGAAGAAACATACAGCTCCCGTTGTTGATGAATTACCGGAATTTGCAGCGCTTGAAGAGGCATACGAATACTATAAAGCAAATGACGGAGAGTTTGATAAGCAAAGTTATGCGATTGAACAGATGGCTGAGTTTGACGGTGGTGGGAAAATGCTGGTCCGACTTTTAGTAGATAACCCTTTTATCTATAAGGATATGGCCGTCAATATTGCATCTCAACTGTCAAAAATGGATCGAAAGCGGGCTCCGATCGAATCGGTTATGGAACTTCTCAAAGTACGTAATGCCTATATCCGAAATTTAGGGATAACTACTCTGCAAAGTTACGGTGATGCCATTAAATATTACATCGTTAAATTTCTAATCGGGAACGACCGTGATCTGAGGATATTTGCGATTAACGTTTTGGGCGATGTAAATTTTCCCGAATCTCGGGAAATGTTAGTCGAACTGCTTGAAAATGAGCACGATGTCAACGTGGCGATGACGGCAGTGGATTATATGGCGGAGATCGGTGAACCTCAGGATATTCCATTGCTCGAATCGATCAAAGGGAGATTTGACGATCCGTATGTTGCTTTTGCCGTCGATAATGCCATTCGGGCGATCAGGGGGTAGGGAATGGTCTATCTTCTATCTGACGTCGATTTTCAAAAAATGGGCGAATATGTATACCGTAAAACCGGGATTTTTCTTGAAGCGGATAAACATTTTGAAAAACTGGCCAAGTATATTGATGCACGTGCCAGCAAAATCGGTGTCGATTCGTTTCGCAAATATTTTTATGTCCTCCGTTTTGAAGACAAAGACGGCAGTGAATTTCAGGCACTTGTAAATGCCATTACCGTCAATGAGACTTATTTCTTTCGTGAAAAAGAGCAGTTTGAGGTTTTGGTTGAGCGGTTGCTTCCGGAACTTCATGCGAAGCGCCCGAAGCATTTACCGTTAAGAATTTTATCCGCACCGAGTTCAACGGGTGAAGAACCGTATTCCATCGTTTTGCACATTTTGGAAGAGGGGAAAATCGTTGAGGAACGGGATATCGAAATCGTCGGAATCGATATTGATTCGACGGTAATCGAAAAAGCCAAAGCGGGGAAATTTTCTGAACGATCCGTACATGCGATACCCAAACCGATTCTTACCAAATGGTTTAAGAGCCGTACATTGGGGTTTGATATATCGAGTGATTTGCTCGGGACGGTCGATTTCAAAGTAGCGAACGTATTCGATAAGGCTCAAATGCGTCAGCTTGGAAAATTCGATGTAATCTTTTCGCGGAATATGTTGATCTATTTTGATGACGCAAGCCGTAAAGAGGTAGCAATGACGTTTTATGATATGCTCAACCCCGAAGGGTATGTCTTACTGGGACATGCCGAATACATGAGCCGGATTACTTCCGTGTTCAAAGCCAAAAAAATAGATTCCACTTTAATTTATCAAAAATAGGAGAACCATATGCCTTTAGTTATTTTCGTCGACGATAGTGAAACAGCCTTAGCCTCAACCCGAATGGTAACGGATTCGATGCCGATAGAGGTAAAACAGTATTTAAGCGCATTGGATGCGCTTGCCGATATCCGCTCCGGGATCACCCCTGATTTAATTATTACCGATATGAATATGCCGATTATGAACGGATTTGAGTTTTTACAAGAGTTGCGGAAGCTTTCAACGACTTCACGAACCCCGGTATTGATGCTGACAACGGAAACACGGGATGAACTGAAACAACAAGGGAAGGCGCTTGGTTTGACCGGATGGATTGTTAAGCCTTTTAATCCTGCGCAGTTGAAACAGGCAATTGCCAGGGTCCTTCGGCTTGCGTAGGGAGACAGGATGCAATTTCTTACTACACTCGACGGATTGCTTGAGCATATTAAGTCGGTTGAAAAAGAGACTATCGAATTAACGAATGAAACCCATATGCGTATTGCACGGTTTATTCAGAGCAACGGATTACAGTTGGATGATGAGACAGTGGAATCGATGCAGTATCAGGATATTATTGCGCAGCAACTTAGCGCTACGATTGAAGCGATAGAGAGTGTACAGGAACATTTGCGGTCTTTTGTTCAGGTTGTTGAGGGTAATGACGCAAGTGTCATCGAAAATATCGATAAAATGCATGCGAAACTTAATGCTACATTAGAACGGGCAGAGCAGAGACGTTCCGCATTCGGCGGAAAACTTCATCATGATGATGATGACGGAATAGAGTTTTTTTAGGAGCAGGCAATATGGCAACGGTAATGGTAGTCGATGATTCAAAAACAGTACGGAGTTATCACGGATCGATTTTACGTGATATGGGAGTTGAAGTGCTGGAAGCTGAAAACGGCATGGAAGCACTTGAAAAAAGTTTAGACAATGCGGTAGACCTCTATTTGGTGGATGTCAATATGCCGATAATGGATGGCTATTCGTTTGTCAGTGAATTACGTAAGCAGCCTTCCCGACGCCATGTTCCTATCATTATGATCACCACTCAGGAAGAACGGACCGATAAGGTAGAAGCGTTCCGAGTCGGTGCTAATATTTTTGAGACCAAACCGATTAAACCCGACGCTCTCAAAGGGTATTTACAACTCCTTTTAGCTGAGTATCCCGGAGGTAATGTATGAACCCGCTTTTAGAACAGTTTTTACTGGAAGCGAGAGAAAATCTTGCTTATATTGATCAAAATATTGAAAGTATCGGAGGGGATGACCCGGAATTGCTTAATGCGGTTTTCCGAGCTGCTCATACCCTTAAGGGGGGATCGGGCATTGTCGGATTTGAAGCGGTTAAAACAATTACTCATCATGCGGAAGATTTACTGGACATGCTCCGATCCGGTAAACTCGCATTTCGTGAAGAGATGATTGAATCCCTTTATAACGCATTTGATGAAGTCATGAACCTGATTGAAGCAGCGGAAGAGAGTGGCGATATCGTCGAACCGGATGAAACACGGATCGAACAGATCGCCGAAGAGCTAAGTGCCCTCATGGGGAAATCTCATATCAGTATTGAGGAGTGGAGCTGCCCATTCTCCCTGATCGGAGATATCAATCGGATTGTTAATCTACCGCTGAACTTTTTGAAAACACTGAAGGCAACGCTTCCGTTTGAGGTGGGAGAGATCACGGAAGAGATATGCCGTGTTCCGCAGCTGTATGGGATCGTTTTTGATGTCGATGAATCGTGTATGCTTTATGGAAACGATCCGTTGTACGCTCTCAGTCTACTCGGGGACAATCTGATCGGTATCCACTCATGCATCAGCCGTGACGGTGCCGTAGCCGTTTTATCGGGAACGGAAGATCCCGACGGATTGCTTTTGAAAATGCAGATGGCAGCATTTGTTTATGCGACCTATGATCAAATCAGCGATGCTTTGTACAATTTTATGGATGAATTGCTGTTATACCCGCTGGATATAGCAACCTTGTTAAGGATTAGCGATGGAGAGCGTCATCATGAACTGGATATCCTCAAGGAACTCTATCATGAAATTCTAAACCCCATCGCTTTGCACGATAAAGATGCCATTGCGGACAAGGTCGGCAAATCACTCCAGCTAATCGGTAAAGAGACACTGCAAAGTATGCAGCTTCGACGTTTGCAAAATCTTTTGGATCTAATCGGTGATGAGGATATCGCAAAACTTGAACCGTTTTTCCGCCATCTTCCAAAAGGGGAATCATTTGTTTTTGACCCATCCGATGTCAGGGCAGAAACGAGTGCTGCAAAGGTTGAAGAGGTGTCCGCCGCAGAAGAAAATATCTCCATCGAGCAAAAAGTATTGGATGATGCCGCTCATGCACAGATGAAAGCGTTACTGGAACAGCAGTTGATGGCATTGGAAGTGGTTGAGGAGGAGACGGTTGTTGAACGGGTGAATGCAATTTTGCAAAATCACATTCGCAGTTTTATCTCGGAGATGCCGACAACATTTGCTAGCCGTGCGGAGATTACAGCATGGATTTTGCGCTATTTGGGCAGAGAACCACTGATGCTTGTACCTGAAGAATCGGAGCCAGTGGTTGAAACACTTTTAATCGATTCTGCTCCGTTAAGTAGCAGTGTTCACGAAACAGTTCCGGAAACGGCAGCAGCAATCTCTTCTCCCCGTATCGTTGAACCGGTTAGCGAAATCGTGAAAGAACCGAGTGAAACGGCAGCGAAAAACAGTGATAACCAAAATAGCGGATCGAAAAAAAGCGTTATAGGAAAAACGGTTAAGATTGAGCAGGAGTCGATTGACAATCTGATGAATATTGTCGGTGAATTGCTCGTTGCAAAAAATTCTCTGCCGTACCTTGCCGATGGGGTTCAAACCATGAACTCGGAGGGGATACGCCGTGCTATTATGGAGAAATATACGTTTATTAATCGCTTAGCCGAACAGTTGCAGGATTTGATCATGTCGATGCGGATGTTACCGATCTCCTATGTTTTTGACCGTTATCCTAAACTGGTCCGGGATATTTCTAAAAATCTAGGTAAAAAAGTGAATCTTACCATGGATGGGGGAGATACCAAACTCGATAAAAATATGATCGAGATGTTGGCCGATCCGATGATTCATATTATGAGAAACTCACTGGATCACGGGATCGAATCCCCGGATATCCGTGCGCAAAAAGGGAAAGATCCTGAAGGGCTTATTACCTTAAAAGCGTATGCGCAAAGTGATAAGATTATCATCGAGATTAAAGATGACGGAGCCGGGATTAATATTGATCGTGTCGTTCAGAAAGTATTGGAAAAAAATCTTCTGACCCTTGATCAAATCGATGCGATGAGTGATGATGAGAAAGCCTCTATGGTGATGCTTCCGGGGCTATCTACGGCCGAAACGATCAGCGAATACAGTGGACGGGGCGTAGGCATGGACGTTGTCAAAAAATCGATAGAAAATTTTGGCGGTACAATACGCATCAAGACTGTCGCAAACAAAGGGACGACGATCACCCTTTCGATTCCGGTATCTTTGGCGGTGACTTCGCTGCTTCACGTATCGATGAGCAATGTTCACTACGGATTCCCAATGGACAGCGTATCGGAAACGGTAAAAATTATGCCGTCCAAGATTGAATATCTCCATAATGAACCGTTCATTTACATACGGGGAGAGGTGATACCGCTTCTCTTTATCCGTTCTATGCTTGATCGAGAATCGTTGGAAGGCAAATCGCTTCCGGTAGTGGTGTTGAGTATTAAAGGGAACCGTTTGGCCGTGGTTGTCAATGAACTGCTCGGACAGCTCGACGTTGTTCAAAAACCGTTGGAGGGGATTATGGAAAATCATCCGATTTTCAGCGGTACCGCTTTGCTGGGGAACGGTCAGATTATTATGGCGATAGATCCGTTGGGACTGTTGGAGATATCGCATGCGCTTAAATCTGAATATAAGGCGGCAAGCTGATGAGCAATGATTACATCGTTTTTACCGTATCCAACAACTATTATGCTATCGAGGTAGCATGGGTTGAGCGTATTATTCAAATCCCTTCATTGACGACGATTCCCAATGCCCATCCTTATATTGAAGGGATGATGTCGTATGAGAAACGGGTGACAAAAGTAGTCAGTTTTCGAAAAATGACCGATCTTCCTCCGTATCAAGAAGAGCTGAACCGTATTTTTGAACAGGTGAAGATTGATCATCAGTTTTGGGTTGAGAGCCTTAAAAAAGCGCTTCGAGAGGGGAGCCCTTTTACCCTGACAACCGATCCCCATGCATGTCGGCTCGGAAAATGGCTGGATAATTACAGTACGCATGATTCGGAAGTTTTGGCGGTGTTGAAAGTCTTGCGTCCGATACATGCGCAATTGCATGAGATCGGAAAAGTAGCTTTGGAACTGCGCCAAACCGATCCGGAAAAAGCGCTTCATATCGTTGAGCGCGATATTAGCCAAATTTTTCATGTGACCATGGGGCAGATCGAAAAAATGATCCATTTAAGCGGAGATATTGCCGCGCATCTGCAAAAATTGTTGATTTATCGTAAAGAAGAGAGCTTTTTTGCGATTATTGTCGACACGATTGAGGATATGGCCAGAATTGATCTCGCTTCGCTTAAGCATGTAGATGACCTGAACCAAATCGGATCATTTCTTGAAATTGAAGGAGTGGTCGAAATTGGCGAAAAGCTGGTTAATGTAATCAAAACAGTATCTTTGCCGATACGGGAGGTAGCGTAACATGGGAATGGAACTGCAAAATGAGAGGGTCGTATTTTCGGGGGTAGTGTATGAAGATGATATTGTAACTCTTCGTGACTATTTGCAGGCTAAAGCACCTGAATCGGTACTCTTTGATATGAGTATGAGCGATGATATCCACTTGGGTATTTTACAGATGATTTTATCTTACGTTAAAATGTATGATGGGGAGTTTTTATACCCCAGTGAAATAAAACCGTTTCAAAAAGTATGTGAAGGATTTGAAACAAACGAGAACTTTTGTGCGTGATTACATTATCTTTACGGTAGGTTCGAACGCGTATGCCGTTCCTGTAGAATCGGTAATAAGGATCTTGCCGATACCGAAAATAACCCCTATGGCGAATGCACACCCTAAAGTGGAGGGGATGAGTGTTTACGAGAATGCCAGTATCAAAGTGGTCAATTTCCGTAAAATTGCGAATTTGAACACGCACGAAGAGGAGATAGCTTCTATCTTTAAACAGGTGAAAAGGGACCATGAAATTTGGGTGGAAACTCTTAGTGAGGCGGTCTTTACAACGGGGCAGTTTAGACTGACTACCGATCCGCATGCCTGCCGTTTGGGAAAGTGGCTGGATAGTTATACGACGCATGATCCGCAAGTATTGGCGATATTGCGTCGTTTGATGCCTATTCATGCCGCTCTTCATGAAACGGGAAAAAAGATTTTAGAAATTCATCGTACGGACCCGAATCGGGCTCAGCTGATGCTTCAGGATGAAATTGGGGCCATATATACCCAAACGACACACTGTTTGAATGAGATGATGGAAAAAGCGGATGAGATATCATCGCAAATGCAAAAAATGCTCATTTATCAAAACGGCAATGAGCCGTTTGGGATTAAAGTCGATACGATTGACGATATTGTCGTTTTGGAAGAGGGGCAGATTAAACAGTATGAGCGTACCCAGACGCTTAGTTTGCAGTTGCGCACGCGAGGGATTGTCGAATTGAATCAGAAATTGGTTATCGTCCTTGATTCTATTGTTTTCCCGGGTGAGGAGAACGTATGAGAGCTCTTTTGTGAAAACGATCGTAGTCAGTAATCGCAAGGGGGGATCGGCCAAAACAACGACAGCGGTGAATCTCGCCTGTGAATTGGCCAAATACGGATCGGTTCTCTTGATTGATTTTGATACCCAGGCCCATGCTTCTATAGGGGTGGGGGCTGAAGGCTCCAGGGATAACGGTGTCCACTCGATTTTTTTGGGAAAGACATTGAGTGAAACGTTTATCCCTACCGTGCATGAGCAGCTGACACTGGCTCCGGCACAGGAATTTTTCGACGTTTATGAGTACGGGGATTTACGCGGGGTTTTGAAAAATCGCTTTCGCCGTGAGATGATTGAAGGATTTTTTGATTACTGTATTATTGATACCCCACCGACATTTGATGCATTGCTGAAAAATTCGCTTGAGGTTGCCGATGCGGTTGTGATCCCTTTTGTCCCACATCATCTCGGGACGGTTGCGGTAGGGCAAATGGTGAGGGCGATTTATCAAAACGCTCTTCAAATTGGGCGGGATATTGCCGAAGTCGGGATTTTACCGGTAATGTACAATCCCCATATCCCTGAACATCGGGATGCGCTTGAAAAAGTGAAAACGCAATTCGGTGAAGAGAAACTCTTTTTGCCGATCGGTGTTGATATTCGGTTGGCGAAACAATTTGAATCGGCTTCCCCGGTAGTTCTGGGAGAGGGACGTTCTAAAGGGCTTGAAGATTATCGGCGTTTTACGCAACAACTCTTAGAAAGACTAGGATAATGGAGAATAGGCAATGAAAAAAATATTAATCGTCGACGATAATGCCAATAATCGGATGCTGCTGCGGGCAGTACTTGAAACCTATGAAGAGGAAAACAAATCCGTCAAGTTAAAAATTGATGAAGCCACTAACGGGATAGAGGCTGTTAGTCAGGCAGCCCATGAAGCGTATGACTTGATTTTAATGGATATTATGATGCCGGAAATGGATGGGATCGAAGCGACGCGCCGAATACGGACTGAAGATAGCAAAGTCATTATTGTTGCGGTTTCCGCCGTAGACGATACGGAACGCCAACGCCAGATCCTGCATGCGGGTGCGGAAGATTATATTGCCAAACCGATTAATGTTGATATCTTTACCGCCCGATTGGCCAACTATTTTTCCCTATGCGAAGCCCGCAGGAATAAATCGCTTAATAAAGAGGCCTATAACCTTTATAGCCGCAGCATTTTCTCCCGAAAGCTCTTGTTTCGGATTGAAAATGACAATGATTTGGCGGAGTTTTGGGAATATTATCTTTTGAATTCGCAAAACGCTTGTGCCCTTCTCAGTGATGCGGTCCGTACCTTGTACACCATCGGATCGATTGGATTAAAATTTAAGCTTGAACAACAGATCTGGGTAGAAGAGTCGCCGGAGTATACCTATTTTACCCTTGCCGGTCTCACGGCGCTTGATCCCAAATTTATTCGGCTTACCCTCCAAAAAAATCCTGTATTGACAGATTATATGTACGATGAAGATAAAATTTCTATCCGGTTGAAACTTGAGAATACATCTCATAAAACCGTTGCAAACCATGAAACGCATCACGAAAACGTTGTGAAATCGACGATGCCGGAAGCACTCTCAGAAGGCTCTTCTACCGTTGCCTTTGAAATAACCGACAAAACGGAGAACCAAGTATA
The DNA here is from genome assembly GCA_028718525.1 of Sulfuricurvum sp. GTDB lineage: Bacteria > Campylobacterota > Campylobacteria > Campylobacterales > Sulfurimonadaceae > Sulfuricurvum. Next base: position 14,707 of record JAQULP010000014.1, on the reverse strand, counting down.
CGCTTATATGGAAGAGGAAGACTTAGGGGATATTAAAGCCTATATCGCCAAACTCAATTCGCTTTTATTGGTAGTCGGAAGCGGGGATATCCAAGTCGATGAGGTTGATGAAATCGGTGCTTATCTGGATCGAATCGGCAAGATTGCATCGATTTATTCGGAAAGCTATACTATTGGGCGTGCGTTGAGTACGCTATCGATTGATATCCGCGAGCATATTCAGCTATTTATTGAAAAATCTTCCGCATTGGGGCCTTTGTGTGCCGCATTCAGTCGGGATTTAATGGGATGGATACGGCTGATTTTTGAAGAAGGTGCTCCGAGTGTCAATTATATGGATGACACCATAATCAGCAATACCCAAACGATCGGCAGTATTCTAACCATGGAAGAACATGCCGGTGATGCGGTTGATTTAGACGATATATTTGATTTTTAAAGAGGGAAATAATGTATAAAGTAGAGGTTAAAAATCCATGCCGATGTTTCTTACGAAGCGGAATGGCAGAACATCAGAATTTTGCAAACCTTGATGAGGCCAAAGAAGAAGCGTACAAAATGGCTGAACAGATGCAAAAAGATTTTTGCAAAAAACATGATTTCGTCGTGATGCAAACGGGATTGACTTTTAGCATATCGATAGTTCCCAGGGGTTAAGTTTACAAAATGGGTAACAGCTACATCGGACGACAGCCTATCGTCAACGAGCGGGGAGCTTTGTTTGCCTATGATTTATTCTCTTCCGGGTGCAGCAAGAGTACGTATGCTACCGAAGTGTTGGTTAACAATCTTCAGAGTATTTTCGGAATCGACAGGATTTTAGGAAAACGGGTCGGTTTTATTCGTGCCGACGAACGGTTTATTGTTGCCGAACTTCAGGAATTGCTTCCCAAAGAGCGGGTTGTTTATGCGCTTCTTGAAGATATTGCCGTGGATGAAGACCTGCAACAACGTCTTGCCCAACTTTCTGCAAAGGGGTACCGTTTTGCCCTGAACGATTTTGCGTTTACCCCTGAAAATATTGAGAAGTTTACCCCGCTTTTCCCCTATTTGAGCTATCTTAAAATCGATATCCCCCGAAGCGGTAGGATTAAGCGTGATGATGTGGAAAACCTCAAAAAACGGGGGCTGACCGTTATCGGCTCAAAAATCGATTCGCATGATATCCACACTGAATGTCTGGCCAAGGGTTTTTCCTATTTTCAGGGCTTTTTTATTTCCAAGCCGAAAGTACTTGAAAATACCTCCTTTTCTCTCGATCAAGAGTCGGTAATGCAGCTGTGGAATCTGCTTCAGCGAGATGTCGGCATCGATGAACTGGTTAATGCGTTCGAATTCAATCACATGGTCAGTCTAAAGCTCATCCGTTTTATTAATACTGCGGTCTTTTCGCTTCGTAATCCTGTCTCCTCGATCCGGCATGTTCTGACCCTTATGGGGCGCGAACCGCTCTCCCGGTGGATTATGCTTCTGATGTTTTCGGAGGCACAGGCGTCCGAACGCAATACGGTTCCTTTGTTGCTGATGGTGATTAACCGCACAGAGCTGATGACAAAATTATTGGAACTGATTGTACCCAAAGCGACCAAAGAGCAGCAGGCAACGGCCTATTTTGTAGGGATGCTTTCATTGATCCATCTTTTATTCAATATTCCTCACCGGGAAGTCCTGCGAAAGCTGAATGTAACGGCTGAGATTGAACGGGCATTATTTGAAGGTGATGGCTTTTACGGTGAATTATTGACGATGGTCCGGTCGATCGAGATCCTCGATATCGAAGCGATCGAACATTTTTTACGAAAACACGGCCTGAGCGCAGAAAGATTGGAACCGATTATTGCCGTCACTATGGAAAAAGTGAACCAATTTGATGCGCAAATGGGGTAATCGACAGCTCCTCGTCAACAACCCAAGGATAAATACATGCCGCGTATTAATGGCGGTACTGTTGCAAAGCGTGCATGTACGAATTGCGTTCATAGGCCGATGCATTGTCGGTATGGATTAATGAAATGCTCCCCTTCATCTGTGAAATGGAATCGTATTCATATTTTTCCATCCAATGGGTTATCCCCTCTAATAGCGAGAGAACCGCTTTTTCCCCGTGTTGCAGCAAAAGCGAGGTGAACGCTGTTGCATCAGCACCGCTCATAATGGCCTTCAGGACATCTTCGGCCGTATGAATCCCCGTATTGGCATACAGCGAACACGGCAGCTGTTTGTAGAGGATGGCACACCAGCGCAGTGTCTCGCTTAGGTTTGCGGATGAAGTGATATTCGGTATGCGCAGCGGGCTGAGCAGTTCCAAATCTATATCGACCCGTATCGGGTTATCAAAGATTCCGAGGCCGTCTGCACCCGCTTCGACCAGTCGTTTGGCCATATTGGCCGGGCTGGAAAAATAGGGGTTCATTTTGACGTTTAAGGGGATGGATATCTGCTGTTTGACCTGTGCTACCGTATCGAGATACATTTGTTCGACGGCTCTGCCGTCCATATCGATCGATGTAGGGATATAGGTGATGTTCAATTCCAGTGCATCGGCCCCTGAAGCTTGGAGTTTGGTGGCATAACTCACCCACCCTCCGGCAGAGATCCCGTTGAGACTCGCGATGACGGGGATAGAGACGGACTCTTTTACGCGTCGGATCTCTTCGAGATAATGATCCGACTGAAGATTGTCAAAATCGGCTTCGCCGGGGAGATAGCTTAAGGCTTCGGCGTTTGCATGGTTGTGAATATGGAGAAAATGGTCTATTTGCCCGATTTCATGATTAATCTCCTCTTCGAACAGGGAGTGCATGATGACTGCGGCGATACCGTTATCTTCAAGACGCTGAATGCTCTCCAGCGAAGCGGTCAGGGGTGATGCGCTGGCCATAAGGGGGTTTTTGAGCTTGAGCCCTAAGAGTGTAGTAGAGAGATCCATAATTATTCCTCCTCGTGTAACGGTTCATAGCGATGATGAAGATTCGAATACCGTTCATAAAGCGAAGCCGCAGTCTCGGCTGCCGTTTTAAGAAATGAAGAGGCCGAAAGCGAATTCATTTTTTCGACCATTTTAAATCGGGTTTCACGGTACATGAACTCTTTTACATCGATTTTTGGCCCTTTATAGTCGAGACTCATCGGATTTTCCCCGGATTTTCGCTTGTCGGGATTGAAACGGAAAATGGGCCATAACCCGCAATCTACCGCCCTTTTTTGCTGATCAAATCCGAATTTTAGGTCGTAACCGTGGGCAATACAGTGGGAATAGGCAATAATAATCGAAGGGCCGTCATAGCGTTCCGCCTCGATAAAGGCTTTGAGCGTTGCCTGATCATTGGCCCCCAGAGCGACTTTTGCAACGTACACATTTTCATAGTTGATTGCCATAGCGGCAAGGTCTTTGGGGAGCCCCGCTTTTCCTCCGGCAGCAAATTTGGCTACGGCTCCGGTAAAGGTGGCTTTGGACTGTTGTCCTCCGGTGTTGGAATAGACCTGCGTATCCAGAACGAGAATATTGACGTTTTTACCGCTGGCGAGGACATGATCGAGTCCGCCGTATCCGATATCGTATGCCCATCCGTCTCCTCCGATAATCCAGACCGATTTTTTTACCAGATAGTCACACACCTCCAAGAGGGTTTTGGCGGCTTTGTCCGGATGAGCTTTCAAACATTCTTTTAGGATTTCTACCCTTCGGCGTTGGGCATCGATTTGAGGTTCATCGATTTGGGGTGCCGATAAAATCTCATCCACTAACGGCGCATCGAGCGTTTCATAGAGATCTGTAAGGAGGGTGCGGGCGTATTCGGTATGGTTGTCGATCGCGAGACGAAATCCGAGTCCGAATTCGGCATTATCTTCAAACAAAGAGTTAGACCATGCCGGTCCACGCCCCTCGCTGTTTTTTTTCCACGGGGTAGTCGGAAGATTTCCGCCGTAAATGGAACTGCACCCCGTGGCATTGGCGATGACCATACGATCCCCGAACAGCTGGGAAGCGAGTTTAATATAGGGAGTCTCTCCGCAGCCCGGACATGCACCGCTAAATTCGAAGAGCGGTTCAAGAAATTGCGATTCTTTGAGGGAGTCGTGTTCGAGTTTCGAACGATCCATTTTCGGTAGTGAGAGGAAAAAATCCCATTGTTGGATGCCGCTGTCGCGCTGAGGACGTTGGGGAACCATATTGATCGCTTTGAGATTGGTCTGCGATTTGTTTTTGGCGGGACACACTTCGACGCATAGGGCGCATCCGGTACAATCTTCTACGGCGACGGAGATGGTGAAGTGTTCATCCTCGGCAAATTTTTTCCCTTTGGCTGTTTTGGATAGAAATCCTTCGGGGGCGTTTTCCAGAAACGATGCGTTAACAACAGTCGAGCGGATCACGGAATGGGGGCAGGCACTGACGCATTTATTGCACTGGATACAGGTGTCGGGGTCCCATATCGGAACCTCTTGCGCAATATTGCGTTTTTCATACTGGGCTGTCCCCGTAGGCCATGTACCGTCTTCGGGCATTTGCGATACTTTGAGCTGATCGCCTTGGTAGGCGGTGATTTTTCCGATCACCTCCGCTACAAACGGTTGTAAATCCCCTTTTAGCGGCGGGATGAGCTCAAGGGTACTGCTGACGTTTGCGGGGATAGAGAGTTCAAACAGGTTGTGAAGCGATGCATCGACCGCCTCAAAGTTCATTTGAACAATCGCATCCCCTTTGGAACCGTAGGTTTTTTGGATGGAGCCTTTGATCTTCTCTATCGCCTGATCGTGCGGCAAAATTCCGCTGATGGCGAAAAAGCAGGTTTGCATAATCGTATTGATTCGGCGCCCCATCCCTTTTTCGCGCGCGACACGATACGCATCGATCGCGAATACACGGAGATTTTTAGCGAGAATCCGCTCTTGGGTGACCCGTGTACAACGCTGCCAGAGTTCCTCTTTGGGATAGGGGGTATTAATCAGTATGATCGCACCGGGTTTGGCGATAGTCAGCAAATCAAGTTTTTCGAGAAAAACGGCTTGATGAACCGCTACGAAATCGGCATTTTGGATGAGATAGCTTGATCGGATCGGCTCATGGGAGAATCGAAGATGCGATACGGTCATGGAACCCGATTTCTTTGAATCGTAGACGAAATAGCCCTGTGCGTAATGATCGGTTTCGGTACCGATGATTTTGATCGTATTTTTATTGGCTCCTACCGTCCCATCGGATCCGAGGCCGTAAAAAACCGCCTGAAACTGATCCGGGTTGTCCAGGATGAGATGGGGGTCGAACTTGAGTGATGTGAAGGTCACGTCATCATCGATGCCGAGGGTAAAATGGTTTTTCGGACTCTCGTGGTTGAGTTCGTCAAACAGAGCAAAAATCATGGCCGGAGTAAACTCTTTTGATGAGAGGCCGTAGCGCCCACCGATCAGGCGCGGCATGGCGAAGGGGAGTATGGCCTGATGCTCGAACAATGCGCTTAGAACATCGTGATAGAGCGGCTCTCCGATGCTACCCGGCTCTTTAGTCCGGTCCAAGACGGCAATGGCCTTGAGGGTATGGGGGAGAGAACGGATAAAGGTTTCGGCGGCAAACGGCAAGGCCAGACGAACTTTAATCATCCCGACTTTTTCTCCGCGGGCATTGAGATAGCGGACGCTCTCTTCGACCGCTTCCGCACCTGAGCCCATCAACACGAGTATCCGTTGCGCATCGGCAGCACCGACGTAATCAAACAGATGGTAGGACCTTCCGCTTAAGCGGGCAAATTTATCCATCTGCTCTTGAAGAATTTTCGGCAACGCGAGATAGTATCGATTGACGCTTTCGCGAGCCTGAAAATAGACATCAGGGTTTTGGGATGTTCCTCTCAGTACCGGATGATCGGGGCTAAGGGCACGCCGTCGATGGGCATGAACCAACTCTTCGTCGATCATCGCTTTCAGTGTGGCTTCGGTAAGTTTTTCGATCCGGCTCACCTCATGAGAGGTACGAAAACCGTCGAAAAAATGGAGGAAAGGGATCCGTGATTTGAGGGCTGCAGCTTGGGAAATGAGGGCAAAATCGTGTGCTTCCTGTACCGAATTGGAAGCAAAGAGGGCAAACCCGCTTTGGCGGACCCCCATCACATCCTGATGGTCACCGAAGATTGAAAGCCCCTGTGCGGCGAGGGAACGTGACGCGACATGAAAGACGGTAGGTGTCAATTCACCGGCAATTTTATACATGTTCGGAATCATTAAAAGCAGCCCCTGAGAAGCGGTGAACGTTGTGGTGAGGGCGCCGCTTTGCAAGGCTCCGTGTACGGCACCGCTGGCCCCCCCCTCGCTTTGCATCTCATAGACGGTCGGAACGGTACCGAAGATATTTTCTTCCTTTCTGGAACTGTACAAATCACTGAACTCCCCCATGGGAGAGGAGGGGGTGATCGGGTATATGGCAATGACTTCATTGATTTTATGGGCGACGAGTGCGACGGCTTCATTTCCATCGATAGTGATATATTCAGGTTGATGCATAACGATATTCCCCCTTTTTTTCACGATGTTTAATCATCACAAGACTATAATTGTAATACAAATGAAGAAACAATGGTGTGAATATCATAAGAAAAGCGAAAGTGGGTTGGTAATGAATAGAATTTTTGAAGGTATATGTGGATTGCTTATTCTGGTGATGTTTACCGGTTGCGGAGGTGGAGGCGGTTCTTCGTCGCAAACTACCTATTATCAGCCAAATGCGGTGACGTATCAAAGCGAATCGGTAATCATGAGCAGTACGTTCGCGGATTCGACCCAGGGATGGACACTGTTTTATACCGGTGCCGGGGAAGTATCGCAAAGTGGAGTCCTATCCAATAAAACTCCCGGGGCCCTAAACGTTTTCAACCGTGCCAATACCTATGACGGAGCCTATAAAGATATCTCTGCTTTTCTCAAAAAAGAGACTACGTACGTTATCCGGGGATATCTTAAGCGGGGGGGAACCCATACGGACACCTATGCCCTAAATGTCAAAATCGGCACCGCTACGTATAAAAGTTTAAATCGTGTTTTGGTAGACGATGATAATTGGACGAAATTTAGAGCGTTTGTCCGATTTACGCAGGCGGAGATTGATTCCGGGATAAAACTGTACGTCAACTCAAATAGTTTTAAGGATGATTATTATCTGGACGATGTTGAAATCGTCAGTTCAAACTACCAGCCAAGTCAAACCGACAACAATGATGCTTTGCGCACTTCAGGTCCGCTCATCAAAAATGCTGCCGGAGAAACCGTTCGTTTACGCGGTATCAATCTAATTGCTTACAGTGATGAAGATGCCGCTACTGACGATACCACTGCGGCTGCTTTTATGAACTACAGCTATTACAATTACGATAAGGACGATCTGATCGCTCTGAAAAAAATGGGATTCAATTCGGTTCGGATCGCGTTATGGTATCGCACTTTTGAAGATGAGTCCGCACCGTATGTTTACAAAGAGAGCGGATTTGAATGGTTGAACTTTATGATTGGCTGGGCCAAAGAGGCGGGACTCTACATTGTACTGGATATGCACGCACCTCAGGGAGGCGGATTCCAGGGACCTAGAAACGTTACCGCATTTTGGGGTTCATCGCTCTATCAGGACCGATACAAGAAGATGTGGAAAGAGATTGCCGGCCGTTACCGTAATGAGCCCGTCATTGCCGCCTATGATCTTATCAATGAGCCGTGCGCGACAACTCAGGCGCAATATCTTGCGCTCCTTTCCGATACGATTGATACGATAAAAACGGTCGATACGCACCATATCATCAATGTGGAAAACGGGTTTTCGAGTGATGCTTCGCCGTTTCTCCTCAGCGGTTATAGCAACATTTTGTATGATTTCCATTTTTACGATCCGTGGAATAGCTTTACCGACAATAACACGAGTGTATACGGAGTTGATGTAACGAAAACACAGGTACAGGGGTATTTCAATACGTATGCCGATTTTTACGCCGGGTATCCGTTTCACGTGAGTGAATTCGGACAGCAATACGGCACGTTTACGGCGAAAAATTCTATTGGATGGGTAAACGATGTTATTGATATGCTTGATGCCAAGGGGGCAAGCTACCATTATTTCAGTTTTAAAGGGAATGAATTCGGACTCTATACTTCAAAAAACAGTTTTGCTCTAAACAGCCCGAAGAACGAGCCGCTTATAACACTGCTGTCGAATAAGACGGCGAAATAAAAGGGGCAGATTAGAGGAGTTTGAAATCTACGCGGCGGTTTTTGCTCCAGCACTCTTTATCTTGTTCAACACAGACAGGATTGCTTTTGCCTAAAGAGACCATACTGATTGAGTCTGCACTCACGCCTGAGTCTACCAATGTTTGTTTAACGGCATTGGCTCGTTTGAGTCCTAGAGCGTAATTGTATTCATCGCTTCCGAATTCATCACAATTTCCCTCAAGCTTAACCGTTTTGTTTTTAACCAAAGCCGAATCGGTAGTGAGGACCGGTTCCATATCGGAACGGATAGAGTAGTTATCATAATCGAAATAGATACTGGATAATTTTCCGTCTACTCGATTGGCAGCGGTATCAATATCGCTGTTTGTGCTTTTGGTACCGAAAGTATTTGGATTAATGACTTCCGGTGCGGCGGATGAAATGGATCCTGTGTCGGCGGTATTCACTTTTTCTGTATTGGCGATTGCCGCTGTCGGTAATGTGAGTGACGATCCGTTGGCAGTTTTGTCAATTGAGGGTTCTTTGGAACTGCATCCGCTAAAAATTAGCATGGCCGTTGTTGTACTTAGTAGAATGACTTCTTTAATCATTAACTCTATCCTTTTTTTTTCTTTGTGGTAATAAAAGAGCCGCATATAACTATCTAAAGAGTTCGGCTATTTTATTTCAATCTCGGCAGTGTAGCTAAGAGAATGTGAAGTTAGCGTGAAGATGGCATTTTAGAGGAGAAAGACAAACAAAGAGCAAACCAATGTGTATGGTGGTTACACTTAGGCGTTATCAAAATGGACTCGAATTACCTTGCTTCAAACCAATTTAAGATACGATAGCTATAGGTTGAAAAATCAGCCATCTGTTATCAACCGGTCAATGAAGAAGTTTTGTTCAAAGGTGGGGGGAATTTATGCATCGTAGCAGGTATGCGTTAAGAGTGCGGATACGTATGATTTTCACAATGATACTGATGATTCTCTTCAGCAGTATCAATGTTTATGCGCAAGTGAAAGAGAGCATTAAAATAGGCATTCTCGCAAAGCGTGGGGCGGCGCAAACGCTCGAGCAGTGGCAGCCTCTGTCCGAATATTTGAACACCCAGATCCCTGGGTACCGATTCGAAATCGTACCGCTTGGATTTGATGAACTAAATGATGCGGTGGCAAAAGCCACAATCGATTTTATTCTGACCAATACGCTTCAATACGTTACCTTCGAATACCGTTACGGTGTCAGTCGAATCGCCACATTGCAAAACCATTCGGATAAGGTACCGGGACAGCAGCGTTTTGGGGGCGTTATTTTTACGCGTCACGATAACACGGAGATTAAAACACCCACGGATCTCCAGAACAGACGGTTCGCAGCGGTGGATCCGGCATCGTTCGGAGGATGGGTGATGGCCAAAAAAGAGTTGCTTGATCATGGAATAGAAGAGAGTGATTTCTCCCGACTGATGTTTTTTCATTCGCATGATGCCGTCGTTCACGCTGTATTGGAGGGGCGTGCCGATGTAGGAACCGTACGCAGTGACACTCTTGAACGGATGGCGGCTGAGGGGAAAATCCGTTTGGATGAGGTACGTATTCTTCTGCCCAAACAGTATCGCGGATTCCCGTTTTTAGTCAGTACCGCACTTTATCCCGAATGGCCTTTTGCCAAACTCTCTCATACCCCCGATCAGCTGGCAGAATCGGTTTTGATCGCTTTGCTGGGGATTAATCCCCAGCTTGAGGTGGCAAAACGTACCAATACGGATCATTGGACGATTCCGCTGGACTATTCACCGGTTCATGATCTTTTGAAGACGTTAAATATGCCTCCCTATAAGGGAGAGATCACCTTTGCCGAGGTGATGAGAAAGTATGCCGTACAGATTACTCTGGCCGGTTTGATTATTCTGGTGTTGGGTGTATCCGTAATCGCTATCCTTTTCCTCAATCGACGGTTAAAGAAACAAAGCAGGGATATCGCCGCATTAAATGGAATATTGACCAATCAAATAGAGCGTGAGCACATTTTTCGGCAGATGCTTGATAGCCAAACCGCATTAACCGTACTGGGTAACGAAACACGCATTGTTGAGTGCAACCAGTCATTTTTGAATTTCTTCGGTGTTGCGTCGCCTGATGAGATACTTCTGCTGGGGGGGCTGTGTACCTATTTTATTGACAATGAACATAACGATAAGCAACATGGATGTTTGCAGAATATTTTTGAGATGCAGCAAGAGGGGTATTCCAAAATTACGATGCTCGATAGAGAAGGTCATTATCGGGTATTTTATATGCATCTTGACCGTTTTGCGTATGATAGATCACTTTTTGTGATCAATTTAGTCGATATCACCTCCAGTGAAGAGTTGCATCAAAGACTGATATTGCTTCAAAAAGCGGTAGATCAATCGAATAATACGGTGCTGATCACCAAAATAGACGGGATTGTAGAGTATGTTAACCACTCTTTTTGCGAGTGCTGCGGGTATGAAGAGACAGAACTGTTGGGACATAATGCCGAGATGCTCAATACGCTCGGGCTCAATCCGCTTGCGTCAGAAGAGCTTTATACGACCCTCTCTGAAGATAAAATATGGGTAGGAGAGGTAAAAAAACAGCATAAAGACGGGGACGAACGTATTATCCATGTTGCCATTTCTCCGGTGAAAGATATTCATGGAACAATTACCCATCTTATAGCGATTGGGGAGGATGTCAGTAAATACCGGCGTATCGAAAGCAAGTTGCAGGAGAAAGAAAAAATGTTACTGGCACAATCACGTCTTGCCGCGGTAGGAGAGATGCTGACGATGATAGCGCACCAGTGGAGACAACCGCTGGCCGTGATTCAAATGTGTTTGAATGATTTGGAACTTACGCTCAACCTTATGGATTTGCAAGAGGGAGGAAATATAAAAACGATGACGGAGCAAGTCGAGTTGTTATCGAATACGATAAATGATTTTAGCCAGTATTTCCAAAGTGAGACGCGCATTGAAACCATGGAACTCAATACAATTATAGATAATGCTATCCGGCTATTGGAAAAAAATTTAGAAAACAATGCTATCACCCTTGAAAAACACTACAACGTGAATATGCCGATCAATACACGGCATCAGGATGTCGTTCAGGTGATCCTCAATTTGATTAATAATGCAAAAGAAATTTTGTTATACCGTCACGTCGCTTCTGCTAAAATTGTCGTTTCCAGCAGTTATTTGCAGGAGAAAGGGCTCTTTATCATCGAAGTTATCGATAATGGAGGGGGAGTGGAGGAATCCATAAAACATCGGGTTTTCGAACCTTACTTTTCGACGAAAGAGACTCAAGAAGGGAGTGGATTAGGCCTTTACATCACCAAATCAATTGTTGAAAATAATCTTCACGGGTCTATCGGATTTGAAAATCGACACGAAGGCGCCTGCTTTTATATTAAAATTCCTTCATTAGAGCGAAAAGAAGAACGCCCCGATGAGTTATCGCTTTAAAGGCATTTATCAGATGGGGCTATTGTAGGTCGTATGAAGGCGCTTCTTTAAAATTATGGATACGATAGCTGTTTTTTCCGGATTGTTTAGCGATATACATCGCTTGATCGGCTTGTCGGATAAGGTGATCTCCATCCACGTCATCCGGCTGAGGATAAAAAGTGACTCCGATACTGGTAGAGACTTGAACGGTTAATGAACCGAGGTTGATCGGTTGGTGTGCCGCTTCAAGAAGTCGGTGAATAATAGGTACGGCATCGGATGTATCGGCTAAATCGACAAGAATGGCGACAAATTCATCACCTCCCAATCGGCAAAGGGTATCCCCTTCCCGTAATGCGTGTTTCATCCGTGTCGAAAGACCTATAAGCAATTGGTCCCCTACATCATGCCCATAGGTATCATTGATTTGTTTAAACCCGTCAAGGTCAAGATAAAGGACGGATAGGTTAGTTCCGCGGCGTTGGGATTGAATCATCCCCTGACGGAGTCGATCCGCTTCTAAAATACGATTCGGCAAGCCTGTCAGGGCATCGTAATGGGCTATGTATTCGAGTTGTTGCGTATGTTCTTTCATTTTAGTGATATCTTTGGTACTGACTAAAATGCGTTGCTTATCCGGTAAAAGTGTGGCTGTTGTATTGATATAAAGCTGTTTTCCATCGTTGACAATACACATTTTTTCGAAATCTTTAATAAAACCGATTTCAGCAATAGTATTGAACGCCTGAGTTGAGCGTTCTAGATCATCCGGAGCGGTGAGGAAGAGATAATTTCTAGTAAGAAGCTCTTCTCGGGAAAAACCGGTCATTTCCAGATAGGCGTCGTTGAAATCCAAGAAGTTTGCCTCCCTATCCAAGATGGCGATTCCATCTTTTGAGGTGTTGAAGATGGTTTTAAATTCATCTCTTTGCCCTTCTAACTCTTTTTGCAGGTTCTTCTCTTCCGTGATATCATAAAACCAGCCTAAAACGCATGCTTCCCCTTCAAAATCGATAGGCATATACGAGGCTAAAGCCCATACGGTTCGATGGTTGATGTAAAGTTCTACCAGTCTATTGTAGATGATCTCTTTATTGATAATGTGTTTGACTATTTCGTTATATTCTTCTTGATGCATATAATAATTTTTTGGATTTTTGCCGGTAACGGCAGAGATGTCTGCTTGAATGAGATGCGCATACGCTTCATTGGCAAAAACAACTTCATTCCCTTCGCTTTTGGCAATTCTCACCGCAATCGGGCTCATTTTCAATAAAAACATGAGGGTGTTTTCACTTTTTTCCAAGCGGGATTGATATTCCATCTGCTTGCTGATATCCTGAACCGTACCTAATGAACAAAGCGGTGTACCCTCTTCATCAAATTTGGTCTCACATTGTTCGCTGACATATTTGATTCTTCCGTCTTTCATCATAAGTCTGTGGGTAATTTCGTATTTTTCTTTGGTAACGAGGGAAGTTTCATAGGCGGTTGAAACTTTTAAACGATCATCCGGGTGGATGACGTTTAAAAAAGTTGTGTAATTGGGTTCAAAGGTTTCTTTATCGAGTTCAAAAATCTGAAATATCTCATCAGACCAGTCCAATTTGTTATTCCTCAAATCCAGATGCCAATTTCCGATTTGAGCAATCTTTTCGGCTTGACGCAGATTGGTTAACAGTTTGGTGGTTTCGTCTTCCGCCAGCTTTTCGGCTGTTTTATCTTCGATGATGGCAATACCGCCTTCAATCATCCCGTCTGGATCACGCAGCGGTACATAAGACATAATAATCCACAGTTGGGTATTGCTGAGTGTCGAGAGGTATTCCCCTTCGTACACACCCTCTTTTCCTTCTAATGTTTCCAATAGGGGAGGTATGACCCGTTGATCTCGCAAGGTTTTAATGTCAAGTCCGATAAGTTTCTCTTTCGGTGCTTTCATCACCTGTGCAAATCGGTCATTGCAGTAGGTAATAATCAAATCACGATTATAATGGACTATTCCGGCCGGCGTATTTTGCAGAATCAGACGGTAACGCTCCTCGCTAAAGCGTGCCTCTCTTTCACTGGCTTCGGCTTTGTGTTGTATGAGGGTGCTTTTAATGATGTTTGTATTCATAAATCGCCCGATAACCAGGATAAGTCCGAAATAAAGGAGCATGGCGATCCCCATATAGGACGATAGAGCGGTTTCATGCAACAATAGAGTGACGGTAAGCGGTGATAGTGCCAAGAGGGAAAAACCGATACTGCTCGGTAGATCCGCTGCATTGGAAACCGTATTGCCGGAAGTTAAACCGGCCAAGATAAAAATTAAAAAGAGTAGATGATCCAAATCACTTGAAGCGAATAATATTACGCCGATCGATCCCCAGAGAATACCGGATATATAGGTACCGATACGTATATTTCTAAGACGTATGGCTGTTGTCTGTATGTTTTCTTCGGGAATTTGCTGATAAAGGGTGATAAGTATAATCCGTACCAGGGATACTAAAAATAGTGTAACAAACCAAATGAGGAGGACCTTTATATTGGTTAGAGTACTTTCGGCTAAAACAAGTACCAAGGCTAGTAATAGACTGGTAAAAATGCCTAATTTACTGGTTTTCAGCAAATTATGCAGTTGCTCAGCCCGCGATAGATTCATTAGTGTTTTCATAAAATCAGCAACCTTGTCAAGACCGTTATCTAAATCAAGAATTTGAATAACAGGCTGATTTTATCATTATTTTGTTCTTTATTATCCTGATGAAAAAGTTTTATCTCCATCGCATGATGTGAAATATGTCCATTTTTACGGATGATATTGACTCTGTGGGGTGCCGCTACGATCAATAATGGGCTGACTATCGGGTTGGAGATGGAGAATATGGGTAACAATGCAGGGGAAAATATGATAGGAATCGCCAATTCAAATTTAAAGTGCAACAGGGTTGATCAAGAGGTTGTAGATTAGAGTCGATTTTATCCGACCAGAGATAAAGGGACTTTCATGAGTTACAACCAATTGACCATGGTACAACGATACCA
>JAQULP010000013.1 GCA_028718525.1 Sulfuricurvum sp. | reverse complement strand
CTAGAAAAATACTCGGATATAAAACACCGCATGAAGTGTTCTTTGCTAAAATTGCACAATGGATTGATGACTCGAAGCTACATTACAAAAATAACGTTGTTGCACTTGAGGGTTGAATGGGCGATGTAGAAGTTGTTGATTACGGTGTTTGTAAGTGGTGCGCCCGAAGGAATTCGAATCCCTGACCGCCGGTACCGCAAACCGGTGCTCTATCCAGCTGAGCTACGGACGCATATCTCTTAAAGAGAACGAAATTATATCTCAACAAACTTAAAATTTAATAAATATGTTTTCAACGAAGTTGATTGATTTTTAGAACGAACTCTACCTCTGCCTTTGAAAGGCGCAACTCTTTGGCTATAGCATCCACTTCGATCCCTTGATTATAGCGGCTAATCACTTTTTCATCGTCCAGTCCGCTAATCGACGTCGGAAGAGAAAGGTTGCGGATACGCTCTTCAAGATAACGTAATCGGTTCTCTGTTTTCTCTTTATAAGCGCTAAAACTACCTTCAATCTGACCGAGGGATTCTAATATCGGTATCGAGATTTCATTCACTTCTCGTCCCAGTTCCATTTGCAATGAGTGCTGGCTGACAGGAACACTCTCTTGAAGTGACGTAATAATTTCAAGTTCTTGTTTTAATCTTTTATCTACCATAAAAAGTTCCCGATGCAAATCTTCTACCGCTTTTGCAACCGAACGTATTTGTGAAGAGACTTCATTTTCTTTGGTGATAATATAATAGATGATCCCAACAACCATAACCGCCAACGCCACAATGGCAATTTCTATCGTATGATTCATTCTCTCCCCTTTAACTGACGGATCATGACCCTCTCTCTCGCCGTCAAATAGGAGGCCCACTCTTTTTCATCACGTTCATGTATTTGTGTAATTTTAGCCAACGAGCCGTCTAGCGCTTCAAAAAAAACAGCTATTTCACGTTTGGGATGTATCGGCATTTCAACCCTGCCATAATACTGCTTACCGGGTTCCAACATGCTCTCTTTCAATTTAAAATGTTCGAATCCGATACTTTCAATAATTCCATCATACGTTAACGCTAAACGGGTCGGTGTACTCATCGTCAATATCTGCTCTAGCTTATCCATCTTCCGGTAAAGTTCAACCATTAAATTCAACATTACCGGGTCACTATCACTTGTTTCACCCCTTGCTTTAGCTAATTTTAGCCATTGTCCTATTGGGTCTTCATCACTTTCCGACATTTGGTGAAATTCTCGTTCATACCCTTCGGCATCATTTTCTGCTTCTGAAAATACTAAATTAATCGGTGCACTGACCAATCTTACCGTACTCATATCTTCACCTTATCCAAAATAATTAATCCTATAAAAACAAATCCCAAATATCCGTTGACCGTAAAAAATGCTCTGTCAATCTGTGTAAAATCGCGTCGAACCAGATAATGTTCATATGCCAGCATCATTGCTGAAAATACCACAGCTGCAATAGCGAAAACTCCCAATTCAGCTATCTGTACAAAAAATCCCCAAAAGACAATTGTCAAGACATGGAAAAATCCGGAAATTTTCAGGGTAGCGACACTCCCAAACCGTGAAGGAATCGAATGCAGCCCATTGGTACGGTCAAATTCCATGTCCTGCAATGAATACAGCAGATCAAAACCTGCTACCCAAAAAATGACCCCGATACTCAAAAGCAATGCCCATAACGGCACATTGCCGCTTACGGCAACTGCACCGGCTATCGGAGCCAATCCGAGCGATATCCCCAATACGATATGAGCCATAGCACTAAAGCGTTTAAAGTAGGAGTAACTCAACAAAACAACCAGAACCGGTAAACTCAAATAAAACGCCAATTCATTAATAAAATATGCGGTTATGATAAATCCTAATGCATTCGCTATGGTGAACAGGACGATCGATTTTCCGCCCAATCTCCCATCCACACTCGGACGCCCTGCCGTACGGGGGTTATACTTATCGTATGCCCGATCAATATACCGGTTAAACCCCATAGCCGCGTTACGTGCACTTATGGCCGCTAAAGCACCCAGTACAAGAAGTCTGAATCCGAACCATCCGTCTGCTGCAACAATCATTGCGGTAAAAATAAAAGGGAGTGAAAAAACGGTATGTTGAAACATCACCAGTTCATTAAAATCTTTCAATTTTTTCGCCAATCGTTTCACTCATTCCCTTTAAAGCTAAATGGCATTTATTTTATCGTAATTTATCTTTAAGGTTACCTCCACACGTTCCCCTTTTATCTCACTCAACGCCTGAGCGTACCATAGTGTATAATGGCGTACATGAAACAATTAGCTATAATCGGCCCCACAGCATCCGGTAAAAGTGATCTGGCACTTACTCTGGCATCTGACCATAATGCCTTGATTTTATCCATTGATTCGCTCAGTATCTATAAGGAGATTGATATTGCTTCCGCAAAACCTTCCCATTCTGAGCTTGTGAAAATCGATCATTTTGGTATTAATTGCCTTCTTCCCAATGAAAATGCAAGCGTCTTCAGCTTCATTGATGAATATTCGAGAATATTCACTAAGGCACTAACACTTCAAAAAAATATTATTATTGTCGGCGGCAGCAGTTTTTATCTAAAAAGTATGCTGGAGGGGCTTTCCAAAATTCCCGAATTCTCACTCACTACCTTAAATACCGTCAAATCCATGCTCATGGATTTAAAAGAGTCTCATAAACTTCTCTCATCCGTGGATCCTATCAGCATGGAGAAAATTTCTTCGAGTGATGCGTATCGAATCGAAAAAATGTTATTAATCCATATCGAAACCGGATGTGCCCCATCGGAATGGTTTCGCATCCATCCACCCACTCCCGTAATCCAAAATTGCCCTGTATTTAACTTGAATCTAGATCGTGATCTTTTACGTCAACGCATCGCTTTGAGAACTCAGAAGATGCTCTCCTCAGGCTTGATCGATGAAGTTGCACGTCTCGAACAACACTACGGAAGAGTGCCCAACAGTATGAAAGCCATCGGGATTATCGAGACATTGGAGTATTTGGATGGGAAGATAACAAAACCTGAATTGATCGAAAGTATCTCTATTCATACATCACAGCTTGCCAAGCGCCAACAAACTTTCAATGCACATCAATTTGTTTTGAAAGCCAATGGAAACAGTGAAATTCTCTACTCGGCTGCCAAAGCCTTTTTATCACAATAATCCTAGAGCATCTTTTGCCAATTTACCCCACGGGGAAGCTTTATCTGCTTTTATACTGGCATTAAATGCATCACGAGCCTCTCGCTTGTGCCCTAATTTCTGTTCTATCGCCCCGACTAAATATTGTTGACGCGCACGCTTTTCGTTCGTTATTTTTTGCCTGTCCAATTTTTTTAGGATAGACAATGCATCCGAATCTTTGCCTAAATTTTGGTACGATTGTGCCAATGTAAACTCAATAAAAGGTGTTTGAGTATACGTTTTTGTTCTCTCTTGCAACGCAATTACTTTGCGTGCATAGTTTTGTGTCATTGATTCGTCTTTCCGTTTAAGACCTAAACTCACCATCTGCGTATAGCGTTCAATATCTTTAAAATCATTAGGAAATACAGTCTCTATCAATTTTATGTAGCGGATCATTTTATCTGAATCATCCAAGCGCTGCGCCGAATCGAAAACCGTTCGATATACACCATTGAGCGATGTGTTTTTCTCTGCCTGCAACAAAGTAATTAGCTCTTCGCCCCCCTTGATAACTTCTTTATGTTCTCCGAGCCCAAACTCCGTATTAATCAGTCTAAACAGCCATACTTCACGTTCTGAAATTGACTTGGATTTGATATGTTTCTGCGCTATTTTTTTGGCTTGCTCATACTGGGTTGTTTTCAATGCACAATTAAATATCGATTCATCCCATTCAGCTAAAAGTTTGATTTTATACATTTTTTGAAGTTTCAGCGCTTCAAGGCATTTTTCTTTAGTAAGCATCTCTTTCTCTAAACCGATAGCACTTTTGGAGATTATTGTATCGGTATCCGGATATTCGGTTGAATCTAATCGATACAGTTCATCTTCCATATCTAATACCTGTTGGTATTTTTTCTCTTTCAAAAGCAATTGTGCCTTTTTATACAGAGCTTTTCTCCCTACGCTGTCATTTCCATAACGTTCGATAAGATCATCGTATTTTTTTATCTCTTTGGTTATATTTTTATCTCCTTCATCGAAGAACAACCCGTCTTTTGCCTTACGTACCTCTTCGGTATACTCACCGTATTTATAAGTCGTCAGATACTCGTTAAAGCGCTTTAGTGCCTCGTTTTTCTTATCCGCCTTAGCCAAGTCCAACCCTAAGTTTTTCAAAAGTAATTGGTGCTCCGGAGATTTTTTTTCTGTTACATTCAACAATGCTTCCGTAATTTTTCCAGCCGTTATCGGATCATTTCGATCCATAAACGTTTCTGCCATAACCATTGAATTATCCCGGACTTCTGAAAAATATTTTGGATTGGCTTGAGCTATCTTCTCAATATATTGAGCCGACTTTTTAGTATTTCCGCTATCTAGTTCCATTTGGCCCAGTCGGAATGCCGCTTTTGACGCAATCGACACATCGTTACTGGCGGCAAGCGCTTTTAAATAAAAATTCATAGCTTTTTTCGGATTACCTGATGCTTCTAACTGTTCTGCTTTATAGATCATCCCCAAAGGGACAAACGGACTATCACTTTGTTCATCAAACAAACGATCAAAAAAGTAATCAGAATCAATTAGCTGCCCTATTTTGCTATAGGCATTCGCCGTATAGGTTAAAACTTCCGCTATATTTGTATCGGCTGAATAATCGCGCAAAAATTGTTTGGATATATCGAGTAGCTTCTCATATTCCCCTTTTTGATGCAGAGAACGAATTTGATACAGCATAAGTTCATTTTTGAAAACGGTTTTAGGGTACATTTTAAGGGCATTGTCGGCCAGTTCAAGTACCTTATCATAGTCCTTGAGGGCGTATGCCTTCTTCATTTCCATATAATCTGTTACATCTTGCACCCGGGTAATCTTAATCGGATTGCCTTTGAGATCCAGTCCCCCTACAAAAGGACGGGCATTTTTATCAATTTTGACCGGAAAATTGATTGAAGTCGAAGAAGGGGAATAAAACTTGATTAAAGGAGGTGTACTCTGGTACCCAAGAATACTCCAATGTTTCGCATTGTTTACATTGACTTGATAGGTCTCTACTTCATTCGTAAGATTAAATAGTATCGGGATGAGTTTCATTTTCGATTTCGGGGTAATGGTTATCGTGTACCCTTGAGCCGTTGAAGAAGCACTAA
Organism: Sulfuricurvum sp.; assembly: GCA_028718525.1. GTDB lineage: Bacteria > Campylobacterota > Campylobacteria > Campylobacterales > Sulfurimonadaceae > Sulfuricurvum. The sequence goes on along the minus strand of JAQULP010000013.1, from coordinate 65,768 downwards.
CTATTAACTGGGAATTGCTGATAGTGGGGAAACTTTGTTTCGGAGATACAGGAAATTGGCAATCTACCCGTTTGGTTTCACCAAATTCATCGTTAGAAGCATGACAAGCAAAAGGATCGGTATTGCGGATATGGAGGATACTGTACTTTTCCCCCTCTTCTTTTCCACTTTGAACTGAGAGTTCCAAGGCACAAAGGGGGAGCCAAAGACACAAGGCGATCCATTGTCTCAAACCTTCCCCCTTTTGGCTTTCCTTTTTAATAGCCGCTATTATACACGAATAGTGTGATAACTTCCAAGAGTGGATTAACGGCAAATATTGCGAAAATTGTCACTACGGCGGCCAAACCGATCGTTGTTTTCAAAGAAAGAGACGCATTCATAAAATAGCTGTTCTGATATGCAGGAATCGGTTCTTTCATAAACATAAAGACTATCAGTTTGAGATAGAAATAGGCTGCAATAGCCGAGTTTAACGCCATAATCAACGCAAGAACCGTATATCCTGAACTGACAGCTGCCCCAATCATATACAATTTACCCCAGAATAAGGCGAATGGAGGTATTCCCGCCAATGAAAGCATAAATAATGCCATCATTACCGCACCCATCGGCATAGTTTTAATCATCCCCGAAAACTTCTCATACGGATGATCCGAACTCTGTCCCGGTAGAAGATTTTTTTGGCGGTTTACCCATAACATAGCAAAGGAGCCCAAATTGGTAAAACTAAACAACGCCCAGTAAAGGAAAAGACCGCTGTTGGCTTGAGTCGTTCCAATCAAAATCGCCGCCATAACAAATCCGGCATGTGAAATCGAACTATACGCCAACATACGTTTTACGTCTGTTTGTACCAGAGCCCAAATATTCGAAGCGGTCATGGTCACAACAACAACGATGTACAAAATAACCTGAAGCCATACTACGCCACTGTGAACCAGGAATTCAAACAAACGCATAGCTACAACAAAACCGGCAATTTTAGGGACAATTGACATATATCCCGCCAATGCTGCCGATGATCCTTCATAAACATCCGGTGCCCACATATGAAACGGTACGATGGAAAGTTTAAACCCGAATGCTGATAGCATAAACGCCATACCTAAAAGGACATATCCGATATTGCTATAGTGATCTTCTGCCAATACTGTCGCAATTTGGTTAATTTCAACCGATCCGCTGATCGCATACAAAATCATTGAACCGAATGCGTATAAACCTGCGGCTAATGCACCGAGCGTAAAATACTTGACGGCCGCTTCAAATGATTTATGACGATTGTGCAGTGCAATAAGAGTATAAAGGGCCAAAGAAGCCGTTTCAAGACCGACAAAAATCAAAATCAGGTTATCGCTTGCTACCATGAACTGGAATCCAGCAATCATGAATAAGAATAATGCGAAATATTCCGGATAATCATACTCATGGAAACGTTTTGAGGTCAGCGCTAAAGGGATAAACAGCATTGAACCGACAACGATAATAATCTGTGCAAGGATCGCAATCCCATCCATCAGCATTACGTTAAAGAACCCTATAACCGTCCCATTTTTTAAAAACACGTCTGCAAAACCGATCAATGAACCCAAATCAAGAAGCAAGAAAAGGAGACTGATCATGACGTATAATGATTTATGCAGCCCCCCCTTTGCCAAATCAATCGTCAAAATTACCAACGCACCGAGTACTGCGATCAGCATCGGAGCTAAAGTCGCTATATTCAGCGACGCTAATGAAACATTAATAGGCTCCAACATTAGTGCGCCTCCTGCATAGAAATAGTCCCATTCTTACCTGAAAGGTCTGGAATACGCTCTTTGGCTTCAGCGCTTTGTGCTTTGTCATGCATCAACTGGATAACCGACTCTACACTGTTGTTAATCGGTCCCAAGACAGGTTTAGGATAAACACCCAACCAAATCGCGACGATAACTAGTGGGATGAGCCCTACCATTTCGGTTTTGTTGATGTCACTCAAATTTTTATTTTCTTCGTTAGTGACCGGACCGAAAAAAGCTTTTTTATACGCAGTAAGCATATAAATAGCACCGACGATAATCGCTACACCGGCCGTTAACGTCAATACATGGGATTGTTTATAAAAGCCTAATAGGCTTAAAAATTCTCCGACAAAGTTAATAGTCAACGGTAAGCCGACAGATGCCATCATCATAATACCGAAGATTGTGGCATAACGTGGCATTACCGAAGCGAGACCACCAAATTCTGACATCATTTTTGTGTGACGACGATCGTAGATCACGCCGACAAGTAAAAAGAGTGCGCCCGATACAACCCCATGCGCAAGCATTAGAAATACCGATCCGCTCACCCCTTCAACATTCAAAGCAAATGTACCCAGGATAATAACACCCATATGGGATACCGAACTGTAAGCGACAACTTGTTTAATGTCCTCTTGAGCATAAGCAACCATTGCAGTATAAATGATCATAATAATTGCAATGATGGCAATCGGGATCATAAAGAATACCGATGCATCCGGGAACAACGGCAATGAAAAACGGACGAAGGCATAGGTTCCCATTTTAAGCAAGATAGCCGCAAGGATAACCGAACCGATTGTCGGAGCCTGTCCATGTGCATATGGAAGCCATGTATGGAAAGGGAACATCGGAACTTTAATCGCAAATCCGAAAAAGAATGCTGCAAAAAGCCATAGCTGGAAGTTCTCCGGTAAAATCAAACGGTACCATTCAAGAATAGAGAAACTCCACATTCCGGTTGCTTGATAATAGAAATAGGCCATAAACAGCATACCTACCAACATTATTAATGAACCGGTGAAGGTATAAAGGAAAAACTTAATCGATGCATAAATGCGCAACGGACCGCCCCATGCTCCGATGATGTAGAGCATTGGGACCAGTGAAAGTTCCCAAAATACATAAAAAACAATAGCATCTAATGCGGCAAATACACCGACCATAGTCATTTCAAGAAACAACAACGTAATAATCAGGTCTTTAATCCGACGCGTCTCAGTTAATGAGGCAATACCGATCAAGGTGAAAAATGTAGCCAGAATAATAATGAAAAGTGAAATTCCGTCTACACCTAATAAGTAATTGATACCAAAAGCAGCGACTATCGGAGTCGACTCCATAAACTGCATCCCTGAAACCATCGGATCATAGGCATACCACAACCATAACGAGAGGGCAAACTCAATTGCCGCTACAGCAATACCGTAAGCACGCATACTGTCTTTGGCAACGACAAATCCAAGCATTGCCGCCAATGCAGGGAAGAAAATTAATAGTGTTAAAATGTGATCTATCATCATTACTCCTTAAGCGCCAACCGCGTTGTATCCGACAGTGAATGCAACGGCCAGTGCCAATAAAACGACCAAACCGAAAACCATCCAGCGAAGCATTGTAGAAAGATTCCCATCTTGGATATCGCGTGTGTTTTCACCCGTTTTATAAATGACATTGGCGATTGTATCTACCATTGCATCTACAATCTTCAGGTCAATTTGTTTCCATGCAATTTTTGAAAGTTCCAAATAGGGTTTAGAAAAAACTTCCTCATAAAACTTAGGAATATAATATTGGTTCCACAACAATTTATAGCAGAACCGATTTTCCATTGCAGAGCTTCCATCCGGTACACTGTTCCAGTTTGCATATTTTTTGTATGCAAATGCAATCGCCAGCATGACAAACAACTGGGTTCCGATGGTCATAATCCAATAAGTCGCTTCGCTGTGCACATGATACTGTGTCGATGGAAGGAGGTTCGTAACCAACTGATAATAAGTCATTTTAAATGACCCTGCAATAATTGCTAATACCAAGAGAGGACTCATGGCAACCAACATAAATTTATAGGCTTCATGCGGATGGATACCAAAAAGTTTATAGCGATCTTCACCATGGAAAATCAACGCTACCAATCTAAATGAATAAAACGCGGTTAAACCAGCAGTTAATAACAAGACGGTATAAATTACGTAATGGTGTTCTACAAACCCAACTTCAAGGATCAAATCTTTTGAAAAGAACCCTGCAAACGGATAGATTCCCGCCAATGCGACAGAAGCGAGGGTCATCATAATAAATGTCCCTTTCATCACCTTGCGAAGGCCACCCATTTTAAATGGATCAAGTTCATCGTGCATCGCATGCATAACGTTACCGGCTCCGAGGAACAATAACGCTTTGAAAAATGCATGTGCCATAAGATGGAATAATGCTACCCAATAAGCACCCAATCCCGCTGCGACAAACATATAGCCAAGCTGCGAAAGGGTTGAATACGCAATAATTCGTTTCATATCACGATTTACCAGTGCCATGGATGCAGCAAACAAGGCTACAAACGCACCTAAACTAGCGATGAAAAGGCCTACATTCGGTATCAAATCATAGATTGGATTTGAACGAACAACTAGATATACCCCTGCAGTAACCATGGTTGCGGCATGGATTAACGCCGAAACCGGAGTTGGACCTTCCATCGCATCCGCAAGCCATGTGTGTAGCGGAAATTGAGCTGACTTACCCATAGCACCGATAAAGAGGAAAATACCGATCCATGTAATCACGTCTATCGGCAGTTTACCGACTTCTGCAAACACCACATCGTATTGAATTGAACCGATATTCCAGTAAATCAGGAAGATACCGATCAACATCCCTAAGTCTGCAATTCTGTTCATAATAAATGCTTCATTTGCAGCCCAGGTAGCCGAATCTTTTTGATACCAAAATCCGATCAATCCCCATGAACAAAGACCAACCCCTTCCCATCCGATAAAGAGTCCGGCGAAGTTGTCACTCATAACCAGAACCATCATTGAGAAAACGAATGCCGACAACCATGAAAAGAAACGGTTGAATCCCTTATCGTGATCCATATACCCGATCGAATAGACATGAACAACCGTCGAAACGATGGTTACGACCATCATCATTACCACGCTCACTTGATCCACAACAAAGCCAAACGGTATGTACAAATCACCCGTTGCCATCCATGTCATCATCTCTACATGAACCGTATGTCCGCCCATAACATAATTAAGTAGTATCGCACTACTTACAAATGAGGTAAACAAAAGTGCTGATGTAACGTATCCGGTGATTGACGTTTTAGGTGATGCACCGAAAATTGCCGCAAAGAGCGATCCAACAAGCGGAGAAAATAGTGCAATATATAAGTAAAGTTCCATAGCCTATCCTCGCATTGAATTCATTTGATCTAGGTCGATTTTACCGGTACGTTTATACCATACAATCAGTAGACCCAACCCGACTGCAACTTCTGATGCGGCAATTGCAATAATAAAAAATGCAAACATTTGCCCGCTAAGATCACCGATATAATGTGAAATCGCAGCGAAGGCGATATTGGTCGCATTTAATAAAATCTCTGTTGCAAAAAAGAGCATCAATAGATTTTTACGACGCATAACCCCGATTAAACCGATTGCAAACAATACAGTTGATAATACAAGATAATGGGTAAGTGTAACTTCCATCAGTGTCCCCCTCCCTTATGGTTTGATTCCTGTGATGTATGGTTCAATGCTATCTGATCGTCCGCCATCAACGTCAACGATTTATCCATTTTTTTACCGGCTAGAACAATTCCGGCAATCATCGCAACCAAAAGCATGACTGCTGCAACTTCAAAAGGGACAAGATATTTACTGAAAAGTACCATACCTACAGCCTGAGAGTTTCCGACATTCGCTTCAACAGGATAAAGCGCATGGATGTTATTCGATACAATCGGTGCAACAAATATTGCTACGACCATAACCGCAGCCAAAATGCCTAAGACAAAAACAATTTTTGGATTCGTACGTTTTTCAATGACGTTGCGTGTCGTATCAAAGAACATCATACCAAACGCATAAAGGGCCATAACAGCACCCGTATAAACAATAATTTGGATAGCACCTAAAAAGTCAGCACCTAAAATAAAGAAAAATGCCGAAATAAATATCATCCCGGCCGCCATAGCCGTAATGGCATATAATGCCTGACTCGTCATAACGGTGATGGTAAACATCACAATCGTAAGCGCCGCGAACAGATAAAAAGCTATTGCTTCAAACATACTTTAACTCCTTAATACGCCAACGGGGTTTTTTTGACCGCCGCGTCGCTTCCTGGGATAATGGCACCGAAGCCAGGGTATTCAGATTGTTGTCCCGCTTTTAACATATCAAGCGGCGTGAGCATGTCATCTTTTATTACGAAATGGGCACGTTGTTCCGAACCATTCTCATAACGATCGCCGTGAACGATAGCTAATTCAGGACACACTTCTGCACAGTAGCCGCAGAAAATACAACGTCCTAAATTGATACTGTACTCCGTTACTTCTTTTCTACTGTTTTCATCAATTTTTGTATCCATACGGATACAATCAGAGATACAGATCTTTTCGCATAATCCACACCCGATACATCGCTCATACCCTGATTCCCACAAACGTAGCAATTTATGAACCGCACGATAGCGAGGCCCGATCGGAAGTTTTTCAAGCGGATATTGGACAGTATGGATATCGAATTTAATCATCTCACGCATAACAACCCAAAGACCTACAAAAAGTTCTCCGCTGAAAGTACGTTTTACAACTTGCTTGAATTTGTCCCATCCGGTCGTCGGATAGCTTTCGATGTCAACATAATAGTAAGCGCTTTGTTCGCTCACATTACGATCTGTAAATGTTTCTTCATGATGCATCACACTACCCCCTTAGAACATCATCACGATACCGGTGACAACAACGTTGAGCACCGCGATCGGCATTAATACTTTCCAACACAACCACATCAATTGGTCAGGTCGGACATCCGGCCATGCAGCACGGGTCCAAAGGAAAAAGAAAAAGAAAAACGCTACTTTCAAGATCAATTGAATTGCTCCTGCAATCGTACCGTCACCAAAACCGCCCAAGAAGATAATCGAAATAACGAACGAGATAAAGAACATATTTGCGTATTCGCCGATGAAGAAAAGCCCCCAACGCATACCCGAATATTCTGTACCGAAACCGTCAATAATTTCGTGATCATTTGCTACAAGGTGAAAAGGTGTACGGCCGGTTTCAGCAAAAGCAGCAATCCAGAACAGGATAAACGCTACCGGTTGCGACCAAACGATCCAGTGACCGATCCCCCCTGTTTGATAGTTGTTAATGTCGATAAGCGACAACGAACCGACCATCATCAATGGAGCCAATAGCGATAACCCTGTAATTACTTCGTACGAAATAAAAATTGCCGCACTACGTGCCGCAGAGATCAATGACCATTTGTTCGCCGATGCCATACCGCCCAGAAGCGGTCCGTAAAGTCCGATAGCCATTACTCCTAGCACATAGAGGATACCGACATTAATGTCAGCAACAATCGGATGAACCGTATATCCCATAACCGTAAACTGAGGCCAAAACGGAATAGCTGCCGCTGCCATAAAAGCGGTAGCTGCCGTAATAACTGGGGCAATTTTAAAAATTGGTTTTACGACGTTTTGCGGGATAATATCTTCTTTCGTGAAGAGTTTAATCCCGTCCGCAGCGATCTGTAACAATCCGTATGGACCGACATGCATCGGTCCAAGACGGCGTTGCATAAACGCCAGCACTTTACGCTCGAAATAGGTTCCGAACCCTGCGAGCGCAGAGAAGATTAACAAGATTACAACGATCTTTACAATCGTTTCGATAATAAATGCTATATCCATGCTTTACACCTTTTGAATTGATACGCACGCAAAACGGTAACCGTCAAACAGTGCTTCAGAATTGATAGCGGTATCGAATGTCGGGAGGTAAGCAATCTCTCCATCGATTTTTCCGTCTAAAATGACTTTAACGCTTAGTTCACCGCGCACCGTTTTAACATTCACCATATCCCCTTCATTCCACCCGTTCGACGCAAGAAGGGACTTGGAAACATAGATCCCTCCTGACGCCTGAAGCTGATGAGATGCCGCAGTAAACGGAGAGAATTGAAGTACAGGATTGGCCAGGTAGACCACTTGGTCCGTAATTCCCCCGTTCGTATCCACTGCGCTAACCGACTCATCTGCGCTAATCGCGGTTGCTTGTACCGTAAGCTGGTATCCGCGTACCTCTTCACCCGCATTGGTAAAATGGTTAGGGAGTGAGTCAAACTCGACATTCTTGAATCCTGCAGCTAATGGAAGCTGCGGCGTATAATCAATCGTAAATGTATTGTTTAATCCCAAGGATTTCGCAATGTCATTCAATACGTAGCCACCATAGGAAAGGGCTGCGTTTGTCGGATTGACCTGCTTGTCGATTCCGGTAAGTGTCCCTTCCTGTTGATTCAACGCAGGCATATCCAAATCACCGTTTCCGAGTGCACTCAGGGTAAAATCCCCTTTTGTATTGTAGCCGACTGTAAAACTTCCGGCCTCTTTGTCCAGGTCACAAATTAACGCTACTCCCAGTGTATTCGCAAGATTTGGAATCATCGTCACATCAAACGCCGTATATTTTTCAATCAAGGCAACAAGTCGCGCACAGTTACGTGCATTCGGATGGGTATAAAGGTCCGGTCCTACCATCAATGAAAAACGTTCTTTTTTTGCCAAATATTTCGCCAAGGTATCAACAAACCCTTTAGGAGCATTGACGAGAGAGAAGAGTCCATTTTCGTCCACTTCTACCTCTTTGGAAACTTTTTTCTTGACTGTTTTGGTTACCTCTTCGGTGATCTCTTCTTCAACACCTGTTTCTTCATTGACTACTTTTTTGACAACCGTTTCTGTCACTTTTTCATCAACGGTTTCTTCTACTGTAACCGTTTTCATCGAATGAAAACCTGCTAAATAGGAGACTAAATCCGACGGCATTGCCCCCTTGTCTCCGAAAAGATCGAGCATAAGATACAAAGCCGCTTCTTCCATCATCGGTGCATGATTAAGCTGAGCAATATTTTTGGACATCTCTGCAATCACCGGATCATTCATCGGATGGAAATATAATCCTGCCCCTTTATTCATTGATAAAGCATTATTCATCGCGAAACGTGCGTTAGGGTTATCTGTTTTAAGAGCACTCCCTATGGAGACGACAAAATCGGCTCCGTGCACCTTTTTCAAGTCACCGCCGTATAGAGATTTTCCACTCACTTCACTGTAGGCGTCAAGGAATGCTTTAAACGTTCTCGCTTCTTCATTAATCAAACGATAGCCGTATTTCTCTTTGAGCTGTTGCAGAATCAAAGCCTCTTCATTGGTAATCGTTGACGTGAATGCGATTGTATCAGCCTTTTTAAAAGCTTCAATCGCTGCTTCAAAAGCGCTTTCCGTTTTCGTTACATCACGGTTTTCGAAATCATATCCGTAACGTCCCGCTCCACATAGCGATACATAGTTCCATTCGTTTTTAACACGATAGATCTTATTGTCAGGATTTTCGATACTGGTATGTTTAATATCATAACTCAGTTGGCATCCGGCAGAACAATGGGCACAGGTCGCAGGAATTTGCTTATGTTCCCATGCGTTGGAGGTGTATTGATAGTCACTGCTTACAAGTGCACCAACCGGACAAACCGCTGTACATTCGCCGCAATTTGTACAATCAAGCGTGTCTCCCGCATTTGGGGCAATCAATGATTTATTGAGTTTATTCCACATCGCATAAGCATCTTTAGGCATTGTTTCTTTAAACTCTGCCTCAATTGCATCGCTTCCACGGGCAGTGGTTTTTAAGGCGCCGTCACCGATCATGTCTTTACAAACGGTAATACATCGTTCACACATGATACACAAAGCCGGATCATAATGAATTAATCCCCAGTCCTGTGCCGGTTTATGCGTATCTTTAATTGAATACGTTTGTGAGTCGACACCAACCTCGAGTGTATAATTTTGTAATTCGCACTCACCCGACTGATCACAGACACCGCACTCCAACGGGTGGTTTACATCGTAAACTTCCATGATAGCCCGTCTTTCTGCTTCGATATTCGGGGTCGTTGTTGTGATATCCATTCCGCTTTTTGCTTTAGCATTACACGCGTAAACTTGTTTCCCATCTGCCTCTACCAAACAGATACGACATGCCAATGTCGGCGAACAGCGTGTCAAATAACAAATTGCCGGGATAAAAATCCCGTTTGCACGAGCCGCATTGAGAATGTACTCACCCTCTTGCGTTTGAACGCTTCGACCGTCTATGGTAATCGTGATTTCATTCATGATTCACTCCCCATCCTCATAATTTTCACCTTTTCAAAACGATATTGTTCATTTAAAACACCGAATCCGACATCATAGGCCGGAACCAATGCGATTGTCCCTTTTAAAGTAGGATCAAGTTTGAAAATTCGTTCTTGAGTGCCTTGAGGAAATTCAATCCGAATTTTATCACCATCCCCGATTTTTGCAGCAGCCGCAAATTGGGATGATCCGCGTAATGTTGTATCTTTTTCGAGCTGAGACGTTTTCTGAGTATACCCGTTGAATTGATTGATAGGATTGCATCGATACACAACGCTTCCATTAAATTCCGGCAAAGTTTCAACCTCTTCCAAACTGCCGCTTACTTCAACATCAATATTATCCAGTGTGTACCCTCGATTATCCTCACCCAGAGTCCCGAAAAAGTTTCCTAAATCATCAAACTTGGTTCCGTTAAACCCTCTGTTCCTTGGAAGCTGTGCCGTATAATCAATCGTGTATTGGGCTTCAATCCCGAACACATTCGCAATATCATTAAGCGTATATCCGTTAAAGGCCACCGCAACATTCGTCGGGAGCACTTGATGGCTAATGCTTACAAATGTCCCTTCCTGTGCGTTCAATGAAGGTAGTTTGAGCATAGAATCCGCAAACGATCCCATTGTATAGTCACCTGGTGCATTATAACCGACAACCTTTTCACCGCCTTTGTCTGCATCAAGATCACATATCAAAGATACCCCGATGGTGTTGACGCTTGGAGCGACAACAACAACGGAAAATTCCGTATGGGTTTCAATCATAGCACACAAACGGGCAATATTTGCGGCTCGCTTATGGTTCAGGAGATCGCTCCCGATAATAAGTGTTTTACGTTTTAGTCGTGCAAATGTTTTCAGAATACGCGCATACTCTTCATCACCGACATTGGATTCCGCACACAGATACCCCTCGTCAAGTTCTTTAAAATAACTTTGAAGTTCATCTCCGATGTCCGCATTTTCCAGAAGTGTTTTCGCCAACATTGCAACAACGCCTTCTTCGGTGCCCACTTCGTATTTAACAAATTGCGTTATAACATTTTGAAGCAGATCATCTTCTATCGGATGCATATAAACAACTTTAGCACCATTATGGCGCGCAGCCGTTGTCATTGCATAGCGAACCATCGGATTATCGGACGAAATTCGCCCTCCAACAACAATAATCCCGTCACTTTGTTTGATCGCATCTAAACTTCCGCCAAATCCTGCTTTGCCGCTGACTGAGCTGTATGCATTCATGAAACTTTGATACGCACGCGCTTCTTCGTTGTAGAGTTTGATGCCTAATTTCTCTTTTATCCGTTGAAGAATTAACGCTTCTTCATTCGTAATCATCGAGCTAAATCGGATGGCCGAAGCATTTTGGAGTGCTGCCACAGCTTTATCAAACTCAGCTTCGTCTTTCTCACTTTGTTGATCAAAATCAAATCCGAACCGGCCGGCTCCACACAACGTCGTGTGTTCAAAATCATTGGTGACACGATAAATTTTCGATTCTCCCCCCAATGCGTTTGAAGTATGACGGACTTCATAATGGAGCGAACATCCTGCAGAACAATGAACACAGGTAGCCGGTATTTGAGTTAGTTCCCATGCATTGGCGCTGTATTGGAAATTTGAACTGACAAGAGCCCCTACCGGGCATACTGCTATACATTCTCCGCAAAAAGTACAATCAAGCGTATCGCTGTTTTTAGGAATTACGGATGATTTGTACCCGCCAAATTGCAATTCTATTGCATCATCGCCGATAATTTCATTACATACGTGAACACATTTTTCACACAAGATACACAATGACGGATCGTAATTGATTAAGCCCCAATGCTCAATTGCACGATGCTGATCTTTGGCACTGAAATGCTGGGCCGAGACGCCGAATTCCAATGTTTTGTTTTGGAGATCGCAGGCACCTGATTTATCACATACACCGCATTCGAGCGGATGATTGACGTCATACAGACGCATAATATTAGTCCGTTCCGTTTGCAAACGGTCCGAATCAATAATCACCCCAAGCCCTTCGGTCGGAGGCGTTTGGCAGCTAAGTATCAATCCTTCCGTTTTGTCGGTTTCAACCACACACAAACGGCATGACGCACATGGAGTCGTTTTCTCCAAGTAACACATTGTCGGGATATAAAAACCTGCTTTTCGCGCCGCCTGGAGAATGGTTTCCCCTTTATTTGCACTGACGGGCTGGCCGTTAATCGTAAAGTTAATCATCCATCCCCCCTTTAATGTGCGACCATCGCAATATAATAACAACGCATACAACGCTCCGCTTCGGCAAGCGCTTCTTCTTGTGTGAAGCCGTATTTCACCTCACGGTTATTGTCACGACGTTCATCGACGGTGAGAACTTCGCTGTGTTGACGCGGCAAGCCCGGCAACCACCCTTTGATTTTCTCTTTTTTGTCGTAAACTTTGAGTTTGCGAAGATGATCTTCCATAATCTCATCATCGGTCAATGTGATTTCGCCGGTCTGAACATAACGCGACATCACTGACGCTGCCCTTTTTGCCTGACCAACCGCATTTACAATGGTCATTGGACCGTATTCACAGTCACCCGCCGCAAAGATCCCTTTGCGGGATGTCATATAGTCTTTGCCATTTGTTTTGATCGTTGCCCACGAGGTACGTTCAATTTCCCACTCTTCAGGAATCAATTTCAGATCAGCACTTTGAGAAACGGCTGGAATAAGATAATCACATTCCATTTCAAACGAAGCACCTTCTATTTTTTCCAAATTAGGGCGCCCCCCATTTGGATCTGGAACCAACTCATAACGATCAATCAGAAGCGATTTCAATACATCATTTTCATCGTTCATTTTTGCAACGGCGGAGTGGAAAATAAATTCTACCCCCTCTTCAACCGCTTCATGGTACTCTTCATACGTCGTATTTCTGATAATGGTTTTTTCATCACGTCTATAAAGCATCACCACTTTTTTTGCGTTGGCACGGATGGCGCAGCGTACGACGTCCATTGAGGTAAACCCCCCTCCGACACATACGAGTATTTTACCGGTCAAATCAACAAAATTGCTCGGAAGCATATGACGTTTTTGATCCGCTTCTGGAACCATGATGTCGTATTTAACTTGAAGATTCACCTTATCCAAAAAGTCAATCGCACCCCAATACCCTTGAATCTCAGGACGTTCATTGTCACAATAAACTTTTTTCGAGATACGTGTCCCGGTAGCAACCAATGTCGCATCATAATCTTTCTCGAATTGACGCATCATATCGGCATTGACTTTGGTATTCGTGATAAAATTGACCCCGAGACTTTTGACAGCCTCAATATCCTGATTGTATTTGTCAATCGGCATGCGGTATTCCGGAACCCCTACTGCAACTTCTCCGCCGAGTACCGGAAGCTCTTCGTACACATCAACATCAATTCCATCCAACGCTAAGTAATAGGCACCGGTAAGCCCTGCGGGACCTGCACCGATTACCGCTACTTTTTTGCCGACAGAAGGTTTTTTCTCACTTGGGTGGAAGAATCCGAACCCGTGATCGGTCTCATAGTCTGCACCGAGTCGTTTGAGTTCCATGATCGAAATCGGCTCGTCAAGATTCGTACGTCGACACTCCGTCTCACATGGGTGTGGACATACCCGTCCGCACGTATGTGCCAGAGGCATCGTTTGACGCGTAGCCATCAACGAGTCGTCAAAACGCAAATCACGTACACCTTCAATATAGGCCGGGATATCCACATGAGCCGGACATGCGTCCATACATGGGGCCGTAATCTTTGCTATATATGAAGTATCTTCCAAATGATAATGTTTAGATGGTTTTTGGTTCTCGATACATGCCATGAATTCAGACTCAAAATGGGTCATAAGATCCAGCAATGGATTGGGAACCGTTTTTCCAATCTCACATTTCGAGGTTTCCTGCATCGTTTTGGAAACTTCTTTGAGATGTTCCATATCCGAAATAGAACCTTCACCGCGAGCAATTTTATCGAGCAAATCGTATAAAATACGTCCGCCCCATCGCCCCGGTGCACATCGTCCGCACGCTTCTGAGTAAACCTGATACTGGGCTGCGTATTCCGTCGCTAAACGAACCACGTCAACATCAGGATTAAACAGTGCCACACCGTCCCATCCGATAAACGCTTTTGAATGGGCGTGTTCGTTATATTCCAACGGGAGGTTATAAGCAGAGTTTTCCCAAGCATCGTCAGATTTGCCGATGTTGTTGATTTGCTCGCCTCGCCACGTGGAGAAATAGACTTTACTCACAACGGTTCCTTATTTCTTGACCACAATGGTCCAGTCAGCTTCGTTAAACTTCAACGAATTCATGAGTTCACACCCAAGCTCTTTAACCAAATCAGCCGATTTTTGTACGGGACTAAAATCACCGATTTCAAACAAGAAAATCAAAACTTCACCTGCAGTTGCTTCTTCTTTGATAATCGCGGACATGCGCTCTGCAAAATTCTCTTTTAAATGACGTAAATCGTAACGTTTCACTGCATGTTCCTTTTAGCGGTCTACTTCACCGAAGACGATGTTGGTCGTCCCGATGATCGATACAACGTCTGGGATATAATGTCCCGGAAGCAAGTCTGTTAAAATCCCCGTATGCCAAAACGAAGGGGCTCTCAGTTTTAAGCGATAAGGATAAGCTCCGCCTTGAGAATTGATGTAATAGCCTAATTCCCCTTTCGGTGATTCCGTTGCCACATACACTTCCCCAACCGGTGGACGCATCCCTTGGGTTACCAGGACGAAATGCTGCATCAACGAGTAGTTTTGGGTCATAATATCGATTTTCGGCGCTGAAATATATTGCGGAGCATGAGCCATAAGTTCAGGTGATGTCTCTGCATACATATCAATTACTTGATACAAGATTTTTGCCGATTCACGCATTTCAGCCATATACAATTTATAGCGCGCATAGTTGTCGCCTTTATCCGATACCGGGACATTAAAGTCCACTTCGTCATAAAGTTCATACGGCTCTTCTTTACGGATGTCCCATTCAACACCGGAGGCACGAAGCATTATTCCTGAACATCCCCAGCTTAATGCCATCTCTTTCGAGATAACACCGACATTCTCCATACGCATTTTCCAGATACGGTTTGAATCCAAAAGATCTTCATAATCTTTGATATTTTCCGGTAATTTGTCCAAAAATTTACGTAAATCGGCAATAAAATTATCCGGCAGGTCAAGCGGAACACCACCGATTCGGATTGCGGCATGCGTTAAACGGGCACCGCAGTAATCTTCAATCAAGTCCATCAGATATTCACGCTCACGGAAGGCGAACAAAAATACGGTCATCGCTCCGATATCGAGTGCTGTCGTTGCTAACCAGAAAAGGTGTGACATAAGACGGTTTGTTTCCAAAAGCATCATACGGATTACTTTGGCACGGCGCGGTACATCAAGACCGATCAACTCTTCGACCGCCAAAGCAAACCCGTAGTTGTTTGAACTTGAAGCAATATAGTCCATACGGTCGGTCGTCGGCATGAATTCATTATAAATCATGTTCTCCGCCATTTTTTCCATACCGCGGTGAAGGTAGCCGATATCCGGGTGAGCTTTTGTAATCTGTTCTTGTTGCAAATGGAGCATCAAACGCAACTGTCCGTGAGCGGAAGGATGCTGAGGCCCGAAGTTCAAGATCAGTTCATTATCAGCACGGTCAAACGTAATGTTTTCAAAAAAAGGTCTAAGTCTATTGGATTGCTGCATACATGATCCTTAACGGTCGCGATCAGAGATCACGACACTTTTTTCTGCGTCAAATTTTTGTATCATAAATACACCGTCTGTTTCTTGATAAACAAGCGGCGTATCCGGTTCACCTTGGCTGATATCGGCACCGCGAGGAACTTCATGCCCTAGACGGGCGAATCGTTCGGTATCGTAACGATCTACGCGTGCGCTGTCACGGTTTTCAGGCCCGATAATATCGCGAGCTTCTTTACCGAAAATTTTATCCACTTCATACCATTGGGCAAACTCATCCCCTTGAAGCGGATAAGTTTTACGAAGCGGGAACCCTTCCCAGTCATCCGGCATCAAAATACGTTTCATATAGGGATGGTTATTCACTACCACACCGAACATATCGTACATTTCACGCTCAGACCAATCGGCACTACGGAAAAGCTTCTCAACACTTTGGATCGATTCTTTTTCGTCGATCTTGCATTTGATGCGTACCCGTTTGCGCTTGGACATACTAAGCATTTGATAGAAAATCTCAAATTTTCCTTCACTGGCCAACCAGTCGATTGCAGACATTTCTGAAAGTTGGTTATAGTCCAATTCATTTTTCAATAATTCGATTACACCGTAGTTATCTTCTGCATTGATTACCACTACCATTTGTTTTACTTGGATGTAGGCATCCAATACGTCAAACTTGGCTTTAATCGCTTCAAGGTCAGCAGAAAAGACAGCATCTTCTGACACATCACTTTTTGCTACTTGGGGAGCGACCCAGTAACGATCGGTATAGTAAGGTTTTTTCTGTACGTTATCTTTAGGGGTGTAAGCTCTCATTACATCAACCTTTTTGGTTTCTGAGCACGTGACGCGCTCTCTTTACGAATTTTTTGCTGTAATAATAAGACAGCGTATTGCAACGTTTCCGGACGTGGTGCACACCCCGGCAGGTAAAGATCGACCGGGATAACGCGATCAACCCCTTGAACCGTTGCATAAGTGTTAAACATACCGCCGGTATTAGCACATGAACCCATAGAGATAACCCATTTCGGCTCCGTCATTTGATCGTACAGACGGCGAATGAATTCAGCATGTTTTTTCGTCAATGTACCGGCTACAACCATCAATTCCGCTTGACGGGGAGAAGCTCTAAAAATTGTACCGAAACGGTCGAAGTCGTAACGGGAAGCCCCTGAAGCCATCATCTCGATACCGCAACATGCCAAACCATAGGTTAATGCCCATATTGAATTCGAACGTCCCCAATTAACAACTTTATCAATTGTTGTCAGTGCAACGGGAAGACCACCGTCTTTGAGATAATTTACTTGATGTTGTGCCATTCGAGTGCCCCTTTCTTCCACGCATAAACGAAACCGATTGCAAGTAATAAGATGAACATCATCATCTCTACAAAACCGAACCAGCCTAAAAGTTTGAAATCGATTGCCCATGGAAACATGAAAACGATCTCAACATCAAACAATAAAAATAACAACGCGAATAGATAAAACTGCGTTGAAATACGGTTTGGCTGCTTTGTCACTTCCGGTCCGCATTCGTAGACCGTAAGTTTCAATTTCTCAGTATCTTTGGCCGCTAATGCGCGGCTGGCTAAGCGTGCGATGACCGTTGTCGCATAAAATGCTCCAAACGTTAACACAAACAGTACAAATACCCCGAAATAGGGATTTGCTACGTTGTAATGCTCCATAGTTCCGACCTTTATGTGGTTGATGGCATATCCCGCAGCAGTAATGATTTTCTGCCATGGTATACGGTTTTTATAAAAACAGTTATTGCACTATAACAAAAAGAGAATTAAACAAACCCTTATCAATCCGATATTTACCTAGGGTTGTCACGATAAGAAACATTTGAAGATTTAAATTAGAAAGCTGATGTTACTTTATTTAACATATTTATCGTCTATAGAAAAAGAATGTATCAAAATTTCACATTCTTTTTCTTGCTGATGCGTGCTAGAAGGCAGCAGACCCCCGGTTATTGCTTTTCTTGAAGCATCCGATCTAAGGTTGCAAAAACACCATCACTTGCATGCTCCATCTCATCAAATACTTTAACCAATTTCTCCGATCCGATACTTTCCGTTTTCATCAGATCAAATATCTTGTGCGTTGAATTGTGTACGATTGCATGGTGGGATTCAAGCGATGAATAACTTGGTGTTTTTTTGAAAAAATCGGATCCTTCTCCTTCATAATACCATTTGCCTAGACGACAATTATGATGGTCGACAAAAGTAAACTGCTCTTTACGGGTAATTGCCGATAGATAAGTATTCACCTTCCAGATGATATGATCCAGTTTTGCTAAACTCATAAATACCCGTTCGGCCGTGTGTTCGGTGCTCATAAATGTTTGCCGCATCATTTGCGCATTTTGGTCCATATTATCGTTAAAGCTTCCAATCGACTCATTCGATTCCTGGATACTTTCTTGAACCTGTTCAAATTTCTCACCGATCGTTGTAACGTCTTGTTTCATCGATTGCAATGAAATATTGATCTCAGTGATTGCCTTGTCCGTTCGATCAGCAAGTTTGCGTACTTCATCAGCGACAACGGCGAATCCTCGTCCATGTTCCCCGGCACGCGCAGCTTCAATGGCTGCATTCAATGCCAGCAAATTGGTTTGATCGGAAATATCTTTGATTAATACCAAAATGCTGGCGACATCCTGAGCTCGTTCAGAAAGGGCTTTTACCGTTTCCATTGACTCAAGCGCCAAATGGTTCAGCCCTTCCAACGTTTCTGAAATGCCGGATGCTTTATGACCGAGATTAACGATATTTTCTAGCAGGGAGGTCGATTGAGTGATGTTTTCTTTGGAAGCGGCGACGGATAATGCCATATTTCCTTGTACATCAATCAGATTCTTTTTAAGCTGTTCATTTTGATAGGTCATAATCGTTGATGCATTTTCACATTTACGTTCATTCATCTGATTCAGCAGCGCTTCTTCTTTTTCGTGAAGGCTATCTTTCAATCGGCGATTCTCTTCTAAAAGTTCCTCATTCTCTTTTTTTACACGGGAAAGTTCATTTTTTAAAACCGTATCATCTCCAAACCAGCTCATTCTCACTCCTCCTTTTTCATCTGTTCGTAGATTATACTCTTAGAACTGTTTAAACACAACCGATTCTACAAAAATCATTAAATTATGTGATTGTTTTTTGATCCGTATTTAATGATTTAGGAACCCTACCGATTTTTCCCCTTCAAAACTACCTGAACGCTCTTTTTGAATTTCACCGATAAAATCTTCAAGTCTAAAGGTCCCTTCTGATCGTGCGGCAACCTGATAGGCGGTATTTTTAACGATCAGATTAATTTGCCCGCCCGTCAACGGATACGAGGCCAGTTTTTCAATATCGAAGCCGCTCTCGTACGGAGCATTCGGGGGAAGCATCATTTTCCACAACGTCAATCTTTGTTTCTGATCCGGTTTTTTAAACTCTATTTTGTAATTAAACCGGCGTGAAAATGCCTGATCAATATTTTCCAGAAGGTTGGTCGTAGCGATCAAAATACCTTGAAATTTCTCTATCTGTTCTAAAAATATGTTTTGCATTTGATTGTGCATCTGATCGGCTGAAGAACCGATCCCTGCAGAACGTGAGGATAGAAACTGATCCGCTTCGTTCAGCAAAAGGACCGGTTCGGTTTTCGTTTGACGTGTTAAATCTGCATAGGTATCAAAAATCTTACGTACATTTTTTTCCGATTCACCGACATACATGGAGAGAATTTTAGAACAGTCAAAACTGAGCACCTGCCGTTTCAACGAACGTGACAAAGAGTGTGCCGTCAAGGTTTTCCCTGTCCCCGGGGGGCCGTAAAAAATAATCCGTGCATCAATCCCCGCTTTTTTATCTTTAATTCCCCATTCATGAAGACGGGCAATCACTTCACGGTCCAATTGGCGCATCAAACTTTGCAGTGTCTGTTCCGTTGAAGGGTTCAGTACGACGTTCTCCAGAGACATCGTAGGTTCAATCAACTCGAAAATCTCCTGCTCTTTGATTAACATGTCAAGTTTTAATTTGCGTACTTTTTTCTTCTTCTGCGGATGCATAATCGACTGAAGCACCTCATCTACGATATAAAAAGCGCGACTGATACCGCCAAAAGGGTTTAACATCTCCTCATAATCGATGACCTCTTCATTAATCAGACGGGAGCCGTCTTCAAGGAGGGCACGGTTCTTGATCCGCTCGTAATCGTCGAAACTGATCAGATCGATAAGGGTATTCATTTCCCGAAGATTCCCTTCGGTCGCACTGTACTCTTCTTTCAACAATGCCAAAAAAATCACCTGTTCTTTCGGTTCAAGCTTTTTTTGTTTGAAAAAACGGTCCAATACAACATCCAATGAAGTTTGCGCAATTCTCTCATCAATACGCTTTTCGAGAAGGTCAAGTTTATTCTGAATTCGATTTATCCCTAATGAATGCTCATTCCCGTTATGACGGATAATGGACATCTTTTGGTACAACTCAATGCGGAAAAACTGGTCTTGGAGATATTCTAAATGATCCGCATACGGTTTAATATCGGGAAGCGTCATCTCCAATGATCCCTCTTCGAGGAGTTTCATAAAAACCGACGTAAGGGCAACCGGCGTGTTGTAAAGTTCCAAGTGCGAAAGTTCGCTGATTTTAATCGGAGTAAATGAATGATGGGTAATCCACCCAAGTTCCAAAAGTGTTTTCACTTCACCGAAATGGCTTAGGTAAGAATAATCATCCGCTCCATAAAGTTCTTGGAGAAGTTCCGCGACAATCACATCTTCCTGCGATTGTAAAAATTTTCGTGTTAAAAGCTGCAAGATGTTTGCCTCTTCTACCGTACATTTAAGTTGCGAAAAAATATGGGTTTTTTCAATAGTTTTATTGTCTAAAAAGTCGATCAAATATTTCAATGGATTCCTTGTTTTAACACTCGTTTGAGTACTTTTCCCGTAGCGGTCTTCGGTAATGATTCTACCACGGTTATGGTTTTAGGGATTTTAAATGCCGCCAAGTGCTCTTTTAGAACCCCTTTAATTTGAGCCGGTGTTGTCATTTCATACCCCTCTTCCAACTCTACGAAGGCGATAGGAACTTCTCCGCTATGAGGATCGCTCATACCGACGACGGCGGCCAGTTTGATTGAAGGTAAAAGCATCATCTGCTCTTCAATCTGACGGGGATAGATATTAATCCCTTTGGAAATAATCAGATCCTTGATCCGATCAACAATATAAATGTACCCTTCGTCATCTATTCTGGCGATATCACCGGTTCGGAGCCATCCGTTTTGAATTGTCTCCGCCGTTGCCTGCGGATTGTTCAGATACCCCTGCATGACACAATCACCCCGGACGATGAGTTCGCCCGCTTCGCCGACGGGAAGTTCCATCAACTCTTCATTCACGATTTTAACCTCATATCCATACAACGCCAACCCGACCGACAGCGGTTTTTGTTTATCAATCGGGTTGATCGCAACGGCCGGAGAACATTCACTGAGTCCATACCCCTCAAGCATCGCTGCACGTTTGAAGGTAGCGCGAAACCGGGTTAACGTATCCTCACTCAATGCCGAACCGCCGGAGATAAAACAGCGGATTGAATTAAACCAAAGAAAATACCAGGGTAATTTTGCACGGATAAGTGCATTATAAATATCAGGAACTCCCATAAAAACCGTAACTCTTTTGAGTAATGTCTGCTTTATGATATTGCTAAAGGGGAGAATGGAAGGGATAATCACAAACGAAGCACGCATAAAAAACGGTAACACAAGCATAATCGAGAAGGTAAAAGAGTGAAACATCGGCAAATAAACGATAAAACGATCACCGGCACGCAAATCAAACCGTTCTTTCGCGGCAACAAGGTTCGAAAACAAATTGCGGTTACTGATCATTGCCCCTTTTGGATGGCCTGTCGTACCGGAAGTATAAAAAATAACTGCCGTATCGTCCAGCTTTCCGGGAAGGTATGTATGCGAATCCGGATGAGATGAAAGGATTTCATCCAAAGCGACATGATTTCGTTTGGAAGTAGGAACCTGGTCTATCCATACAACCCTTTCAACCGAATCAACACTTTCATCCAGATTCCCAACCTCTTTCTCCAGTTTGGACGCAGTAATCAAAACCTTTGCACCGCAATCGGCCATAATATATCGGTATTCTTCATTTTTCAGCATGGTATTAATGGGGACAATGACCGCACCCAGTTTACTGATCGCAAAAACGCTTTGGACAAATTCAAAACTGTTAGGACAAATCAGGGCAACTTTGTCGTGTGCTTCCACCCCGATAAGCTCCAATCCCCTGGCCAATCGGTCTACACTCTCTAAAAATTGGCGATAGGTATAAGTGCTATCCTCAATAAAAATAACTTTTTTTGAAGGATACTCTCGGGCGACGCCGGAGAGCATCGCATAAAAATTTTCATAAGGGTAGAGGTTCAAAAGCGATACCCGATTCCGGCAGTCATCAAATAGGCACGAGCATTGGTGAATTCTCCGCTGATTCCGTTATCATTGCCGCTGATGTGACGCGATTTTTTCATATCGATCAATCCTGCCAATCCGACGTTCCATGATTGGTTAATGTAATACCGTCCGCCAATTGATGCAATAACCGCATTAGAATCGGGAAGTTCAAATCCGAGTGTTTTTGCGGGAATCGGAGTTTCGTCATAGGCTAAACCTGCCATAGCCGTCCAATGATCGTATTTTTGTGTAATACCGATACGGTAAGTATTGGTATCTTTCCAGTTTTTATCTTTCGATGCATCAAAATAAGGGGCTAACCCTCCAATAGAAACGGGATAGTTAAAATCAAGATTTTGATAGGCCGACCAATAGGTCTTCCCATATACCGCTTCCAAAGTTGTACCGCTATCAAACGTATACGCGGCGGCCAGATTTAAAGCTGCCGGCAGAGGTACCGTTACGCTCGTATCGCCGTTATAAGCCAATACCGCCCCTGAATAGAGTTTTGCACTCCCTTCTTCGGTCAAATTGACTCTTGAACGGTAGGTAGCCGCTAAATTGAATGCTGCATTTGGCTTCACCATAAGTGCAAGGTTGTAACCGTAGTTCGTTGCACTCCCCTCCATGTCGCGTGAAACCGTCGCTTTGCTTTTTACAATCCCTTCACTCTTAACAACACGAAACCCGATCCCCAAACTGACCGCCTTATTGAGAGGGATTGCTATCGATGGATTTAATTCCACTGTTTTGAGCGTAAATTCTTCCGCACTGTATACCCCTGGTGCACCCATCCATCGTTTCGACAAACCGACCGGAGTTACCATACTCAATCCGAAACGGGCACCGCTATCGCCTAACTTGTTTGATGCATAATGGAGTGTCGGAACTAAAAAAGATTCGCTTTCTGAAGAGGTGTTGTAGTTGATTGCCCCGGTAGGTACGTATGTCCCTTGATAGTTTATGCCGCTCAATCCGATATACGTTGCATCGATTTCAAGTTCACGTATATCGTCGTTATATACCATTGCCGCCGGATTATAATAAGCCGAATCAGCTCCGTGGGCGGCGGCTATATATGCGGCACTGAGTGCGGTGGCGTTAATCGAGTTCTCCGGAATAGCGTACCCCCCGGCCAATAAGGCCGCTGAAAGTGTGCATGACAATACTAAAACCCTCTTCATTCTTTACTCCTGCAATGAATATAGCAACGCAATCTCTTGGGCCCAAATCGTCTCATCGATCGTTTCTAGGACCAATGGGATATCATCCATTCTCGGATCGTTCATAATAAACCCGAACGGTTCGATTCCGATTTTCCCTTTTCCGATAGAATCATGCCGGTCGACATGACTTCCCAGATCGGGTTTGGAATCATTGATATGCATCCCTTTGAGATAGTTGAATCCTACTATTCTATCAAACTCTGCCCAAGTTGCATCATATGCCGAACGGGTCCGTATATCGTAACCTGCGGTAAACATATGGCATGTATCGATACAGACACCCACACGCGATTTGTCTTCAATACGCTCTATTATGGCACTTAGATGCTCAAATCGCCATCCTAAATTGCTCCCTTGACCCGCCGTATTTTCGATCACCAATGTGACACCTTCGGTAACATTCAATGCCTCATTCATCGAACCGGCAATACGGTCGATACACTCTTCTTCGCTGATCTGCTTAAGATGGCTACCCGGATGAAAGTTCAAACGGTCAAGCCCGAGTTGAGAACATCGGTTTACCTCATCGATAAAAGCGTCCAGTGACTTTTGCCGTTTATCTTCTTCGGGATGGCCGAGATTGATCAGGTACGAATCATGCGGCAACACATGTTTTGGAAGAACCCCGCTTTTGGCAAGGTTCTCTTTAAAAAGTCCGATGGTCTCGTCATCAAGAGGCTTTGCCGCCCACTGTTTTTGGTTTTTGGTAAAAAGGGCAAATGCTTTGGCCCCGATTGCCATTGCATTGAGGGGAGCGTTAAATACTCCGCCGGAAGCGGAGACGTGAGCACCTAAAAATTTTGACATGATAATTCCTGATAGTATGTTAGTAACGGTATTTTAGCGCAGTTTACGTATTCTCTCCGCCGCTTCTTTAAGTATGTCCAATGGTTTAGAGTAGCAAAAGCGAACCATGTTTTTCCCCGCATCATCATGATAAAAAGCCCGACCCGGTACCGAAGCGACACCGGTTTTTTCTAAAATCATCATCGCTTTTTCAAAATCGTCAGTTCCCATAATATCGCTTACATCGCTCATCACGTAATATGCCCCCCTCGGAATGCTAGGGTTGAGCCCCGCTTCGCGCAACGCATCGCAAAAAAGATCACGCTTAATTTGGTGGATACGGGCAAGCTCGATGTAATACTCATCCCCAAGTTCTTCCAACCCGACTGCTGCCCCGATTTGTAAAGGTGCCGGTGCACAAACGTAAATCAGATCATTATACTGGGCCATCGCCTCAATCACCTCCGTTGCGGTAATCGCATACCCCAACCGCCAACCGGTAATACTGAAAACTTTGGAAAATCCGGACAGGACCACACATCGATTTTTCAGACTCGGAATACTGAGTGCCGTTACATGAACCGCATCGTCATACAGAAAGTGTTCATACATTTCATCCGAAAAAACGATTAAGTCATGGCGTTCGGCAAATGCCCCGATCTCTTCCAATTCTTCGCGTGAAAACACTTTCCCGCTTGGATTAGCCGGATTACAGAGAACCATTGCACGTGTTTTTGGTGTGATAACCGATTCAAGAACCCCCATTTCCAATCTCCATTGCGGAGACTCCAGCCGGACATAAGTCGGTACTGCTCCGACCGACAGAAGAGTAGAGCGGTGATACCCGTAATAAGGTTCGAATAAGATTACCTCATCCAGAGGGTTAAGCAGCGTTAAACATGCTGTGTAAAACGCTCCGGTTGCTCCGTCGCTTACCAAAACTTGTTCAGGGATTATCTTGAGATTGTAGAATCGCTCCATTTTATCGGCAATGGCTTTTCGTAAACGGGGTAATCCTTCGGTTGGGGTATAGATGTTAATCCCCTTATCCATTGCCGTTTTGGCTCCGTTAATCACTTCGGATGGAATCTCAAGATCACATACCCCCTGTGCCATATTAATTCCGCCGAGCGCATTGCACGCGCGTGTCATCGATCGGATTTCAGATTGGGCTATTGTGCCGCTGCGTTGACTAAGTTTCATACGGGGTGTCCTCTTGGTAATGATGCGAAATTATAACTTATGCCGTAAAATCTTGAGGATAACCGCCAATAACAATACTCCCGAACCGCACAACAGCAATGCCCCAAAATTCCATAAAACGGTATTCTCCGTTACGATTGCGGCCGTCATAACCATGATCCCGCCTATTGCCGTCGCCCACTGCCAGTCTGCCCAACGTACAGGAAGAAGCTGATGCAGCATCGGGACCTCCCATTCATCAACGAAAGGGGCGTAACGTTCAAACCAAACTAAAAACGGAATAATTTTATATAAATGGGCACTGATTAAAAATCCGAGGAATCCAACCGTCAGCCACCCGAATGCCAGAACGATAGTTGTTTCATCTTCAGTAAAATACCCGTATATTCCGCTCGAAATCGATCCGGCCAATGCCATAAACGCAACCGCTACCGAACGTTCCCATATGTCACTGTATTTCCTTTTTTTTGAAATAAATATCCTATAAACCCGATACATGTAATAGATAATTGAGAGTGTTCCGGTCACCAAAGAGAGAGTTATGAGTAGCGGCATCTGCATCATGACCGCGATAATCATCGTTATGACAGAGACCGCCATCGTATAAAAGCTCACCGTATAGTCGTTATCAGCCGGCCGGTTACACGCACCAAACATCGGAAGTAAAACGGTACTGACCCCCATAATATTGAGCATCACATATCCGCCGAAAAGTGCAACGATATGCCCAAGTTTCCATTGGGACGGATCAATAGAGCTTAATCCGGCATATCCCGATGCCATCATAAGCCCGAGTCCAAGCCCGATACCCAGAAAAAGGGTACTCCACTGCATAGATCGGGTAACACTGGTGCGACGGCGGCTGGTTCGAAGGGTGATAAAAAGATTAAAGGCGAAAAGGGCTAATCCGCTGACAATAACCCCCCCGCCGACAAGCAGCAATAAAGGGAATCGATAAAATCCTGCCATAAGGATGACGGTCCCTATACCTACTAGGGGCCATATCCATCCGAAAAGAGCCGGATAACGGTGGTGTACCTCTGCGACGACTACGGACAACTGACCCATCGCACCGATAATCACCATCATCACAAAACCAATCATATAGGCATGAACCCATCCGACTATCCGAAAATCATCGAACAGCGTCGTGGGATCGAGAAAAAACAGAAATCCCATCGAAACCGTATAAAAAATGGCTGCTGATAAAAAATAGGGGGCAATCCACCGCAGCGGAAGTGAAAAATCGGGGGAAACATTCATCGCGACCCTTTTTTACCCCGATTGTAGCCTAGATAGTAACTAACGCGATTGATTAGTATCAAGGTCGTTGATTTTAATCGTAAGACCATTTAACCGATCTTTAAAATAGATCGATCCTTGTGCACGGCGATACATAATATCCATCTCATCATTTCGAATGTTTTGAAAAATCACGCCTCCGCAGGATTCACTGACATTAATCCCCCCGAATATCGGCTCGTTTTGCAAAATGCGGCGGAGAGTATCACGCGGATATCCCTCATAGAGGTATTCTTTGACAAATTCTCCCTCGTCCATACATCCGGCACGCAGACACACTTTATCGTCAATGGAAATCTTCTCTACCGATGTTCCGGCCGTAAACAGCTCCACTTCCACGGCATCTTTATCGTATCGGAAATATCCCGTATCGGCAAATTTAATTTTCGGTGTTTTCAGAACAATCACTTTAGGCTCACTGATAGTGTAATGTTTTGCCGTACATCCCCCGATGATTAAGGGGAGAAAACTAACCCATAGGATAAAGAATTTTTGCATGAACCTCATCCAGTTTTTGAAGTATCTCATTACTGAGCGTCATATCCATAGCAGCTAAACTCGCATCCAGCTGTTCCGGTGACGTCGCACCGATAATCGTTGACGCGACAAAATCGAACTGTTTACTCCACGCAATCGCCATTGTCACCGGATGTAAACCTGCTTCATGCGCTATCCGGAGGTATTCTTGTGTGGAAGCAAGCGTTTTATCGTTTAAAAAACGCGATGCCATCAGGCGCTGACGTTTATTGGCCGACTTCACATAGTCACTAAAACGTCCCTGTGCATTAATGTCCTGATTGTATTTCCCGCTCAGAACCCCTCCTCCAAGAGGCGAATACGGAAGCAAAGATATCTTCTCTTCCCGGCACAATGCGCCGATTTCGGTTAAATCGCGGCGGTTCAGCAAGGAAAAATTATTTTGGACCGACTCGAAACGGGCCAATTTTTCGTATTTGGAAACCATGAGGGATTTCATCGTCCCACGTGCCGTATCGTTTGAAGTTCCGATATAGCGTACTTTTCCACTTTGCACCAAGGCATCAAATGCCCTCATCGTCTCTTCAATCGGAATCACGGTATCGGGCCAGTGCATTTGGTACAAATCGATATAATCGGTACCAAGCCGTTTTAACGACCCTTCAACAGCACGCTCTATATGAAAGCGATCGCATGCCGTATAGCCGTGACGAATCGGAGGGACAAACCAACCCGATGCCGCCCCTGCAACTTTTGTGGCCAAAATCAAGCTCTCCCGCGGTTTACTCTTCAGCCATCGTCCGACCATCTCTTCGGTTATCCCGGCAAGCTTCTCTTCGGGAGGGACAGGATAGAGTTCGGCCGTATCAAAAAAATTCACCCCCGAATCATAAGCTTTATCCATAATTCTAATAGCATTCTTTTCGTCACACTGACTTCCAAACGTCATCGTTCCCAAGCAAACCGGCGATACCCGTAGACCGCTGCGACCAATATAGCGATACACCATTATCTCTCCTCGGTATTTTTGAAATTGTACCCTACCCGGATTAAACTGGATGTACGAAATTAATTTTTCGTTATAATACACAAGCAACAACCAACAATAGGAGATCACTATGTTCGAGTTAATTCGTGAAGCACAGTCCAAATTTCAAGAGATAGCGGCCCTTCTTAATTCTCCCGAAAAGCAAACCGACCTCTATTTCACACAGTTAGGAGAACTAACCGCTCAAGCCTATGTACTCATGAATGAGGGGATGTGTGAAAGTACAACTGTCTGTCACGAATGTGCCAAACACAGGGATTTCCTATACACGGTATTGCCGGTCATCGAGAGTTTACGGGAAAATAGCGACGTCACGGCATCCGTAACAGAACATCTCGCTCAATATCGGGTTATGGTCAACGAAGTACTGTCACGAATTTCGGCTGTCCTTTCTGAACGGTAACCATTATCCGCTATTGCACTGAAAAACGTATCTTTGGCTATAATTGCTAGGAATGGATAGAAAACTACTCAGCAAGTTTTTTCACTACAACCTACCGCGCGATATGGAACAATGTATTGAACTTTTTGCCATTTTCGGCGGATACGATGAACCGATCGATACCGATCAATCGATCGAATCGCTTATCCATAAGCATATACTCATCCCCTTCGAAACCCTCCGGGAAAATTTACTTTTACCGCTGAACGATGATCCCCTTTACATCAACTTGCTTCATGCTATAGCGGTAGGAGATCGACGCCAGGGATCAGCATACAGACGCGCACGTATCGGGAAAGAGCGGGGGAATGAAGCTTTTAATTTTTTACGTGATTCGCATTTCCTCTCTCTCGAACGTTCTCGTGAAATGCCCCTAATCCGTACACATCCGAAACAACGGTTTAAAAAAGAGATCGAACACCACAGGATATCCCATAAATTTCGATTTATATCCCCTTTTCTCCGCTTTTGGTTTGCCTTTGTAGAACCGTTTACCCGATCTATTCGGGAGGGAAATACCGCCCCTTTTTACGATCGGTTCCATGCCGATTTCAATGCCTTTGTCGGTTTCACCTTTGAAGAGTTATCCGATTTATACATTCGGGAAATTCTAGCGGTAGAGTTTGCCAGCGATATTCTTGATTCGGGGAGTTATTGGAATCGGGAGGTTGAGATCGATCTGTTTACCGAAACGATGGAAGGTGATATTTGGGTCGGAGAGTGTAAATGGACTAACCATAAAGTCAACAAAAAAGAGTTCCATAAACTCGAAGAAAAATGTACAAAGCTCTCCGTCATTCCCGATAAAATTTTTCTTTTTACGAAACGGGGCTTTTCCAATGAGCTCAATAGCCTCAAGGATAAACGGCTCTACCGATTTTGCGCAGAAGATTTAGAAATCTTAGCTCGCCAGCCGTAACGCATCGTATGCTTCTTGAAGCAACTGAAACTTTTGGGTGTATTTATTAATAATTTCCGGACTTTTTGTCTGAACGCGGTCAGGGTGATACCGTTTAGCCAGTGCCCGGTACCGCTTTTTCAGATCTTCCACATTCGCACCGATCGGAAGTTCAAAAATTGCATGATAGCGGATCATCTTATCGATAGCGTCATTTCCGAATCCCCACCCGCGATAATTCCCGTACAAACGGCTCATGAACTCATCATCATACTGATAATTGATCACAAAATGGAGAATTTCACGTCGATTTAACGTTTTTTCGAGCCGCGCTTTCGCTTGAGGGGTGCTGACATCGATGTAAAGATTGGTCGCCGTAGAACTGATCATCAACGAAGAGAGCTGTTGCTTGAGATAGCGCATCACCCAGCGGTTCGGAGTTAAAAAAGTAAATTTAACGCGGTTTGGGCCGAACGCATAGAGTTCCACATCCACTTTTTCATTTTTTCGGTAAGGTATTTCAATCCGTACGGCTGCCGTTTTGCACCGTTTGAGCGAACGGCGGTAAAATGGGCTTGAAAGGTCGTTTACCTTTGTATACTGATCACTCAGAGTTTCTAAAAACTCCTCTTTTTGCTCGGCTGAATTTTCGTTATTAAGGACTAAAACGCCATTATCAAGAAATAAAGTATTTTGGATATGGTGATCAAAAAAATCTTCCATCCATGGCTCTTCGAGGGTTGTCGAACCCCCCTGGACGAAGATAGCGTTATTGCGTAAAACTACTCTCACGGATTCCCCCCGAAGTGGCTATTTACACAATAAAAGCAAAAACTATTCCTATTTAATTTTGTACAATCGCTCCGTAACACTCCGGTCGACGGTCGCGGATGAGGCCCCAGTAGTGGCGATGTTCACGGATAGTACCCGGGTCAAATTCGCTATAAAGGATCTCTTCACGATCACGCGATGCTTCGGCAACTTTTTCCCCCGTGTAGTCGGTGATGAAGGATGAGCCGTAAAACGTCAGGGTGCAGCTCTCTCCGACCTCTTCTCCGATGCGGTTTGCGGCGATGACGGGGATGATATTTGCCGCAGAGTGCCCCATTTGTACCCGCTGCCAGTGTGACGCCGAATCAACTCCGATCTCCGGTTCACTGCCGATCGCCGTAGGGTAAAAAATCATATCGGCCCCCATTAATGTCAGACTTCGTGCCGTTTCCGGGAACCACTGATCCCAGCATATGCCGACTCCGACATTTCCAAACGCCGTTTGCCACACTTTGAAACCTGTATCGCCCGGTTCAAAATAAAATTTCTCTTCGTATCCGGGACCGTCTGGAATATGGGTTTTACGATAATTTTCCATAACCGTACCGTCGGCATCAATCATCACAAGAGAGTTAAAATAACGATCTCCGTCCCGTTCAAAATAGCTGATAGGCAATACCACTCCGAGTTCTTTGGCTAAAGCACTGAAATGACGGATGAGAGGGTTACCTTGAAGCGGTTGAGCCCACTCAAAATATTTTTTATCCATGTCTTTACAAAAATAGTACCCTTCAAAAAGTTCCGGGATTAAAATAATATTGGCTCCGTTCCCTGCCGCTTCACGCACCATCGACTCGGCTTTGAGAACATTCGAAGCCTTATCCTCGCTCATTTGCATCTGTATCGCCGCTACTTTTACCATCCTGTCTACCTCACTGAAAACTTTCTCAAAATTATAACGGAGTGCTTATTAAATCTTAAACATTACAGTGTTATTCTATTGTAACCTAACCTACCGCAAAGGGGGCTATCATGAAACTTGATGCAGTTTACAGTACCTTGCCGCAATTGAATGCCGAAACTTCAAAAGCGGATAAAGCATTGGTAAAAATCGCTGCCGCCGTTGAACTCGGCATGCAAGATGCGTCTGCCCGTTCGATTGCAGATATGTTGCAAAATCAAATTTCCACCCTATCGCAAGGGGTTATGAACGCCAATGACGGCATCTCGATGATGCAAATGGCCGGAAGTACCCTGAATAACCTTAGCGATCAGACGCAAAAACTCAATGACCTGAGTGTCCGGTATAACAGTGCTTCATTAAACACTTCGCAAAAACAAACGTTGCAAAGTGAATTTAGCCGTACCGTAGATACCATGCAGCAAAGTATTGATACGACGACGTTTAATGGCCAATCTCTGTTTGGCAGCAGCTCTTCTTTTTCATTGGGAAGTACAACGATTACCTCATCTATCCCGTCTCTGTCACCTTCTTCCCTCTCCATTAATAATCAAGAGGGGATCCAAGCCTATCGGAACTCTTTAACTCAAGCGGGATCGGATATCGGTGCAACTACCAATACCCTTATCGGCACATCGAATAATTTACTCGATCAAATTACAGCAACTTCAGCTGCAAAAAGCCAAATCTCCGATACGGATATTGCTAAAGCCATCAGTGATTTTCAACAAAGCAGTAATCAATTAAATGTTGCCGCAATCGCAATGGCACATCAGCATGATGCGCTTCGTCAAACAATTGGAAGATTGTTAGGATAAAAAAGCAAGAGGCAGAAGCCCGAATTTTTACATCCGGTCTTTAGCGTGTATACCGAGCAGTGAGAGGCCGGTTTTAATAGAAAGCGCAACAACCAGAAGAAGTTTAAGCAGTTTTGCTTCGTCTTCCGTGCCGATAATACGGGTATCATAGTAAAATTTATGCAGTCTTCCCGCTAATACTTTTAAGAAGTCCGGAAGTTTTTGAGCTTGACGTGATTCAAACGCATCATCGATAATTTCCGGCAATAATAACGCTTCAAACAACAATCCGTCTGCATCCGCACTTAAATCATACAGATGAGATCCCATGATCTCATCCATACTTTTTTCACTCTTGGCAATCAGTGTTTGAATACGCGCATGTGCATACTGAATATAATAGATAGGGTTGGAACTGTCTTGACGTTTGAGCTCTTCAATATCGAATTCGAGCGCCGTATCGCATTTTTTGGAAGCAAACATAAAACGCAATGCTTCAGCACCGATCTCTTCGACAACATCGCTCATCAAAATAACTGTTCCGGCACGTTTGGACATCTTAAACGGTTCGCCGTCTTTGAGAAGACTCACCATCTGCGAAAGGAGTACTTCAAGTTTTGATGAATCGTATCCCAAAAAGGTAATTGCCGCTTTCACACGGGCAATATAACCATGGTGATCCGCACCCCAGATATTGATATAATCCTCATATCCGCGCTCGAACTTTTGGTTATGATAGATAATGTCACCCGCAAGGTAGGTCGGGCGGCCGTCTTCACGGACAACAACGCGGTCGTGGTCATCGCCGAGGTCGGATGAGCGGATAAACGTCTTGCCTTCATTCACATAGACACCTTCGCCCATCTTTGCCATAACGCGATCCCATTCGCTGTATAGCGATGCTTCTCCGACGAACGTATCGAAGTGAACATTAATTGCGGCCAGATCATCTACGATAAGGGCCAAAATTTTATCTTTTGCCCACAGTGCAAGTTCTTTTTGACGACTCTCATCGCGCAACGCTTCTTCCCCGAACACGTCGACAACTTCGCGCGCCAAATCGCTTAGGTACTCGCCGCGGTAATATTTCTCCGGCCATTCAACACTTTCGCCGAGCAGACTGCTGCGCCCTTCAAGCTGAAGGGAGACACCGAGCAAATCGATCTGATTACCCGCATCATTAACATAATATTCCGCCGTAATCTCATAACCCAAATGACGCCCGAGTCGTAACATCGTATCGCCGTAAACCGCGCCTCGTGCATGCCCGATATGCAAAGGTCCCGTTGGATTGGCACTGACGAATTCAAGAAGAATAGAACCTCTTTTATCACTGCTTCCGAATTGATCCCCGTGACTTAATGCCCACGATGCATACTCATCCAAAAAGGATTCAGAGAGGCGGAAATTGATATATCCCTTTACCGATTCCACTGCACTGAACATCGACTCCTCATCAAACGATCCGGCAATCTCTTCGGCGATAGCCATTGGCGATTTACGAAGTTCTTTAGCAAGAGAAAAAGCGATAGGGGTAGCAAAATGACCGAAAGAACGATCTTTCGGTTTTTCGAGGATGACATCACAATTAAACTTATCGCGCAACAGCGCATTGACTCGCTGCTTCAATGGTTACGCTTGTGTTGTTGTTTTTGGAGCTTCAACAGACGCAGATGTAGAAGATTCTACACTTTTTGGTGTTTCTGTCGGAGTTGCAACCGTATCTTCGTCTTTCATCTCTTTTTTGAAATTACGGATCCCTTGACCGATTCCTTTGGCCAAATCAGGAATCTTTTTCGCACCGAATAGCAAAATAACAATTCCAAAGATCAATAATAATTCAGTTCCGCTTGGCATACTCATAAGTGGAGTTCCTTATAATAAAAAATTAAGTAGGGTAGTATAACGGCACAATGCTGTAAACGTCCTTAGCTATTTGCTTCCCATCGTTGAACAAATTCATTAATCTGCAATGTCGGAATTTTCATTCGTGCGGCTTTTGCAATGGATATCAAAATATCGGCAGCCTCGTCCAAATTATCGTTAACGACTAAAAAATCGTATTCGCTTATCCTTTGAACCTCTCTTTTTGCCATTTCAATTCGACCTGAAATAACCTCTTCACTATCAGTTGATCGATTATGCAATCGTCTTTTGAGTTCTTCGAGTGAAGGGGTTGTAATAAAAACGGACGTTGTAATATCACTTAAGCGGTTTTGCACGGCATCATGCCCTTGAACATCAATATCGAAGATCACCAATTTACCCTCTTTTAATGCCTGTTTCACAGGCCCTAACGAGGTTCCGTAATAATTTCCGTGTACGACTGCATATTCCAAAAACATCTCTTGCTCAATCTCTTCTTGAAACTCATTTACACTTACAAAGTGATAATGAACACCGTCTACTTCACCCTCGCGCATCGGTCGTGTCGTTGTTGAGATTGAAAAATAGATAGGCCCGATATGGTCGACGATTTTTGAAATCAGAGAACTTTTTCCTGCTCCGCTAGGGCCGGACAAGATAAGGATTGCACCGCTTTTTTGATTCACTTGTCATTTCCAAAATTAATATTTATACTGATGTTCAGCCCTTTAAGTGACTTAACTACCTCTTCGTTAGCCAATGCTTTAAGCAGTGTTTGAAGTGCTTCCACCCCTTCAACATGGTTATTGGATCCCTCAGCCGTACCCTTATCATCTTCATGGGAAATAACTTCCGACTGTTCCGAAATTTCGTTTGTTGCATGGTCGATAGAAAGGTTCAAAGCTTCATCATCGATCTCTTCGCCGATCGCTATCATCAGATCTCTCTCATTCAATAGATCCAATTCATCTATCTCTTTTGAAGCTCCGAGACTGCTTTCAGGATAGGATAGCTCTTCTTCACTCTCTAGCAAAGCATCTTCGAAATCCATTTCCAAATCTTCGGCCTCCAATTCTTGATCTAATGTTTCAGCTTCCAATCCGCTAACGGCGTTTTGGATTTCCAATTCCAAATCATCCAATCCCTCGTCATCCAAGAGCAAATCCTCATGTGCAAAACTATCTTCCGCTTCGTCCTCTTTGGCTAAAAGATCCTCATCCAATCCATCATTAAGAGTCGATTCTTCTTGAAATCCACTCATCATAGCAAGTTCATCATCCAAATCTAAAGTATCTTCTTCCAATAGATTCTTATCCATATCACTTTCATCTGCAAAAGTGTCCGCTAATTTGATTTCACCGAACTCTTCTTCCATATCATCCATCGGTGACGCAGTCTCTTCCAAAGGATCAAATCCCTCCAGTTCATCTTCATCAAGATCAAATTCATCGAGAGTATCAATCCCTTTCGCCGAAGTCTCTTCTAAACCGTCAAATCCCTCAGTTACATCTTCTTTAAGATCAAACTCGTCAAGTTCATCAATCCCTTTGACCGTAATTTCTTCTTCTTTCCACTC
The DNA here is from genome assembly GCA_028718525.1 of Sulfuricurvum sp. Classification (GTDB taxonomy): domain Bacteria; phylum Campylobacterota; class Campylobacteria; order Campylobacterales; family Sulfurimonadaceae; genus Sulfuricurvum. The sequence goes on along the minus strand of JAQULP010000013.1, from coordinate 29,925 downwards.
ATCCTCATCCGTATCGTTTAACAGACCTTGCACTTCCTGCACCTCTTCTTTGTCCAAGATTGCGGTTTCCGGAATACTTTCATCGAATTCTGTGGAGCCGAAATCTCCCATAGACGTATCATCGAGCGTTAAATCATCATCCAAATCAATTTCATCAAATCCATCTAACTCAAAGGACTCAAATTTATCCCCGATATCGTGATCTAAATCCGGCAGACTCTCCTCCAAATCGATGGCATAAGCCGGCTTTTTATCTCTAGGGAGTTCTTCAAGATTAATAGCTTCTGATGGTTGCGGCAGAGAGGCTATTTTCTTATCTATTTGAACGAACATATCTACCAGATCTGTCGGAAGGAAAGGTTTATTGATAACATAAGCAAACCCTGCCGGAACCGCTTTGCCGCGCGTCGCCATTAACAAGGTACTTTTGAAAGTAATGGCTTCTTTCAGTGATTCAAAGATTTCGTCTGAATAAAGGGCATCATCAATAATCAATAAATCAAATCCGCTCTCTTCAATCTCATCCAGTGACCCTATGACACTAAGCTCATCTTTCGTTTTTTGTGCACTTAATGCCACTAGCTTACGGACTACCGGATTATCGTTAAAAAGCAAAATTTTCATATCTGCATGACCCCTTTTAACTTGCTCTTGTTCTATCAAAAGCTAAATGGTATCATTGTAACTAAAAAAAAATTAAATGATAAAACTTCTTGCCATTCTTTTGACTTTTATGACCCTTTATGGTGGTGAAATAGTCTTCAACTTACCCGATCATCACACTATGTTTCTTCATCATCTCTCTCAAGAGATAAAAAACAGCTCCAAGATTGTAGTTATTTCTTCTTCCTTCAATCATTCTAAGTTAAAAAAAGAATTTTTAAAAAGGACGAAAAAAGGGTCTACACTAATGCTCATCGTCCATGACCCCAAAGGGGATCCCTTATCAATGGTTCAATACGATAAGGTCAATCTTTATCTCTCTCCGTCGTATTTAGTGACCAATATCATCCTAATTGATAGAAAAGCGGTCTGTACCTTCAACGTCCCTTTGAATGAGGAAAATTTTTCTTCTGTACGCACATTAATACGCTGCAATGACACTCCGGATAAAATCAAAACCGCGCTCGATATGGCATCGTCTATTCTCCGTCATTCCCAATCCTATCTAGAATAACTTTTCCAAAAAGTTATAAGCATCTTGTGTTTGTGACGTCACAATCATCAATGTTGCACCGAGTGTTACCATTAAAACAACAAATGATATGGCTATTTTGATCGGCATTCCGATAACCAGCAAATTAAATTGAGGCATGGTTTTCATCAACATCCCAAAAATAACATCGGCTAGCATTGATAATGCCGTAATCGGAAAGGCAATCATAAACCCGACTACAAACATATTGGTTGTAGCATGTAGAATATACGAAAATAACGAAGGGGTTACCATAAAACCGCCCAGCGGTACTTCACCAATGGATGCAGATGCATATAAAAGTATCCAATGATGCAAATCAAATACCAACAAAACCATTAAGGCCAACAAAGATAAAAACTGATTGATAATCGGCATTGATACCCCTGATTGAGGGTCAATAGCCGATGCCAAAGAAAATCCCATCATAAACGATATCTGGCCGCCGGCAAATGTAATAACATGATAAGCCAACTGTAAAATGATCCCTACCGCCAATCCGAAGAGCATCTCTCCCAAAATGGCCACGGTCAGGCTTAAAGCATCTGTCGGAATATTCAAAGGAGGTACCGCTCCGAAAAAAAAGACTGTAAAGAAAAAAGCCATAGCGGCTTTAATTGAAATAGGTATATTTGCGTGCGAAAATATAGGTACAGCCATAAAGAGTGATGTAAATCGTGTAAACAATAAAATAAAGGCGATCGTTCGCCCTTCACTAAATAGTTGCGCCCATTCCATCGTTTACATTTGCTCTAAAAATCCGTTTTGCATCCGATAAATATGATTGCACCGTGATGCTAATGCCTCATCGTGCGTCACAAGTACCATAGCTGCTTGATTCTCTTTTATATAATCTTCAAAAATTTGCATCACTTCGATTGCAGTGGCATGGTCCAAATTTCCTGTCGGTTCATCCGCAAAAATGATGCGCGGTTTTTTGGACATAACCCGTGCAATCGAAACCCGTTGCTGCTGTCCACCGGAGAGTTCCGTCACTTTTTGATGAATAACATGATCAATACCCAACCGTTTTAAAAGCTGCGGATCGATCGTTTCACCGGAGAGGAGGGCTGCCACTTCCAAATTTTCATAAGCACTGAAACCTTTAAAAAGATAGTGGCTTTGATAGATCATACCTAATTGATTCCGGCGCAATGTCACCAAATTTTTATCATCTAATTGATAAATATTTTTGCCAAACAGTTCTACCGTCCCTTTTAGAGGACGAAGAAGCGACGAAAGAATGTGCATCAATGTTGATTTGCCGCTACCGCTTACCCCCACGATCGCAATCGATTCTCCCGCATTCAGATTTAATGAAATATCCTCAAACAAGGGATAATCAAAAGTATGTGATAACGATGTTGCTTTTAGTAATGTCATGAAGTGATTATAGGGAAAAAATGTTTAAGAGGAGTAAAAAAAGAGAAAGATGGGAAATTCCTGCAATTGCAGGAATTGACTCTCAGGCAGAGAGTTTGGCTTACGCCATTTGTGCAGCGACTTCGGCAGCGAAATCGTTGACTTGTTTTTCGATACCTTCACCCACTTCGTACTTAACGAACTCTACGAGCTCAGCCGTTCCGCCGTGTTTTGCCGCCTCTTTTGTGATTGCTTCAGCTACGGTCAAAGAATCATCCATAACGTAGTTTTGATCCAAAAGTGCAAGCTCTTTATCCAAAGTAGTGTTGTCCGCTACGAAACGAGCTAATTTACCAGGGATGATATTTGCCCAGATTTTTTCCGGTTTACCTTCTGCAGCAAGTTCAGCTTTGATCGCTTCTTCAGCCGCAGCCATAACTTCCGGAGTCAATTGTGATGCAGAGATGTATTGAGGAACGTTTTTAAGCGGTTTTTTCAAACGTGCCAACTCTTCGTTCTCCGTTTTGATCGCTTCAATACGACCGATAGTTTCCGCTTCTACGAATGCAGGATCGAAATCTTTAGAGGTCAATGTCGTCGGTTTCATTGCGGCAGCGTGCATTGCAACGTTTTTAAGCATCGGAGCCATCGCTTCAGCTACTTTTGCATCCGAACATTTTGCCGCTACAAGAACACCTACGCGTCCGTTAGAGTGAACGTAACCGTTAACGCATCCGTTTTCACCCGCATTGAGGGTTACGAAACGGCGAGTTACGATTTTTTCACCGATACGCGCTACTTGAGCCGTAAAATACTCAGAGAATGTACCTGTTTCATATGATGTTTCGTTCAACTCTTCAACCGTGCTTACACCGCTAGTAAATACGTGTGCCGCTGTGTTTCCGACTAAAGCGATAAACCCGTCGTTTTTCGCAACGAAGTCGGTTTCTGAATTGATCTCTACCAAAGATGCAGAAGTGAAAGTATCGGATACTTTGAGTCCCAAAAGACCCTCAGCCGCTACACGATCCGCTTTTTTAGCGGTTTGCGCCATACCGCGGTCACGTAACCAATCTTTCGCTTTTTCCATGTCACCATCACACTCAGTGAGGGCTTTTTTACAATCCATCATAGGCGCATCAGTCGCCGTACGAAGGTCTTTTACCATTGCTGCTGTGATTTCTGCCATGATTACGCTTCCTCTGCTACAACTTCTTCAGAAGCCGCTTCAACCGCTGCCGCTTCAGGTGCAACTTCTTCTTCCGCTACCGCTTCGTCGTTTCCGCCGTTGCGAAGTGCTTTACCTTCATTGATCGCTTCCGCCATTTCTTTACAGAAAAGTTGGATAGAACGGATCGCATCGTCATTTCCAGGGATTGGAATATCGATAACGTCTGGATCACAGTTAGTATCCAATGGAGCAACGACACGGATACCAAGGTTACGTGCTTCTTGAACCGCGATGTGTTCTTTAACCGCATCGATGACAAACATCATGTCCGGCAAAGTTTTCATGTGACGGATACCGCCAAGGTATGCGATCAATTTTTCTTTTTGACGATTCATCATCAACGCTTCTTTTTTAGTCAAAAGGTTGATTTGTCCGTTTGCTTGCATCTCTTCGATGATATCAAGTTTACGGATTGATTTTTGGATCGTCGGGAAGTTTGTCAACATTCCACCCAACCATCGGTTATCAACATACGGCATTCCACATGCCAACGCTGCGTCACGAATCGCTACACGCGCTTGTTTTTTTGTTCCTACGAAAAGAACCGTTTGCCCTTCTGCAGCGGCATCAACAACTTGTTGATATGCGTTACGGAAAAAACGCAATGTTTTTTGAAGATCGATAATATAAATGTTTTTACGAACACCGAAAATGTATTTTTTCATTTTCGGATTCCAACGACGTGTTTGGTGACCGAAATGTACACCGCATTCTAGAAGGTCTTTCATTGTGACCATAATGGACTCCTGATTAAGAGAAATTAGATTTGTTCTTCGTTAACTTGGGCGAGTGCTAACAGAGCCGATGAACCACCGGATGCACGAGAACGGCACAAACGCTTGCGATTTTTTTCTTGTACAACATTACATATCCAACAGATCATAAATCTTGAATACGGCAAAAACACGTGTGTGCTTTGCAACCCCATAAACATGATCTGCATTGCGGCAGGTATTTACAGCGATGTGAGAGAAAATCGTGCGGATTATACTGAAATATTCCTTTATTTAATCTGTAATTAATATTAGGTTTGCCGTCAACTTTTTATCACATAAAATTTCATATATTCAAATTATTTTTATATAATTTTTGTTAATATCTTCGAAACGATGCATTGGCATTAAACTTAAGGAGAAATGATGAATAATCGGATTATAAGTTCGGTAGTCGCTGCAACTTTCATCACTACCGGCGCTTTTGCTGATGGTACATTGTTGCAACGATTTGAAAGCATGGAAAAAGAGATGACGGCATTAAAAGCCGAATTAAAGGCAATAAAAGCCGAAAACGCCAATCTCTCTACGAAACTGACCGTCTCTACACCGGCTGAACCAAAATCACCGACCGTTGAATCCAAAAAAGAGGGAAGTTCAAGTGCCAAAATTGATGAAACGCTTGAAGATCTCCAAGACCAGATAACATCCATCAATAAGCGTACCAATGGTAACACCCTTAAATGGGATGTGGATTTCCGCACCAGTGTCGATAATTTAAATTATACAATGGCTGACGGTTCAACACAAAAAAATAATGCCGTGTTTAGCAATCGCTTATGGTTGGGGATGAGCTATGCGGCAACCAAAGAGCTAAGCTTTGTCGGGCAGCTCGCATATAATAAACTTTTCGGCCAACGTTCATACAGTCCGGAAGATACTCTGACAACCGACGGTTTCGACTGGGTTAGCAGCGAATCCGGCTATAACGATACTTTGCGTGTACGTTCAGCCTATTTTTTCTATACGGATGACGAATTCGCCGGCCTTGATATCCCGTGGACTTTCAGCATCGGACGCCGTCCATCGACGGAAGGGCATTTAATTAATTTCCGCGACGATCTCAAAGCATCTTCGCCAATGGCGCATACCGTTAACGTTGAATTTGACGGGGCCAGTGCTAAATTCGGGATGGAAGAACTGACGGGACTTAACGGATCTTATTTCAAACTTTGTGCCGGACGGGGAATGAGCGATGCTGAACCCCGTTTTAGCCCTGCACCCTACGGAACAAGCCACTCCAATACCAACAGTGTAGACATGGCAGGGATTATTATTGTTCCTTATGATGATAAACAATACAGTACAGGCTTCCAATACACTTATGCCAACAACCTGATCGATACCGTCAATTCACCGTTTAATCCACTAACCGGGAACTACCTTGCACCCGGTTTATACGATCCGAGTTTTAAATCCGTCGGTGGCCTTCATACGGCAACCGCATTTGCCATGCTCAACGGTATAGGAGAGGGTTTGAGCGACTTTTTGGATGATTCAATGATTTTTATCAGCGGTGCTATGTCCAAAACAGATCCATATGCAGGTACCGATACCAATACAATGAGCGGCCAACGTGAAATGCTCGGTTCCGCTGAAAGCAAAACCGGCTACAGCTACTGGATAGGGACTCAATTCCCTTCTCTGATTAGTGATGAAGGACGCTGGGGAATCGAATTTAATCACGGCAGTCAATACTGGCGCCCGATTACGTATGCAGAAGACACCCTCATCGGATCAAAGCTTGCCGCGCGAGGGGATGCCTATGAAATCTATTTCACAGAGCCTTTGGTGGATGATATACTTACCTTCCAGCTACGATACACCTATATTAATTACGATTATACGGGAAGCAATGGCTTCTTCGGAAGCAGCAGCGGTACCCCAATGGCGATCAGTGATCTCCCATCCGGTACGAACATGAGTGCCAGTGCCGTAGATAAAGCCCAAGATATTCGAGCCTATATCCGCTATAAATTCTAACCGTTCCCTCAGGCTATCGGAATATCCGATAGCTTTTAGAGCCCTTACACCACACAGAATTAATATTCGCTCAGGCTTGCAGCTTTGCTAATTCTTCTTTCACCTTTGCCACATGCTCTTTAACTTTTACGTTGCTCCATTTAGCACGGACTGTCCCTGCAGGGTCGATAATGAAAGTTGAACGGACAATTCCCATATATTCTTTTCCATAATTTTTTTTCATCGCCCAAACACCGTATTCTTGCATCATCTGTGTCGAAGGATCGCTTAAGAGGGTAATATCAAGGCTTTGCTTCTCAATAAATTTACGATGAGATGCGGTTGAGTCGGCGCTCACACCCAGAATAATTGCCCCTAAATCATCATAATCATCCATCGCTGCACTGAATTCACACGCTTCGGTTGTGCATCCTGGGGTAGAGTCTTTCGGATAAAAATACAAAACGATCCATTTTCCACGTAAATCGCGCGAACAAATCTCTACGTCGTCCTGGTTACTCAAACAAAAATCGGGCGCTGTACTTCCTACTTCCAACATTATTAATTCCTTTTTAGATTTTATGTACTTTTCTTTTTAGTAAGAAAAGTACCAAAAGAACATACCATGATCCGAGAAGGCTACGTTCCTCTCGGCACTACTGCCTTCGGAACGGCTCTTTGTATCGGATCATGGAAATTTTATAGAATGACTATAGATTTAATTTCCGTAAACTCTTCGATGGCAAACCGCGGACCTTCGCGTCCTACACCGCTGAGTTTGACACCGCCGTAAGGCTGTATGTCAAAACGAAGGGTAGGCATATCGTTGATCACTACGCCGCCGCTTTCTAGTTCATCGATCGCTTTTGTCGCATGGGAAAGATTGTTCGTAAAGATCGAAAACTGCAATCCGTACGGTGAATTATTCATGCGAGAAATTGCATCATCAATTCCATCCACTCGAACCAGACTCACGATCGGTGCGAATACCTCTTCACACACAATCTTCATCGACTCGGTCACATCCGCCATGACGCACGGATAAAAAATACGTCCTTCGCAGCGGGGTTGGGTTAATGCGCGTGCCCCTTCAGCGATGGCACTTTCAACCCAGCTCATCGCCCTTTGAGCCGCTTCATCGTTGATAAGGGGACCTAAAAATGTTTTTTCATCATACGGAGAACCGACAATCAGCTTCTCTGTTGCCTCTTTCATTTTAGCTGCAAACGCATCATAAATAGCACCGTCGACATAAATACGCTGTAAAGAGATGCAGACCTGCCCAGAATTTACAAATGCCCCTATAGCACAACGTTGCGCCGCATACTCCAAATCGGCGCTGCTGTCGATAAACGTTGCCGCATTTCCTCCCAGTTCCAAGCTCACTTTTTTAATCCCGGCCGTTTTCGTAATGATATGACCTACACCCACCGATCCCGTAAAACTGACAACACGCGGGATATCGCTTCCGACAAGCGCACCGCCTACTTCCGCATCACCATACACTACACTGAGGGCATCCGCAGTTGCATATCTGCTCTCAATAAATAATTCGGCCAGCATATAGGAGCACAACGGGGCTTCGGGAGTCGGTTTCAAGACGACTGCATTTCCGGAAACCAGTGCCGGAGCAAGTTTATGAGCAACCAAATTAAGGGGAAAATTAAACGGCGTAATGGCCACTACCACCCCTACAGGCTCGCGACGCCAATACGAAAGAGCTTTACGCCCGCTGCTCATCGCATCGGTATTGATCGTTTCACCGTGCATTGTCCGCATTGTTTCTGCCGAAAGGGTAATCGTCTCAATACAACGGTCTACCTCTATTTGCGCATAGGTAATCGGTTTACCGACCTCATCGCACAAGACTTTGGCAAATAGGTCCCGTTTTTCTTTCAGTGTCGAAGCGACATCCAGTAGCCATGAACACCGTTGATGTAATGGAACCTTTTTAGCATGTTTTGCTGCATCTCTTGCGATTGCAAGCGCTTGCCGCGCATCATCACCGCTACATACCGCGGCCCGGGACACAACACGACCGTCATAAGGGCTTAGACGTTCCGTATAACTTTGTGCGGTAACCTTACGCGATCCCATCCAAACGTGCGCGTCCATGAAACTCTCCCTTAGATTAATTATGTTTCAATTATACAAATCATCACCTAAAATGAGAGAGAAAGAATTGCTTTAAGCTCTTTCTTTTTAAGAACTTCTTAGAATGTGTCCCAAAAATACGCAGAGGATATATCCAATGAATTTAACCATTACCGACGGAGTTTTAGGGGTTCGACCTCCCGTCACAAAACCTCATCCTGGATTCTATTTCCAAGTTGGCGAGGAGCGTTTTCGTAAATTGGTCGATGATCATTATGAGATGATCCGAACAAGCGATATTGCTTTCTTATTCCCGGTTAACGATGAAGAAGATTTTGCGGCTGCCAAAAAGCATGCGGCTGACTTTCTTATTCAAATCTGCGGAGGACCTGATTATTTTGCCCAATCACGCGGTGAACCGCGTATGGTAGGGCGTCATGCACCGTTTCGAATTGACGAACACAGCCGACGACGATGGCTGGAATTTTATGCCGTTTTACTCCCGAAACTTGAAGATGAAGGGATCAGTCCTGAATATATCCAATCCTTTTGGAACTATTTAGACATCTTTTCCATTTGGATGATTAACACCCCTTCGCATTAATTTTTCCCGCAACTGCGGGAATTCTCAAAAACTTAATAAACATCAAACCCCTTTCACGCTAAAATCACTGAATTTTTCTTTTGGAGATCTTCCCTATGAATGAAGCCAAATATATTTGGATGAATGGCAAACTACTCCCGTGGAATGAGGCAAAAATACATGTCCTCTCCCATACACTGCACTATGGAAACGGTGCCATCGAGGGGACTAAAGCGTATAAAACCCCTAAAGGATACGCTATTTTTCGCCTGAACGACCATACAAAACGTCTAATCGAATCGGCAAAAATGACCTTGATTACCGTCCCTTACACTGTAGAAGAGCTTAATAAAGCACAAATTGAACTGTTAAAAGCAAACGAATTTACTGGAGAAAATGTCTACCTGCGCCCGATCGTTTATCTGGGGTACGGAGTTATGGGTGTTTATCATAAAGAGGCACCGGTTGAAGTATCGATTGCTGCATGGGAATGGGGTGCTTACCTTGGTGAAGAGGGGATGAAACGGGGAATCCGTCTTAAAATTTCATCTTTCAGCCGCCCGAATAACAAGTCCAACATGGGTAAAGCCAAAGCTGTCGGAAATTATCTCAACAGTCAAATGGCAAAATTCGAAGCGGTTGAAGCAGGATACGATGAAGCCCTCCTCCTCGATGATGAGGGTTACGTTGCCGAAGCAAGCGGTGCTTCCTTTTTTCTCATTAAAGACGGTGAGCTTATCACCCCTCCAAACGACAATTCGCTCGTTTCCATTACCCAACGAACGGTTATTGAGATGGCTGAAAATATGGGAATAAAAGTAACCCGCAGAAAAATAACCCGTGAAGAAATTTATGTTGCCGACGAAGCATTTTTGACCGGAACCGCAGCAGAAATTACACCGATTCGAGAAGTCGACGCACGTATGTTGGGTGCCGGAGGACGCGGACCGATCACTGAAAAAATTCAAAGCGGATATTTCGATATCGTCTGTGGACGTAATCCTGATTACGATCACTACCTCACCTATATAGATTAAGAGACGAAATAGGGGAAGCTTATCTTTAGAAAAGGAGCTTTTCATCCCCTGTATTCTAGAGAACAATCGGCATATGTGCTGGAGATTTATAGTAAAAAAGGAAGATTATGGCAAGTGATATGAATGACTATTTCAACAAGAAAAAAAATGAAGCCAATAGAGGGGGCGGATTTCAGCCCCCGAAACCGCCAAAAATCGATTTCAATATGAACGGTCAAAAAGCAGGACTGTTTTGGCTAATCGGTGGGATTATCATGCTTCTCGTACTAGCGAAACCATTCGTCATTATCACTGAAGGGGAACGGGGAATTTTGTCAACGAACGGAAAATACGAAGAACGCGCCCTCTTGCCCGGACTTCATTTTTTGATCCCCTTTATCCAAAAAGTATATTTAGTTGATACTAAAGTACGTATTATCAACTATACCGATATTACCGATAGAACTTCAAGTGCAGGAGATGGGATTGTTCTTAAACCGGCCATTACCGTTTTGGATAAACGGGGACTTCCCGTTTCGATCGATATGACGGTACAATACCGCCTTAATGCACAGGTAGCGGCTCAAACGATCTCGAATTGGGGTTTCAGCTGGGAAGATAAAATCATTGATCCTGTGGCAAGAGATATTACCCGTAACGTTATAGGGCAATATGAAGCGGAATCTCTGCCGATTATGCGCAATGCCATTGCCCAAAAAATCGAAGCCGGCATCCGTAGCACCGTAGAAGGGCAAAAAAATGCTCCGGCCGAATTGGAATCCATACAATTACGTGAAATTGTCCTTCCGCAAAAGGTTAAAGATCAGATTGAACGGGTTCAGGTAGCCAAACAAGAAGTTGAACGCGCACAACAAGATGTTGAACGGGCTAAACAAGAAGCTTTCAAAAAAGAGACCGAGGCACAAGGGATTGCAAACGCTGTTACCATCGAAGCAAAAGCAAGAGCCCAGGCGAACCATCTTATTGCACAATCACTCACCCCTGCCCTTTTAAAACTCGAACAGATCCAAGTACAAGGAAAATTCAATGAAGCGCTTAAAGAGAATAAAGATGCCAAAATTTTTCTGACTCCCGGAGGATCTACTCCAAATATTTGGCTAGATACCAAAACCAACGATTCCCAAAAAGTCTCTTCTTCCCAAAAATAACATCCTCCTTATGGAGGGTTTATTCCGGAACCATTCGTGGTTTCGACATAAACACTTAAAAGGTTTCTCATGAATCTCGATCATATTGATTGGCAAAAATCAGAACTTCTTCCGGTTATCGTTCAGGACTCCGCAACGTTAGAGGTACTGATGATGGCCTATATGAACCGTGAAGCACTGGAGCTCTCACTTGCAACACACATTGCTCACTATTACTCCCGTTCAAAACAGCGCCTTTGGAAAAAAGGGGAAAGCAGCGGCCATCTGCAACATATCGAACGTTTCCTGCTCGACTGTGATAACGATACCCTATTGCTAATGGTCCAACAAGAAGGGGTAGCGTGTCATACAGGGCGTAAATCGTGTTTCTTTACCGATATCGAAAGCAATGAGGCGATTAGCCAACCCCAAATCGATACTACGGCAACTTACGGCATCATCGATGAGCTTTATCATACAATCCTATCGCGTAAAAATGGGGATCCTACGACCTCATGGACGGCTAAACTCCTTAGTAAAGGGGATAATGCAATCCTCAAAAAAGTAGTGGAAGAGGCGGGTGAATTTAGTTTTGCTATAAAAGACGGCAACGAAGATGAAATTATTTACGAATGTGCCGATTTAGTGTATCACGTTCTGGTAGCTCTCGGACATAAAAACATCTCTCCTGATCGCATCAAACAAGAACTGGCCCGCCGTTTTGGGATGAGTGGCATTGCGGAGAAAAACTCTAGGGAACAATGAAAGCAACAATAATCGATTTTATCCATCACTTGCTTATCTACGACTATTTCCTCTTTGGGGGGATATTCGTCCTTTTTATCTTATTTCTTACCTTTTCAATCGCCTTGAGAAAAAAAATAGGGCTTGCTATCGTCTTCGTTTTATTAGCCTTTGCCATTTTGACAGCCGGACCGGTTGTCGGCTATCTTGCTTTGCATCACTATCTGTTTAAACATTCGATCGTAATCCAGCAAGTAAAAGCACTTGAATTTACCGAAGCCTTATTGATTAAAGGGGAGATCAAGAACCGTTCGAAAAGACCCTTTAGCGAATGTACGTATCATACCGCCATCTATAAAGTACGGCATAATAAATTTATCGATCCGATCTACCCCTTTATCCCATTTAAAAAGAGCACCATCATATTGACACAATCTATTGCACCGGGTCAATCAGCACCCTTCAAGTTAATTATTGAACCGTTTCGATATACTCAAGACTACAATCTGACGCTTAAAGGAGAGTGCCGATGAATACCTATTTAACGATTTGGCATTATGCTGCCCTCTTAATCGGAGTGATCGTTTTTTTACTAACGGTAGTGTTGGCTTTCAATGAAAAGCGTGCTTCAACACGCAATTCCATCATCATTTCATCCATAGCCGTAAATCTTTTATTAGCTTTTATCATTATGATGGCCCTCGATAAATACACCAAAAAGGCTGTCGTCTACAATTTTTCGAATTACCGCCTCCTTCAAACCGAACAAATCGTATTTACGGGGGTCGTTAAAAATGCCGGTGATTATACGATCGGTCGGGTTGAGCTTGAGATAAAACTGGTCAATAAAGGGCATGCCACCGGAAATGTAAAAGGGACGAATTTCTATAAAGCAAGCGGATTAGGGGATATGTTTGGGGAAACAATCAGAGAGTATCAACCTCAAACATTGATAGAAACTCCCATTATTGCTGAAAATCTAGAGCCCGGAGAGACACGCCGATTCCGCGTGGCTTTCCCATATCCCCCCTATTTTAAAGGGGTAACCGAATTTACACGAATTTTTGCCCACTGAGTAGCTTCTGCCAAACAACGGCAGAAAAGCTTCCCCTCAATAGATATCAGTATTTCAGCCCTGCCGTTTTCAAGGCATTGTTAATCATACGAACCTGGGTATTCTTGTCTTTGCACCATTCCGGCGCTATTAAACTATCATCGTCAATACCTGCACTAATGCGCTGTACACTCACCCTTGAAGGTTTTAAAAGTACCGCCTCTTTAAGCACTTCCAGATAAAGCTCTTGACTTATGGGCTTGAATTCTCCTCGTGCGTATTCATTGGCCAATGCCGTCCGTTTCACCACATAAAGCGGATGATATTTGACCGAATCGATACCAAGCGAATAGGCCTCGCTAGCCGTATTTAACATCATCTCTTTCGTCTCGCCGGGAAGTCCGAAAATCAGATGTCCGCATACATTCAATCCGTACGATTTTGCTTTACGGATTGCTTCTTTCACACTGGTGCTGTCATGTCCCCTGTTAATGCGTTTTAGGGTCTCATCATATATCGACTGGATTCCAAATTCAACCCAGATTTCTGTTTTGAGGGAAAGTTCCGCAAGATAGTGAAAGGTTTCGTCACTGATGCTATCCGATCGGGTTCCAATACTCAACCCGATGACGTTGTCGAAACTCAATGCTTTTTCATAAAGAGTTTTTAGTGTCTCAAACGGGGCGTAGGTATTCGTGAAACTTTGGAAATAAACCATGAATTTTTCCGCACCGTTTTCAGCACTCAATCGTTTTGAAAGCGCATCAAACTGCCATTGTAATTGGTCTAACTGTTTTTCTAGGTGGGGATTTTTGGTTGATTGAAGATTGAGGTAGAACCCTTTAAGCTCTTTTGCACGATCCAAACTGGGGCTAAAGGAGTCATTTTCACAAAACGTACATCCCCCTTTAGCAACCGTACCGTCAATATTCGGACAGGTAAATCCAGAAATTGAAACAGGAACTTTTGAAACTTTTACCCCAAATTTGCGGTGCAGATATTGCCCAAATGTAAAAATCTGTTCCCGCATATAAGACACTTTAGATAATGTATTTGCCGGTAAAACAGGCAGTACAATAATTTTCTTCTTTACCGTTTACACTGTTAAGCAAGGCATCATTACTCAGGTATCCGAGTGAATCCGCTTCTATAAATGCACAAATTTCTTCATTTGTCATATTTGCCGCGATCAATTTTTCTTTATCAGGCGTATCTACCCCATAATAACAAGGATCGGTTGTCGGAGGACTGGAGATACGCATATGCACTTCACTTGCTCCGGCAGCTTTCAACATACGGACGATTTGACGGCTGGTTGTTCCGCGAACGATAGAATCGTCAATCACAATTATTCGTTTCCCTTTAATTAACCGTTCGATAGGAGATAATTTCATTTTGACTTTTAAATCGCGCATCTCTTGGGTAGGTTCGATAAAGGTACGCCCGATATAGTGGTTACGCATAATCGCCATTTCAAAAGGGATGCCGCTTTCTTGCGAGTATCCGATTGCGGCAGGAACCCCGCCATCGGGCACCGGTACGACCATATCGGCGACAACGGGTTGTTCCCGTGCAAGTTCTTTTCCCATCGCTTTACGCATCTCATAAACATTTTGCATATAAACATTGGAATCGGGACGGGCGAAATAAACGTATTCGAAGATACAATGTTTCGGCGTCGGTTCAAAAACTTTGATCGATTTTGGCGCTTTCCCTTTTTCGAAAATCAGTAATTCCCCCGGCTCAACATCCCGGATATATTCTGCCCCGATCAAATCGAATGCACAGGTTTCCGATGCGACAACGTATCCATCTCCAACCCGTCCGAGGCTTAAGGGTCGGAATCCGTGAGGGTCACGCATTGCAAACATTTTACTGCGGCTCAGAAAAACAAGCGAATATGCCCCTTCAATCTTCTTCACCGCATCAATGATGCGATCCGTCAAATGGTGTTGATCACTCTTAGCAATAAGATGAATCAAATTTTCCGTATCCATAAAGGTTTGGAAAATGGCCCCTTTCTTAATAAGAGCATCCCGCACTTCTTTCGCATTGGTTAAATTACCGTTGTGAACAATCGACATCTCTCCCAAATCATAGCGGGCAAACACCGGCTGTGCATCGAGGATCGAATCGTCGCCGGCAGTTGAATAACGGGTATGACCGATCGCCATATGCCCTTTTAGCGTATGGAGTTTCTGGTTATCAAACACTTGCGTAACCAGTCCCCGATCCTTGATCGTATAAAGTTTTTCCCCGTCTCCGGTACTGATACCGGCCGCTTCCTGTCCTCTGTGCTGAAGAGCATGAAGGGAAAAATAAGCCAATTTTGACGCTTCCGGATGGTCAAAAATTCCGACTACTGCACATTTTTCATTTAAACTACGCACTGTATATCCTTATGCAAGTTCTAAACAGTCTTGAATACTGTAGAGACCATTTGGTTTTCCTGCCAACCATTTCGCAGCACGAATGGCTCCTTTAGAGAAGGTATTTCGACTTGTTGCCGTATGATGCAATTCCACAAATTCTCCGTCATTGTAAAATCCGACGGTGTGGCGTCCTACAATATCTCCACCGCGTAATGCCATAACGGCAATCTCGTCTTTGGTACGTTCACCGATATTACCGTTGCGTCCACTCACACGAACCGAATCCAAATCAAGATTACGCCCTGCCGCTGCCGAGTGCGCCAGCGTTAAAGCCGTTCCGCTCGGAGCATCTTTTTTGTGACGATGATGCTGCTCGACAATCTCAATATCAAATCCATCCAAGGTTTTGGCCGCCATATGGACGAGTTGATTTAACAGAGCTACCCCTAGCGACATATTCGTAGCGTATAGAATCGGCATCGACTCACTTGCCGTTTTAAGTAAATTCATTTGATGCGTATCTAACCCTGTTGTACCGATAACCAAAGGTTTAGGATGCATTATTGCCTGTTCTAACAATACTTGCGTAGCATCAGGTAATGAAAAGTCAATAATTACATCCGACCCTTTTAGGAGGGTAGCCATATCATTCGTTACTAAAACGGAAGGATCTATCGAGAAATTAAGTTCATTACGGACATACACCGCACCTAATGAAATTTCGCTCTCATGGCGCAAATCTTCAATTAACAGCTTTCCGACACGCCCACCAGCGCCAAATACACCTGCTCTTATCATCTTGGTCAATCCCTATCCTGCATTATTCTGCCGTATTTTACCGTCATAGTGTTTAAAAAGGGCGTAAATGCAATCGAGTGTGATCTTAATGATGACCATCCGCATAAGCAATCGCCTGCAATGCCGCTACCGCACCGTCACCCGCTGCACAAACCACTTGCTTCGGAGCTTCTGCTCGCATATCTCCCGCTGCATAAAGGCCGGGTACGGATGTTTTCATACTTAAATCGACTTTTACCTCGCCCCATGGCGTCATTTCGCATAAGAAAGAACCGTCTTCCTGCATAAGGACTTGGTTATTCACGTTGTTTCCGACAAATACAAAAACGCCCGGAACGTCAATATGACGGGTAGTCGCATCATTGAACACAACACGGATTCCGGTAACCCCCATTGCATCACCGACAACTTCTTCAGGAATTGCGTTAAGAACCAATTCGATATTCGCTGTATTTTTTACCCGTTCAATCGTATTTGGGGCTGAACGAAATGAATCACGCCGATGTATTAAATATACTTTTGTACAAATTTTTGCAAGATACAGGGCTTCTTCAAGAGCTGTATCCCCACCGCCGATAACCGCTACCTCTTTGTTTTTATAGAAAAATCCATCACACGTTGCACAGGTACTGACACCTCGTCCGAAAAAAGTATCCTCTCCGGTAAATCCGGCACGTTTCGGAGTCGACCCGGTACAAACAATCACGCTTTTCGCTTCATCCATGCTACCGTCTGATTTTTGAATCGTAAATACGCCGTCTTCACGTCGAGAAACCCGGGTAACTTCCGACATCTCATGCTTAAGACCGAAGCGTTGGCATTGTTCAGGCCATGGGATCATTAAATCCATTCCGCTTATATGACCTGTAACACCCGGATAGTTTTCGATCTCCGAACTCATCGTAATTTGTCCGCCCGGCATCCCTTTTTCAAACATTACTACCTTGTTCAAGCCGCCGCGTGTCGTATATAATCCAGCTGTCAAACCAGCAGGTCCCCCTCCGATTATCGCACAATCCAACATACTCATCCCCTACTCTTTTTTTAATGACACCCTTAAGCAATCACTCCCTCCCACGTTTTTAAATATCGTGAGAAAGGGCTTCAATCGTGTCGAGTTCGCGTATCATACTGTCTTGTTTATAAAGCATATCTTTGTTTTTTTTGATAGTAAAAACAGTTGGGGAATGATAGATATTAAAGCGTTGAATAAACTTTAAAGAGGTATTCGTACCTGCTCTTAGAAAAATTATATTCGGATTTGACGGGGGGGCTTTTTGATAATAGTCAATAGCAATGATCGGATATTTTGCTTTGGATGCAGTGAGTTTTTCAACGGTCCCCGGAAATTTAGAACTGTAAAACACAACAATGTAATCGTCTGATTTAGGGACAAATAGCGCTTTTTCCTGATAAAAAGTCCACTCGCTGAAATCGATAAATTTATATTCTGAAAATTTGTAATTATAATAGGCAAAAGCTGCGGCAACCATTGCCGCGCCAAAAAAAGAGGCAAGAAGTGTGGATAGGGAAAAAAGACTTTTAGTCCGTCCCGCCGCCACAGAATAACTTAGAGAAGAGCGTTCAATTTATCGGCAAACGCTTGTTTAGAAGCCGCACCAACCATTTGCTCAACTACTTCGCCGTTTTTAAAGAAAAGGATCGTAGGGATTGAACGGATACCGTATTTAACCGCGATATCTTGCTCTTCATCTGTATTTACTTTACAGATATTTGCTTTTCCTTCATATTCCGCCGCCAATTCTTCAATTACCGGAGCGATCATACGGCATGGTCCACACCAAGGGGCCCAAAAGTCAACCAATGATACACCTTCTTTGGTCACGTCATCAAAATTTGATACTGTCAATTCAACATATTTACCCATGGTACTTCCTTAGATTACGAATGTTTGTGATGAGCTATTATAACGCTACAATCTTTAAAATGACTTATTACATTACTCTCACATTTTTTCTCAGCGGAAAGCTCTTTTTTACCGTATCGATTGTGAAAACGATTCCGGTATGCTCCCGATTAACTCATTCCGACACATTTCATTGGCCATCATTTGCGCGTATTTTATTTTTATCTCTTCAAGTGTTAATTTTCCCGGAGGTTTACGCGCAGCAATAAATCCGACGAGGCTGTTTTTTTCGTCATATTTTGGAGTTACTACAACGATAGCCCAAAAATGTTTCCCCCCCTTGCAAAGATTTTTAACGTATCCTTCCCACGTTTCTCCGCTATTGACCGTATCCATCATTGCATCTAAACAGCACTCCGGCATATCGGGATGGCGCAACATAGAATGGGGAGCGCCTATCAGTTCCTCTTTGCTATAACCAGAATATTGAAAAAAAAGACGATTTGCATAAGTAATGGTCCCCGATAAGTCGGTTTCCGTTATCATCGTCCCTTCTTCAAATAGGATTTCATTTTCTTCCATTACTTTGTGTTCCAAAAGAATCCTTTACACACCCAATCAATGAAATAATATGATACCTTATTGAAATCAATAAATCAAGTTTGTATCACAAGGTGATATTTTCAATCCATTCTATCCCCTCTTTCGTTACAATAAGGGCATCAATGCAGTAGTCAAAATGAAGTTGTTTTTGTTGAAGATACGTTTGGAGAGTCCGGTTGAGCTTTTGAAGTTTGCTAGGGGTAATATTATTAATCGCCTGTTCGTAAGTCTCTGCGCTTTTGACCTCTACGCAATGGAGTACATTGTCTTTGGAGAGGGCGATAATATCGATCTCTCCAAAGCGGTTATAAATATTCCGGTCGATAATTCGCAACCCTCGTTCTCTTAGATACTCGCATCCGCGTGTTTCCGCATAAGAGCCCTTGGCACGTGTATGCATCACATCAGCTAACGAAAGGGAAGTATGTTTTTCTCGGCGTATAAACCCTCCAAAAACATTTCTATACAAAAGGTGGATGCGTCCATGTCTATTCTAAATAATCCGGTTTGATTACTTCAACTTTTATCGATTTAAACCGGGCTGTTTTAATCAGTTCATCATATTCGTCCCCGAATAAAAAGTTGATATGACTTTTTGCATGGTGAAACGTCGTAAAGAGTGTCCCTTTTTTGACAGTTGAGCTCACCTTTACCCGAAGCGGCGCACTTTGTCCATACTGGCTTTTGAGAACGACAAAATCTTTATACTCGAAGAATTCCTCATCATCAACACTTACCAGCAAAATATCTTCACTGTGGCTGCGGCTCAGTTTATCGCAGGCATTAGTTTGTGCAGCGTTATTGTAATGGACGAGCACCCGTCCCGTAGTTAGATAATACCCGTCATACTCAGCCGATTTCAGGAGTTCAGCCACCTGTTCTCGCGGTTCGTACTGTTTATACCGAAATGAGCCTAAACCGTCTTTGGTTCTAAAATCGTGTAAATGCAGTACCGGCGTATCTTCTTCCTGTACCGGCCATTGAAGTCCTTGAAGACGTGAAGCCTCCAATTTTTCATAACTTGCTCCGCCAAATCGGTTTGGGGCATCAATACGAACCGCTTCCCATACGTCACGTGAGGTTTTAAAACCGAAATCGGTCCCGTATCGGGCTGAAATCTCTGCAATCACTTCCCAATCATCCGGCATCGTTACGTTGACCAACGGTTGCGAAAGGTGTAGACGACGTTCAGCATTCACATACACACCCGTCTTTTCATACGCACTTTTTACCCCAAAAATTATGTCGGCAAATTTGGTAATCTCATTGTCAAACAGCTCATTTACGATCAGAAGGTCAAGTTTTCCTAATGCCGCATGAATTTTATTTTGATTGGGATGGATATGGGCGATATCTTCACTGATATTAAATAGCGCCTTGATGTTTCCGTCGATCATGGCATTAATCAGATCCGGAGTCATCATCCCCACCTCTTTAGGGGGTTGATAATCGGGTGCATAATAAGGGAGCATCCCTACATCACACGTTCCTTGAACATTATTCTGCCCCCGAAGCGGCATCAGTCCTGCCCCCCGTTTTCCGATATTTCCGGTCAACATTGCCAAATGGGTAATGGCCATAACGGCATAAGAGCCGTCCAGGTGCTCCGTAATCCCCAATCCCCAAAAGAACAAGCTTTTACGCGTTGCGTATTTACGGGCAACACTTCGAATCTCCTCAACAAGTGATTCGTATCCCGGAATCTGTAATAAAAATTCAGGATTTGCATAGGGATCATTCAAAATCGAATCTTTATACGCTTCATACCCTTTGGTTCGGACATCTACAAATTCATGATTTACCAGGTTTTCGCTGATTATGACGAAAGCCATCATATTCAAAATCATCAAATTCGATTCGTACGGGATACTTAAATGATGGGTTGCCGATTTGGAAAGCTGAATACGTCGAACGTCCAATACGGCCAATTCGACGTTTTTTTGTTTGATAACATCCAACATTCGGTTAGCAACGATGGGATGCCCTTCTGTTGTATTGCTCCCCATTACCACCATAAATTCGGTTTCGTAGATGTCGTCAAACGGATTCGTCGCAGCCCCTTCTCCGATGGTAGTTCGCATCCCTTTGAGTGAGGGGGAATGGCATACGCGGGCACAATTGTCCACATGAGGCGATCCAACGACATTACGGGTAAAATGCTGAAAGAGATAGGAACTTTCACAACTGGTTCGAGCCCCTCCGATTGCGGCGAAGCTGTGTGGACCAAACTCCTCCGTAATGGATTTAAGCTTGCGGGCCGCAAGTTCGTAAGCACTGTCATAACTGATTTCATAAAAATCATGATCGACCGGCTCGAGATAATCCATATCCAAATCGCTGAATAATGCGCTGTTTTTAGCCAGAAACGATTTACGAACCCGTGCATTGCGGAGACGTTTTGGATGGGTTACAAAATCCCATCCCTGTTTCCCTTTAATACAAAGCCGTCCCTGGGAGACGGTACCTTCTTCTTTGGCAAAGATTTTCTGGATCTTATTATCCTCAACCTCGGCGGAAATATCACACCCTACACCGCAATAAGTACAAACGCTGTCGATAACCATCGGATATTCCCTTGACACTACGGGCTAACTGCCCTTTTTAAAATTAGTGAAGTTTACAATTTTGTCTCTTAAGGACTGCGGAAACAACGAGACAATTCGAATCATTAAGTAAAACCTAAAAGGAAACGGATAACGTATTTTTTTTCGTTCGATTGCATAACTGATACGTTTAATTCCCTCGTTCGTCTCCATAAAAAACGGCATTTTAAATCGGTTCTTTTGGGTCATCTCCGAGTCAATAAAACCGGGCAGTATTGTCATGACATTGATTCCGTGCGGCTTTAGCTGATAATGCAATCCTTCCGCATAGGCGTTTAATGCCCGTTTTGAGCTGCTGTAAGCTATGGAAGTCGGCATTGTCAATAACGATGCCAATGATGATATAAAAACAATATCACCCGATTCTTGCTCCATGAGTTTCGGGATGATCGGTTCTAATAAGGCATGAACGCTCAGAAAATTGGTTTGAAACAAACGGTGAAAATCCTCAAACGGGGTTACCCCGCCCGAATGCCCTACCGATACCCCGGCATTGAGGATGATACGATCGATCTGTTGATCACTCAAACCTCTTCCAATTTCCCGCATTCGCTCAAAGTCATTAACATCGGCGACAATCATTTCGACATCGGATCCTTGTTCTCGGCAGCGTGCGGCCACATCCTCCAAACGATCTTCTCGGCGTGCAATTAATACCAACCGATTCTCCCGAGTAGCATAATGTAGCGCCAATGCCTCTCCTAAACCGCTGCTTGCCCCTGTAATTAGAATCCGCATATTTTTCTCCCGCAAGCAAATAGTCGATATAATTATACCCATGAATGAAACACTAAAAATCGGGGAAGTCAATATCCTCGTTATCGACCGGGACACAACGCCCGGACTTTTTTTACGCGCATTGGATGAGAGCGATATTTTATTGCCCAACCAATATGTCACGGACGCTATGCACATCGGGGATACGATCGATGTTTTTGTCTACACCGACAGCGAAGACCGGCCCGTTGCGACGACCGCAAAACCCAAAGCGATGCTGGGTGAAATCGCATTTCTTGAAGTAGTTGATACAACGCCTATCGGTGCCTTTGTCAACTGGGGATTGCCCAAAGATCTTTTTATTCCACGAACTCTCCAAAAACGCCCTTTTGTTGTCGGTGAAAAACGTCTAATCCGTGTTATCCTCGACGAACAGACCAACCGACTTGTCGGAACGGAAAAAATCAGCGGAGCGTTAGAGGCCCCTCCAAAAACTTTTTATCCCAATACTCCCGTAGAATTTATGATTATCGCCAAAACCCCTATGGGCTATAAAGTAATCGTCGATCATAAATACGAAGGGATGATTTACGCTAATGAAATTTTTGAAGATATCCGAGTCGGGCAGATCAAAAAAGGATTTGTAAAAGTACTCCGCCCGGACGGCAAACTCGACCTTTCACTCCAAATGATCGGGAAAGCAAAAGCTTCAAGTGCAGCAGATAAAATCCTCTCGATGATCAAAGCCAATGGTGGAATGCTTCCGTACAATTACAAAAGTGATCCCGATTTGATCCAAAAAACATTTGGGCTGAGCAAGAAAAATTTCAAAGCGGCGCTGACCCAACTCGTCGACACTAAAAAAATAACGGTACAGGAGAACGGCATCTATGGGATATAGACCACGAAAAACCCCTTTCACCCATCTCAAATCGCGCAACCTCGTCTATACTGAAAACGATCAGACCTATACCCTAATCAGTTTTAACCGTGACACGATGCTTTTGGAAGTACATATCACCGACGGTAAAGAAAAAAAGGTTGTAACCGATTTCCCGTTTGCCCACCTTCCCAAAAAGATCAAGCAAGAACTCAATCCGCTATAATTGCGCCATTAATTTACAAAGGATCACAATGTCTCAATTTGAAAATGTCACCATCATCAAAAAAGCCAACCTCTATTTTGACGGAAAAGTTTCCAGCCGTACCATCCAATTTGCCGACGGAAGTGTCAAAACCCTTGGCATTATGGCACCGGGAGAGTATACCTTCGGGACAGCTGATAAAGAGATAATGGAAATTATGAGCGGTGAAATGGAAGTTCAACTTCCGGGTTCAGAAGAGTGGATAAAGATAAGCGGGCCACAAAGTTTCGAGGTTCCGGCTAACAGTTCATTTAATTTAAAAGTTAAAACGATCTGCGATTATTGCTGCAGCTATATAAAATAATCCCGTTTGGGATTATTTGTAACGGTACGTAATACGACCTTTGTCGAGACTGTACGGTGTCAATTCGATTTTCACCGTATCACCCGGAAGAATTTTAATGTAGTGCATTCGCATTTTACCTGCGATATGACACAAAATAACATGGCCATTAGGCAACTCAACACGAAAAGTTGCATTTGGTAGTGCCTCAATAATCTTTCCGTCTACTTCAATGACATCATCTTTTGCCATATATATTCCTTTACGCGATTGATAATATTTCAGCCCTACCGTTGATAATTGCAACTGTATGCTCGTAATGAGAGCCTCTCAGCCCATCTGTACTTACCACATCCCAGCCATTGGCTAAGATTTTGGAAGTCCCCTCTTTCTGACAAATCATCGGCTCCAAACAAAAAACCATACCGTTCTTAATTTTAGGACCTGCCTTGGCATTAGGCCCATCCAGATAATTGGGTATTTCCGGTTCTTCATGAGGTTTTTTTCCGATCCCGTGTCCACAAAATCCACGTAACGGCGTAAAGCCCCGTGCAAGAATAAACTTTTCGATTTCATAGGAAAGCTCTTTGAACCGCATTCCATCTCGAATCGTCTCTATTGCAAAATAGAGTGCATCTTTTGAACACGCGATCAATGCTTCATCTTCCGGTGAAATCTTACCGACACCGATTGATATTGCCGCATCGCCAAAATAGCCGCCTTTTTTTGTCCCTACATCAAATCCTATAATATCGCCCTCTTGAAGAGCGTAATCACTCGGAATACCATGAATAATCACTTCATTGACGGAGGTACAGACGGCATTGGGGAAACCGTAAAGCCCTTTAAAAGAGGGGATGGCACCTTGGCTGCGGATATAATCCTCACCAATCGCATCCAATTCTTTCAAGGTAATTCCCGGCTTTGTGTGTTGGGCTAAAAGTTCTAGAGTCGCGCCGACGATTTGATTCGCGGCACGAAGTTTGTTAATTTCATCGTTTTTTCGAAGCGCAATCGCCATTTTTTAAAGGCCTACCGCACTAAGCGTTTGGTATTTACTCATGTAAACCTGTGCTTCGATACGTCGCATTGTATCCAGGGCAACTTGAACAACAATAAGAACCGCTGTCCCTCCGAAGAAGAACGGAACGCCCATCGCTTTTACAATGACCCACGGCAACGTTGCAATAAGGCCCAAGTAAATGGCACCTGTGATGGTTAAACGCCCAGCCGTATCATTCAAAAACTCTTTTGTTGATTCACCCGGACGTACACCCGGAATAAACCCACCCTGCCGTTTTAGATTTTCAGAGATATCTTTTGCATTAAATACGATAGACGCATAGAAAAATGCAAAAAATACAACAAACAAAAACTGCAAAAAGTTAAAGAAATAGTGATTCGGATTAAGTACATCCGCAATGGCTTGAACCGTCGGATTGGTACTTGATGACATTACAGTCATCGGGAACATCAAAATGGCCGAAGCAAAAATAACGGGGATTACCCCTGACAAATTCACTTTGACCGGAATATAGTTCATAACCCGTTTGTTTTGATTTTGGAGCATCGTCTTTTTAGCATAGGTGACCGGTATACGACGTTCACCCAATTCAATGTAAATAATGACCAAAATAGTTGCCACGATAAGGGCAATAATCCCTAATAGGGACAAGAAGCCCATAGCTCCGGTGTTCACCATAGTAACTGCATGTGATATTGCACTCGGAATTGCCGAAACGATACCGGCGAAAATAATCAATGAAACACCGTTTCCAATTCCGCTTTGTGTAATTTGTTCACCGATCCACATCAACAACATTGTCCCTGCCAGCATTGATACAACAGCCAATGTTACAAATGTCGTGTGATCGACTAGAATTGCACTGCTTCCATCATTTCCTGTCATACTTTGAAGTCCGATGCTCACACCGATTGCCTGTACGATTGTAATTGCAATAGTCGCATAACGGATAATCTGCATGTATTTAACCATACCGTCACGTTCTTTTTTCATTTGAGCCAAATTAGGGAAAGTAGCCGCTAAAAGTTCCATGATGATCGATGCAGTGATGTAAGGCATAATTCCGAGAGAAATAATGGAGAGGCGCTCTACGGCTTGACCGCTGAACATATTAAACAGACCTAACGCGTCCGCTTGATGAGTATTAAAGAATGACGCGATTACAGCCGTGTCAACACCCGGTACCGGCACGTATGCCAGTAAACGGTAGATAAAGAGAAAACCGATCGTTATTAAGATCTTGTTTACAATTTGTTGGTTCATTAGTTACCAGTTGTTGTAACGTTTTCGTCTTTGATTTTAGATGCCAAGTCTTTTGCACTTGCGCCAACGAGTTTAACGCTGACAACCGCTTTTGGCAAACGGTGAACGCTACGGATAGTTTCCATAGTGATTTCTGCAAGTTCAGCAATCTCTTTAACTTTTTCAACATTGATTGTTGTCGGTTTTACAACTCGAGATTGGAAACCGATTTTCGGCAAACGGCGAGCAAGTGGTTGTTGTCCACCCTCAAAGTTACGTTTTTCATTGTAACCTTTACGCGCTTTTTGACCTTTGTGCCCTTTTCCGGCTGTTTTGCCTTGTCCGCTGCCTTGACCGCGTCCGAGACGTTTTGTGCTGTGGGTTGAACCCTCAGCAGGAGTAAGGTTTTCTAATGCCATAACTTATCCTTTGATTCGTGAAAGTGCGTCAATTGTCGCACGTACCACGGTGTTTGGATTGTTAGAACCCAAAGACTTCGTAAGAATGTCTTGGATTCCCGCAAGCTCAAGTACCGGACGAGTTGCGCCACCGGCGATTACCCCTGTACCTTCAGATGCAGGTTTAAGCAAGATACGGCTTGCATTGTATTTAACTTCGATATCGTGAGCAATGGTCGTACCTTTGATCTTCACTTCTGTCAAGTTTTTGAATGCTTCGTCGACTGCTTTACGAATTGCATCGGGAACCTCTTTGGCTTTACCGACACCGTAACCTACAGTTCCTTTTTTATTTCCTACAACTACGAGAGCAGTAAAACGGAAACGTCTACCACCCTTAACAACTTTGGTTACACGACCGATGTTTACAATCGCTTCTGAAAATTCTTCTCTATTAATCGGATTCATCCATCAGCCCTTAAAACTTAATTTCATTTGCACGAAGTGACTCGGCAAACGCTTTTACAACACCGTGGTACAAAAATCCGTTACGATCAAACGTAACTTCATTAATCCCGGCATCTTTTAGGGTTTGTGCAAATACTGCAGCTGCTTTTTCAGCGCCTTCAATGTTTGCTTTTAGACCCAAAGTTTTTGAGTGTACTGCTGCTAACGTTACCGCTTGTTCATCATTGATCGCTTGCGCGCTGATGTAACGGTTTGAACGAAAGATTGAGACACGTGGCAATGTCGCGCATCCTGAAATTTTAGAGCGAATACGGCGTTTACGCTGAAGGCGTTTTGCCGATTTATTTTTAAGTGTTTTACCTGTCATATCATCGCTCCTTATTTCTTAGATGTCTTACCGGCTTTACGCAGGATAGTCTCATCAGAGTATTTAACACCTTTACCTTTATACGGTTCAGGTGGACGGAATGATCGGATCTCAGCAGCGATTTGACCAACTTGTTGTTTGTCTGCACCTTTGATGCTGATAACGTTTTTCTCAACTACCATTGTAATTCCAGAAGGGATAGGGTAATTGATATCATGACTGAAACCTAATTGCAAGTTCAAAGAATCCCCTTGAACAGAAGCACGGTAACCGACCCCGTTGATCTCAAGTTTTTTCTCAAAACCTGATGTCAAACCGGTAACGATGTTAGCAGCCAAAGCGCGGTAAGTTCCCCAGAAAGCACGATCTTGACGAGCATCAGAATTGGTACTGAACGTCAATACGTTATCTTCAAGCGCAACACCG
Source organism: Sulfuricurvum sp. (assembly GCA_028718525.1). Taxonomy (GTDB): domain Bacteria; phylum Campylobacterota; class Campylobacteria; order Campylobacterales; family Sulfurimonadaceae; genus Sulfuricurvum. The sequence goes on along the minus strand of JAQULP010000013.1, from coordinate 2,450 downwards.
CAGTTACCGCAAGTATCCAAAACTTGAGTTGTTGAACCTTTTACAAATGTAAGAACGGTCCCTTCAAGAGTTGCTTTAACATCAGCAGGGATAGAAATAGGAAGTTTTCCAATACGTGACATCTTATCTCCTTACCAAATTGTACAAAGGACTTCACCGCCAACGCCAAGCTCGAATGCTTTATCGTTAGGAAGAACCCCTTTAGAACTACTGACGATGATAGTACCGTAACCGTTTTTGAAACGTTTAAGCTCATCTTTACCTTTGTAAATACGACGACCCGGTTTAGAGACACGTTTTACTTCATTAATTACTGTACGACCTTTTTCGTCGTATTTCAAAACTACGTTGATTGTTTTTTTAACACCGTCTTCAACAACGTTAAAACTTTCAATGTAGCCTTTATCTGCCAAAATAGCAACAACTGCTTCAACTACTTTTGAGTGAACCAATGTTGTTACATCTAATCTACGCATAGCCGCGTTACGGATACGAGTCAACGAATCCGCGATCAAATCATTAATCATTTATATTTCCTTATCTAAGTCGTGAGTAGTATCAGGCTGGAATTACCAGCTTGACTTTCTAACGCCTGGGATTAACCCTTCGTTTGCCATTTTACGGAAGCAAACGCGACAAATTCCAAAATCACTGATGACAGAGTGCGGACGTCCGCAGATCTGACAACGAGTATAAGCGCGAACCGCAAATTTAGGTGTGCGAGCCGCTTTAGCGATCATTGACTTCTTAGCCATTATTCTCTCCCTTTAGCAAACGGCATACCAAGCATTTCAAGAAGCTTGAACGCATCTTTATCTGCTGTAGCGTTTGTTACCACTGTGATGTTCATACCGTGGATTTGCATAATTGAATCGTAATCAACTTCAGGGAAAATCAACTGCTCGGTCAAACCGAAATTGTAGTTACCACGTCCGTCAAAACCGTTACGTGGAATCCCACGGAAGTCTTTAACACGAGGAAGTGATACAGAGATCAATTTATCCATGAAATCGTACATTTGAGCACCGCGAAGGGTAACTTTAACACCGACAGGCATCCCTTCACGTACTTTAAATCCCGCAACCGATTTTTTAGCTACAACGACAGATGCGCGTTGACCTGCAATGTTGCTGATCGTGTCTTGGATGCTTTGGATCAATTTATTGTCTTTCATGGCAAAACCACAACCGACAGAGATCACAACTTTTTCCAATGCAGGAATTTGCATCGGATTAGCAATGCCAAGAGATGCTTGAAGCTCAGGTTTAAGAGCCAAATATTTATCTTTTAGTCGTGCCATGATTACGCCTCTACTTTGCGGACATTCGATGCATCAACCGGCATCTCTTTGCTGATAAATCCGCCTTGTGGATTTTGCTCGCTAGGTTTGATCGCTTTTTTAGCGACACGAACACCCTTAACGATTACTTTGTTTTTCTTAGGCATAACTTGAAGCAATTCTGCTTTAGTCCCTTTATCGTCACCGGCGATCACTTCAACAATGTCGCCTTTTTTGAAATTAAATTTTGCCATCATACAACCTCTGGAGCAAGTGATACGATTTTCATGAAACCTGCGTAACGAACTTCACGGCTAACAGGTCCGAAAATACGTGTACCGATCGGCTCACGTTTTTTATCAAGGATAACTGCTGCATTTTCATCGAAACGGATCAAAGAGCCGTTTTCACGGTGAACCTCTTTTTTCGTACGAACGATAACCGCTGTTACTACTTGACCTTTTTTGATCTTACCGGTTGGAGCCGCTTTTTTAACTGAAGCGATGATAACATCACCAACAGTTGCATAACGACGTTTAGAACCGCCAAGAACCTTGATACACATAAGCTCTTTAGCCCCTGTGTTATCCGCTACTGCAAGACGTGTAAAACTTTGAATCATGCGTTTACCCCTTTAACAAGAGTTTTGAGGCGGAATGACTTGCTTTTTGAAAGCGGTCGGCACTCAATCGCGATTACTTCATCACCAACGTTAAGTTGATTGTTTTCGTCGTGAATCATGTATTTTTTGAAACGTTTTACCGTTTTGTGGTAACGTGGGTGCATAACACGGCGCTCAACAACGATAGTTGCTGTTTTTTCGCCTGCTTTTGTAACTACGATACCTTGAATTTCACGTTTATGTGTCATAGCTCTGCCCTTACTTCACTGCGTTGATAGCAGTGTTGATGCGTGCAATGTCTTTTTTCGCCGTGCGAAGTTCGCTCGTGTTAGTCAATTGCATCATTTTTTGCTTAATTTTCAAAGTGAAAAGCTCAATTTTTTTCTCTTTGAGCATCCCTTGAAGTTCAGCAGCTGTTTTGCCGTTCAAATCAGTATATTTCATTGCTCATCTCCGCAGTTACAATTTTGGTTTTGAACGGAAGTTTTTGCATCGCAAGCGCTAATGCTTCACGTGCAAGAGTCTCTTCAACACCACCCATTTCAAAAA
>JAQULP010000012.1 GCA_028718525.1 Sulfuricurvum sp. | reverse complement strand
TTTTACTTAATTCGTTTTTGAAAAATCCGGCCAAATGTTCTAAGACGTTGCGGGTCCGTTTGATGGAACTTTTTCGTGAAATAGCGGTTTTAAATCCCAGTTCGTATATCCCCAACAAAGTCTCCAAGTTATGGTTGCTCCGGTTGGCGACCACATTTCCCAGTTCCCGATAGAGGGCTTCGTCTTTGGATTGAAGCAAAAATTTGTTGATGGTATGAAAACGGACCAGATCGCCGATAGAGGGGTTGGCTGCTTTAAACCGCTCATACGCATCATAGGCAAAAATCTGCATCACGAAGTTCTCTCTCAGCCATGCATCCTCCAGCCGCCCCTCTTCTTCCATCGGCAGCAGCGGAAACCGTTCGCGGCACATATGCATGAATACACCGTCTTCTTTCCCTTCGCAGTAGCCGTTTTCGAGATAGAGTTTGGCACTTTTCATGCCGCAGCTGGGGGATTTGGATTTGAAGATGATTCCGCACAGCGGCTTGGATGCGAGTTTTTCGAGTTCACTGTCGCTGCTTTGGAGGAGTGTATCCGTCAAATCCTCGCCGCTTTTGTTGGATTGGACCCGAAGGGTATCGTCAATACGGACCAAACGTACGGAAGGACGCGGAGTCCCAAAGGCTAAATGTTCAGGGCAAAAAGGGGTAAAATCGGCAAAAGCAGAGAGTTCATCGGTGATGAAACGATCCCGCTTATGTCCGCCGTCAAATCGGATGTGTTCGCCTAAAAGGCATGAGGATACCGCGAGTGTCATGAGAACTTTCCTTTTATTCCTAGAGGTCATCGCCAAAGGTATGCGTGCCATCTAAAAAGTGTTTGAATAGTGTAAAATACCCGTTTACAATTAAAAAAATCAACTTTTTGCAACCGACTTGCAATTTTTCAAAAGAATCAAGGTCTTATTCATGGGTATTTTTGCTTTACAATCTCCGGCAGGGGGATTTTTAGATGAAGATTTGAATCATTTCAACAAAATCTTCGATGACTGGTGTGTCCAGTTTGATAATTATGACGATGCGTTAATGATTGCAAGTACTCTCGATAAAAAAAGATATGCGGAGGTTGTTGAAATCACCCCTTTGAGTTATCCGAAATATTTTTTTCATAAGCTGCAGGGAAATATCCATGCTACCCGAGAAATAGAGGGGAAAATCATCTGTATTGTTGAGCCTACTATGGGGTCGAATTTCCGTATCGCTGTGTGTGATTTAGCCACAAAGTCGGTAACGCTGACACAGGCACGCTATAAAACCGCTTTGAGCGTTGAAGGGGCTTTCGCTAATTTTACGCTTAGAGAGTAGCGGTTTCGGGATCCTTGATTAAAGGTGAACCGTTTAAAAATTTTTCGATATACGCTTCAATTTTATCGGCCGCTTCACTCGCTTTTTCGTGATAGACGATTTTAAAATAAGGGTCCAGATTCTCATCGGGATCAAGATTATTTAAAAGCGACTCCTCAAACCATTGTGCATACCAAGCTACATTGAGCACCTGTCCGCTGGTTCCGATAACGACGAATAGATCGCATTCATCGAGAGATTGCTGCAGTTGCCGGTACATCGGGGCCTCTTCACCGAACATCACGACATTGTGGCGGATTTGGCTGCTGTGACATACCGGACAAATCGCACCGATTTGGCTTTTGTAGCCGATTTCAAATACGCTCTGGCATGTTTCGCACCGCAAATCTCTCAGTGTTCCGTGCAGGTGTATGACATCGGGGCACCCTGCGCGTTCAAACAGATCGTCGACGTTTTGGGTAAGGACGTCGATCTGTGAAGGATAGGTGCGTTTGAGCCGTGCAACCATCTCATGGGCACGATTGGGATATTTGCTTTCCAAATCATGCCGTCGTGCATCATAAAAATCGGCAACGAGTTGAGGATTACGGTTAAAACCCTCGACGGAGCATACTTCCATGACATCGAATTCTTCCCAGAGCCCGTCGCTGTCTCTGAAGGTACGGACACCGCTTTCGGCACTGATCCCGGCACCGCTTAGGATGAGCACTTTGAGGGAAGGGGTAGGGGACAAAGCCTTTGCAATTGCCGTTTTGGCCATTTGCTCCAACGTCTCGTACTCTTTTTCCAAAAGGGCATTTTCTACCAGTTCCGCAAAGTCTTCATTCCCTTCCAGGATTACTTCGTTGGCTTGCTTTAGCCGTTCAATTTCACTAAGAAAGGAAAACCGGTCGATTCGGTTTGATCCGTATTGGCGAATCAGTTCATCGAGATCTTCATATAAATATTTGAGGGTATTCTTGCGGAACATGGTGAGTCTATTCCTCGGGTGGTTTTGTATGACTAAACATATTTTAGCATTGTCGTTGGATTATTGATAGGATTGTCATGGGGAGGATGCATCGACTCAACGGCAAAATCGCTCTTTAGGGAGACGGGATAGTCACCATAGCCGAGAGATCTGCTGAAGGCATGAGAATCCCGTATGCTTTTTGTCCGTTAATGCTCTCTTGAAGTTTTTTGCTCATTTCCAGATGGCCACGCATCTCCATGACCGCCGCGGTGGCCGCTACCCTGTAGTCCTGGGGACTCGGATCGGCGGGAGCCATTGCGGCGGCAATGACTTGACGCGCTCGTTGGACGGTCTCTTCAGGGGTTTTCCCTTCTGAGGTATCTATAGGGACTTCACCGGCGGTAGCGTACATTTTCCCGTCAGGACCTTTGGTATAGCTAAAATTGGCTCCGCCGGTGACGACACCGCCTCCCGCAGCAATATGTGCCGCTTCATGCGCACGCACTTTCGTATCCGAGGATGCCAGTTTAGAGATGATAGCCTGATAGGAGGATGATTTTTCAGGGGGCGTAGATTCGCTCGATGGTTTGTTGATAGCGGAAGAGGTGTAGTGATACAGAGAAGGGGATATCTGTACGGTCATATTTTCCTCATTTACATTCAATGCAGATCTACTCAGAAAAATTTGTTGGTTATTCTTTTTTGTTTAATAGAATGATAACATGATTTTAACCAATATAGAGAGGGTAGAATTCATCATACCCCATCGGGTACGCTGGATTCATCTTGGCAGCATTGATACTCACACCGTCCCAGCAGATCAAGCCCTGAGGTGTATTCGGCTTTTTCAGGTTTGTAGACAATGGTAAAGGGTTGAAAACGGAATTTTCTTTCAATTTGCCCTTAAATTATGATTGTTCCTTAATCTTGCTATAATAATTGGAAAAAAGAGGGGGATAGATTTGGAATTGAATAACATTAAACGTGTCGGAATACTGCTTCGCCCCTCGACACCCGAATTGAAAGAGATGTTTTTCGAGGCTAAAAGGGCTTTTGAATCACGCGGTATCGAGGTGATGATCGATACGATCAGCGGCGGAATGATTGACGTGATGGGACAGCCTTTTGATATGATGTGCCAAAAGTGTGACTTTCTCGTCACCATCGGCGGTGACGGTACGTTGATTTCGGCTGTCCGGAGATCGTATCGTTACCAAATTCCTGTTTTAGGGATACATGCCGGGAAACTCGGTTTTTTGGCCGACCTTGATTTTGGAGAGTTGGAATCGTTTATCGACAAAATGTTAGCCGGTGAGTATCGGGTGGATAACCGTGCCGTTTTGCAGGCAACCATTGTGACTCCGGAAGGGGAAAGTGAAATTTTTGCTTTTAATGACATTGTCCTGACCCGACCCTCTATAGCCAAAATGATCCGTTTGGAAACGTTTGTTGACGGGCGAAATTTCAACACGTATTACGGTGACGGTGTCGTCGTATCAACACCTACGGGGTCTACTGCCTATAATCTTTCGGCCGGAGGTCCGGTGCTTTTTCCTCTGACACAGGTATTTGCGCTAACACCGATCTGTCCGCATTCGCTCACTCAGCGTCCTGTTGTACTGCCGGGGCATTTTGAAATAGAGATGAAAACTCCGGATGCCAGTGCATTGGTTATCATCGACGGACAGGATATGATCGAAATCAGCGATAGCGATACCGTTCATATACAACTTGCCAGCGGTGCGGCACAGTTGATCCATCGTAAAGAGTTTAACTATTTCGAAGTACTGAAAGAAAAATTGGGTTGGGGCGAATAATGATAGAACGTTTCTATCTGAAAGAGTTTTTAACATTTAAGGAAGCTGATTTAGAGTTTCATCCCGGATTGGTAGTGTTTACCGGTCCAAGCGGAAGCGGTAAATCGATTTTGATGCGTTCGATCCTTGCGTCGGTAGGGTTGGATAGCGTAGAAGCGCACATTTGCGAATCGAGTGTATCATGGGATATCGACGAGGAACATTACGGCCTTCAAAATGAATCAACCAATATTTTTCGCCATGTGAAAAAAGAGAAAACACGCTATTTCATTAACAACCAGAGTACCTCAAAATCCTCGATGGAATCGATTAGTTCTTCCTATCTGCGCCATTTAAGCCATAAAGATTACAGCGATTTTGAACCTGCGGCATTACTTGAGATACTGGATACGCGCATTAGTATTCGCAAACCGGATCACCGGAAACTGCTTGAGAGGCACCGTAGTGATTTCTCCGAATATAAACGGCTTTCGGAGGAGCTTCGCGTCATAGAGGAGAAAGAAAAAAATTTAGCCGAGTTGAAAGAGTTTGCCCTTTATGAAATCGGTAAAATTGATGGAATCAAGCCTAAAATCGGTGAAGACGAGGAACTGAATCAGATCAAAAAACAGCTTTCAAAAAAGGAAAAAATTGAAACGCTGATTACCCAGGCACAGGGGATATTTTCGTATGAATCACAAGTCGCTTCGGCGTTGGGATTGCTGGATATTGACAGTTCGTTTTTTGATGATGCGATGAACGAGTTACGCAGCCTTTTTGAAATGTCATTGGAACGTATGGAGGAGTTGGAGGAGATTTCCGTTGAATCGGTTCTCGACAGGATTGAACAGATTTCGGAGCTGAAACGGCGCTATGGGAGCGTTGAAGAGGCTCTTGCATATCGTGACAAAAAACAGTCGGAATTAGAGTCGTATGAGACAATCGAACATTCAAAAAGCGGACTGATTAAGCAAATCTCCCTATTGCGCGAATCTTTAGAATCGAGTGCCGATGAGCTCTCTTCGAATAGAAAAATGATCGTGGATGATATGCGCCGCGCTCTGAACGGATATCTGGGAATGTTGTATCTACGGGAAGTCACACTGGAAATCGATAATGCCCCTTTAGGAATTTCGGGCAGCGATAAAGTACTCCTCGGATTGGCGGGAACCAAGCTTGAGAAACTGAGCTCCGGAGAATTCAACCGTCTCCGTTTAGCCCTTTTGGCCATGGGAGCCGAAAGTATGTGCGGCAGCGGAGGCGTCTTAATGCTCGATGAAATCGACGCAAATCTCAGCGGTGAAGAGTCTATGAGTGTGGCTAAGGTACTGCGTCACCTCTCAAAACACTACCAAATTTTTGTCATATCCCATCAGCCTCAGCTTACATCGATGGGACAGCAGCATTTTTTAATCTATAAAGACAGCGAAAGCCGCGTCCGTGAACTGAACGAAAACGAGCGTATCGAAGAGATCGCCCGGATCATTAGCGGTGAGAGTGTCAGCGAAGAAGCGCGGGGTTTTGCCAAAGATTTATTTGAACGATCAAGAGGAACAGAATGATTATCGATACCCATGTCCATTTGGATGATGAACGCTACCGGGAGGATTTTGATGAGATGATGCTCCGTTCCAAAGAAGCCGGAGTGGAATCGTTTATCATCCCGGGGGCCCATCCGTCTACTTTGGAGCGAGCTGTGGAAATATGTACACACTATGCTGATGTCTATTTCGCGGTGGGGGTACACCCTTATGATATGGAAATGATGGATGCGATCGATTTTGATCTCTACGCGGCGCATCCGAAATGTGTTGCCATCGGTGAGTGCGGCTTGGATTATTTTCGCTTAGAAGGGAGTGAAGAGGAAAAACAGCGTGAAAAAAGACGGCAGGAAGAGGTTTTCCGCCGTCAGATTCGTCTTGCGAAACACTACAAAAAGCCTCTCATTGTCCATATCCGGGAAGCAAGTCACGATGCAAAGATGATTTTGTTAGATGAGGGGGCTGGAGAAGTCGGCGGAGTGCTGCATTGTTACAATGCTGATGATGAACTCCTTTCATTGGCAAAAGAGGGATTTTATTTCGGAATAGGGGGCGTCCTTACGTTCCAAAACGCCAAAAAACTGGTCAATGTCCTTCCCAAAATTCCAAAAGAGAAACTGCTCATTGAAACCGATGGCCCTTATCTGACACCGCATCCGCACCGAGGAACGCGAAACGAACCGGCGTATACACGCTATGTGGCCGAAAAAATGGGGGATCTCTTAGGGGAAAGCGTCGATAGCATAGAATCTCTGACAACCGATAACGCAAAAATCTTATTCGGTTTGGGATAGAAAAAGGGGTGGGGAGATGAAGTATATCAGGTTTATCATACTGCTGTTTCCCCTGTGGCTGAGTGCTTCGGGATTTGATTTGAATGACCACAAAAAGATCGCTGTCTTACGCCATTTTGATATTCCCTCCTCTTTTCTGAAAGATCCCTATTTACACGATATCTATGCTAAAAAGAAACGTGAATGCACCTTGCAGGGGTTTGCCGATTCTTCGGAGGATGCCAATGTTTTTATTCCGATCCTCTCTTCCCTGATCGCCCAATCGGATTTGCCGAGCGAATTTTTGTTTGTCGCACTGGCCGAATCCCAGTTAAAAGTAGATGCCACCTCTGTCCACGGAGCCGCCGGTTTATGGCAGTTTATGGAACGCACAGGAAAACTGCAGGGGTTGGAGGTCAACCAGTTCGTTGATGAACGGCAAGATCATATTAAATCTACACGGGCGGCTATCGCTTATTTAAGCAGTTTAAAAAAAAAGTTCGGAAAATGGTATTTGGCACTGATCGCTTACAATTGCGGAGACGGCAGACTCAAACGTGCCATCCGTAAGGCAGGGAGTTCCGATATTCATACACTTGCCGATCCGAAACGCAACTACATTCCGCTTGAGAGCCGTAATTATATTCGCAAAGTGGTGGCTTTGGCATTATTGGCTACCGATGAACTTTTTTTGTCTCAGATACAATACGATTCGCTTCTGAATACGGAACATGAAAATCCGCTGGTGACGGTCTATTTGCCTGAGGGGGAAGAGATTGACCGAATAGCGGCAGTCTTGGAAATGCCTAAAAACAATTTGGTCAAATTGAATACCCATCTTAAAAAAGGGATAACCCCTCCCAATGAAAAATCCTATCCCGTCTACATTCCCAAAGAAAAAATTGATGATTTTCGTCAAAAATATCGGACAAAAGAGCTCAAAGGGTATTTTTTGATGCACCGAATGAAATCGGGAGAAACGTTGGATCAGATATCCAAGCGGTATAACGTCCCTAAAACCACGATCATGTCCGAAAATATGATTGACGAAGAGAGTGATCCTAATCTCAATCGCCGGGTCAAGATCCCGATCAATAAACCGTTTTTGAAAAACCCGCAGCTGCATACCGTACAATCGGGTGAAACCCTTGTTTCAGTCGCCAAATTGTATAATTTGACACTTGAACAAATAAAAATTAAAAATCCGTTTATTAAAAACACCCTGAAAGAAGGAGAGGAGATCAAAGTTGGTGATTAGAATTTGTATCCCTATATTGATACTTTTAATGGCGGGATGTACAACCAAAAAAGGTTCTATCACTTACCATCCGAATAAGCCTTCTCAAAAATACCCTTCGGAACAGCTGGCGATGAGTTCATCGAATGTGTATAAGCCAAACGGTGAATTGCATGCCACGATGCGCCCCTATACGGTGATGGGAAAACAATACTCTCCTACCGTAGTGCATGTCGGAGATACGTTTAACGGGCGTGCAAGCTGGTACGGCCCCGATTTTCACGGGAAATCAACCTCAAACGGCGAAGCATACGATATGTATGCTATGACGGCTGCACATAAAACCTTGCCGATTAATACCGTCGTGAGAGTGACGAATACCGATAATAATCGGCAAACAATCGTCCGGATCAATGACAGAGGCCCGTTTGTGGAAAGTCGTATTATTGACCTTTCGTATGCTGCGGCGCAGCAAATCGGTGTCGCCCAAACCGGAACGGCCAATGTGACGCTCGAAGTCCTCGGCTTTGAACCTCCATCCTCTCGAAGCATTGATCTGATATCCATAGCCAAAGGGCCGAGAGAGAGTGTTCTGAATAATTTTTACGTTCAAATCGGATCTTATGAACGGTTTGAGGGGGCATTGCAAACCAAACGAAAATATGATGATTTTAAAGGGTACTCGGCAATTATCAAGGATTCAGAGTATAATAACAAACGTTTATTTCGTGTATGGCTCGGTGGATTCAAGAGTGAAGCCGAAGCCCGCGATTTTATATCCAGGGGCTATTTTGAAGGCTCATTTATCATAGGGGAATAGGATGATCCATAAAAAACGTCAAACCAAAGAGACCGATATCGATTTATCTCTGACGATCATGGGAGAGGGAAAAAGTTCAATCACGACGAAAGTAGGGTTTCTGGATCATATGCTGGAGAGCTTTGCCAAACATGCACAGATGGATTTAACACTGACGTGTGATGGGGATATCCATATTGACGATCACCATAGTGTTGAAGATATCGGGATCGTTTTAGGACAAGCTTTACGGGATGCAATCTATCCGATTGAAAAAGTGGAGCGTTTCGGAAGTGCGGTGATTGTTATGGATGAAGCGGCCGTAAGCTGCGACCTGGATTTAAGCAATCGCCCTTTTTTGGTCTACGATGTACCCGTCTCGGGTAAAATCGGTACTTTTGATACGGAACTGGCCGAAGAGTTTTTCCGTGCGATAGTCTTTAATGCGGGGATAACGGCCCATATCGTTATGGTTCGCGGTAAAAACAAACACCATATCATCGAGGCGGCATTCAAATCACTTGCCGTAGCGCTTCGTCGCGCTTTGATGAAAAATGATCGTGCCGGTATTCCGAGTACCAAAGGCGTTTTGTGATTCGTTTACTGATTTTAGACGTCGACGGGTGTATGAGTGATGGAAAAATCATTTATACGGCGGATGGGTTGGAGCTGAAAAATTTCAATGTCAAAGATGGGTTTGCGATTAAAGCATGGGTGAAAATGGGGCATAAGGCTGCCATTATCACCGGACGTGATTCTGCCATTGTCGCCCATAGAGCCAAAGAACTGGATATCGCTTATCTGTATCAAGGGGTCAAAGACAAACGTTCCGTTGCCATACAAATGTGTTCGGAATTGGGAATTGAAGCCCATGAAGTAGCTGTGATCGGTGATGATTTAAATGATTACCGTCTTTTACAGTGGGCAGGACAAGCCTATACGCCGCAAGACGGATCGGAATATTTAAAAACGTTTGCGGAAATATTGGAACGTCGAGGCGGTGATGCCTGTGTCCGGGAGATGATTGAAAAAGTGATCCGCCGCAACGGTGAAGAAGAAAAATTTTTGTCTCAGTGGATATAAATGTCAATTAACCTTTTTTTCATGGCAGTTTTAGCGATTTTGATGGGGATGTACGGCTACTTCACCCCTAAATCTGTAAATTACCCGGAAAACGGTGAGATCCCTTTGATTGAACTTTCTGATTTTTCCCTTTATGAAATCTCGCATCAAGGGATAGAGTATGTCTTGGAAGGGAGAGAAGGGAAAATGTTTGATACCCATTATGCGGTAAAATCAGCAAAATTTAGCGATAATACGAAATCATTATTACAATCGGTCCAGGCAGATACTATCAACTATAAAAAAAATAAAATCGTAATGGACGGGAATGTCTATTACGTTCGAGAAGACGGTTTGGAGTTTCATACCGACAAAGCCGAATACAATACGAAAGCATCTCTCATCCATATTAACGGTACTTTTACGATTCGTCAAAATCGAAATCATGTTAATGGTGAAAAGATGGTATTGAATACCGAAAATAATACAATATCGGCTGATCGCGTGAGCGGTCAGTATGATTTAAATTAGGATAAATCACTATGATACGAATCTTGTTCTTGGTCCCTTTTTTACTTTTGAGCTCTCAGATGCATGCGGAAGAGCTCAAAGTCATTGCAGACAGCTTTAAAACTGACCAGCAAAGCGGGATTTCTGTTTTTTCAGGCTCTGTCAAAGTAACTAAGGGATCAGACGAACTCAATGCTTCCAAAGTGACGATCTATATGGATAAGGATAAAACACCGATCAAATATTTAGCGGAAGGGGACGTATCTTTTTATATTGTTACGGAACAAAAAGAAAAGTACAAAGGCAAAGCACAAACCGTGATCTATCTCCCCAAAGAGAGTGAGTACCATTTTTACAAAAAAGTGGATTTGCTCCGATTGGATGATTATCGCCGAATCAAAGGAGATGTCATCGTGATGAATATGACGCAAGGCTACGCGACGGCTGAAAGTACCGAAGATGAACCGGTCGTCATGACCTTTACCCTTCAGGATAAAAATTCTAAATCCAAAAGTCCCAAAAAATGATTGAAATTATTGATTCCTTCTTCGTGACATCGGCCCCGAATATACGGTTGGCCCCCGAAAACGATTACCAAAATGAAGTTGCCTTTATGGCACGCTCCAATACCGGGAAAAGCTCTTTGCTAAACACCCTTACCAAGCGTAAATCGTTGGCCAAGGTTTCGGCTACACCCGGTAAGACACGTTTGATTAACTATTTTGACGTTATTTTTGCCGACAGGGATACGGATGAACGCCTTGGGGCGAAATTTGTCGATTTACCAGGATTCGGATACGCCAAAGTGGCAAAATCACTGAAAACCGATTGGGAAAGCAACCTCACGGGGTTTATATCCGATCGGAAGCAGATCCGTATTTTCGTCCATCTTATCGATTGCCGTCATCCCGATTTGGAAATTGATCGTTCGGTTGATACCTATTTGCATGAGATATGTACACCGGATCAGTTTATTGTGACGATTTTTACAAAAATAGATAAATTGAACCAAAAAGAGCTCTCTGAACTCAAAAAAAGATTTCCGGATGCATTAATGGTCTCTAACTCAAAACGAAAAGGGGTTGATGCGATTGTCGGACATCTATACCGCTTGCTTAAAAGTGATACGGAATGAATATCATTTATACCAAACCAACACTGCGTGACATCCCGGCAATGCAGCTATTGGTTGCGCCTGAGATTGAATCGGGGGTTATATTGCCTCGCAGCAATGATGAAATCGCAACGAATATCCGCTCCTATTTTATTGCAAGTCACGATGAAAAACTTGTCGGTTTTGTCGCGCTTCATATCCATTCGCAAACCTTGGCGGAACTGCGTTCAATGATTATCGATGAAAAATACCGGGGTAAAAATATCGGTAGCATGTTAATTGAAAAAGCGTGTGAAGAGGGGCGTAAGCTCGGTTTGAAAGAAGTTCTAGCTTTGACGTATCAACAACGCTTTTTTGAACGTTTGGGTTTTGTAGAGATACCTAAAGAGTCGATTCCTGAACATAAAATTTGGGCCGATTGTATTAAATGTAAACACTTTCCCGTATGCAACGAAGTTTCCCTTATCAAAACATTATAAGCCAACTTGCTTTAGTCGGTTTATTTGTTATCTATATCAGTTTAAGCAGTATTTACCTGCTATTCCCTCCGTTACTTGCTATCTTGTTTTTTGCCTATTACGACGCTCTCGGCAAACATGATCTGTTCGGCCTGCTGCTGGTGGTCTTCATGCTTGTGATCTTTGAAGCGGAAAAAGGGTTTTGGTTCGGAAGTACAATTGTTTTTTTTACAGTGCTCTCTAAATACCTTTTGCCAAAACTTGAACAACTGATTCAGTGCCGTATTTGTATGGGAGCCATTTTCGTCGCGTTGGCGTACCCCGGGTATTGGCTTTTTATCTGGATCGCCAACGGTGTTTTATTGCTTCCGCCCCCATCGGTTGACTGGCATATGGGGTTGTATATGATTATTGAATTTTTAATCATATCGGTGATTGTATGAAAATTAGAATCCTATTGGCTTTTTTTATCATCGTATGGATTGGATTATTGGTCCGGGTATTCCATCTCTCCGTCCAGTCCAATGACTATTATGAAAACCTATCTGAAAATAATAGTATCAAAACCGAATTATCGGCTCCGGTGCGTGGAGAAATTTTAGATCGCACTTCGGAACCGATCGCGATTAATGAATTGGGATTTAAAATTGCTTTGGCTCCCCATCTGACGAAAGGGAAAGATACGACCCTTTTGGATGCCGAAATCAGCTATCTTTTGAGCATGATACCGACGTTAGATGCTAAAAAAATGGTTAAACTGTATAAGTCTCAGGATTCATACTACAATCATGCGTTTATTGATGTGGTCGATTTCATTCCCCATGAAACCATTATCCCCCTGTACTCATTAATGAACCTACGGGATACAATCAAAATTTCACCTTCGCCTAAACGGCTGTATCCCTACGGTGCCGTTGCTTCCCATCTCATCGGTTATGTAGCCAAAGCAAACCAAAAAGAGATCGACGAAGACCCTTCCTTGCAGCTTTTAGGTCATGTCGGAAAAAACGGCATTGAGAAATACTATAACCGCTATTTACAAGGGGTAGCCGGAGAACGTCGTATCAAGGTCAATGCGCATAATGTCGAGATTGAGGAGATAGGACGAACCGCAACGCAGGAAAATCATAATTTGATGCTGAATATCGATATGCGGCTCCAGAATTTTATCACACAGGCTTTTGAAAAAAGGGTTGGGGCTATAGTCGTTATGGATATACACGGAGCCGTATATGCTGCCGGAAGTTATCCGGAATACGATCTCAATACCTTTGTCTCCGGTATTAGCTCTACGGAATGGAATCGCCTAATGAACAGCGTGGATGCACCGTTTACAAACAAGATCATTAACGGGCTTTACCCTCCCGGATCTACGGTAAAAACGGGAATGGGGCTGATTTATGTCACATCTGACATCTTAAATGAAAAAAGTGCGGTGCACTGCAGCGGAACCATGAAACTCGGGAACCGTTCGTTCCGCTGTTGGAAAACGACGGGGCATGGAACGAGTGATGTTTCAAAAGCCATTACCCAAAGTTGTGATGACTATTTTTATAAAGGTTCAATTCAAGTCGGTATTGAACGGATCAGCAAGGGGCTTATCCGAATGGGACTGGGTAAAAAAACGGGGATCGATTTACCGAATGAATTTATCGGAACGGTTCCGAGCCGCGCATGGAAACGGGAAAAATATCACAAGCCCTGGTATCAGGGGGAGACGCTTAACACATCGATCGGACAAGGAGATTTCTTGGTTACTCCGATGCAGATGGCACAATATACCGCTCTCATGGCAACAGGAAGGCTTCCCATCCCCCATATTGCAAAAATGATCGGTGATGACCCTTATACGCCTGTCTCTTTGGATGTATTGACTCCGATTGAAAAACAGAAGCTCCCCATAATACAGCGGGCTATGCGCGGAGTCTGTAATGATCCGGGAGGGACGGCACGCGGATTTTTAGCCACCCGGTTTCCGATAGCCGGAAAAACGGGGACGGCACAAACAACCGGTATTGCTCAAGGGACCAAACAACGGCAGAACGAACATTCAATGGACTATTTTAGCCGTTCACACGCATGGTTCACGACATACGGCCCGGCGGACAATCCACAATTTATCGTTACCGTATTGGTGGAACATGGCGGACACGGAGGGGAAGCGACGGGAGGAATGGTCTCCTCTATTTATAATAAACTTGATGATTTGGGATATATTAAACGCTAACCGTTCAAAAGGGATTACTCTTCGAGTGTACGAACGATCAGACTTTTCGGAAGGGAAAATTGTTGGATCAGTTCGGATTCTTTATCCCGCATCTCTCCCTGATCCGTTTCATGGTCGTATCCCATAAGGTGTAGCATACCATGGATAAAGAGGAGGGCGATTTCATCGTTTTGGCTGTGTCCTAATTCGGTAGCTACACTCTCTACCTTATCCACACTGATGACGATACTGCCAAGCGGCGCGCCGGGGAACGGATCACTCGGAAAACTGAGTACATCGGTCGGTTTGTCGATATTACGAAATTCACGATTAATCTGCGCAATTTCATCGTTATCGGTGAGGATTAATTCGACTTCTTGATGGGTCAGCTCTTGTGCGATTCGTTCGAGAAAGTCAAAATTATAATTTTTTTCGGTTCGGTTATCTAGTTCTATCATGGTGACATTGTAGCATAAGCTCTGAAATTTTATAAAAGTGCCCAAAATAGGGCTTTCAAATAGCCTAAAATAGGCAAAAAGTCGGTCACTGACAAACCGAAAACGTACAAATATGGCAACGGTTGCCACGAAGGTTGCCACGAATAATATAAATAAAAATACACAACCTAAGCCGCGTGCATTTTGTTCCCTAAAATACGGTATTTTAATAGGTTCTGTTACAGAAGAGCTATGCTTTATTGTGTAAAGTATTTTGTTTTAACATTTTTTTAAAAATGACATATCTCAAAATTTTTGTTTCATGTTAATTTTTTTAAATAAAAATGTTAATATTAAATAAAATATACTTTAATGTGAGATGCAAAAAAATGCTTTTAAGATTACAAAACAATTCTTTATTCCAACAATTAAAAAAATACGAGAAAGAAGAATTTGGCCTCACTAATTTTCCGATAAGTAACAATATTGAGAATCACTTGATTAATGTTGCAAGTCAACTTTTAAATCGCATCTCCTCTTTCATGCCTGAATATACATCACACAATATTGAGCATTGTTTAAATATACTTGACATTATTGCAAAAATAATACCTTCTGAAGTTCGTCTGAATATCGTGGAATTACAAATTTTAATTTACTCCGTAATATTGCATGATATTGGTATGGTAGTAAATCGTGAGGAAGCAGAAAAATTAAAATCTGAAGATGAGTTTTTTCGTATTACTATGGAATATGGAGAAGAGACAGATGATGAAACCATTTTAACTGAATATATAAGACGTACGCATGTTGAACGCAGTTTATCTTATATAGATATTTTTAATAGTTCTTTTAGTACTTATAAAATTGATTTTACATTCAGAGAAAAAGATATCACTCAATTCATAAAAACGGTTATAAGAAGTCATGAAAAACCTGTAGATTATTTGCGTCATAAAGATTTGTATCCACAAGACAAGTTGATTTCAAAATATCGTGTAAATATACAATTTATTGCTATTTTGTTGCGTCTTGGGGATATCATGGATTTTGATATAAATCGTACGCCATATTTTTTATTTAAGCATATTGGCATAAAAGATGAAACCAGCTTATCTGAATGGAAAAAACATCTTTCCATAGACGGATACGAGATCACGAGTCATAAAATCGAATATCAAGCTACCTGTTACGATATTCTGACCCACAGAAGAGTACAGGAGTTCCTAGGCTGGATTGAGCATGAACGTAAAGAAAGTATGCGGCTTTTAGAGGAAAATGGCGTATCGCCATATTTTCTTTTACTTAAAGAAGAATTGAAATTTAATATCACACCTATTGGATATAAATATAACGATCTCGTTCTCCACTTAGATTATGAGAAAATACTCCAAATTTTAATGGGAACCAATTTGTATGATTCAACAGATATGTTTCTTCGGGAATTACTCCAAAATTCTTATGATGCTTGTCGATATCGTAATGAGCTTTTAAGTAGAGAACAAGAGTTTTATTCACCAGCAATACAAATCAGATATGACAGTGTGGAAAAAGTTTTTTTAATTGAAGACAATGGAATTGGGATCAATGATGATGTTTTTAAAAACTTCGTGATTTCAATTGGCAGAAGTTTTTATAAAAGTAGATTTTTTGCACGTGATGCTATGCAATTTAGTCCTATTAGTAATTTTGGAATAGGCATAATTTCCTGCTTTATGGTCTCTGAATACATTGAAATTGATTCTCTAAAAGAGAATTGCGATCCAATACATTTTACATTACATTTTAAAAACAAGTTTATCGAGGAAAAAGAGCCGCTTAGAAAAAAAATAGGAACATTGATTAAATTGAGATTTCATGATGAGTATGCAAAAAAAATAGAGCAAAACGATTTGGTGACAATTATAAAGGATGTGATGTCTTATCAACCTATTCCAATTAGTGTCAGTGTCGATGACTTTGATACAGAAATACTGAATAATAAAAAAATTAGATTGCCTGATGATCATTCAATTGCTCAGAGATCTTTGTTTTTTGAATTTGAGGATAGTGATATTATTGAGGGATATATGATGTTTATAGGAGCGGGGGAACATCAACTTTTTTCAACCAATAAAATTGCACAACAATGTTTTGTTATCAATGGTCAAGGAAGTAATATCAATCTTGCACCTACTTGGTTGAGCAATGTAAGATTTAATATCAATATTCCTGATTCTCATAAAATTCAATTAAAAGCTTCACGAAGTAAAATAGAGTCAAATGATCCAAATTTGTTGCTAATTAAAAAAATAATTATGCAAAAGATAATAAATATCTTTAGACAGTATGAAGCACAATTGGATAAAGAACCTTTTATTCAATTCTTTTCTTTTTATGCGAGTGACGGGCGAGCACGAAATAACCACTTTCTTGAGATAGAACTCGATTTTTTAATGAGTATTCCATTGTTTTTATATGCTCAAGTTTTACCAACAGAGATAACTTTTTCCAGAAAAAATATATACGAAATTGCTCAGGGGTTTAAAAATAAATCAACAACGAAAATTGCAATAGTACCATTGGGATATATGCTTAATGAAAATGGAAAAATCAGGAATGAGTTATTTGCTTATTTGTTATCAGTTGGTTATGACTTCATACTTATAAGTGAACAAGTAAGCATACATTATTTCTATCAATGTATAGAACCATATGTAATTTCAAATATTCTTTGCTCTGCAAGTGATGTCAGCGGGTTGACGTACAATTCTTTGACTGTTCAAAATGTTGATTCAATAAGTCCATTTTTATATTCATTATCTTATACATGGACAACCATAGACGATCATGTGGATAAGTATTTTTGTTTAATTTCGAATAATCAATATAATGGTTTTAATTTGATAGCCTATAATAAAAAACATCGGTTGGGTTCTTTGCTAGAAAAATATGAAGAATTAGCAGCTGTAAAGTCTTTTAAAAATGCTCTGTATAACAGTTTTATAGTCGTTTTATTACAAGGTGGCAGACTGAATGAATTTGTTTGGAATATTCAAGAGAATCATTATTTCGGATTGATCGGAAATGGAGAGATATACGCATTAAAATTTCAAAAGTGTTTAACTAAAAGATATATAGAAACATTGAATACTGCTTTACAGCAATATGTACTCAATCGGCTAATTGAAATGAAGGAAATTTTGTCTGAAGACTCAAAACAATATCAATTAACTATAGAAGACTTTCCTAGTTGGTATTTTGTTGAAGAAGAGAATATATAGCCATGTCAAAACCAAAACAAGTACATAAAAATAAATATTCGCATTGGTATTCAAACGACCAAACGAATTACATATTTGACTTGCAAAAATCTTTATTGTCTGAAATTCAGCTATACAAGCTAAACGACGAAATTAAAATATATAAGTATGTCAAACCAGATCTTATTTATCTAGGCAACACATTCGACTTATTTAATTCATTTTCTGAGATCAAAGTTGATAAGTCAAGAGGGTTAAAAAGTGCTTTAGAATCAGTATGTCGGCATGATGTTGTAATGAATTTTCAAGGTCAAAACTTCCTCTATCACACTTACAAAGTATTGGGTTTCATCAGAGAAACTTTGGAAGCTTTGCGGTTATCAAAAGACAAGAAATTCCAGAAAGGTACAATAGGCTTATATACAAGGCATACTCAGACACATCGATCAAGATACAGAAAGTCAATCAAATATGCTTTTGATTCTGAGACTACTTCTCAAGGTGCCGAATTAGTAAAAGCTATTCTCCACAAAAATATGTATTTGAATGAAAAACTCACAAAGCATTATTTGAGCATAATAGCTTTATTCGGTGTCGATAATTTTAAATTATTCAAAAATGGTTCATCAGAATCTAAAACATTGAAACGTACTTTGAAAATGTTTATGTCTGGTAGGGTAGACAAAGAAGATTGTGCCAATAGTTTATTGGCAGTGCTTTATTACTATTTACGCTTTAAAATGCGGATCGATTCTGAGTTAGCTTTGAGTACTACAAAAGGTATTGTATTTGATATATTTGGTGTTGCAAAAAAATACGAAAGTAGTGAGCTATTAAAGAACCTTTATGTCAAAGAGGTTATTGGTGAGAATATTATCTTTGGCTTTAGTACAAAAACCCAATCAATTTGCCTCTCTCAAAGAGCTAGATATCGTAATAAAATAATTGAGCATCAGATAGTCGATACTAAAAAATTTCCCATGTTTATCATTGACGAAACATTCAACAATCCATTACGCCTCCATACACTTTCTACCCCTTCGGAACTTTTACAAGAAATAGTGTAATTCTTCCGAAAATTCAAGTCAGATTTTTTCATACAATTTCTATCGTAACGTTACATACAAAATCTCCAAAGCGCTTTGGTTAATTCAGTCCCAAAGGATTAATCATGTCTTCTTTAAAAATGATAGGCAAATATATCGGTGGTTATGAAACGACCTATGTCGATAAAGAAACCTCAATCCCCGTTGTCAAACAACGCATCCAAGTATTGATCGAAAAGACGGTCAAGAACGGTTCTAAAAGTGAACTTGTTGATCTAACGATCCCTACTGAAAAAGCCTCGAAATATGCGGGTATGGAAGGCAAACAAATCGAAGTGGACGTTTCCTACTTCGGACAATGTACATTCTTCGGAATCTAACAAAGAAAGCGCAATGGTTCAGCCATTGCGATTGACAACGGTTGTGCGACACGATGAGCGCTGCGGCCTTACGCATCGCGAAGAGGAAGCTAAAGCCGTTGATGTAACACACAGCAATAACAAAAGTGCTTTGAGTCGGATTGGGTGCCCGTTTAGCGGGCTATCCGAACGAAGCACTAAGAGTTCAGGGGGTTCTAGTAACACCCCCTGACATAAGTCAAATCACATTCTACCAATAACGATTTATAAATAAAAAACTGACGTTAAACGTCGAAAGGAAAACCCTATGCCATATTCTAATGCCGGAAAATTGCCTTATGCCTGTGGCGTTGACGCATTGTATTACTTTGCACAAAGCGGTGCTTTTTATGATCGGCTGTATCAAAACATTATCGATCAGATCGAAGATAAGAAAGCCTATTTTAAATCTCTTAACTATCAATATGCTGATAATGACATCATAGTAAACATTAACGGGATCGATGTCGTTTACAGCGGTATGGGACGAGATGGATTTCACTGGTTCAATCACGACTTCTTCCGATCAGGATTTAAAGACCCTGAGAAAGCGATGAATATTCACAACATACGGATTCAGCTTAATAGTGCAGGAATCTATACACTGGGCTTAAAATCGCTTATAGAGTACGTAAACACGAAATACTTAGGCGGATACACCATGAATGTATTCCCGATCACCCGAATCGATCTGAATATGTTTATCCAACACGATTTCAGCTATCTTAGAAAAGAAATGATTTTGTCCAAAAAGCAAAATCATTCCGCTGCGATTGGTGAGCGTTCCAATGCGTATGAACTTGAAACGTACTATGTGGGTAAGAAACCTTTTTTGCTCCGTATTTACAACAAGCATAAAGAGCTTCAAGGTGCAATACCGATCAAACGGGAAATCATGTACAACCATTTCGGGATTCACGGGATGGATTTGGAGAAACCGATCTTTAACGTCGAATTTGAGATGCACCGAGAGTATCTAAAACAATACGGGATCGATACCATAGACGATGCTCTTAAACGTGCAAGAGTGCTGTTTAAAAACGCTTGTGACCAAATCAAGCTGATTGATCCAGAGAGTATCAGCGAAAAAGCGCTTAACTCCTCTAACCGAAAGCGGGCAACCATCTCACCGATATGGAATCACATTAAATATCATTACGATATTACGGAGTTTATGCAGATTGATACGCCGTTGGAGAAGATCGAAAAGATCAGCTTTCGATACTCACTGCAAGATGCAGAGAAGACAATGAAAAAAGTCATTACTCGATTACTGGTGCATGGTAATGATCCAACCTTGCTTTTCTTTCTTGATGTGCTACAACGTGCCAAAGCGGAATTTGATCTAAGAGTGAATAGTAAAAAACTGCATGAGGATCATAAAGAAGAGCAAAAACAACCAACCTTTGAAGAGGAACTCAAACAATACAGTGATGAGGGATTATGGAATCTGGATCATCGGCTCTCGATTGAGATGGACGGGTTGGATATGGATTCACCCTTGTATGATGATCTCTCATACCGATACATTGCACTCACGAATGAGATGCAACGGCGCAAGCTTATCCCCGATATGTTTTAGGGAGATGGAATGCTTGAAGAAAAATTCCAAGAGCTTAACGAAAAGCTCGACACGATTTTAACCATTCATCGATCCTTACCGCAGTGGTATCCGATCACACGGGAATTTGCCACAGAGTGCGGATACAAGACACTCGACGGATTACGGAAATGGTGTTACAACAATATCAATCCTGAGGACTTCGTGAAACGGGGAAAACTATGGTACATCAATATCAAATCGCTACCGATAGTCAAAATAAAAGCATCTTGAATGTAAAATACCTTTCGTCAGTGACCGACATATCAAGGAGAAATCAATGATACGTCGAGTTTACGCAAATCAACACGGCATTGTTACGTTAGACAGCGATATGTTCGGTACTCGTAAGCGAATTTCTACTGGAAAAAAAGCGGATAAACGGCTTTTAAAATGGTATGAAAAGAACTTCGATTCCGAATACCGTGAGTTATTTGAAGAAAAATACCAACCCAAAAAAGAAGAGTACAGCGATCTTACATTACGAGAGTATGGGGTGATGGTTCTTGATCTTACAAGTGAGAATAGAAGGCAATACGTGCATGAGCGTATTAAAAAGACGTTTAAGCTTATTTGTGATTTCAAGATGGGCGATTCAAAGAAGTTTGGAGAGTTTTTATTAACTGATATTAAAACGACCCACGTTATGAAGTGGCAACGGGAAAGCGGGCTTTCGCCTCAAACGGTTTCCACCTATCGTGCGTATTTAAATATCGTACTGCAAACGGCTACGAATGACGATATCATCAGGAAAAACCCCGTAACACTGGTAAAACTGCCGAAAAAACATTCGGTAAAAGAGCGTGTGTACTATACAGAAGATGAGATAAAGAAAATTCTTGAATCTGCAAAAGGGCAATTGAAAAACTATATTCAAATAGCTTTTTTTACGGGTATGAGAGGATCGGAGCTTGTCGGTCTGAAATGGGATGATATTGACTTTGAAAAAGAGGTAATACGTGTTGATACACGAATTGTAAGAGGCGTTGAGGATGAAACGAAGTCACGAAAGATTAGATTCGTTCCGATGTTTAAACAGTGCAAAGAAGCATTGCTAAAACAAAGAATGTATAGCGGTCTAAAAGAGTTCGTTTTTATCAATCAATCGGGGAACAACTATTACGGTTCGCCAACCATGAATTTTAGATTTAAAAAACTGTTGTCCGATAACAATTTAAGACATGGAACCATCCATGATTTAAGACGTTCATTCAATACAATTTTGAAAGAATACGGTTATCCTACCGACTGGATTTTAGACATAATGGGGCACGTAGATGATCGTGTTAATCGCAATCATTACACTGGAAAACTTAGGGTAGATGCTACAAAAGTTAACAACATTGCCATCTAATTATGGCAACCTTTTGGCAACCCTATCAAATATAGTCCCTGAAAGTACGCAAAATAGGGGAGTGAGTGACATTGTAGCATAAGCGTCATGTTGCTACAATCACACGAAAGGTAAAGCAGTCATGAAAAAAGCACTCTGTATTATGAGCGGTGGCATGGATTCCACATTAGTCGCCTATATTATGCGTTCACGCGGATATGAAATAATTGCCCTCCATTTTAATTACGGCCAAAGAACCGTATCCAAAGAGTTGGAAGCGTATCGTAATATATGTAACGATATCGGGGTTAAAGAAAAATATGAGATCGATTTGGATTTTTTTAAAACCATCGGAGCATCGGCATTGACCGATCATACGATCGATGTCCCTACGGAGGGGATTGAACCCGGTGTTCCAGTCACTTACGTGCCGTTTCGAAACGGAATATTTTTAAGCATTGCAACCGCTATCGCCGAAAAAGAGGGGTGCTCTGCTATTGCTATCGGCGTTGTAGAAGAGGACAGCAGCGGATACCCCGATTGCCGGGAGTCTTTTATCGATTCTTTTACCAAGGCCGCTAATCTGGGGACAAAAGAGAGTACGCTCCTCACGATAGAAATGCCTTTGGTACACCTCAAAAAATCACAAATAGTCCAAGAAGCGTTGGCTTTAAACGTACCGCTTCATCTGACCTGGAGCTGTTATCAAAGCGAATCCAAGGCCTGTGGTGTCTGTGATAGCTGCCGTCTGCGTCTGCGCGGCTTTGAACATGCCGGAGTTACCGATCCTATAGATTATGTTTGACGCGCATACCTCACCCGTAATGATCGAATATAGGCCGAAAAACCGCAATACCTATATCCGTATTACATCCGGAGGGATTATTAATGTCCGTACCCCGTTAAAGACTGAATCTTCGGTTCGGCGGATATTAAAGCTTAGAGAGGGTTGGATACGTGAAAAACTGAAGTTGCTTCATGATAGCCATGATGATCGTCATGAACTCGGTAAAACCATTCGCTTCCGCGGTGAAAACTATCCCCTTGAACATTTGCCGTCTTTGGCAAAAAAGGTGGAAAAAGGGAAAACTCCTGCTAATATTGAAAAATATTATCATCAATTTTATAAAGAAGAAGCACTTCTTACCTTACCTTCGCGTGTAGCGTATTACGCACGAAAGATGAACCTGCATCCCAAAGAGTTACGATTTAAGAGAATGCGCAGCCGATGGGGAAGCTGTGACAGCTCGGCCATTGTTACCTTTAATACCTTGATGATGCAACTTGCTTACGAACAGATTGATTATATTATTGTTCATGAATTAGCCCATTTACGGCATATGAACCATTCAAAAGAGTTTCATGATCTGGTACGGAGATATCTCCCTGAGGAGAAGATGTTGCGCAGGGAATTAAGAGCTATCAGACCTCTCGGGTATTGAGATAGGCACCCAGGCCGATTTTACTCCACTCACGTGATTTTTTGATGTATTGGTCCATACTGGAAAAGATTCGTTTAAAATCGGGATTTTGAATACTTTCGGATTCCAAATAGCTCTGAAGGGCCGCTTTAGCCGCTTTATTGACATCGTCCGGGAATCTATCGATAGTAATTCCCAGCTTTTTGATCTCTTGCAGGGCATCCAGATTCTTAGCGTGGAATTCAAGTGACATACGGGAATTCATCTCTTCCGAAGCGATTTGAACGATTGCCTGATGTTCAGGGCTTAGTGAGTCCCATATTTGCTTATTGAAGGTCAATTCCAGTACGGAACCCGGTTCATGCCACCCGGAGTAATAATATTTCGCTACTTTATAAAATCCCATTTGTAAATCCAAGGCAGGTCCGACCCATTCCGTAGCATCGATCATCCCCCTCTCCAGCGCAGGATAAATTTCACCGGCAGCTAAGAGAACCGGATTGACTCCCATACGGGACATGACTTCACCGCCAATGCCCGGAATGCGCATTTTCAACCCTTTCAAGTCGGCAAGGGAACGGATGGGTTTTCGAAACCATCCGCCCATTTGTACATTGGTATTGCCCCCTAGAAGAGGATAGAGATTGTGTTTTGCGTATAACTCACGCCAAAACTCCATTCCGCCGCCAAATAGCATCCACGAATTAATCTCCTCAGAGGTTAGACCAAAAGGGGTACCGCTGAATAAAGCAAAAGCGCTGTTTTTCCCTTTCCAGTAATAGGGTCCGGAATGGAACGCATCGATTTCACCTGAGCTTGCCGCATCAAATACGGCCAATGCCGGTACCAGTGTCTCTTTGGGATAAATTTTGATAATCAATGTCCCCCCGCTGGCGGCTTTAACCCTTTCGGCAAAATGTTCCACACCGGTTCCCATAATCGGAAATCCGGCGGGCCAACTGGTTGCAAGGCGGAGGGTAACTTTTTTTTGTTTGGTGGAGGATTCGGAGCCGGAAGATTTGGCAATTTGTGAGGGGTGCTTTGAATAATCGATGGCCTGTCGGTTATTTTCATTACATCCGTTAAGCAATAAGGCGGCAGAAGCGGTTGCTCCGGTAGTGATAAACGTCCTTCTATTCATAGTTCGCTCCTAAAAATCGAGTTCAAGTTGTTTCATTGACGATCGTGATGGATTTAAAATACTTTTGTCGACACCGGCGACGAGGGCAAAATGGAATTTTGTCGATTGTAATATGGTCAGTATCTCTTCGGGATAACGGTAAAAATAGATCGAATCGATCCCTATGGTAAGGGACGAACGCATCGATTCCGGAAGAAGATAAACGATTTTTGCCCATGAAGCCTGTACATCCAGGAAATCGATTTGCTCGTCGATTAATTCGAGCAGAGGTTCGAAAATAATGACACGGTCACTGCTGCCGAATTCTTTGCTTTCCAATCTCGAATTGGTAAATACCGGGATAAAATGCCCCATTTTACTAAAGCCTCTTATCACAAAAGGAATGCGTAAAAAAGTGTAAAAAAAGAGGAGATGCTCTAAATAAGGGATGAAAAACGGGGAGAGCATCTGGCGCTCATAAAAGGTGTCATTATGAATAAATGAAGTTTCAAAAAGCGTTTGCTCGATGATGGTAATGGTGTTTTCTTGAGCCCGTATCAGCTGAGAATATTCAATAAAGATATCGGCATCGGTCAGGGCAGGGGAAAAAAGGACAACCGATTTTTTTTCCAATGGCCAAAGTTTTTCCCAAATTTCCTGCATTGACCCTTCGATGTTGCAAAAAGTGGGCGGAGTAGAGATCATGGACGAAAGATGCAACGTAATAGGATCACAGGCGTATACCTGCAATTCTTTTTCAAGAAGATAAAAACGGAGCAGTTTTTTAAGGGCATTATCAAGGTTATCTACTTTAATCCATGCTACTTCGCTGTCACTGATTTGGGTAGGTTTGTCAAACATTACGGCATATGCACCGTTTTGTAATGCTTCAAGAATATTTGTAGGAGAGTAAGCGATAAACAGTGATCCCCGTTTTACTTTGGAAGCCTCATATACGACGCTTTCAAAGAGGGTTACAGCGGGTTCTCCTAAAAGAGAGCCTTTTGTCAGTGCGAGGATATTTTCCAGCCTCATCCAACGGAACTTCCGCTTAAACGAGGTTTCTCAGGACGTATAAGAGAAAGTCCTTCGCTATCTTTGGCGGCTAAAACCATCCCCTCAGAGAGCATTCCCATCAATTTGGCCGGTTTGAGGTTCGCGACAACACATACCTGCGTTCCTATGAGAGATTCTGCGCTGTAATATTCCCGAATCCCTGCAATAATTTGGCGCGGTGTTTCTTCACCCAGATCAACATGCAATTTTAAAAGTTTTGAACTTTTTGGCACCTCTTGAGCATTTAAAACGGTTCCGATTTTAATGGAAGTTTGGAAAAATTGATCAATGGTGATCACCCCTTCTTCCGCTACTGTAGAGACTTTTTTATCATCCATTTGTTTGAGTTCGACTTTAGGGGCCTCTTCACTCATGGCTTTAGGGGCTTCCTGCATTAAAGGTTCTTCGACACGCGGGAAAAGAGGCGGAACTTTTTTGATAGTAAATGGTTTGAGCAACCCTTTATGGATAATCAGATCATTATAGCTTTCAGTCGTTATTTCAAAGCCGAGTGCATCGGCAATCGTCGCGGTGGTTTTAGGCATGATAGCATGGAGCATTACCGATGCTTTTGCCAATAAATTAGCCACTAAAGCAACCGTGGCCAGGGCTTCATCCGTGCGACCTTCTTTGATTTTGACCCACGGTGCATGCTCTTCAATGGCTTTATTGCCGATACTGAACACTTTCCATAGCTCTTCAAGATAACGGTGCAATTGCAATTCATAGAAATAGGGCTCAAGCGTGGCTAAAACGGCATGGGCGTCATTGAGCTCTTTTGCATGAAATTTTTCAACATCGGCACTGTCGACCAGTAAATTAGAGTATTTTTCAGACATCCCGATGATACGGTTCAGCAAATTACCCAAATCGTTGGATAAATCTGAGTTCATACGGTCTATCAGGGCACGTTGAGAGAAATCCCCGTCTTGACCGAACGGAACTTCGCGCATCATAAAATAACGGAAATTTTCAGCTCCGTAATGTTGAGATACTTCGCGAGGATCTACAACATTCCCCTTAGATTTCGACATTTTTTCTCCGTCTCTGGTCCACCACCCATGTGCCGCAATGTGTTTTGGAAGAGGTAAATCGAGACTCATCAAAAATGCAGGCCAATAGATCGCATGAAAACGGAGGATATCTTTTCCGACTAATTGTACATTGGCCGGCCAGAAATCCATGTTGGCCTCATCCGTTCCATAACCCAATGCGGTAACGTAATTCATCAACGCATCCAGCCATACGTACATAACATGTTTCGGTTCATTTAACGATGCCGGCAGATGGACTCCCCAACTGAAACTGGTCCGCGTAACCGAAAGGTCATTAAGTCCTCCGCGGACAAAACTGATCACTTCATTACGGCGTGATTTCGGTAGGATAAATTCCGGATGGGCCTCGTAATAGTCCAATAGGGGTTTTTCATATTTCGAAAGACGGAAAAAATAGCTCTCTTCTTTAACGATTGTTGTTGCACGCCCGCAATCAGGACAACAGCCGCCATCCATCAATTGAGACTCAGGGAAAAATGTTTCACAGCTTACACAGTAATTCCCTTCATAAAAATCTTTATAAATATCCCCCTTGGCATACATTTTTTCAAATGCAGCCTGTACCCCGGTTTTATGCGTTTCATCGGTAGTACGTATAAACTGATCGTAACTAATATCAAATTCATTCCATAGATTTCGGAAAGTGGCGCTGATTTCGTCGGCGAAGATTTGTGTCGGTTTATTTTGTTTCTGCGCCGACTCCTCAATTTTTTGACCGTGTTCATCCGTACCGGTTAAAAAATAGGTTTCATTCCCGATGAGTCGTGAATAGCGTGCCAAAGAGTCTGCAATAAATGTAGTATACGCATGACCGATATGGGCTTCTCCGTTGACGTAATAGATAGGAGTTGTAATGTAATTTTTCATGCTAATTTTTTCCCTTTAAAAATTCATTCGTTTCATCAAAAATCAAATCCTCCGGTTTCCCCTTTGGACATACTTTCATATACTGTTCGTATATATTTGGTACGAACTTCACATCCGATACAGTGTTCACACACATAACAACTCTCTACCTTATGATCTTCCTGACAGGATTGCAAAAGCTGTATCGCTTCATCTAAGCGCTCTTCGTAAATATCATTGTTGTCCGGCATAGATACTCAAAACTTCGTTTATTTCTTCGCTTGAACCAAAAAAACATGGACTGGTATCATGAACATGCCGCGGTTCTTTTTCTAATACACGCTGGTTGCCATCAACTGCTTTTCCACCGGCTTTTTCAAAAATATAGGCAAAAGGGAATACTTCAAATAACATGCGTAATTTCCCTTCAGGTTTGTCAGTTGCCCCCGGATAACTGAATAAACCGCCCCCTTTGAGGAGAATTTGATGAAGATCGGGAACCATCCCCCCTGAATAGCGGAGACGATATCCCCGAGCAAAAAAGCTATCAATCATCGCTTTATGATACGGCGCCCAAAATTGTTGTGTCCCTCCCGGTGCATTGATCTTCCCTTTTTCATTCAAACGGATCTCTTTGACGTATTCAAATTCACCTGCTTGGAGTAGATACAATGAGACTTTATTCTCATACGCAAATACCAGTTCAACCCTTGGCCCGTATACAACGTAGCATGACCCTACCATTTTAGTCGGAGTGAAGGCCCCGTCATAAATACCGAATATCGAACCGACACTCAGATTAACATCAACCAATGACGAACCGTCTAATGGGTCAAAAGCGATAAAATAACGTCCGTTTTCATTGAGAACCATCGGATGTTCTTTCTCTTCGCTGGCAATAGTATGTACACTTGCTATTTGGCTCAATTCTTCTTCGATAATCAAATCGCTTTGGATATCCAGTTGGAGCTGTGTTTCACCGGAACTGTTTTGTTCTTGTGAATACCCGATGTCTTTAACATCAATCGCGTTTTTGATCCGTATAGCACTTTTTTGTATTGCTTCTAAAAGAACATTCATTCTATTACCTTTGCATGAGTTAAAATCCAATCAATGACTTGATCGGCATTATTGAGATCGAGAAGATCAATTCCGTCGGGGATCGTATAGTGGCCTGTATTAACCGTTTCATCTATGGCTAAAGCATTCATATAGGGGAAATAATCGGTATCGATGGAACCTCGGAAAATGCTGATACGGGGAAGAGGGAGGTTCTTAAGCCCCTCAACCAAAAGAACATCAAACGCACCGAATAAACCTATCAGATCATCGAGTTCTTTATGGCGCTTGGAAAAATATGTAGTACGTGTAGGCGAAGTTACGATGACTTCAGCACCCGTATCGCTAAATTTGTAGCTGTCTTTTCCCGGAACATCGAATTGTGCTTTGTCCTTAGGATCATTTTTAATGATTGCGACTTCCAAGTGATGTTCATGGATCAATTTTCGTGCAACTTTTAAAATCAACGTTGTTTTTCCGCTATTAGATGGACCGGTGAACGCTACTGCCAAACGTTTTTTCAAAAATCAACCTCTTGTAAATTGGGGGATATTATAGTCAACAAACATTTGAATCTTCCTAAAGAGAATGTGAAAAATATAGTAACAAAGAGAAAAATTTATTGGCAATTTTGCTTATTTTTGGGATTTTATTCACATTAAATGTTGAAAAATGGTGTAATATTGTAAGAAAAAAATACCATAAATTTTTATTGCCAAAGAAAAGTGTATGAATAGACGATCATTTTTAGCATTAAGCGCAGCGGTTACCGGGACAGTAATGATGGGGGCGACCGAAGAATTTTTACCTTCATCGGTCTCAACCCGTTATACATCGCCGATCATTCGGAGCCTTTTAGACAAATTAAACAGCGTTCAAAATTGGGTTGGATATGTGCGGTTCAATACGATCAGTTTTGATGAAATGCTGACTATCGCTGCACGATGCGGCAAACCGTTGACTCCGAATGAAATTGGGTATATTGAGACTATTTTTTACGGTGATCCGCGCCGCTACGGTTTTTACGGTGAACGTACCGTGCCCCATTTGACCACCGTCGTCAAAGAAAAAGATCTGGTCTATATCAAAAAATCGGGACACGTACTGCTCCGGGGTGCTGCAACCGAAAAATACGCTACGATCAAAAAATTGATTGGTAACGAAGTAATTCTCACTTCCGGAGTCCGTTTGCCGGTTAAACAGCTTCATCTATTTCTCAAAAAAATGGTTTGTGAGGGGGGAGACTTAAGGCTTACTTCTACCTGTATTGCTCCTCCGGGATTCACCTTCCACAGTATTGGGGACTTTGATATCGGTAAAGTCGGTTACGGGTCTGCAAATTTCACCGAAAAATTTCAAGAAACAGATGTATTTAAAAAATTGTATGACGGCGGATACATCACGATCCGCTATACGAGTAACAATCCCTACGGAGTGCGGTACGAACCATGGCATATCAAAGTGACCGGGGGGACGGAAACCGCTTAAAGCTCCTCATTGTCGTTAAATTCTTCAAAAACAGAGGAAGCATCGACAATCTCTTTCTCCATTTTTTTGAGCTCTTCGGCCGCTTCTACTTTTGCGTGTACCTCTTCAACATATTCGATAAAGGTTTCGATCTCTTGCTCCGGCAGATGAAAATCGCTGTACATTAATGCTATCTCAACGAATTCGCTACTGCATCCAAAATCAATAAGTTGTTGCTTTAAATCCATAAAACTTCCTTTCCTTTATCAATATTATAATTGAGGTTTAATAAAAAACGATAAAGGATGTATCCCCATTTACCCATATATATGTCTATAAGGTAATATTTTCGCTGATTTCGCAACTTTTAACGTAATTTATAGCTATTTTCTTTTATAATTTCCTAATTTTTTTCAGTTATATTCACAAATATTTTTGTCTTCATAGCATGAAAAACAAACTAAAGATTACTATATATAAAGGAGACGACATGCAAATCAGCGGTGCTCAGATGGTTATTGAAGCACTCATCGCCGAGGAAGTCGAAGTTGTATTCGGCTACCCCGGTGGGGCGATCATGAACGTCTATGATGAAATATACAAACAACGTTCGTTTCAACATATTTTAACTCGACATGAACAAGCAGCGGTACATGCGGCTGAGGGGTATTCCAAAGCAACCGGAAAAGTCGGGGTTGCCATGATTACCTCAGGACCTGGATTTACGAATGGGGTCACCGGATTGGCAGATGCCTATATGGATTCCATTCCGCTTGTAGTTATCAGCGGTCAAGTCCCCATGTCATTGATCGGTACGGATGCATTTCAAGAGATTGATGCGGTAGGTATCAGCCGTCCCTGTACAAAACACAATTACTTAGTGACGGATGCTGCGGATTTGCCCCGCATTTTAAAAGAGGCATTTTATATCGCACGTACCGGCAGACCGGGTCCCGTCCATGTCGATATTCCAAAAGACGTCACCGCACAGATTGCAAAATTCGATTACTCCAAAGAAGTTGAATTGGAAACGTATAAGCCGACAACAAAAGGGAATACACGCCAAATTAAAAAAGCGATTGAAGCGATTGCCGGTGCAAAACGTCCACTCCTTTATCTCGGGGGAGGGATCATCAATGCAAACGCAGCAGAATTGGTTCGTGAATTTTCGAAACTGACCCAGATCCCTGCCGTTGAAACATTTATGGCGCGCGGTACTCTTCGTCATGATGATCCGTTATTGATTTCAATGCTCGGTATGCACGGTTCGTATGCTGCTAATATGGCAATGAGCGAAACGGACCTTGTCATCGGATTGGGAGCGCGTTTTGATGACCGTGTAACCGGAAAACTTTCCGAATTCGCTAAAAATGCCCAGATCATCCATGTCGATATTGATCCGGCAAGTATTTCCAAATTGGTTAATGCCCATTTTCCGATCGTCGGAGATGTGAAAAATGTTCTAGAACAAATGATCCCTTTAGCCAAAGAACAAATCGATCCGTCCCGCTATACACCTTGGCATAATACTATTGCCAATTTTAACAAACTTCACCCTCTTGCGTATACAGAAGAGGGGGATCGTATAAAGCCCCAATGGGTGGTCGAACGAATCGGTCAGCTTCTGGGGGACAGTGCCAATATTTCTACGGATGTTGGACAGCATCAGATGTGGACGGCACAGTTTTATCCGTTTAGCCGACCGCGCCAATGGATCAGCTCCGGCGGTTTGGGGACAATGGGCTTTGGATTTCCAGCCGCGATGGGTGTAAAACGGGCCGATATGGAACGGGTAAGTATCAATATTACCGGTGACGGATCAATCTTGATGAACATTCAGGAATTGATGACAGCCGTTGAGTATAAATTACCGGTTATCAATATCATCCTTAATAACAATTTCTTGGGTATGGTTCGTCAATGGCAAACCCTCTTTTACGATAAACGGCACTCGTCAACGGATCTATCCATGCAGCCGGATTTCGTTAAACTTGCTGAAGCTTTCGGAGGAATTGGATACCGTGTAACGACCAAAGAGGAATTTGATGCCGCTCTCAAAGATGCGGTTGAAAAAAACGTTGTAGCCATCATTGATGTTGCGGTCAACCGTTTTGAAAACGTTCTTCCGATGGTTCCTGCCGGCGGGTCGTTGTTTAATATGATGCTAGAGTACAAGGAGAAATAATGGAAGAAGCACGTCGCGTTATTTCGGTTATTGTAATGAATGAAGCCAGTGTATTGTCACGTATTGTTGGGTTATTTTCAGGGCGTGGCTATAACATTGAATCTTTGACGGTGGCACCGATTCCGGAATCAAAATATTCCCGTATTACGATCGTAACATCCGGTTCGGTACGTGTGATTGAGCAGATCACAAAACAACTTCATAAATTGATTCCTGTATTGAAAGTGTATGAACATGCCGATCTTGTTGAAAAAGAGATGGCCATGGTCAAAATTCCGATGAGTGAATCTCTGGGCGACATCGAAGCTCTGTCGCATGCGTACAACGGCCGTATCGTCAATGTCGGAAGCGATACCCTTATTGCGATGGTGGCGGATGAGCCGATGAGAGTCAACCATTTTCTTGAAGCGATCAAACGTTTTCATCCCAAAGAGATTGTACGTAGCGGTTCCGTCGCATTGGAAAGATAAAAAAGTATGAAATTAAATGAAATTGCAGCCGTACTCGGTTTGGATAATAGTGACTTTTTCACGGAAATCATCGGTATTAATACCTTGCGTGATGCGGTAGAAGGGGAGATTTCCTTTCTATCGGATTCGAAATATGAAAAAGATCTTTTTGAAACACGGGCCTCTGCTGTAATTCTTCCAAAGGAAAAAGGGGATCTTCTTCCGAAAGGTGTGGTTGCCCTGCCATCAGAAGATCCTTATATGAGCATTGCCTTATTATCAAAATATTTTTCCAAACCGATTAAAAGCAGTGAAACTCCTCCGGAGATCGGGGAGGGGTGTACCGTTTATCCGACCGCTTATATTGAAAACGGTGCAAAAATCGGTTCCAATTGTACAATCATGAGCGGTGTCTATATCGGAAGTGATGTTAGAATCGGCAATGATGTTGTGTTGTATCCCAATGTAACTGTTTACCGCGATACGATTATCGGAGACAGAGTCGGGGTGCATGCCGGCAGTGTCATCGGTAGTGACGGCTTCGGATATGCACATACCAAAACCGGCGAACACGTAAAACTGTATCAGAACGGCAATGTCGTCATCGGAGATGATGTTGAAATCGGGGCAAACTGTACCGTTGATTGTGCAGTATTCGGTTCGACACAGATCAAAAATGGGGTTAAAATTGATAATTTAGTCCATATTGCGCACAATTGTATTGTTGGAGAATACTCGATCCTTGTCGGTCAGGTCGGTTTGGCAGGCTCAACGACATTAGGGAGAAATGTGGTCATGGGTGGACAGAGTGCCACGGCTGGCCATTTGAGTATTGCCCCTTTTACGACATTGGCTGCGCGTGCGGGTGTTACCAAAAGTATCCAAAAAGGGGGAACCTACAGCGGATTCCCTCTGATGGAGCACAAATTGTGGTTGAAACTTCAAGCCAAACTCGCTAAACTATTAGAATCTTGAGGAATATAGGGATTTAATGAAGATATCACTTGCGGGATTAGTATTTGTTAGCACCATGCTTTTTGCTGAAGGCGAAGTCAATGATATTCGAATGCCTGATATTGTATTGGATGCTATAAAACATTGCGAATGCCTGAAAGAACAGGGCATGTGCAATCCAAATGTGATACGAATTAATGCCATTGAAGAAGCTGAACGGGCTCAAGCAGCGGGATTCAATGTTGAAGGGCATTTAATAAAATGCGGTTCAAGCGAAGGATGCAGTGCTCAAGCTCAGGCCTTGATAGAGGGTGGAATCACCAATTTAGACCTCGGTCCTTACCAAATCAATTATAAATACCATCCCAATCCTATGCTTCACGAATACTTCGAAGAGTCGACAGCTCGAGAGCAAGCGAATGCAATTTTGACAAAATTGGTAAAAAGTTTCGGGTATTCATGGGAAACGCTCGGACGATATCACCATTTTAGTGCTGTTGACCGGACTAGAAACGAACGCTATTACCGTAGAATGTATGCTTTTATCTACGGTAAAAACGCTACTGCTCAAAGTTCAAACTAATCTTTAACATTTTAAGGTTGCTTTAGCCAAAATCGGTTAAACTCTTCTCCTAGTTAGTTAACAATAGGAGCAATAATGAGTTCTGGAGCAACAATTATTAAAGAAATTCCGTTAGACGGAACAAAAAAAGGGGTTATCTCTATCAGTAAGGTAGATGAGCCCTATGGAGCAGGGAGCGATAGTGTTGCAAGTATCGGAATCTCTTTGTCCGGTGATGCCAAAAATCCTGAATGGAAAGTACATATCCCAATGGGAAATATTGACGCGGTAGTAGAGGCTTTAAAATCTATTTGATTTATCCCGCTATGTTGCGGGATAATACGTACTATTACTTTTTTGATTCAACGAAAGAAGCAATACGTTTGATCCCTTCGCGGATGCTTTCAATGTCGGTTGCAAAACTAAATCGGAAGTAACCCTCTGATCCGAAACCTACACCCGGTACAACTGCAATTCCCTGTTCTTCCAAAAGCTCTTTACAAAATTGCATTGAATCGTTACTGATTTCTTTAATATTTACAAAAAGATAAAAGGCACCTGCCGGCGAGAGGACAGAAAGACCGTCAATTTCGTTAAATAATTTAACCGCTTCATCCCGGCGTGCTTTGAATTGAATACGCATCGCTTCGATATCGGCATCAGCATCGCCGTTAAGCCCGACAATAGCCGCTTTTTGGGTAATGGAGTTAATATTGGAGGTACTTTGACTTTGAAGTTTTTTGGTTGCTTGGATGATTTCGGTATTGGCGGCAGCCATGTACCCAAAACGCCATCCGGTCATCGCTACCGATTTACTCAGTCCGTTGATTGTAATGGTACGTTGAAACATATCATCACTGACGGCTGCAGCCGACGTAAATTCGCCGTCATAGATCAATTTTTCATACATTTCATCACTTGCTACAAGTACGTTGGTCCCCTCAAGTACTTTTCCGAGTGCCATAAGCTCTTCACGGGAGTAAACTGCGCCCGTCGGATTTGATGGAGACGTCAAAATAAGCATTTTGGTTTTAGGGGTCAATGCTGCTTTCAGCTGCTCCGGGGTAATTTTAAAGCTGCTGGCATCATCAGTCATGATCTCAACAACCGTTCCCCCGCAGTACATTACCAGTTCGGGATACGTTACCCAGTAAGGTGCCGGTATGATGACTTCATCACCGGCTTGAATAGTACACGCAAAAAGGTTGTAAAGAGAGTGTTTCGCCCCGTTATTTGCGATGATTTGATTCGGTTTGTATTCAAGACCGTTGTCCCGTTTGAGTTTCAAAGCAATAGCAGCTTTGAGATCTGGAATCCCGTCAACGGCTGTATATTTGGTAAAACCGTCATTGATTGCTTTAATTGCAGCATCTTTGATCACTTGAGGTGTGTCAAAGTCAGGTTCGCCGGCAGAAAAACTGAGAATGTTTTTCCCTTGAGCTTTTAATTCTTGCGCTAACGTAGAGATAGCGATGGTAATCGATTCGGAGAGTATGTTGACGCGATCGGTTAACATGGTAAAGCCTTACTTAAAAAATTTTGCAATTATACCATTCCTACCCTTATAGAGGAGAAATTAGACCGATGCATTTTCAAAAAATTGCGGTTTTCCTGTATAAAATCCTTGTGAATAGGTGATTCCCAGTGATGAGACGGTTGCAAGGATCTCTTGGGAGGATACAAATTCCGCAACGGTTTCAACGCCGATCCGTTTGGCAAAGTCGACAATGGCTTCTACCACTATACGATGGCGCGGATTTTCATGAATTGACTTGATAAGGGAGCCATCAATTTTTAGAAAATCGACATTCAATTGTAATATATTCTCAAAATTCGAGTATCCCGTACCGAAATCATCAATGGCAATTTTGGCACCTAAAGCTTTCATCCTGTTGATAAATAGATTAACTACTTCGAAATTTTCAATCCCTTCCGATTCTAAAATTTCAAAAATAACTCTATTGGCCGTGCCGGTCTGCATGAGCGTCGATTCAATGATATTAATCGTTTTTTGATCAATAATATCGCTTCCGGATAGATTGATGGAAAACTGTTCATGCCTGCCGGCAAATTGATGACATGCCTGGTAAACAACCTCCTGGGTAATATGATGGTAAAGTTTGGTTTTTTGGGAAATGAATAAAAAATCATTCGGACCAATCAGCGAACCGTCCGGATTCTTGATCCGAACCAAAGTTTCATATTTTTCTATTTTGCCGGTTGTACAGGAAAGGATGGGCTGATATTGACAAACAATACGATGTTCCAACAGGGCTTGCCGTATATGGGAGGACATAGCAATATTATTACGATATTGTTGCTCTATCCCCTCGGATTGGTTGTAAACGGAATACGGTTTATGTAAAAGGCGAGCACGGTTTAAGGCAACGTCTGCATGTATCAACGGCTTATCACTGTCGATGGCGATTCCGATAGTACCTCGTACGTGTACGGTTTCTTCTCCGATTATAAAAACTTTTTCACTCAGCATCGTCAAAATCAATTCAGCTTCACGATGAAAATCTTCTTGGGTAGGTCCGTCGGGAATTTTAAAAGCAAATTCGTCACCGCCGATTCGATACGGGTTCAGTTTAAGCTCTTCAAGCCAATGGGCAATTTGTATAAGAAGGGTATCTCCTTCCTCTATCCCGAAAAAATCATTAATTTCCTTAAAATCATCGATGTTAATAATTGCGATTGTATGCCGTGGAGCATCGGAGAAATCTTCCTGCAGTTTAAGCCTGTTGGGCAAAGTAGTCATACTGTCGTAATAGAGATGGCGGAGTGCTTCTTTTGTCTGTTCAGCCACTTTATTTTCGAGATTTTTATTGACGGTTTGAAATTTGTCAGCGTATGCCCAAACTCTATCCTGCATTGAATTAAATGCTTGAATAATTTGTCCGAATTCTTTTTGTTTGTAGGGAATATCAAATATGATTTTTTCTCCGGGACGGAAATTGTGAACTTTTTGCGCCAAAAGCTTGATAGGGAGAAGCAAACGGTTGATCCATTCTAAAATAATCCATAAAATGACGGCTGCTATCAGAAGGAGAAGGATATAGAGTTGATAAAATTGTTCCATAGTATTCATGAATTCTTCTCCTGAATACGACAGGGTAATGGTTCCGATTTTTTGTCGAGAGGAGGGCTCGTATAGAGCTTTAGATACCTGAATGGAGGTATCGGTTTGAAGCGAATGCTCTTTATGATAGTCAAATACTACGGAACCGTCGTTATCGGTGATATTCAGAGCATAAACTTCCTTCAACCGGATGATAGGGAGAACTTTCTCTTTGAGTCCGTTCGTTCCCAAGAACAGGGCAACGGATATGGGGGTTTCCACCGTATTAATAAGGAGGGATGCTTTTTCTTTTTGCCCTTTTAGCGTAAAATCTCGGACAATATTAATGGTTATGAAACTAATCGCCCCAAATATGATGATTCCGGATATGAAAAGCGCCGTTATGATTTTAGTCGACAACTTGGCATTTTTAAATTTCGTATTGATCATTCGACTAACCTTGCAATAGAATACAAACTTTCATTAAAATGGAATTTTCCATTCTTGAGGACATTTTTATTAAGGTAAATCATCGTATTGCGTTCAATACTGACACTCCCGAGTGCTCCGCGATTCAGGTCAGACATATCGTATGAAAATGTAGGGATGCCGTTGTCAGTACCCCATTCGGTAATCTCTTCAACGGTTTTTGAACTCATCTGTACAAAATAGATAAAGGTGACTGACTTCGAATTTAATACTTCATTGGTTGACAGAGGAATGGCTTTAAAATACACCTCCCCAATCTTACCGTTATAAAGAGAATTGATTTGTGACGCAATTTGCTGGGCAAAAACTTTTCGATTTCCCTCATAGACTATGGCTAATGTTGCCGAGGGTATATATTTTGCCGTCGGATAAAGAGCCATAATTTTCGGAATAATACGGATATGGGCGTTAAGCAACGTAGAATCTTCTCCTCTTAAGAGTGAAAATAAAATTAATATGATAGGTACTAGACGTATCATTAAAATTTCCATCCGGAACGGATCCAATAGCTTCGATCGTATACCGGATAATCATCGGTGTAGGTTAATGGAGTAGAAGGGTAGCGAACGATTGTATTACCGATGTTTTTGATTGAACCTTGAACATACCAACCCTTGGTCTCATTCATATTAATTCCGACAGATAGGTCTAAGGTGTTATAGGAAGCAAGTTCATCGCGAGTATCGTTAAGATGTCTTTTTTTGCTTCCTACGTAATTCCAAATACCACCAAGTGTCAGCGTATCGCTTATATCGTATGAATACGATGCTTTAATGAGATGGGAAGCCGTATAGGGGAGCGAACTTTCATAACCGCTACTGTCTTTAACTTTTCCGTTTATATAGCTGTAAGATAGGAATACCGTGTCTGCAGAGGTGAAATTACCTCGTAATTCTGCTTCACCGCCTTGTACAACATTGCGGCCTGCATTAATAAACTGATTGGATGCATTTCTAACGATTTGATCATAATTTTTGAGATAAAAAAGATTGAATCCGGCTGTCAGACTGCTTGATAATTTATTAATATATTGTACTTCTATGGATTTAACCAATTCAGGAGAGAGATTTTCATTTCCGATGCGTGCCGGATTATTAGCCACATACATCTCTTGCCACGAGGGAAGACGATAACTGTTTCCGGCCATCACTTTGATAATATGTTTATTGGACGGTTGAAACAGCAAGGAAGTTCTGAAATAATGGATAGAAGTTATATGCTCACTTTTGACACATCCGGCATTTAAAGCCAATGCCCATTCTCTATCAATATTAAAATTATCCGTAATGTAAAATTCATCGATATGGCGTTTAGCACTGGCCGCATTAAAAAATGGGAGGGTCTCGGTATAATCAACCAATGCGGTTCCACCCGTCTTAACGGTCGTAATGGATGACATATCGATGGCACTTTCATATTTTATACTATAGCCGCTTTTCAGATTGTGATTTTTAAATCCGGTATATTCAGCCATTAACGATCCGTCTAAGACGCGGTTTTTTAATTTTAAAAATCCCCAATACCCTTCTTCCCAAACTCCCGGGATCGGTTGGATTGCACGTGAACTACTTTTCCATCCGTCTTCAGAAATTTTTGTTTTAAACTTCAATTCTAAATCCGTTGATACTTTTTGTTTATAGATTCCCTGTAAAAACCATGAATTGAGATTTTGTTTACCTTCTTCATTGGGTAAAACATCTAGATTTCCAAAGGCACTTCCCGTTTTAAATTCGTTGATACGCCCCTGTATGATTACATTGTTATTACTGAGGTGTACTCCGATTCCAAGCTGTTCATTGCTGAGATTCGCATAACCGATTGGAGAAACCCCGTATTTTGGAGTCCCCTGAACCATAACCGGTGTATGTAAATCATCATTATTATAAAAAAGGTCACTGGAGAATTTCCAATTCTTTATTTGATTGTGTGTGTAAAAACCGATTGAACGACTTCGGTTATTTCCGACCGATCCAAAGAGTGTCCCCGTAGAGTCTGAAGAAGTATCTTGCGCATAGCTTATGACGTTAATCGTGCCCGCATAGCCGTTGACACCTTCAATAAAGCTCCCGGATCCACGTACCACTTCAATACGCTTTAT
This sequence comes from Sulfuricurvum sp., assembly GCA_028718525.1. Lineage (GTDB taxonomy): Bacteria > Campylobacterota > Campylobacteria > Campylobacterales > Sulfurimonadaceae > Sulfuricurvum. The sequence goes on along the minus strand of JAQULP010000012.1, from coordinate 32,758 downwards.
CAGTTCTATCGGAAAGTCGAGATAAGAATTGTAAGAATCAAATGTCTGATTATTTAACAAAACACCATCAATCAGCAGTTTCGTTTGTCCGTAAGCAAGTGGGTTAGAACCTCTGATAATAGCGGTTCGGTTATTGACGGTGTCTGATGTTATATCGGTCCCGGGAACAAGCGCTAAAGCTTCTCCTAATGTTTTGACACCGAGTTTTGATAAATCTTGACTGTTAAATACCGTAAGAATAAAAGGTTTATAATCAATATTTTGATTGATTTGTGTTGCCTCGTTAGAAACATTTATTAAATCTTCATTCAAGGAAGCTATGATTGATTCATCGGCGCTATACAAACAGGTAGAAACAATTAATGATAAATAGCGTATACGATAGTTCAATTTCTTACCTTTTAAGTAATAGTTATAAATTATTTCTAATTAAATGTTAAAAAAAGATGAATATACAAAATTGTTAAGAAGAAATCGAAGTGATGAGAAATCTTGTCAATTAGGTACAGCTTTTTAAGTTAATTCGTATAAAATAACTACAATCCTACATATAGATTGGAACCATTTATGCGGTTGTTGAACCATAAATACACTAATCAGAACGAATTAGAAGATTATATATCAAATTCGGTTCCTGCCTCAAAAAATATTTTGATACAACTTTTTAGCGGTGTGATGGAGAGAGAAGCTATTCAACCGATTCTTGATTTACTGACATTAAAACTTCCCGATGCTTTATTGATTGGTGCTACAACTGCAGGGGAAATTTCCAATGGAAAAATGTCATCCGGTGAAATCGTTATCTCGTTTTCAATTTTTGATTCAACAAAAATCACTACTCAGTACTATGCTGCTTCAGACTTTCAAAGCGGTATTGAGGCAGCCAAAAATATCGTCTCAGAGAATACAAAAGCCTGCATCGTTTTGAGCGAAGGGCTCAAAAGTGATGCCGAGTCTTTTCTGAACGGATTTACGTCGATACGAAACGATATCGTTTTAGCGGGCGGAAATGCGGGAGATGATTTAACGTTTACACGCACGTATATATTTGAAAACAATCACATATATGAAGAAGGGGTAGTTATTGCTATTTTGGAAAGCGATACCCTTCAAGTTCATAATGGCTATTCACTGAACTGGACGTCTGTGGGCAAAGAGATGACCGTTACCCATGCAGAAAAAAATATTATCTTTGAAATTGATAACCGACCGGTTCGTGATCTCTACATCCATTATCTCGGTAGTGAAACGGTAGCTTTCTTGCCTGCAAGCGCTATAGAATTCCCGCTTATTAAAATAGTGGATGGAATTCCCATAGCCCGTTCTATTATTGGCCAAAGCGAAGACGGTGGCTTTGTTTATGCCGGCCATTTTAACAATGGGGATAAAGTGCGTTTTGCCATTGGAAACGTGGAGGAGATACTGCATCGGGCGATAGAAGTTCAAAATCAAGTCAAATCCTTACCGGTGGAAGCGACGTATATCTATTCGTGTTCCGTGCGGAAACTTTTTTTAAAAGAGCAACTGAACTATGAATTAGGTCTTATTGACCAAATCGCGCCCACAATCGGATTCTTTACGTATGGAGAATTTTTTCACGCACCATCCAGCAATCAACTTTTAAATATCACGACCACTACGCTCTCGTTAAGCGAGTCGACAAAACTTCAAGAAAATTTTGCCAATGAAACGCAAGAGAATCATCATTCTATGCTCAAGTCGTTAACCCATCTGGTTAATGTGACCCAAGATGAATTAGATGCAAGTATTCGCGAATTGGTTGAAAAAGAATCGACGATTAAAAATCAGTTGAAGGACCCCTTAACCGGACTCTATAACCGTACGGCTCTCATGAACGATTTGGAAAAACGTCCCGATGAGGTCATGCTTATTTTAATCAATATAGACCGTTTTTCGGTAATTAATGATTATTACGGGTATGAAATCGGCGATTGTTTTCTCGCATCCTTTTCTGAAAGGTTACAAGAAACGATTGATCATCACTATCTGTACCGAATAAACAGCGATGAATTTGCCATATTGTGTAATCATGAATTTGATCAAAACATGAAAGAACATGTCCTGGAACATATTAATGATCTTGAAAACCATACGTATCGAGTTGATGATTATGATTTAACGGTAAGCATTTCCGGAGGTATAGCGTATGCCAAGAGTGAAGAAGTTTATAATTTGGCACATATGGCACTTAAGGAAGCCAAAGAAAAACGGCTGAATGTTGTTTTTTATAACGAAAATAAAGCACTTAGCGAAAAAGCACATAATAATATTTTAATGATCAATAAAATTAAATTGGCGATAGAAGAAGATCGAATTGTCCCTTTTTTCCAGGGCATTGTTGATAACCGTACCGGTAAAATAGTCAAATATGAGTCTTTGATCCGTTTAATGGAGAGTGATGGAACGGTATTAACACCGTACCGTTTTCTGGAACATGCTAAAAAAGCCAAACTGTATGAAAAACTTACCCAAATAATGATTGAAAAGTCGTTACAAATGTTTGAATCCCTCCCCTTTGAACTTTCGTTAAATCTGACGTTAGCAGACATTGTTTCCAATGAGACACGTACCTATATTTACAATAAATTGAAACATTCGACATTGTCCCATCGATTGGTTTTTGAGATTGTGGAATCTGAGGGGATTGAAAGCTTTGAAGAGGTTATCGAATTTATCAAAACGGTCAAGCACTATGGTTGCAAAATAGCCATTGACGATTTTGGAACAGGATATTCTAATTTCAGCTATTTAAGTAAGCTTGATGTCGACTATATCAAAATTGACGGTTCACTGATCAAACAAATCAACATTGATACTGATCATCTCTTTACGGTTGAAAGTATACTTTTTTTCGCCAATAAAAAAGGGATACACACCATTGCCGAATTCGTCGAAGATGATCTGATTTTCAGAAAATTATGTGAGTTGGGGATTGATTTTTCTCAGGGCTATCTGTTTTCTAAACCGTCTCCTGTAATAATAAATTAATTTTATTAGTCTATTAAGCTGAATTTTCAAAAGAATCGATATAGTATATTCAGTAACTATTGTGAAGAATGGAGGTAAATGATGTCCTATTTTTTTATTTTAGGTGTGATAGCCGGTATCGTAGCCGGCATCGGTATTTTTAGTTTTGAACCGAATATGATTTGGGCGGTTGCCGGTGGTTTTGTCATTACGGTTGTGATGGGTGAGAGTCCGATATTAGCTATGCTGGCTTATCTCGGCTTAGAATATTTTTTTCGGGGTGTTTTGACGCAGTACAGTGCCATCATCGTTGGTATTGCTATACTGATTACCTTGCTAAGAATGCAGAAAGAGCGTTCTCTAAAATAACATAACCCTTTTGGATAATATCGGAGAAAGTATATGGAACAGCAGATAGCGTATGTTCATCAATTTTATTTCAAAGCGATAGATTTTATTGCGAATTACAGTTTTCAGATTATTGGTGCACTTATCATTGTTCTGATAGGCTGGTTTGTTTCAAAATACGTCTATACTCAGCTTTTAAAATTTTTTGAAGAGCATGATTTCGATCGGACACTGAGCCGATTTGTTGCCAACGGCGTACGTATCTTGATCTTCGGTGCCATGTTTGTGGTTGCCATCGGAAAATTAGGAATTTCGATTGCCCCTTTTATTGCTGCAGTCGGAGCGATTTTCCTGACTGCCGGATTAGCCATTCAAGGGAGTGTCGCTAATTTCGCTGCCGGAGTGTCACTTGTTATCAGCCGTCCATTCAAGATAGGAGATACTATCTCCGTTAATAATGTCTACGGAGAAGTGGAAGAGATTAAACTGGCTTATACCACATTACGTACCGAAGATGAAGAACTGATTACCGTACCCAACAAAAATATGATTGGTGAGATACTCATTAACTCATTTCGATACCGAGTCGTTGAATCGATCATCGGGATTTCTTATAATGACGATGCCGAAACAGCGATTCAAACGATCAAAAATGCTATCGAAGAATCCAACAAAATCTCTAAAGAGAATTTACCTATAGTAGGGATAGAAAATTTTGGAGAGAGTTCCGTTGAAATCGGTGTCCGATATTGGGTACCAACCCGAAATTTTTTTAAGACCAAATATGAAATAAACATGGGGATTTATAAAGCATTGAATGATGCCCGGATTACAATCCCGTTTCCACAGAGAGAAGTGCATATTCGACGTTAACTCTGTGCTACAATCTCATCTTTAAAACCCTCTTTCTAGGAAAATTTATGAGTACTATCGATTTTTCTCAACTCCAACATACGCCATGCTATATATGTGAAGAGGCCTTGTTAGAAAAAAATCTGCAGGTCATGGAACGTGTTCAACGCGAATCGGGAGCAAAGATTATTTTAGCACTCAAAGGTTTCGCTATGTGGTCGACTTTTGACCTTGTCTCACAATATCTGCACGGGTGTACTGCCAGCGGATTGCATGAGGCCAAGTTGGCACGCGAAAAAATGGATAAAGAGGTGCATACTTATTCCCCTGCATTCAAAGATGAAGAAATCGATGAAATAGCCCGAATAAGTGATGATATCGTTTTTAACTCACCGGCCCAATTTAATCGCTATTATGAGCGTGTTAAGGAAATCAATCCGAATATTTCGGTTTCATTGCGTGTTAATCCCGAATACTCTTCATCTCCGGTCGATCTTTATAACCCGTGCGGATTGTATAGCCGTTTGGGTACGACACTCGCGAATTTCGATACCTCTATTGTTTCAAAACTTGACGGATTAAATTTTCATGCCCTCTGTGAACAAAATGTTGATGCATTAGAAGGTGTTTTAGAAGCATTCGAAACTAAATTCGGTTCTTTTATAGATAATCTCAAATACGTAAACTTCGGTGGAGGGCACCATATTACCCGTGTTGATTATGATGTTGATCGGCTCATTGAAGTGATTCGTGACTTTAAATCCCGCCATAATAATATAACGGTATATCTGGAACCGGGGGAAGCAGTCGGATGGCAGACCGGTCCATTAGTCGCATCCGTTTTAGATATCGTTCATAACGGGATGAATATTGCTATTCTTGATACTTCGGCAGAAGCGCATATGCCGGACACATTGGCTATGCCATATCGTGCGATGGTTAGAGATTCCGCAGAGGCGGGAGAAAAAGCGTATACCTACCGTTTTGGAGGTAATACCTGTTTAGCTGGAGATATAATGGGAGATTACTCGTTCGATGCTCCCCTTCAAATTGGCGATAAAATCATTTTTGAAGACCAGATTCACTATACATTTGTAAAAAACACCACTTTTAATGGGATAAAACTTCCCTCTTTGGCTATTTGGAGAAAAGAGGGGAAATTAGAAATGGTTCGGGAATTTGGATATGAAGATTATCGCGATCGCCTCTCCTGAAGAACAATTAGCGTTTTGAGAGGACGGCAGCTACCGCTTCCGCGATCATTTCATACATCTCAACGATTGGGGCGACTTGTTTAATGATCGATTCAAGCATTTTCTGCTCGTAATCATATTTTTTCTTTCGCCGGTTTAATTCGTTTGATTTGTTCGTAATGCGGCTTCGGGCAATTTCAAGTTGTGTTTGAAGTGATTTTTGTTTTTGTAAAAGGTCCATATACTGTCTGTTTAATGCATTCATTTCAGGAGAATTGGTTATTTGAGTGTTTTTTGATTTTACCTTTTCTTTCGTTGTATCAATCGCTTTGACATCACACTCTTTAATCATATTCTCAATTTCTAGCAATTTTTCTTGTTTTTGCTTTTTTTCTTCTTTTTCAATATCAAGTTCATTTTGACACTCAATAACCCGTAAATCAGCCGAATTAATTACCTCTTTTTGTGCTTCAATTCTTAATTTTGTTTGTTTGTATTGCATCATTACCGAAAGGATAGAGCTAAAATTCCATTTTTGTTGCCGTTTATCAACAATAGGAAACCTTTGAACTTTATTGCCTGCACTATCAATAATCACTTCATCGACATAATATTTGATAAAAACCTCAGCATTTTTATCGCGGTCTTCAATATATTGCAAAAGATTTTTGGCGGTGAAAAGTAATATGTCATGAAAATATTGACGTAAAATAAACCCCGTCAACCCTTCAATTTTTTCTTTATCTTTTTCTTCGACAATTTCCAGTAGAAGTATCTCAATCATTGCTCGATACACAGGGATAAAGGTTTTGATATAGGTTGCATTGTCAATAGTTGAAAAATTAAGTTTATCAACGATGATCTCATTTAAAATCGGTTCGATATTTTCCCATGCTCCTTTAGGAAAATAGTGTTGATACAGGGTTTCCATAAGCTCAACAGACTCTCCGGCAAAGCGTTTATCCGCTCCCGGAGGGATTTTTTTAGGGGAAGTAAAATAACGGATAGATATTTTTCCCCGTATAAAAATGGTTATATCTCTTGGATCAAGATTGAATAAAGTGTTGATCTGATCTCGAGTGATGTTACGTGCTGTCGACATAGAATCATTAAATTTGGTATAGGGCTCAAGAATCTGAGTCCGGATATTTTCAGGAATTGAGATTAAGTAAGGTAAAGGCGAAAAATCATTTTTTCGTGTAAAAATATCTTGTAAGAGTAATGCGTTATCATGGATCAGACGATCGTATTTTTCAGACTGAGAAGAGTTATAAAAATGTTTTGTGATGGAAAAGTTTTTAAAGGTAACACGAATATCAACGTGTTGATGCGTACGCTGGAAATAGAGATGGAGCGCTTTAATAATAGCTCCTTTTTTATCATTAAAGCGTTCTTCATCATTAATGACTGAAAGTCGTTTCAGCAAGGCCGAATAGTGTTCGATGGTAAAATCGAGTGCATACAGATTCTTAGGTAAAATCTGATCCAGTATGGTGACAATATCGGAAACGATTTTCGGATTCATCATGCTTATACGGTTTCTTCCCGAAGCTGTTTAATAATCTCCTGCTCACGGCGTGCAATATATTTTTCAAGATTCTTCTCTTGGTGAAGACTCGGCGTAATTTTAAAATGGTATTTATATCCGCCTTCATAGGTTGATTGATAAACGAGCCGACCGTGTACATCACGTGTGGAACCCATAATTTCTGCAGGGAAGAGGAGCTTTACATTACTGGGGATAGGTAACTCAATGGGCTGTAGGCTTGTGAGAGCGATTCCCCCAATTGAAATATCATAGGTTAATGAACGGATAGTGAGTGAGGGATGGGTCACAATCAACGTATACGGTTCATGAGGATGCACACGAATACTCTGTCGGTGGTACAATGAAGTTTTAAGCTGATCAAACCGGCTTAATTCCAGATAGCGTTCACCATTAATGTATGTTGGACTGACAGAGGCATAGACGTCGTTGATTAGCTGACCGTTTTTAAGAATATAAATACCACTTTGTAAAATAGCCGCTTTTTCCTGGAGAGGATGGACTTTAATGACGACACTTTTGCTATCGGTATGAATAATATGTGCGGGATATTGAACCGGTACCCCATAATAGGTATTTAGCACCATAATCGCTTCAGAACGTTGACGTAAATTTTCAAGCGTATTGATAAGGGCATCTTCGAAAATAAAAAAAGACTCATTGCCGAGATGGCTTGCAGAATAGGCAATAAAACGTTCAATGGCTGTAGAAAAAGCGACGATTTTTTCCCACCCGCCGACAGATCCGTAAAAAGATTTAATGTAGTAATTCATCACTATATAGAAGGTATCGGATAAAAAACGCTCAATTTTAATTTGATCAACCAGTAATTTGCGGATATCATGCACATTTTTTTCAAGTTCTTTAGTGTTGTCGGAAAAAAAAGTATCAAATAAGGAACCGATTAATTTAAGAAAGCGTGATTGGGTAACGGGTTTGCTCTCGATTTCGGTATAGGCTTTCCATGCAGCTTTGATAAAAATAGGGCGAAAGGCATTAATGTCAAAATTGCGATGGGAAATACTGCTATTTGATATGCCTAAAGAGAGTTTATTGGCCATGTGAATTGTCCATCGTTGAAAAAATAAGTGCTGCATTGACAGCATTGATATAGCTTAGTATTGACGCTTTATTCTGGTAGGCTATATCAAATGCCGTACCGTGATCAACTGAAGTCCGAATTATAGGGAGCCCTAACGAGACATTGATACTTTCATCAAAATAGAGTGCTTTCAATGGTCCAAGTCCCTGATCGTGATACATTGCTGTAATCATAGTATAATTTTCTCTAAATCGAGGAGTGAATGCGATATCGGGGACAATAGGGCCCACAAAAACTTCTCTACCGAGTGTGTTATTGGCCGATTTTATAGCTAATTCTATGAAACGTTCTTCATCTCCAAGTACCCCATGGTCTCCTGCATGGGGATTAACACCAAGTACAGCAATCGGTTCATGATGTGTAGCATTAAACAATTTGAGTAAAAATGCTGTTATTTTATCCGGCTGAATGGCTGAAATCACTTCTCTTAAAGGGATGTGTTCCGTATAAAGAGCTACATAGAGTTTATCACACCCAAGCATCATGATGGCATCACTTTGAAATAGATCTCGTAATGCATCCGTGTGTCCGACATAGCGAATATCAGCCATCATCCATGCTTCTTTATGAATCGGCAAGGTTACGATGGCATCGACACTTTTCGTTTTTGCAAGATTGGCTGCGGTCATGAATGAATCGTACGCATAACGTCCGCTTTGAGCCGAGATTTCGCCCGGAACGATAGTAAACTCGCCTGAAACCTTCACCATATGAAAATCATTGGGAATTTGGGTATGGAGCAGGGCCGCCGCTTGATGCGCCATTGTATAGTTTATACAATAAAGAGGTTTACAAAGGTGTTTAATACGTTCATGTGCCTTGAGAATGATTTCAAAGCCTACACCATTGAGATCACCGACGCTAATCGCGACCGTCTTTAACGCTGACATAATGATTTCATGTCCGATACGGCAGTTGCTAGCCCTGTAAAAACCGATCGGGCTATAATACTTTGTCCGATATTTAATTCTTCGATGGTATCTATACTGACAATCGAAGTGACGTTCTGATAATTTAATCCATGCCCGGCCGCGACTTTTAACCCTAAGGAACGTGCATAATTGGCTGCATCAACCAAAGCCCCGTACGCTTGCTCAATCCGATTGTCAAGTTCTTGACGCGAAAGCTTTAGTGCATCAATTGCATGATGTGAATGGGGAAGGGCAGTATGACGCATTGCATAGAGATTCGCATAGCTTCCGGTATGCAATTCAACCCATTCGGCTCCTAGGCGTTCTGACGTCTCAACCGCTTCTCGTGTCGGATCAATAAAGAGGGATATTTCAATGCCGGCATCTTTTAATTTATTAATAGTAATTAATATCTGATCAAAGTGACCTGTAACGTCAAGTCCCCCTTCGGTAGTGACTTCTTCACGCTTTTCAGGTACCAATGTAGCGCGATGAGGACGCATCTCTGTAATAATATCAATAATTGAAGGTTCAATGGAGCATTCAAGATTGACAGGAAGAGGGGAGAGTGAAATAATACGACGCGCATCATCATCGTGGATATGCCGACGATCTTCACGTAAGTGAATAGTAATTTGGTCTGCACCGTTTTGCGCGCAGACGGCTAATGCCATAGAAGGGTCAGGATCGTTAATTTTACGTGCTTCACGTAAGACGGCGATATGATCGATATTGACTCCCAGAGTCATTTTAGGCTTGTCGGCGTGCATAAAACTCCTTTTTAAATTCGCTAAATTTGCCTGCTATGATTGCTTCACGTGCTTGCCGCACCAACCAAAGATAATAATGGAGATTATGAAGCGAAGCAAGACGAAAATAGGTTATTTCACGAGAACGGAATAAATGATGTAAATATCCGCGGCTATAGCGGCGACACGTATAGCAGTCGCATGATGGATCAATCGGCTGGGCATCGTATTTATATTTGGCCCCTTTGATGTTGACTTTTCCAAATGTCGTGAAAAGGGTACCGTTTCGGGCGTTGCGTGTCGGCATAACACAGTCAAACATATCGACACCCCGTTCAATATTTTCAACAATATCTTCAGGAGTTCCGACTCCCATAAGATAGCGGGGTTTATTTTCCGGCATAAGCGGTGTCGTATGTTCAACCGTATCATACATCAGATTATTGGATTCACCGACGCTTAGCCCTCCAATTGCAAATCCGTCGTAATCCATGGCACAAAGTTCTTCCGCCGACTGTGTTCGGAAATTAAAATCTGTCCCTCCCTGAATAATGGCAAAAATATTTTGACTGATGCCAATACCTTTGGTCTGATTGTTACGATGGTAATCGATCGATTGTTGTGCCCATTGGGTCGTACGCTGGATCGATGTTCTAATGCGTTCTTGTGTAGCGGGAAGCGCAACCAGATCGTCTAGAATCATCATAATGTCACTGTTTAAATTATTTTGAATATCAATAACTTTTTCAGGGGTAAAAAAATGTTTACTGCCGTCAATATGGCTTCGGAATTCGATACCGTGTTCTGTAGGTTTTGATATGTCGCTGAGGCTAAAAGCCTGGAAACCGCCGCTATCGGTCAAGAAACTTTTTGGATACGTAGTAAACCCGTGAAGGCCGCCAAATTTGGCGATGGTTTCATCACCGGGCCGCAAATAGGTATGGTAAGTATTCGCCAATATGATCTGTGTATCTAAAAGCTCCGTCATATCAGCCATATCAAGTGCTTTTACTGAGCCTACCGTACCAACCGGCATAAATATCGGTGTTTGGATAGTGGAGTGTGCTGTTGTGATCGTACACGCTCGCGCTTTGCCGCAGGTGGCATCAACCTTGAATTCCATTCAAAACCTTGTTTTTTCATAATTTTACCGTACATTGGCATTATAGGCAACTCCAAAGCTAGAACACTCTATAATAACAAAAACATTTATGCAGGACAGTCTATGAGCATCGAACACTCTCAAATTGCTTTTGATAAAGCCCAACAACTCATCCCAGGCGGTGTTAATTCTCCCGTACGCGCGTTTAAAAGTGTCGGTGGGATTCCCCGGTTTATACAAAGTGGAGATGGGGCCTATCTGATAGACGTAGATAATAATCGCTATGTAGATTATGTTCAAAGTTGGGGACCTCTTATTTTCGGTCATCGTGATGAAAGCATTGAAAATGCCGTCATTGAAGCAGTAAAACATGGCCTAAGTTTTGGTGCACCTACTGAAGCCGAAAGCGATTTAGCCGCATTAATTATATCTGTTTATGAATCAATCGAAAAAATCCGTTTTGTCAGCAGCGGTACGGAAGCGGTTATGAGTGCGATACGACTTGCCAGAGGGTTTACCGGGCGTGATGACATCGTCAAATTCACCGGATGCTACCACGGACACAGTGACGCTTTACTCGTTCAAGCGGGTTCAGGTGCCGTAACGTTCGGAACACCGAGTTCACCGGGTGTACCTGCCGATTTCACCAAACACACGTTGTTGGCTGAATACAACAATATCGAAAGTGTCAAAAAATGTTTCCAAGACAGCCCTGGTATTGCCTGTGTAATCATCGAACCGATTGCCGGGAATATGGGACTGGTGCCTGCTACCAAAGATTTTCTGGCAGAGTTACGATTACTTTGTGATGAATATGGCACTTTATTGATATTTGACGAAGTGATGAGCGGTTTCCGTGCCTGTTTGCACGGTGCCGAGAGTATTACCGGGACTAAACCGGATTTGGTAACACTTGGAAAGGTTATCGGTGGGGGAATGCCGGTAGGTGCTTTCGGTGGACGCCGTGACATAATGGCTCATCTTTCTCCTGAGGGAGGGGTCTATCAAGCGGGAACACTGAGTGGAAATCCGGTTGCTATGGCGGCAGGATTGGCATCAATTAACAAACTTAAAACCAATGCACGTGTATTTAATGTCCTCGAAGAGCGTGCTAAACGTCTTATGAACGGATTTGCGGCTGCAGCGGCTAAACATAATATTGGATTACAAACGGATGTGAGAGGGTCCATGTTCGGATTTTTCTTTTGTGATGTTCCGGTAAATAATTTTGCCGATGCATTGAAAAGTGATACGTCCGTTTTCGCCCGTTTTCATTCTGCGATGCTGGATGCAGGATTTTATTTTGCCTGTTCACAATTTGAAACCGGATTTATATCGACTGCGATTACGGATACAATGATTGAAGAGACGATTTCCGCAGCCGATAAAATCTTTGGAGAACTCTAATGGAAGAGGAACGCAAACCCCGTTTAAAGCCGATTATTGAAGGGGCTGAAACCCTTTCACTCGGAATCTCCATGGTTGTAGCCGTATTAATCGGTGTAGCTATTGGCTTAGGTCTCAAAAAAATAACCGGTATCGGATGGTTATTGTGGATCGGTGTAGTGATTGGTATACTTGCAGCTTTGTTGAATGTTTATAAAGCTTACAGCAAGCAGTACAAAGAGTTTGAAAAATTGGCAAAAGATCCCCGTTACAATATGGGAAAAACAGATAAAGATGACAATGACGATGACGAAGATTAAAAAACCGTTTCTTATCCTGACGACGGCACTCATCGCATCACTGCTTTTACTCTTTTTTTCGGGTGCGATGTATGCTAATTTTACGGTTGCCATGCTTACCTCTATGACAATTGTAATCGGTTCTCTTTATTCATACCGTAATATGATAATGAGACGTGTCGAAGATGTAGATCCTGAAGATAATAAAGATGTTATCGATATGATGGACGATCCCTATGATTTGTATGAGGAGGAGCGTTCAGATGAAATTGCCGATATCAAACAAATGATTAAAGAAGAAAAAGCGCGTCAAAAGGGTGAAATGATTAAAAATACGACGAAAAACGGTTCGGCTTGGGTATCTGTTTATCGTCTTGTTCCCTATGCTTTTTTAGTATTAGGATTTATTGCACTTGAAAATAATCAGGCATTGGAAATATTGCCTTATTTGGTTGGACTTGCTGCAGGTATACCGATCGGCTATTTTATAGCCAAAGAACTGTTTGTTAGCACTTCAACGGATCGCTAACTTCAACAAGTAGATATTTTTTTCTCCGGGATAGTGTTAGAATCATCGAAATGTGTGTTATCATCTTTTAAAAGAGTTCAAAATTCGGATAGGAAGTGTGAATATGCCACATTCGTTTGCATGGCGAGAAGAGTATCGTTTAGGGATAAACAGTATTGATCAGCAGCATAGGCATCTGTTTGAAATTGTTGAGCGTATCGCTAAGTTGGATGCCGCATCATCGTCCAAAGAGGAGCTGCGTCAAATTTTAGGTGAATTAAGTCAATATATGCGTGAACATTTTAGCGATGAAGAATCCTATATGGAAAGCATTCAGTTTCCTGAGTTAGAACAGCATCGAAAAATTCATCAGGATATTATAGAATTTTTTAACCATTCAATTTCCAATTCCCCAACCATAGCAATGATTCAAACCAAATTGAAATTTATCATTAAAAAAGCGCTCATTGAGCATATAGTCAGTGAAGACATCAAAATAAAACTCTACAGTATGAAAAAGAAAGAGTTAGTAGACGATTATAGTATGGATTTGGATTAAGATCATTGTTTTACCCTAAAGTGAAAATTTAGAGTAAAACCAAGAAGGAAGCAAAGCTATTAAAATTTTTATTTAACGATCATTGGGACGTTTATTGTTATTTTATTCTCTTTTATATCTACAAAAAGGTTATTTTCTTCCGCTAAATGGGTTATTTCCGGGAGAAATTTTCGAAGAATAGTATTTGATGAGATTTCGATAGAAAAAAGAGAATACTTTTCTCCTTCAAATTTGATGTGTTCACCTACACGGAAAAAAAGGCGGGTGAGAATTTTTTCATTTCCCCCCATGGAAATGTAAATTTTATTTAATAGTTTAATAAACATCTCTGTGTGCAGACGAATTTCAGGTATGGTCGGATCAAGTTCCTTGGGATATTTAGTGGAGGATCCGATAGAATTGGAACTAATGCATAAATCAATGAGGGTATAGACATTAACAAGCTGTCCATCCGGTTTTTGTTTGGTAAACTGAAAAGAGGGGAGTTGATAAAGGCGTATGCCGATTTGTTCCTCATCTTCATAACCGACGGTAATACCGAAAAATTTGAATCGTCCGAATTCAAGTTCTAAAAACGTGGTCTTGAAGCCAAACGATGAACTGGCATAAGTGGTTGCTATTTTATAGATAGCCGACGCTTCAATTGCCCCTAAGAGATATTGCGCCTCGGTATTGAGCGATACGATTTTTCCACCGGAATTAAAAAGGATAAACGGATTAAAATCGTATTCAATCCATTGCTGATCGAATGTCATCAGTCCTCGATATAATTTTTAAGTTTACGACCCACTTTTGGGTGTTTTAGTTTTTTGATCGCACTGGATTCGATCTGACGAACACGCTCACGAGTAACATTAAGCTCTTTACCGATCTCTTCTAGCGTACGGTCACTCTCGTCGTCCATAATTCCGAATCGCATTTTGATAACTGCTTTTTCACGTTCATTCAACTGTTCAAGAACACTTTCGATTTGAACTTTTAAATCATCTTTCAAAATGGCATCACTTGGTGAAATAGACATCTTGTCTTCAATGAAATCTCCGAATCGGCCGTCTTCTTCATTTCCGATAGGGGCTTCGAGTGAAATCGGCTCTTTGGTGATTTTGATAACGTTTTTAACCTTTTCTACCGACAATCCCACTTCTTCCGCGATGGTTTCAACATCCGGCTCTTTTCCATGTTCTTGAAGATGCTTACGCATAATTTTGTTGATACGGTTGATGGTTTCGATCATATGAATCGGGATACGGATAGTGCGTGCCTGATCCGCAATCGCACGACTTATGGCTTGGCGGATCCACCATGTTGCATAGGTCGAGAACTTGTACCCTTTTTGGTATTCAAACTTATCTACCGCCTTCATCAGACCGATATTCCCCTCTTGGATCAAATCCAAGAACGGAAGTCCGCGGTTAGTGTAACGTTTAGCGATTGAGACAACAAGTCGGAGATTCGATTTTGCCATTCGCGTTTTAGAAACCTCGGAGATGTTTTTTCCGCGCTTGATCTGTTCTAGAATATCGGCAAGTTTATCCGGTTCCATATTGAAGCCCCCCTTGGAAGCCTCTTTGGTCTGGATTAACTTTTTGATCTCCATATAGGTGCTGACCATTGTCGCTTCAGGAACTTTAGTTGCAATTTCTTCTTTGGTAAGGTCACAGATTTTTCCTAAAATCAAAGTGTGATTTTTTTTGAGTTGATCGTTGAATAACGGTAATTTATACTCTAAACGTTTAAGTTCACGATCAAAACCCTCATCACTGCGTAGGGCTGTTTCCATTGATCGTACTAACTCATTGATGAGTTTAGAGGTAGGCCCAAGATCAAGCAACGCTTCTTTAAGCATTTTTTTCTTGAAGCTGACATTGAGGAAGAATAATACATATTCGGCATCCATCTCATCAACGGCACGTTCTTCGAGCATTTTTTCAGTCGCTTTTACCCACTCTTTTTTCGCTTTTTCCAACGCTTTAAAGCTGGTAACGACTTTCTCTACCCGTTTTTTATCTTTAGCAGAAGGTGCTTTTTCCGTTGATTCTTCATCATCCACTTCATCTTCTACATCATCGTCACTGTCATCTTCATTTTCTTCTTCAAAACTTTTAAAAAGTTCCTTAACTCGGCGTTCACGATTAATGAGCGGGTCTTTGTAATCAAGGATAAAATCGATCAAATAAGGGACGGAACAGATCGCATCGATAATAATCCCTTCTCCCATCTCCATCCGTTTGGAAATTTCAACCTCTTCTTCTTTGGTAAGGAGGGGGATTTGACCCATTTCACGTAAATACATACGTACCGGAGAGTCGGATCGGGACCATTCGAGCAATTCATGCTGTTTTAAAATATCAAATTCATCTCCGCTGGCTTCTTCAATGTATTTGAGTTGAGCGGCACGTTTCGCGGCGGCCTCTTGCTGATTCAGCATCTTCGCGTGTTCAGAGGAAGTAAACAGACAAATTTTATGTTTCTGTGCTAATTTCAGGATAGTTTTTGCTTGAGCAAGGGTCGGTTGCTTATCAAAAGGATCGACGATTGTTTCATAAGTGAGACAATTTTTGGATTTATGTTCGGTAAATAGGGTTTCGAGATGTTTATTTAGATCTTTGACACTCATGCTGAGGAAGACTCCCTTACGTTAAAAAGAGGTGGATTATACCGAAATATTTCTTAAAGCTGTAATTAGCATGGATAAATATTGTTTTTATCTATAATGGAACGGTAGTTGCTTTCTTTTAAAATTATTACTCCACAAGGGTGCAGGATGCAAACTGGATATTATGCGGCAACAGGCGGAATGGTAGCGCAATTCAATCGGCTAGATACGATTGCTTCCAATCTTGCCAATGCCAATACTGCGGGATACAAAAAAGACCAGTTAATTACCGGAGATTTCGTCCGTCTTTATAAAGAAGCGCAAAGTGATCTTCCGATTGCAAATCACACGGAAGAGGCTGCACAGTATTTAAACCGTTCGTTAAGCCGTGTCCCCATGATTACGGATGCCTATACCGATCATTCGCTGGGCGCTATGCAAAGAACGGACAATACATTTGATTTGGCCCTTTCCAAAGAGGGGCAGTTTTTCGCAGTTAATACGCCGCAAGGAATTCGTTTGACGCGTGACGGTACGTTTACATTGAACGATGAAGGGAAGCTGGTTAATAAGCAAGGGTATGAAGTCCTTTCAAGTGATTATTTTCAAACAAAAACGGCTATTACGCTCAATCCTCAGGATAGTATTGTGACGATTGATAAAAATGGACAGATTATGACGAATGTCCCCGGATCAACACAAATGGTAGCCAATAAAAAACTTTTAGTCGTAGAGCCGCAAAATCTTCGTACCTTACTCAAAGAGGGGGGGAACCTTTATATTCCGGATCAAGCCGATCCGTTGACTCCCCAAACGGAAAGCGGAGGAGTCATGCAGGGATTTGTCGAAAAAAGCAATGTCAATGCGGTCAATGAGATGATAGCCTTGGTAGAGGCGAATCGCTTAGTCGGGATGTATCAAAAAGCAATGGATGCCCAAATGAATGATATGAACACCGAAGCTATCCAAAAAATAGCCGGCAAAAACTAAGGAGAATTAAACCATGATGCAATCACTTTATACCAGCTCTACCGGAATGCTGGCAATGCAAACGCAAATTGATACTACCGCCAATAATATTGCCAACGTCAATACAATGGGATACAAAAAATCCCGTGCCGAATTTGCCGATTTGATGTATAAGGTCATGACTTATGCGGGGACATCTACCAGTGACACGACTAAATCTCCTACAGGTATTGAAGTGGGACTTGGGGTACGTCCGACGGCTATTAACAAGATTTTTACCGAGGGGAGTCTTAAACAAACCGATAATAACCTTGATATGGCCATTACAGGAAAAGGATTTTTCAAACTTCAACTTCCAAACGGTACGGAAGTCTACAGCCGTAACGGCTCATTTAAAGTTGACCAAAACGGCACTTTGGTTAATTCCGATGGATACACGCTTGTTCCGGAAGTTGTTGTTCCCGAAGATGCGATTAATATCAGTATCGGAACCGACGGTATCGTCAGTGTGACTCAGGCTGGACAGGCTCAAGCAACCCAGATAGGGCAAATTTCCCTTACCAATTTTATTAATCCTGCAGGGTTACATGCCATGGGAGATAACCTGTTTGTTGAAACGGACAGTTCGGGGCAAGCTGTAGAAGGGACTCCCGGTGAAAACGGCCTCGGCAATATTCGTCAAGGGTTTGTTGAACTTTCAAACGTTCAGCTCGTTGTGGAATTAACTGACCTGATAACCGGACAGCGTGCATACGATGCAAATTCAAAAGTTATTACAACCAGTGATGAAATGCTTGCGACCACTAATGGAATCAAACGATAATAATTGATTTTGTTGATTTCCAAAGTTTGCCGATGCTTTTAGCATTGACAGCTTTTTGGTAAGTGCAATATTCATCGATCTCATTATTTTGAAACTAAAATACAATCATGTAATATTTTATAATATTACCTTTCTTTTCTGAGTTTTCCGGATGAGATTTTAAATCTCTTTCAACTCTTGTTGGCTATAATCCACCTAATTTTACGTACCACAGGATTTTTGATGCAAAAAATTGAAGGCAAAGTTTGGAATTTCGGTAAAGATATTGATACCGATTTGATCATCGCTGCTCGTTATCTTAATACTTCTGATCCCAAAGAACTGGCAAAACATGTCATGGAAGATGCGGATCCGACATTTGTCTCTAAAATGACTCCGGGAGATATTATCGTTGCCGATGAGAACTTCGGATGCGGTTCATCACGTGAACATGCCCCTATCGCGTTAAAAGCCGCCGGTGTTGCAGCCGTTATCGCACCAACATTTGCCCGCATTTTTTACCGTAATGCATTTAACATGGGGCTACCTATTTTAGAACTTCCTGAAAGCCTTGAAATCAAAGAGGGCGAGAGTGTCAGTATTGATATGGACGCAGGTACGATTACCAACGTCACAACCGGAAAAGTTTATAAATTTATTCCGATTCCACCGTTTATGCAAGAACTTATTACCGCAGGCGGCCTTATGAATTACGCAAGCGCTGAAATTGCCGTACAGGAGAAATAATTGATGAAAAGTTATAATATAGCACTTATTAAAGGGGATGGAATCGGCCCTGAAATCGTTGATGAAGCCGTAAAGGTATTAGATGCCGTAGCCGCGTGTGAGGACCTTGAATTCAACTATCAGGAAGCGTTGATGGGAGGGTGTGCGGTAGATGCCACCGGAGATCCCCTTCCTCAAGAAACGATCGATATCTCGTTGGCCAGTGATGCTGTTTTATTCGGAGCGATCGGTGGGCAAAAATGGGATACGCTTCCAAGAGAGAAACGTCCGGAGAGCGGGTTGCTCCGTTTTCGTAAAGAGCTTGGTGTCTTCGCCAACCTCCGTCCCGCAAATGTTTATGATGAACTCGTTAATGCAAGCTCATTAAAACCGGAGATCGTAAAGGGTGTTGATTTAATGGTTGTTCGTGAATTGATTGGCGGCATTTATTTCGGCGAACCGAAAGGACGCGATGAGAATAAGGGTTGGAATACGATGGTATACAGCCGTGATGAAGTCATCCGTATCGCCCATGTTGCATTCAAAATTGCGATGGAACGTTCTAAAAAGGTGTGCTCTGTTGACAAAGCCAATGTCTTGGATGTTAGCCAATTATGGCGTGAAGTGGTTGAAGAGGTAGCTCAAGAGTATCCGGAAGTTGAACTCAGCCATATGTATGTCGATAATGCCGCTATGCAGTTGATCCGTGATCCGAAACAGTTTGATGTCATTTTGACCGGAAATATATTTGGAGACATTTTAAGTGATGAGGCCAGTATGCTCTCAGGTTCGATCGGCTTATTACCGTCTGCATCGGTTGGCGCTGCTATTGGTGTTTATGAACCGATTCACGGATCCGCTCCGGATATTGCAGGGCAGGGGATCGCAAATCCGATTGCAACCATAGCAAGCGCATCAATGATGCTCCGTTTTGCATTAGGTGAAAATCGTGCGGCCGATCGTATTGATTTCGGCATCAAACAAGCGTTGGCAGAAGGGTATCGAACTAAAGATATTGCAGGATACGATGCAAAAGAGATCTGTTCTACCAGCGAAATGGGTTCCATTATCGCTAATTTTGCAGCCAAATGCAAACTTTAACTCTCGCAAATATTTACGAACTTCAAGGGCTTAAAGAAGATGCCCTTGAAATATACAAAGAGATTCTAAAAAAAGACCCTTCAAACGCGGATGCCAAAATTGCGATTCGGCGCCTTTCAGGTATGCGCAAGAAGTTTTTAGGGGTAAATAATGAAATGAAGTCTTTTTTTGTCCAAATGGATGAAGAAGCTGAATTTATCCAATTTGAAAGGTGGTTGTTAAAAGCATGGAACTAAAAGATGTTATTTTATCCACATTGGCCGAAATAGAAGAATTAGCCACGACTGCACAGCCTACCGAAAAAAGTCAAATTATTCATGAAGAGAACCATCCGGTTCATGAAGAAACTATTACCAAAACTCAGCCGATTGAGATGCCATCTGTACCTTTTAAGACAAGCGTGCGTGACGATGAAGCGAGGATGCTTGAAGGAATCCGAGAACGTTTACTGGTCCTTTTTGAAGGATTCCAGTCGCCTAATAACGTTCAAATCGAGGCTAAAGTTGATTTGACGCTGAATTTTCTTGAATACCTTTTAGCGACTATCGATAATCGACTAGATACCATCAAATAATCCAAAACACTTGCCAAACTGAGGAAAAATAATGAATGAACACTATCGTATTTTAATCCATTGTAATGATGAAAAAGGGCTTGTATATAAGGTGTCCAGTGTATTTTTCAATCGCAATCTGAATATCATTTCTAATAATGAATTCGTTGATAAAATACATAATAAATTTTTCATGCGTAGTGTCGTTGCCGGTGAAATAGCACCGGACATCCTTCGGGAGGAACTTGCGGCTGTATTACCTAAAGATGCGGAACTTGACGTTATCGCACCGCGACAAAAGCGTATTGTTTTAATGGCGACCAAAGAATCTCATGCGTTAGGGGATATTCTTATCCGTTATGAAGCGGGAGAGCTTGATGCGACCATTGTTGGAGTGGTTTCTAATTACGATCTTCTTGAACCGCTAGTTTCTAAGTTTGACATCCCGTTTTATACCGTATCTCATGTAGGTTATGATCGTGATGAGCATGAACAGCAGGTATTAAATCAACTTTCTGAGTTAGGCGAAATCGATTATATAGTTTTGGCAAAATACATGCGTATTTTAACACCGAAATTTGTAGAAGCCTATGAAGACAAAATTATCAATATCCATCACTCCTTCCTCCCTGCCTTTATCGGTGCCAATCCGTATAAACAAGCGTATGAACGCGGTGTAAAAATTATTGGGGCAACGGCCCATTTTGTCAATAATCATCTCGATGAAGGACCCATTATCGCTCAGGATGTTATCCCGGTCAACCATGCCTATGGGTGGGAAGAGATGCAGCGTTTGGGGCGTGATGTTGAAAAAATTGTTTTGTCCAAAGCGTTAAAACTTGCATTGGAGGATCGTATTTTTGTTCATGCAAACAAAACGATTATTTTTTAAATGTTTAACATTGTCTTAGTCACTCCGCAAATTCCAAATAATACCGGTACTATTGGAAGGCTTTGTGTCAATACCGGTTCAACCCTGCACCTAATCAAACCTTTGGGATTTGACATAGATGAAAAAGCGGTACGGCGTGCAGGATTGGACTATTGGCATAAACTTGATCTGCATGTATGGGAAAATTTTGAAGAATTCTTAAAAGCAAACCCATGCACAGAGCGTTTTTTCATGGCAACCACCAAGACGGATCGTCCGTATTTCGATATTGAATTTCAAGAAGGAGATTTTCTCTTTTTTGGAAGTGAAACGTCAGGGATTCCCATAGAAATTCTAGATGCTTATCCTACTCAAACAATGACCATTCCAATGACGAAAGAGGGACGCAGCTTAAACCTTGCCATCAGTAGCGGAATTATCCTTTATGAAGCTATCAAACAAAATTTTACTTCTTACCGAAAGATGATGTAACATGATTCAAATATTAGATACTCTTGTCATCATTCTCTTTGTCCTCTTTTTACTCTATATTTTTCGAGGCTATCATCTTGCACGTTTAGAAAAATATGAAGAAGATGAAAAAAATAAAAAGGGCTAAAATAGCTTCTCAGCCCATTTTTCCATCTTCATTTCAAATAAATCCATCCAAGTATTTGCTTTACGAATTACATGTGCCATTGAAAACTCCTTGAGTCATATTTGACAAATAGTAGAGTAATTCAAAAACAATCAAGTAAAATATTTCATTTTGCAATATATGTTGATTTTATATGTCATAATTCCTACAATACATTATCCATAATAGGAAGGACTGCCTAATGAAAACGTTCAGTGATATTGTTGAAACGATTAAAGATATCGTCTCATCCGAATTTCCCGATAAGAAAGTATTTGATAAAGATGTAGCTGAGTTATTAGATATCACACAAATGAATTTTGCTACGATGAAAAAACGGAATAAAATTCCTTTTACCGAACTGCTCGATTTTTGTGCAAAACGTTCCATCGCAATTAATTGGCTTTTGTATAATCAATCTCCGGAAAGTCTTATTGAACCGACTAACCGTTTTTACATGGTGCGCTACTTCTCATCGGTAAGCGCCTCTGCAGGGGGTGGGGCGGAAAATGACGAACTCTCTTATGAACCGTTAATGTTAGAAGAAAATTTTGTTGTATCACTGGGTGGTGAAAAAGAGCTACGCCATATAGAAGCCATTAATGTTTCGGGAGATTCGATGGAACCTTCCTTTAGCTATAACGATATCGTATTTGTTAATCGTTCAAAAACTGATTTGAGTCGCGGAGGTATCTTTACCATACGGACAGAGCATGGTTTGTTTATTAAACGTCTACAAGTACGGATTGATGGCAAACTTGATATTATTTCAGACAATAAAGATTATCCTACGTATGTTGCCCGAAAAGATGAAGTTGAAATTATCGGTCGAGTTGTCGGGCGCTTCGGTGGAGTTGAATAATAGTAGGAATAGTATGAAAATAGCGCTTTGGATAAGTGGTGTTATATTGATTTTTTCCGGATGCAGTTCGCATTCTCCCGAAATATCGAAATCAATCAATACCGCTATATGTCCTGTCAAAGACCAAAATCAAAGTGAATCAAACGAGTCGCTTCTTCAAGAAAGTGATACCCCAGTGGTTGAATTTGGCCCCAAAATAAGTGAATTAGAGCGATTTGATCAATCCATGTCACCATATATTGATCAGAATGCCAGAGATTACGATAACTTTTTAGAGGAACAAAACAGTTTTTTTAGTCGTTATTATTCACCTTGGTGTTATAAAGCTCCACCCCAAAGTATTGAGAGTGTTTTATGGCCTTTGCGCGTTTATAAAAAGGGATACGGTAGTAATCTCATCCCTGTTCCCTCTTCATGGTTCGATCAGATTAAATATCAATCCAATTTTGAATCGTACGGCAGTATCAGTCAAAAAGCGGTTACCCTAAAATGGATGAATCTAAGAGCCTTTCCCACCGATAAGCCCTTATATAAGAATCCGGCGCTGGCCGGTGAAGGGTTTCCGTTTGATCTTCTCCAAAACAGCAGTGTCAATTTTAATGAACCGGTATTTCTCTCCCATACTTCCAAAGACGGTGCATGGAGCTATATTTTTACCAATAATGCTTCCGGTTGGGTCCCTTCTGAGGGGGTAACCGTTATTGAGGGGTCTATATCTACACTTTTACAAAAATCAGAAAAAGTCTTCCCCATTGAAGACAATGTTCCGTTATTAGATTCATCCAGCCGATTTAGAAGTTACTCTAGGGTAGGGATGGTTCTCCCTTTTGATCATGAAGACGGTGAACGTTATTATGTAAAAACGATCGATATCGGCGGTATGGTAAGTCTATTATCGATTCCCAAAAAATCGGCTCGGCTGGGGATAAGCAAACTCAATAAAAGTGATTTAACCCTTATAGGAACCCAAATGTTGAATAATACCTACGGATGGGGCGGAATGTTTGGAGAACGTGATTGTTCCTCAATGATTCGTGATATGTATACCCCTTTCGGATTTTGGCTCCCCCGTAATTCTGCTTCACAATCCAAAAAGGGGGAAATATTCCCCTTATCAACGCTTTCGAATGATGAAAAATTAGCGGTTATTAAACAAAAGGGGATTCCCTTCGAAACAATTATCTATCTCAAAGGGCATGTTTTGCTCTATATCGGAACGTATGAGTCCAATGTCATGGTAATGCATAATATCTGGGGAATCAGGACTCTTAATAAATCAGGGAAAACAGGCCGACACATTGTCGGTAGAGCCATTATCAGTACGTTGGAACTGGGCTCTGATTTAGAAGAGTATGACCCGTCTATGAAACTGCTTTCACGCATCGAAAGTATGAATATTTTCACAAAATCTCCACTCTTCTTAAGCGGAGGGATAAAAAATGCTAACGGTTCGAAAAAACCGCTTTAGCGGTTCTAGCTTCGAATATCCAAAAGCGAGCCAAGCATTTCGTCCTGCGTCCGAATGGATTGCACGTTAGCCTGCGCAATTTTTTCGATACTCACTTGGTCTGTCAACTCTTTTGCAAGATCTGTTTGAGACTTTGAGCTTCCGTTTGAATCGGCCATTGAGGTATTTGCTTTGGTCGCACCGTTTTGCGTTTCGCTGATGGTTGTAGTGCGGGGGATATATCCGTCACTGTTGACATTAGCTACATTATTTGCATTATTATTCATATAGACTTGATTCGACAGAATTGAAGAGACATTTGAGCTTATCATTGAAAGCTCCTTCATAGGGATAGTATGAGTATAGATGCCATCGCCTTAAACGGCGATAGAAAATTGCGATTAGTGTAAATCGGCGTTAAGTTTAACTTCTCGGGTTGAACGTCGAATAAGTAACTGCCCTGTAGTTGAATCCTGTCGGTAGTGAATACCGTTCAATCCAACCAAATCTTTACCTTTAAAACTTTCACCTGAGAGCGTTTTTGACGGATTCGCTTCCTGAATTTTAGCAAGTTCTTCGGATGTAACAGCAAATTTAGTTCCTGCTAATACCGCAATACCGGCATCTACGATACAGCCATCACCCAAAGCGATTCCTGTAACCGAATTTGCACCTAAAAGGGTATTCTTACCGATGGTTACAGGGATCCCGTCTGTTCCGCTAAGGACGCCTAGTATTGAAGCACCGCCGCCGACATCCGAGCCGTCACCAACAACTGCCGAACTTGAAATACGTCCTTCTACCATGCTGACACCTGTTGTTCCGGCATTGAAGTTTACATAGCTTGCACCCGGCATAATGGTTGTACCGGCATGAAGCTGTGCACCGAAACGTACTTTTGAATCATCCAATACACGTGTGTTGTTGGCAGGGATAATGTGTTGAAGATAACGTGGGAATTTATCAACAAAATCAATTTTTGGATATTCATTGGCAAATTTGAGTTCGATTTCATTTTCGCGTAACCAATCGAGTTCAATCGGCTGGCCGTCTGACCATGCAACATTATGCAATGCTCCAAAGGCCCCGTTCAAGTTAAGGGAACGAAGTGCAACTTTTGAAGTCGAAAGGGCATAGAGTTTTAAATACGTCCCTTCAACGCTTACACATGGTACATCATTAAATAAAATGACAAGACGGAATTCGCCTTCACGCATCCCTCTCTCTTTGATAAGATTGTACAGAGCAGAAACGACTTGGATGTTTTTATGCGCATCGCCGAATGCTTCGTCGGAATATGGGGTAAATGCGTTTAAACACCCCTCTAAAAATTTTAAATTAACCGGAATAATAACTTCATCCGAGGTAAAATCAATTTCAAATCCCTGTTCTTGTGCGCTCTTGATAAAAATAGCAGCACTTCCGAAGTTTTCATTCCAGTTGATATGCGGGAAAGTTGCTTGTAATATTTTATCACTGTTAAGTTGTCCAAAATCAACACGGCAGATACCGAATGCAAGGGGATTTTTGTATCCCGAACTATTTTGAATCTCTTGAACACAGGCTTTAAAAGCAGTTTCAGTCTCTAAAATTTCCATATTGTCTCACTTGGTGTAAAATTAATAGGGAATTTTACCATAACACCCTATGGATGGGTTGAAGGTTGCGTGTTATACTTCGTCATATTATTTTATGGATAAATTATGGAACAGTGGACAATTTTATTAAAAGCTAATGACTACCTTGGCGTAAAAAAATACCTCAAGAACGGCGGTAATCCGAATGAAGTTGAAGAGAATGGAGAATCGGTACTCTGTTTTGCTATCCGGTATCACTGTGATGAGATGTTAATCGATTTATTGCTTGAAAACGGTGCCGATATCCATCATGTTGATCATGAAGGGGTCAGTGTATTTGATGTAGCAGTGACCTATAATAATCTTTCAGTGATCGAAAAATTAATAAACGACAATTTTGACATTAACCAAGCGAGCCGTAAAAGTGGATTTACTCCGTTAATGGGGGCTGTTTGCTACGGACGTGTTGATGTTATTAAAAAATTATTGGAAATGGGTGTGGATCTTAATGCTCGTGATGCCTATGGCCTCAGTGCTATTGATTTTGCGCGTAAAATGCGAAAAAAATCTATTTTGTCCCTTTTAGAAGAGGAAACAAAAAATGGAACAGATTAAAACCTTTTTATTACTCAGTTCATTAAGTATTTTACTGGTCTTAATCGGAGGGTATCTCGGTGGAACCGCTGGAATGATAATAGCCTTGATTATGGCTGGCGGAATGAATTTTTATGCCTACTATTTTTCAGATACAATGATTTTAAACCACTATAATGCACAAGAGGCAGATCCCCGTGAAACCCCCTTGCTTTATCGTGTTGTAACACGATTGGTAGAACGTTCCAATATGCCTATGCCGAAAGTCTACATTATCCATGACCATATTCCCAACGCTTTTGCAACCGGACGAAATCCTGAACATGCCGCCGTTGCTATTACCACCGGCCTCATGGAACTTTTGAATGAAGAAGAGATTGAGGGGGTCATGGCTCACGAACTTTCGCATGTTGCACATCGTGATATTCTAATTGCCACGATTGCGGCAACGATAGCCGGAGCGATCGCTTTTATCGCGAATATGATGCAATTTGGAGCTATATTCGGACGTAATAATCGAAATATCAATCCGATTGTCATGATTGCCATGGCTATATTACTTCCTATTGCTGCCAGTATTATCCAAATGACGATTAGTCGATCACGCGAATTTATGGCTGACGAAGGGGCAGCCCGTTTAACCGGCCACCCTGAATGGCTCCAAAACGCCCTTATTAAGCTTTCAAATTATAACGGACGAGGGGAAGTGCAGGGCGCGACACCGGAAAATGCGCATATGTTTATTATCAGCCCTTTTGATGGAAAAAAAGTTTCATTCAATACCCTTTTTCGCACCCATCCAACGACTGAACAGAGGCTTGAACGGTTAGAAATGCTAAAGAGAGAGCTAACAAGTATGAAAGAACGCAATAAGCTCTATGACCGTCACTACAGCTAGAGATATCTATTCCGACTCAATTTTAAAGGTAAAATGGGGTTTCTTCCTCTGATTCGTTTTTTTGGTAGTTTTAAAAAAAAGAATCCTATACGCGATATACATACAAATGATGAATACCAATAAAACCATTAAAATGTTGACCATTTGCATTGCACTCTCCCTACCTCTAATATAAAATAAAATCGGCATCAAAGAAAAAAAATTTATTTTTTTACACTCTCCAAAATGGCATACGGGATTGATTCCAGATTCAATTTATCAATAAAAAGTTGAAAACTATCCCTAGTGAGGGCTTCATTCTCAGATGCAACCGAAATTTCTACAGAAGGGGATGGACCGTTCATCATCGGTAAGGAGGAAAAATCGACCCGTTTATCCATTTGCTCCATAATGGTGATTAAGGTATTTTCAGAAGTTTGTGCCGTTAATGTATGTCGGTAAATTGTTGGTGCATGAAGATAAAAACGATCTAAGGCATTGTCTACCATGGGATGAGACATATTGGGAAATCCCGGCATAAAAAAGTAGCGATCTTCAAGATAAAACCCAGACATATTGTTAATAATATTGGGAAGCAATAAGGAATTCTTCGGCAAATGTGCCATATTGATACGATGCGGATAGGCCTCTTCGCCGAAACGGTCAATTATGTCCTGTGTAAATTGCAAATGCGGCACCAACTCACCGTCACTAAAGACATCCGATGCGATTTGACGGGTTAAGTCATCAGGGGTAGAACCGATTCCTCCGAAACTGAACATTACCGCATGGGGATCATTCTTAATCATGTAAAACATATTTCGGATCAGGACAGGATCGTCTTTGATAATGAATGAAGCGAAAAGGGTATGACCTCGACGAAGGAGGGCATCTCGAAGATAAATAAAATGTTTGTCTTCCCGACGCCCATTGAGAATTTCAGAACCGATGATTACGGCATAAAAATGTGGAGTTTTCATACAGGGATTATAGCATGATCCCCAAAAGGGGGATGACTATTTTAGTTGTGAAAGGATTTCCCGTTCTACGGCATCAATTTTTTGAGTCCCGTCAATCGTGATGTATTTGACAGAGTTATCGGCAGCTGAAACACCTTTGTAATAGTTCACAAGAGGGGCTGTTTGTTCATGATATACACGGAGACGATCAAGGACAACTTCCGCTTTGTCGTCATCACGCTGAACTAAATCTTCACCGGTCTCATCATCTTTTCCTTCTACTTTCGGTGGGTTGTACACGATATGATAGGTACGGCCTGATGCGAGGTGGGCACGGCGTCCCGACATACGCTCAACGATAACACTGTCGGCAACATCGATCTCGATAACCGCATCGATCGCAACACCCGCTTCTTTGAGGGCATCGGCTTGAGGAACGGTACGTGGGAAACCGTCAAGGAGAAAACCGTTTTTACAATCGTCCTGAGTGATACGCTCTTTTACCAAACCGATAATGATCTCATCGGTAACTAGTTTCCCCGCATCCATGAACGATTTAGCCAATGTCCCAAGTTCTGTTCCCGCTTTGATCGCAGCACGGAGCATATCGCCTGTAGAGATTTGAGGGATATCAAACGCTTTAGTCAAAAATTGGGCTTGTGTCCCTTTTCCGGCACCCGGAGCACCTAAAAGAATAATTTTCATATTAATTCCTATCATTTTATTTTATACGCTATCGGAATAAAATCCCGATAAGCTGCGCTAACGCTAAGTTTCCTTCGGCAGGAAGCCCAACGAGACCTATATTTGACTCTCGATAAACAGTTCCATCTCATCGACAATAGCGTCAATCGAACGTTCGCCGTTTATTTTATGGAGAAGGTTTTTGCTTTCATAAAAGCTTTGAATCTCCGCTAACGGATCGGTATAGACTTTCATACGGTTGTTAAAAACTTCTACTTTGTCATCCGCTCCGCGAGAGCGTCCGAGGACACGATCGCGTGCTACCTCTTCGCTTACCACAACTTCGATGACGCTGACCAACTCGATAGAACGATCGTTTTGCAAAAATTTATCAAGTTCGTTCATTTGTTCAAATGAACGGGGATAACCGTCAAACAAGATAACATCAGAGGGGGCGGCTTTGATAGCACTGGTGATCGTGTCAATCGCGATCTCAATCGGAACGATCATTCCCCGGCTGATAAAGCTGTCAATCCGTTTTCCGCGCTCAGATCCGCTGGAAACTTCGGCACGCAGGAGATCACCCGTTGAGTAGTGGACGATTGTCTCGGTCTTGCGTCCTGCAATAATCTCCGCATCGGTCGTTTTACCTGAACCCGGTGCACCGATGATTAAAAAAAGTTTCTTCATCGATTACTTTGCCGTTTCACGTAGACGGATATGAAGCTCTCGCAATTGTGTCAATTCAACAGGACTCGGTGCTTGGGTCATGATACATGACGCTTTTTGGGTTTTAGGGAATGCGATAACGTCACGGATACTCTCTTTTTTAGACAAGAGCATCATAAAACGGTCAAATCCGATTGCAAATCCGCCGTGCGGAGGGGCACCGAATTTGAGTGCATCGAGCAGAAAGCCGAATTTTTCTTGCGCTTCTTCTTCACCGATTCCAAGAAGGGTGAAGATTTGTTCTTGCAGTGCTTGTTTATGAATACGGATCGATCCGCCGCCGAGTTCAGTACCGTTGAGAACGATATCATAAGCGATCGATTCGATATCTTCGAGATGTTCGTGATTCAGATCACGCGGCATTGTAAACGGATGGTGGAGGGCTTTGACACGGCCGTCTTCAATTTCGAACATCGGGAAATCGACAACCCAGACAAATTCGAAGCGATCTTTGTCGATTAGATTCATTTTTTCGTGTTCCGCGATAAAGATACGGAAGCGTCCCATATAATCCCATACCGTTTTCTTGTCACCTGCACCGAAGAAGACGACGTCGCCCACTTCCATACCGGTACGATCAACTAGAAGCTGCAAATCTTCAGGAGAGAAGAATTTTTCTAGAGGCCCTTTGAGACCGTCTTCTTTCATTTGGAAATATCCGAGCCCTTTTGCCCCGAATTTACGGACATAATCTTCGAAACTTTTCATCTCACGTTTAGAAAATACCAAATCGGCGCCCGGAACACGGAGCGCTTTAATACGGTTCATTTTCGGATTGGCGGCGATAGAGGTGAAAATCTCATTGTCGCAGCGTGCGAAAATATCGATAACATCGATCATTTTTAGATCATACCGAAGGTCAGGCTTATCTGATCCGTACCACTCCATCGCATCGTTGTATTTGATACGGTTGAACGGTGTATGAACTTCATGTCCCGCTGAGGCGAACATACCGGTAATCAACTCTTCGGCAACACGGATAACGTCTTCTTGGTTACAGAAACTCATCTCGACGTCGATTTGGGTGAATTCCGGCTGACGGTCGGCACGCAAGTCTTCATCACGGAAACATTTTGCGATTTGGAAATAACGGTCAAATCCGCCTACCATTAGGAGCTGTTTGAACAATTGAGGCGATTGGGGGAGGGCGTAGAACTCACCTTCATGTACACGGCTCGGTACGAGATAGTCACGTGCACCCTCTGGAGTTGATTTCGTCAAAATCGGAGTTTCCACTTCTAAAAATCCAAGACGGTCAAGGACATTTCGCGCTGCAATTGCAGCTTTTGAACGGAGCATGAAAGTGTTATACATAGAAGGATTGCGTAAATCAAGATAGCGATGCTTCAGACGGATCTCTTCACCGACACTATTGTCACCGATGCCGAACGGGACCGGCTCAGAGCGGTTTTCGATAATAAGTTCTTCAACCACTACCTCAATAGCACCTGTCTTAAGACGGGGATTAACCAATCCTTCTCCACGAGAACGAACACGGCCATGCGCAATAAGGACAAATTCATCACGGACGTCACTGGCTACTTTATGGGCATGTGCGTTATCCGCAGGGTCACATACAAGTTGAATCAGGCCGCTTTTATCGCGCAAGTCGATAAATACGATTCCGCCATGATCTCTATAACTATTTGCCCATCCACACAAAACGACGTTCTCACCAACGTTTAATTCACTTAAATCGGTACAAAAATGACTTCTCAAATCAAAGTCCTTGATCTTAATTTTTTGCAATTATAGCGGTTTGAAACTTTTGGTTTGATAATGGGTTGACGTATGGACTCTTTATTGTTTCAAATTAGATCTATCGTGGAAGAAGAGATACATAGTAATAGAGAACAAATGCAAAAGATTATTTAAATATAATATATATTATGTTAATCAAAATACTTTTTAGTAATATTGCGTTAGAATTTTCTAATGAAATCACGTAAAGAACAACTTATCACCGATATCGAAAATCTTTTAAACCGATACGAAGGTATCAAACCGACACATATCGATCCCTCGCTATTACAATTTTTGGATGAAAATACCTTAATCAGTATTATAGAGTCACTGCTTCGCCAGCAAGAAAAGACTAATGAAACGAATATTGAATGGCTTGAACAATTTAAAACGTATTGATGGATAAAAAAATCACAAAAACAGTTTTTACAATAAAATAACCTGAAATGGTTTTTTTAAGGTAATGCTAAAAAATATGATCTATAATAACAACAATTATCCACAGCGATATAAATCATGAAATTCACAAAGGAGTTACCATGTCATCAAATGTAGATTTGATCCAGCTTACGGAACAAACAAAAAAATTGACAGCTATGGTTGTAGAAGACGAAGTTGTTGCCAATGATCTCTTAAGTTCGACGTTTAAAAACTTTTTTGCAGACGTTACTTCCGCCTATAATGGTGCCGAAGCTCTTCGAATGTATGAAAAAGTTAATCCGGATATCGTTTTCGTTGATATTATCATGCCTGAAATTGACGGTATTGAGCTTGCCCGACGTATCCGCGCCATCAATCCATCACAAATCATTATCGTCATTTCTGCAAGTAACGATATCCAAAAAATTTCCGAATCAATCGAAGTCGGCGTCAACAGCTTCATCCAAAAACCGATTGATACCAAAAAAATTCTTGAAATGCTTCAAAATATTACCAGTCTTGTCTCACGCCGTAAAAAAATTGAAACAAAAACATTTTCAATTTCTTTGCCATTGGATGTGTATGAATTGGTTGACGATAATGCAAAAGCTGAAAGTATTTCTAAAAATGCAGTTATCATCCGTGCTTTACGTTCGTTTTATAACGACTAAAAGCCCCCTCTTCCCTTTAGAGGGAAAAATTTTATAGTTTTATCTTTTTTTCAGTTTTGTTTTCATATAATTTCGGCTCAGATTTATCTGACTCTTTCTTTTTTAAAGTGGCCCCATCATCTAATGGTTAGGATTCCAGATTTTCATTCTGGCCATAGGGGTTCGAATCCCCTTGGGGTCACCACTTTAACTCCCCTATTTTTGCTCAAACAAACTTCTTGGTATTCACGAATTTACGATTTGCTTTTTGCATATAGAGATGTTTTCATTCCGCCCATTCAACCCTCAAGTGCAACAACGTTATTTTTGTAATGTAGCTTCGAGTCATCAATCCATTGTGCAATTTTAGCAAAGAACACTTCATGCGGTGTTTTATATCCGAGTATTTTTCTAGGTC